>DATJTW010000085.1:0-89791 GCA_035502995.1 Steroidobacteraceae bacterium | reverse complement strand
TCTCGCCGCGATCGCGATCCCGGCTTACCAGGACTACACGATCCGTGGCCAGGTCTCGGAAGGTCTGACCCTCGCGGCCGCCGCGAAGGCCGCCGTCTCCGAGTTCTACGCGCAGACGGGCGCCGCCCCGGCGAACCGCGTGCAGGCGGGCATGGGCAACACCAACACGCCGGCCGACACGCAGGGCAACTACGTAGGCTCGCTGGGCGTCGTGAACGGCGTCATCACGATCACGTACAGCAATACCGGCACTCAGCGCGCGAACCGCAACATCGCGACGAAGACGATCACCCTCGTCCCGTTCGTTAGCAATGACGCGAGCGTGTCGTGGAAGTGCCGTTCGGACGCGTCGACGGCCTCGCCGACGACGAACGTGATGCCGGGTGCGACCGATGCCAAGGGCACGGTTGTCGCCAAGTACTCGCCGGCCGAATGCCGCGCCTGATCTCCGGCGCCTGGTGCTGGAATCCGGAAGCCCCTCCCAGGAGGGGCTTCTTCTTTTGGGAGCCGGGTCACGCGACCGGCGGGCCGCCTATGCGACCATTGCCGGCAGATTTAACAATTGCCTGCCCGGGGACGTTGAGTACACTGGGCCCCCGCGGGAATTTCGCTTGCACGTAACCGCATGAATGACAACGCATCTCTAGCGCTCGGCGGCAATCGCGCGGGTCTTGGCGGCTTGCCGCAGAGACTCGTGCAGGACGGTGTCGTCGAAGAGTCGGCGATGCTCAGCGCGTTGCAAGCGTCGAAAGAACGCAAGTCGAGTTTCGTCACCCAGCTGATCTCCGCCGGCGCTGCCAAGGCGCGCGACATCGCGATCGCCGCGTCGGCGGAATTCGGCGTCCCACTCTACGACCTCGATTCCCACCAGGTCGATCTGGACACCGTCAAGCTGGTCCAGGACAAGCTGCTGCAGAAGCATCGCTGCCTGCCGCTGTATCGCCGCGGCAAGCGCCTGTTCCTCGGCGTCGCGGATCCGACGAACCTGCACGCGATCGACGAGATCAAGTTCCAGACCGGCATGGGCATCGAAGCGGTCGTCGTCGAAGACGACAAGCTGCAGAAGCTCATCGACAAGGCGTCCGAGCAGGCCGACACGGCCATGCCGCAGCTCGCCGATGACGAAACCGGGTTCGATCTCGAGAACCTCGACGTTTCGGGCGGCGACGACGACGTCGAAGGCGCGGGAGTCACCCGCGACGACATCGAAGACGCGCCCATCGTGCGCTTCGTCAACAAGCTGCTGCTCGATGCGATCCGCCGCGGCGCGTCGGACATCCACTTCGAGCCGTACGAGAAGATGTACCGCATCCGCCTGCGCATCGACGGCATCCTCAAGGAAGTCGCGCAGCCGCCGGTGCAGCTGGCCATGAAGCTGTCGGCGCGTCTCAAGGTCATGTCGCGCCTCGACATCGCCGAGCGTCGCGTCCCGCAGGACGGCCGCATCAAGATGAAGCTGTCGAAGACTCGCGCGATCGACTTCCGCGTGAGCACCTGCCCGACACTCTTCGGCGAGAAGATCGTCTGCCGTATTCTCGATCCGTCGAGCGCGATGCTCGGCATCGACTCGCTGGGCTACGAACCGTTCCAGCGCGAGCTCTATCTCAAGAACCTCGCGAAGCCGCAGGGCATGATCCTCGTCACCGGACCCACGGGCTCCGGCAAGACCGTGTCGCTGTACACCGGTCTCAACATCCTGAACAAGGAAGACACGAACATCTCGACCGCGGAAGACCCGGCGGAAATCAACCTGCCCGGCGTCAACCAGGTCAACGTGAACAACAAGGTCGGCCTGACGTTCGCGGCCGCGCTGCGCGCGTTCCTGCGCCAGGATCCGGACGTCGTCATGGTCGGCGAAATCCGCGACCTCGAGACGGCGGAGATCGCCATCAAGGCCGCGCAGACGGGTCACCTCGTGTTGTCCACGCTGCACACGAACGACGCGCCGCAGACGATGACGCGTCTCGTCGACATGGGCGTGAAGCCGTACGCCATCGCCACGTCGGTCAGCCTCATCATCGCGCAGCGTCTCGCGCGCCGCCTGTGCTCGCAGTGCAAGGCGCTCGCCGACATCCCGGCCGAAGCCTTGTTGAAGGAAGGCTTCCAGGAAGCCGACGTCAAGGCGGGTCTCAAGATCTACGCCGCGAAGGGTTGTTCTAACTGCTCCGACGGCTACAAGGGCCGTTGCGGCATCTACCAGGTGATGCCGGTGACCGACGCGATCGGCCGCATCATCATGGAAGGCGGCAACGCCATCGACATCGCGGACCAGGCGCGGAAGGAAGGCGTCTGGGACCTGCGCCGCGCGGGGCTCGAGAAGGTCAAGCAGGGCCTGACGAGCCTCGAAGAAGTGAATAGCGTCACGATCGAATAAGGACGACGAGCATGGCAACCGCAGTCGCTACCGCCAATGGAAAGGGAGTCAAACGCGACACCCCTTTCTCCTGGTCGGGCATGGACAAGAAAGGCAACAAGGTCTCGGGCAAGAGTCTCGCGCCCGACGAAACCGCGTTGCGCGCGGACCTGCGTCGCCAGGGTATCGCGGTCAACCGCATCAAGAAGCAGTCCCAGGCGTTCAAGTCGGGCGGCAAGGTGAATGCGGGCGACATCGCCGTGTTCAGCCGCCAGCTCGCGACCATGCTCGCCGCCGGTATCCCGCTCGTGCAGTCGTTCGAGATCGTCGGCACGGGCAATGAAAAGCCGGCCATGCAGAAGCTCGTCCTCGACATCAAGCAGGACGTCGAAGGCGGCACCTCGCTGCACGAGGCGCTGGCGCGGCATCCGCTGTATTTCGACGACCTGTTCGTGAACCTCGTGGAAGCCGGCGAACAGGCGGGCGCGCTCGAGACGCTGCTCGACAAGATCGCCACGTACAAGGAGAAAACCGAAGCGTTGAAGAAGAAGGTCAAGAAGGCCCTCTTCTATCCCGCGGCGGTCATGGCGGTCGCGATCATCGTGACCTGCATCCTGCTGATCTTCGTGATCCCGCAGTTCGAAGAACTGTTCAAGGGCTTCGGCGCGGACCTGCCGGCCTTCACGCAGTGGGTCATCGGCCTGTCGCGCGGACTGCAGGACAACGGCCTGGTCGTCGCCGTCTTCGTCGGCGGTTCCATCGCGACCTTCATCTACTTCCACAAGCGCTCGAAGGCGATGCGCGAGTGGATGGACCGGATGTCGCTGAAGCTGCCGGTCATCGGCCCCATCCTCTACAAGGGCGCCATCGCGCGCTTCGCGCGCACGCTGTCGACGATGTTCGCCGCGGGCGTGCCGCTCGTCGAAGCGCTCGAGTCCGTCGCCGGCGCCACCGGCAACATCGTGTTCGAGAACGCAGTGCTGAAGATGCGCGACGAAGTCGCCACCGGTCAGCGCCTGCAGCGCGCCATGGAAAACACCGGCCTGTTCCCGAACATGGTCATCCAGATGATCGCCGTCGGTGAAGAAGCCGGTGCGCTCGACTCGATGTCCGGCAAGGTCGCCACGTTCTACGAGGCGGAAGTCGACAACGCGGTCGACGCGATGTCCTCGCTGCTCGAGCCGCTGATCATGGCGATCCTCGGCGTGCTCGTCGGTGGCCTGGTCATCGCGATGTACCTGCCCATCTTCAAGCTGGGCGCCGCGGTGTAAACCCGCAGGCCCGTCCCGAAGAAATAACCTGGAACGCCGCGCCCCCAGCGCGGCGTTTCCGTTGAAGGACTCATGGAATTCCTCGATACGCTCGCGAAGCACCCGGCGCTGTTCATCGGCAGCTGCACCGTGCTCGGCTTGCTGATCGGCAGCTTCCTGAATGTCGTCATCTACCGGCTGCCGGTGATGATGGACAACGCGATGCGCGCCGAATGCGCGGAGCTCGCGGCGGCAGATGCGCTCGGAAAAGACTCGGTCGCGGCGGAGGCGGGAACACCGGAAGCGGCGGTCGTGGAGACGGCCACGGGGGTCGCGCCCCCGACACCCGAAGCCGTGATGACCGCACCCGAGCTGGGTCCCGAAGTCCCGCCCGAAGTCGTCGCGCCGCCCGCCGACGAACCGGCCGCGCCCGCATCGCCCGAGCCGGCACCGCCGGCACCGGCGTCCCGGCCCGCTTTCAATCTCGTCGTGCCGCGCTCGGCCTGCCCGAACTGCCACGCGCCGATCACCGCGCTGCAGAACGTCCCGGTGGTTAGCTGGCTCGTGCTGGGTGGCCGGTGCGCCAGTTGCCGGACGCCGATCAGTGCGCGTTATCCGCTCGTCGAGTTGCTGACGGGCGTCGCGTCGGGGCTCGTGGCCTGGCGGCTGGGCTTCGGCCTCACCGCGCTCGCCGGTCTGTTCTTCACCTGGACGCTGATCGCGCTGACGTTCATCGATCTCGACACCTTCCTGCTGCCGGACTCGCTGACGCTGCCGCTGACGTGGATGGGCCTGCTGCTCAGCCTGTTCGAGCCGGTCTGGGCGCCGGGCGTCGCACCGCTCACGCCGGCGGACAGCATCGTCGGCGCGGCCGTGGGCTACCTGTCGTTGTGGAGCTTCTACTGGCTGTTCCTGCTGATCCGCAAACGCGAGGGCATGGGGTACGGCGACTTCAAGCTGTTCGCCGCCTTCGGCGCCTGGTTCGGCTGGCAGATGCTGCTGCCCATCATCCTGTTCGCGTCGCTGGTCGGCTCGTTGTTCGGCGTCTGGGTGCTGTACCGACAGCACAAGGGGCTCGACGCGCACATTCCGTTCGGCCCCTATCTCGCGCTGGCCGGCTGGCTGTTCCTGATGATCGGCCACGACGTCGTCGCACGCTGGTTCGCGTTCGCGGGCACGGTGGGCTGAGTGCCGCGGCGCTTCCGCGTGGGTCTCACCGGCGGCATCGCCAGCGGCAAGAGCACGGTTGCAACCCGCTTCGCCGAGCTCGGCGCCACCGTCGTCGACACGGACCTGCTCGCGCGCGAGGTCCTCGAGCCCGGCACGCCGCTGCTCGCCGAGGTCGTCGCGCACTTCGGCACGCAGATCCTGGCGGCCGACGGCAGCCTCGATCGTCGCGCGCTGCGTTCGCTGGTGTTCGCGGATCCCGCGCAGCGCCGCTGGCTGGAGTCCCGCACCCACCCGGCGATCCGCGCGTTGACCGACGCGCGTTGCGAAACCGCGCCAGGCACCTATCCGCTCGTCGCCATTCCGCTACTGGTCGAAACCGGCGGGCGGGACCGGTTCGATCGAGTCCTCGTGGTGGATGTCGACCCGGCCGTGCAGCTGTCGCGACTGCTGGCGCGCGACGGCAGCTCGCGCGCGGAGGCTGAGAACATGCTCGCCGCGCAGGCATCGCGCGCCGAACGGCTCGCGATCGCGGACGACGTGATCCACAATGACGGGGACCTCTCGCGACTGCGCGAGCAGGTCGACGCGCTGCATCGTCGTTATGTCGAGGCGGCAGGAAATCAATCGGCGAGGACCGCCACATGAGCATGGACGACCGGGTCAGCGAGGACGCGCGGTTTACGGGGGACGCCGGGGTCGCGCAGAATACCGCGATGTCCGAAGAGGCCCAGAAACAGCCCGCGCCGGCGGCCGACGCCACGGCCGCGCCGCTGGTGTTCGAGCAACCGCTCAACGAGCGGATGCGCACGTTCCTGCGCCTCGATTTCCTCTACAACCAGGCGCTGTATCACAACGAGATGCAGAGCCAGTGGGGCAGCCGCGCCGCGATGGGCAGCCTGCTCGACATCCTGGCGATCGCCGCCAGAGGCGACGTCCGCGCCGACGTGCAGAAGGAGCTCGAGCGACACCTCGCGCAGCTCAACGTGTTCCAGAGCAAGCCCGGCGTCGACTCGGCGCGGCTGCGCACCGTGATGTCCAACCTGCTGCGCCTGCGCGCCGACCTGGTCGCCTGCGGGTCTAACTACCTGGCGTCGCTCAAGGACTCGGAGTTCCTCTCGGCCATCAAGCATCGCAGCGCCATCCCCGGCGGCACCTGCGAGTTCGACCTGCCGGATTTCTTCTTCTGGCTGAACCAGGCCACCGACCAGCGCGCGCGTTCGTTCAACGAATGGCTGGCGACGCTGCGCCCGCTGTGCGACGCCATCGCCGAGCTGCTGTGGATCACGCGCCAGCACGGCAAGCCGCGCCAGGAGATCGCGCGCGCCGGCGTTTATCACATCACCTTCGAACGCGACACGCCGATCCAGCTCGTGCGCATCGCGCTGCCGGCGGGTTGCGGGCTGTATCCGGAGACCAGCGGGTCTCACTACCGCTGCTCGGTGCGGTTGCTGGCGTGGAATGGATTGCAGACGCGGCCGCAGCAGACGCAGGAAGACGTGCCTTTCACCCTCACCTGCTGTACTTAGTCAGGGGGCTGCGCCCCCACGTAGGAAAAAGGGGTCGAAGCGACCCCTTACGTGAGTTGTTAGGAGGGGTCGCGTCGGCGACGCGAGCCCCCACACTTCCCAACAATTCCACACAGTAGCGGACGCGCGTCGCGCTTAGTTTGCCGGCTGGTTCCCCCGAGGAGCGCGCCATGCCGGTTTTCCGTTTCCGCTTCGTTTCCGTCAGCGTGTCGCTGCTGGTCTGCATCGTCGCCTCCGCGTCCGCGAAGGCGGCCGAGCGGGGGTTCTATGCGGGCGCGGCGATCTCGTCGGTGTCGGCGGATTACGCGGCTTCGAATCGCGTGGCGTTGCCGGCGGGATTGCCGGAAGGGCCGCTCGATACGGTGGATCTCGAACCGTTGGGATCGCGCGCGTGGCGCGTCATCGGCGGCTACCGGGTGTTCGACTGGCTCGCGGTCGAGGCCAACTACACGTCCTTCGATGGCCATTCGGCGCCGACGCGGCTGGTGTGCGTGACCACGCCCTGCCCCGCGCGCGAACATGGCGACGCGAACTCGTTCTCGCTGTCGGCACTGGCGATCTGGGCGAACGGGCCGTTCGACGTCTACGCGCGCGGCGGCATGGGACAGTGGCGCGCGGCGGTCGAACTGTTCAATGCGGACGGCTCCCGCTACGCCCGCGTGACCGACGAGTCCACGAAGCCGGTCTACGGCGCGGGCGTGCAATGGCGACTGTCGCGAGTCGCGGTGCGGCTGGAATACGAGCGCGTGAGCTTCGGCGACGACACCGCCGACCTCGCCACGCTCGGCCTCACCTGCCGTTTCTAGGGCGCCGGCATCCCGAGCGCGTTCGCGACGAAGCCGAACTGGTCGGCGACGTCCTCGATCTGCATCCACACCGGCTTGCCTGCGCCGTGCCCGGCGCGCGTCTCGATGCGGATCATCACGGGATTCGCGCAGCCCTGCGCGTGTTGCAGCTCCGCGGCGAACTTGTAGCTGTGCCAGGGCACGACGCGATCATCGCGGTCGGCAGTCGTCACCAGCGTCGGCGGATAACACGTGCCCGGCTTCACGTTGTGGACCGGCGAATACGCGCGGATCGCCTTGAACTCGTCGGCGTTCTCCGAGAGTCCGAGATCGCTCGACCACTGGCGTGCGTTCGCGCTCGCCGTCTGGTAGCGCAGCATGTCCATCACGCCGACGCCCGGCAGCGCGGCGCCGAACAGGTCCGGCCGCTGCGTCAGTGCCGCGCCGACCAGCAGGCCGCCGTTGCTGCGGCCGAAGATCGCGAGCCGCTTCGGGTTCGTGTACTTCTGCGCGACGAGGTACTCGCCGGCGGCGATGAAATCGTCGAACACGTTCTGCTTGCGCAGCTTCGTGCCGGCCTGGTGCCACTCCTCGCCGTATTCGCCGCCGCCGCGCAGGTTCGCCACCGCGTACACACCGCCCATCTCGAGCCAGCCCTGGATCGCCGGGCTGAACGCCGGCGACAACACGATGTTGAATCCGCCGTAGCCGTACAGCATCACCGGGCGGTTGCCGTCGCGCGGCGCATCCTTGCGGCGCGTGATGAACATCGGCACGCGCGTGCCGTCCTTGCTCGCGTAGAACACCTGCTCGGTGACGTACGGCGAGAAGTCGGCCGGCACGGTCGGCGTGCGGAAATCCGTGACCGCGTTGCTGGCGACGTCGAGCCGCAGGATGCGCGTCGGCGATAGATAGTCGGAGTAGGAGAAGAACGCCTCGCTGTCCGTGCCGCTGCCCTGCAGGCCCGCGGCGGTACCGAGACCGGGCAGCTTCACTTCGCCGGCCGCGGAACCATCCGCGTCGAAGATGCGCACGAGGCTGCGCGCGTCGCGCGTGTATTCGACGACGATGCGGCCGCCGATGTACGCGGCGTTGTTGATCGAGAACTCGGCCTGCGGCACGACGCTGCGCCAGTGCGCCGGGTCCGCGTCGTTGGCCCTGATGGCGATCACGCGGCCGCGCGGTGCGTCCTTCGTCGACTGGAAGAAGAACTCGTCGCCCTTCGAGCCGAGGAAGTTGTACAGCGCATCCCACTTCGGGAACAGCGGCTGCGGCTTCGCGCCGCTGCGCAGGTCCTGCACCATCCACGCATTCGACTCGTAGCCGTCGAACAGGCCGATGATCAGGTAACGGCCGTCCTCGGTGACCTGCACCGAGGGGACGTGTGTCGGGTGATCCGTGACCTTGTAGACGAGCTTGTCGGCGGATTGCTCGTCGCCGAGCGCGTGGAAATAGACGTCGGGCCGGCCCGAGTCGTCACCGCGCGCGTCGTCGGCCGACTGGTTCGGCTTGAGGGGATAGCGGCTGTAGTAGACGCCGGCGCTGTCGCGCGCCCACGAGACGTTCCAGAACTTGCTGTACTTGAGGATGACGGGCAGGTCGGTGCCGTCGGCGACGCGCCGGAAATGCCAGGTGTTCCAGTCGGTGCCGCCATCCGACAACGCGTACGCGAGGATCTCGCCGTTCGGGCTGGGCTCCCACTGCGACAGCGCGATCGTCGCGTCGTCGCGCTTGCCGTTGGGGTCGACGAGCACACGCGGCGTCGCCGTCAGCGAATCGGCGACGAACAGGACGCTCTGATCCTGCGTGCCGTCGTTGCGCAGGTAGAAGTACTTGCCGGCCTCGCGGCGCGGCACGCCGAAGCGTTCGTACGTCCAGAGTTGTTTGAGCCGGTTGCCGAGCCAGGCGCGCTGCGGCAGCCGCTCGAGATACGGCTGCGATACGGCGTTCTCCGCGGCGACCCAATCGCGCGTGGCCGGCGACGCGGCGTCCTCGAAGGCGCGATACGGGTCGGCCACCTTCGTGCCGAAGTAGTCGTCGACGACGTTGCCGCGCGAGGCCGCGGGATACTGCAGCGACGGCGCCGGTTGCGGTGTGTTCTCCGCGCGCGGCTTCGTGGCCGTGCAGGCGACGAGCAGGGCGGCGAACGCGCCGGCGAACACGGCGACCCCGTAGCGAGGATTGGTGGGCATCCCTAAACTCCCCGGATGAATTTTGCCGGCAGTCTATCAAACGATGCGGCCGCGCCTGTCCGGCGCGCCGTGAAATCGCGTCGATTCGGCGCAGCGCTTTTCTGTCTCGCCATCCTCGGAAACGCCTCCATGACCGCACACGCGGAGAAACTGACGCTCGAGCGGCTGTTCGCCGCGCCCGATCTCTCCGGCCCGACGCTGCGCGGCGCGCGGATCTCGCCGGACGGTCGGCTCGTGTCCTACCTGAAGGCGCGCGACGACGACAAGGATCGCTTCGACCTCTGGGCTTACGACATCGGCGCAGGCAAGCACCGGCTGCTCGTGGATTCCCGCACGCTGGCCGGCGCCGACAAGGCCCTGTCCGTCGAGGAGGAGGCGCGCCGCGAACGCCAGCGCACGGCCGCGTTGTCGGGCATCGTCGAATACAGCTTCGCGCCGGACAGCCGGCACCTGCTGATCCCGTTGAACGGCGACCTGTACGTCTACGATCTCGCGCGCAAACCGGGCGACGCCGTACGGCGGCTGACGAACACCGCGGCCTACGAGACCGACGCGCGGTTCTCGCCGCACTCGAACTACGTGAGCTTCGTGCGCGACCAGAACCTGTACGTGATCGATCTCGCCAACGGCACCGAGCGCGCAGTGACGCGCGAGGGCGGCGGGTTGACGAGCTTCGGCATGGCCGAGTTCATCGCGCAGGAGGAGATGGACCGGGACACGGGTTACTGGTGGTCGCCGGACGAGCGGCACATCGTCGTGGCGCGCGTCGACGAGACGCCGGTGAACGAAGTGGAACGCTTCGAGATCCAGGCCACCGGTGCGCGCGTGGTGCGCCAGCGGTATCCGGCCACGGGCACGCCGAATGCGCGTGTCGACCTGTTCGTCGCGGACATCGCCGCCGACACGCGCGTGCAGCTCGAGCTCGGCGCGAACGCCGACATCTATCTACCGCACGTCGACTGGTTCCCGGATTCGCGCGGCCTCGCCGTGCAACGCCAGAGCCGCGACCAGAAGACGCTCGAACTGCTGCGCTTCGACGCGTCCACCGGCAAGGGCACCGTGTTGCTGACCGAGCGCGCCGAACACTGGGTTCCGCTGCACAGCGAGCTCACGTTCCTGCGTCACCGGCCGCAGTTCCTCTGGGCGTCGTCGCGCGACGGCTTCCAGCATCTCTACCTGTACGAGAACGACGGCCGGCTGGTGCGGCAGCTGACGTCGGGCGAGTTCATGGTCACCGGGGTGCCGCCGGATTCGGCGGTGCGCGCGGTCGACGAGAATTCGCGGCGCGTGTACTTCACGGCCAACCTGCCGTCGCCGGTCGAGCGGCAGCTCTACTGGGTGTCTCTCGACCGGCCCGCGAAGCCGGCGCTCGTGACGTCCGGCGCAGGCTGGCACTCGGTGACGATGTCGAAGGACGCGAAGGTGTTCCTCGACGGATTCTCGAACGCGACCACGCCGCGCCGCGTGACACTGCGCAACCTGCATGGCAAGGCGCTGGCGCCGCTGCTGGCGAACGAACTGGATGCTTCGCATCCGTATGCGCCGTATGCGGCCGAACACGTCGCGCCGGAGTTCGGCACGCTGACCGCGGCGGACGGCCAGCAACTGCAGTACATGCTGATCAAGCCGCGCGTGCTGGAGCCGGGCAGGAAATACCCCGTGCTGGTCGACGTCTACGGCGGACCCGGCGTGCAACGCGTGGCGAATGCCTGGGGCAACCTGTTCCATCAATACCTGGCGCAGCACGGCTACGTCGTGTTCGCGCTCGACAACCGCGGCAGCGGACTGCGCGGTACGAAGTTCGAGACGACGCTCGTGGAGAATGGTGCGGGCCGCATGGCGAAGGTCGAGGTGCAGGACCAGGTGCGCGGTGTCGAATTCCTGCGCACGCTGCCGTACGTCGACGGTGCGCGCATCGGCATCTTCGGCTGGAGCTACGGCGGCTACATGACGCTGATGTGCCTGATGCAGGCGCCCGACGCGTTCGCCGCCGGCGTGGCCGGCGCACCGGTGACGGACTGGGCGCTGTACGACACGCACTACACCGAGCGCTATCTATCTACCCCGCAGGCCAACCCGGCCGGCTACGCGGCCAGCAACGTGCTGACCTACGCGAAGGATCTGCGCCGCCCGCTGCTGCTGGTGCACGGCATGGCCGACGACAACGTGCTGTTCGCCCACAGCACGGTGTTGATGAAGACGCTGCAGGACCTGCAGAAGCCGTTCGAACTGATGACCTACCCTGGCGGCAAGCACGGCCTCATGCGCCAGAGCGCCGCGGGGCTGCACTCGTCGACGAACCTCGTGCGCTTCTTCGACGAGAAGCTCGGCGCGGGACCGAAGTGACGCCGTGATGGGGACAGTCCCCGTTTCCTGGCAAACGGGGACAGTCACGCCGACGGTGGTCGCAGGCTTGGCGTTTCATCTTCCTTTTTCGCTCCTGGAGATCGGTGAGGAGCGAACGGCCGCGCGCCGCTGTAGTGCGCACAAAGACTGGCCAATTTTGCAGATGTGAAGGCGCGCAGTGAGCGACGAACGAACGCCTGGAAATTCCGTCCGGAATTTCTAGAAGCGCGATCTCCCGGAGCGGAAAAGGAAGATGAAACGCCAAGCCGGCGGCCGCCCGGGAGGACTGTCCCCGTTTCCTAGCAAACGAGGAATGTCCCCATTACAACTTGATTCGGCCGCCGCCGGGCGGTCCGCCCATGCCGCCGCCGGCCTCCGGCACCACGATCCTCGACGCCTGCTCGCGACGCATCTCGCGCGCCTCTTCGATGGCCTGTTCGATCGCGACCTTCACGGCCTCGGGGAACTTGTTGCACGCGTCCTCGAGCGAGGTCGCCTCGAGCTCGAACGCCAGCGGCAACACACCGGCGGGCGTCAGCAGCTGCGTCTGGCCCGAATACAGCACCGGGCGCGAGCTGTCGTCGGCACCCGTGCCCGTCACGGGCGTCAGCCGGCGCAACGTGCCCGCCTTGCGGTCGGTGAAGATCTCTTCGCGGTAGAGCTGCGTCGCGTCGAGCTTGATTTCGGGTAGCTGCTGCTGATCCTGCGCCATGTCGGTATCCCGTCTGGATGGGGTCAATTGAGTGCGGGCGATGATAGCAACTGCAATGCCGCGATGAACGGCTCGTCAGCCGGCAGCAGGCGCTCGCCGGCGAGTGCAGCGCAGTCCACCCACTTCAGAGCCTGGCCATCGAGGCCGCGGGGCTCACCGCTCAGCAGCCGCGCGCGCAGCAGCACGAGATCGACGATGCGGTCCGGATACTCGTGCGAGAGCGTCATGATCTCGGCTTCGGTGCGCGCCTCGATGCCCAGCTCCTCGCGCAGTTCGCGCTCGAGTGCGGCGACGTCGGTCTCTCCGGGCGCCACCTTGCCACCGGGAAATTCCCACCAGCCGGCCATGTGTTTGCCGGCGGGTCGTTCGGCGATGAGCACGCGCTGATGTTCATCGAACAGCGCTGCCGCGACCACGCGCAGCCTGGGCTTATCCACGACAGTCCCGTTCATGACTGTCCCCTTTTGCTAGCACTGATTCGAGAGAACCAGGGGGACTGTCCCCATTACTCCACGCCTTCGAGGACGCCGTGGCAGTTCTTGAACTTCTTGCCGCTGCCGCAGGGGCACGGCGCATTGCGGCCGACCTTCGGCGCGACACGCACGGGCTGCTGCGGCGGCAGGCGCGGCGCCTGCGCGGGCCGGCCTTGTGGCACGCCACCCTGCGCCGCGGCCGCCTCGGCGGCTTCGGCCTGCGCCTGCGCATCGTCGGCGCTGCCGAGCTGCGACAGCGACGCGGCTTCCGCATGCTGCGCCTGCAGGCGCTGGTTCAGGCGCGCGCGACGTGCCTCTTCCTCGCGCTCGATCTGCTCGCGCGATTTGATCTGCACGTCGAGCGACGACAGGATCGTCACGGTGTCGAACTTGATGCGCTCGAGCATCGCCGCGAACAGCTCGAACGCCTCGCGCTTGTACTCGAATCGGTAGTCCTTCTGCGCGTAGCCGCGCAGGTGGATGCCCTGGCGCAGGTAGTCCATCGCGGCCAGGTGATCGCGCCACTGCTGATCGAGCACGCGCAACATGATGTCCTTCTCGAAGAACCGCATGATGACGTTGCCGTCGTTGTCCTTGCCGATGCGCTCGACCTTCGCGTCGTAGGTCGCATCGATGGCGCCGATGATCCGGCCGCGCAGCACCGACTCCTCGAGATCCGGCTGGTCCTTCAACCACTGCACGGGATCGATCTGCGTCGCGAAATTCTTCTCGATGGCCTTCGCGAGCCCGTCGAGGTTCCACTCCTCGTGGCTGACGTTGTTAGGCAGGTACTGGTCGAGCAGGCCGCCGACCACTTCCTGGCGGATGCCGCGCACGGCATCGGCGAGGTTGTCCGCGCCCATGAGCTCGGTGCGCTGCTGGTAGATGACCTTGCGCTGGTCGTTGGCGACGTCGTCGAACGTCAGCAGCTGCTTGCGCACGTCGAAGTTGTGCGCCTCGACCTTGCGCTGCGCCTTCTCGATCTGGCGCGTGAGCATGCCGCTCTCGATGACCTCGCCTTCCTTCATGCCGGCCATCGCCAGCCACTTCTTCGTGCGCGCGGGGTCACCGAAGATGCGCATCAGGTTGTCTTCCATCGATAGATAGAAGCGGCTCGAACCGGGGTCGCCCTGGCGGCCCGAACGGCCGCGCAGCTGGTTGTCGATGCGGCGGGATTCGTGGCGCTCGGTGCCGATGATGTGCAGGCCGCCGGCGGCCAGCACCTTGTCCTGGCGCGCCTGGTGTTCCGCGCGCAGGCGCGCGGCGGTGACTTCGTCGAGTCCGGCCTCGCCGGCCTCCTTCGCCGCGGCTTCGAGCTCCGCGTCGAGATTGCCACCGAGCTTGATGTCGGTACCGCGACCGGCCATGTTCGTGGCGATCGTCACCTTGCCCGGCATGCCGGCGTTCTCGACGATGTGCGCCTCGCGTTCGTGCTGCTTCGCGTTCAGCACGTCGTGCGCGATCTTGTTCTGCGACAACACGCCCGACAGCAGCTCCGACGTCTCGATCGACGTGGTGCCGACCAGCACGGGCTGCTCGCGCTTCACGCAATCTTCGATGTCCTCGATGATCGCCTTGAACTTGTCGTTCTGCGTCAGATAGACGAAGTCCGCGTTGTCCTTGCGGATCATCGGTTTGTGGGTCGGGATCACGACCACTTCCAGGCCGTAGATCTGCATGAACTCCGGCGCTTCTGTGTCGGCGGTGCCGGTCATGCCGGAGAGCTTCTTGTAGAGGCGGAAGTAGTTCTGGAACGTGATCGACGCGACGGTCTGGTTCTCCGCGCGCACCTTCACGCCTTCCTTCGCCTCGACGGCCTGGTGCAGGCCATCGGACCAGCGGCGACCGGGCATCGTGCGGCCCGTGAATTCGTCGACGATGATCACTTCGCCATTGCGCACGATGTATTCGACGTCGCGCTTGTAGATCGCATGCGCGCGCAGCGCCGCGTTCAGGTGATGCATCAGCCGGATGTTCGACGGGTCGTACAGCGACTCGCCTTCGCGCAGCAGGCCCGACTCGAGCATCAGCTGCTCGACCTGTTCGTGGCCGGCCTCGGTGAGGTGCGTCTGCTTCTGCTTCTCGTCGACGGTGTAGTCGCCGGGCTTGAAGTCGTCGCCCTTGTCCTCTTCGCCGATCTGGATCTTGAGGCGCGGCACGAGCTTGTTCACCTTGATGTACAGCTCGTCGTTCTCCTCGGCCGGGCCGGAGATGATCAACGGCGTGCGCGCCTCGTCGATGAGGATCGAGTCCACTTCGTCGACGATCGCGAACGCGAGGCCGCGCTGCACGCGGTCGTTCAGGTGGAACGCCAGGTTGTCGCGCAGGTAGTCGAAGCCGAATTCGTTGTTCGTGCCGTACGTGATGTCGGCGCGGTAGGCCGCGCGCTTTTCGTCCGGATCCTGCTGGTTGCGGATCACGCCGACGGTGAGACCGAGGAAGCGGTAGATGGGTCCCATCCACTCCGCGTCGCGGCTCGCCAGGTATTCGTTGACGGTGACGACGTGCACGCCCTCGCCCGGCAGCGCATTGAGATACGCGGCCAGCGTCGACATCAGCGTCTTGCCTTCGCCGGTGCGCATCTCGGCGATGCGGCCGTCGTTCAGCGTGAGACCGCCGATCAGCTGCACGTCGAAGTGCCGCATCTTCAGCGTGCGACGCGCGGCTTCGCGGACCACGGCAAAGGCTTCGGGGGCGATGTCGGCGAGCTTCTGGCCCTCGGCCAGGCGTTTGCGGAACTCGGGGGTCTTCGCGCCCAGCGCCTCGTCGCTCAGCGCCTGCAGCGCCTGCTCGAAGGTCGCCGCCTTGCGCACCGTGGCCTCGTAACCCTTGACGATGCGGTCGTTGCGGCTGCCGAAGAGCCGCGTCAGGAGATTGAGCACGAGAAATCCTTGCGAAAAAACTTCAAGGCGGACAGACACTTAGGAATACGTGCTGCCAGGCCGGGCCGGTATTCTACGGATAGACCCGAAGCTCGGGTACTGGTTTCAGCGCGACGCAGCGGCACGATGCGTGGGGGCCTGTCTGGGGTCGGGAGGGCTGCGCTGCAAGGCGTCAGGTGCGAGCACAGGGACATTCCTGATTCGCACCGACCTTATCGGGCGCTTCGGGGTCACCAAGGAAAAAAGGGGACAGGCCGCGGAGGCCCGTCCCCTTTTTTCCTGCGAATCAGGAATGTCCCTATTCGTTCCGGCCGATGAAGGTCAACGGATCGATCTGCCGGCCATCCTTGAGCACTTCGAAGTGCACGTGCGGGCCCGTCGAGCGGCCCGTGGAGCCGACGTAGGCCAGCGTGTCGCCGCGCGCGACCGTGCGGCCCAGGCCCACGGCCAGCGCCTGGTTGTGGCCGTAGCGGGTGATCAGGCCGTTGCCATGGCTGATCTCGACGAGATTGCCGTAGCCGGCTTTTTCGCCGGCGAAGGTGACCACGCCGGCCGCCACCGCGACCACGTCGGCGCCCTGCGGACTGGCGAAATCGATGCCTTTGTGGAACGCCTGGTGGCCGTTGAACGGATCCTGGCGCTCGCCGAAATACGAGGAGATGTGACCTTCACGCACCGGCCGGCCGTCCGGGCGGATCTGCTCGTCGAGCTTCTTGGACAGCAGCGCGTTCTCGAGTGCCGCCATCTGCGCATCGCGCGAGGAAATCTTGGCTTCGAGGCCATTCAGCATGGCCGTGAGGTCCGGCACCTGCGAGGCCACGCCGATGTCCGACTCGGGACCGCCCATGGCCGGCGTGCTGTCGAAGTCGAATTCGCGGTTGTCGATGTTGGCCATCTGCGTGAGGCGCTTGCCCAGCGCGTCCAGGCGGATCACGTGGGCGTTCATCTGGCCGATGCGCATGGCGACCGCGTCGACACGGCGCTGCAACTCGGCCTTCAGTTCCTTGATTTCGGTCTGCTGCTCGGCGAGCGTCGCCGACCACGTGGAGACGCTGCGCGGCGCCTGCTTGCCCTCGCCGATCTTCAAACCCAGGCTGAAAGCGGCCGCCAGGATGGCGACGAGCACGGTCGAGAACGCGGCAACGGCGAGCGGATGAGCGAGGTTGAAATGCTTCGCACGCCCTTCGCGGCGCGAGAAGAAAATGATGTTCATCGCGCGAGCCCCGAAACGCGGTGGTCTTTATTCTTCAAAGACTTGCACATGGCTGGCATCCTCAGCAGCTCAGGCGAAACCGTAAGGCCCAGCAGGCGCGAAACTATGCCCAAAAGACCCTTTCGAGACAAGCAATTAGTCCGGCCGTCAGCCCCGCCGCGAACGGTCGGCGACTTAATCTCGGCGCGTCTGCCAGCTCTGGCCCAGCGTGCCCTGTCGGCCCCGGAAGCGTCCGAGTGGCACGTCACAGTGATGAAGGCGTTGGGTGCGGATTTGGCGAATAAGGTAAACGCCATCACCTTGAATAGTGGACGGATTACGGTGCTGGCGGACTCCTCCGCCTGGGCCGCGCGCATGCGGTTCGCGTTGGCCGAGATCGAGCCCGAGGTGCGCAAGGTCACGCCCGACTTCCGGGAGCTCGTGGTGCGCGTACGGCCGCGACGGGGCGGCAAGGGCTGACGCTCAGATCTCACCGGACCCCAGCAGGTCCGCGGCGTAGTTGGCGGCCCGCGCCGACAGCGCCATGTAGGTCAGCGACGGATTCACCGACCCGGTGGACGTCATGCACGAACCGTCGGTGACGAACAGGTTCGAGATGTCGTGTGCCTGGTTGTGCCCGTTGAGCACCGAGGTCGCCGGGTCGCGGCCCATGCGGGCGGTGCCCATCTCGTGCACCGACGAGCCCGGCGGCTTGACGGCGCCGAGCGGCGCGACGTTCTCGAAACCCGCGGCGATCAGCATGCGGACCGCGTCCTGGTTGGCGCGCTCGGCCAGCCGCCGTTCGTTCTCGCCGTGCGAGCAATCGATGTGGACCAGCGGGATGCCCCACTTGTCGCGGCGCCGTTCGTCGAGCGTCACGCGGTTGTCGGCGTGCGGCAGCATCTCACCGTAACCCACCAGCGTCATTTCCCAGCGGCCGGGATCACGCAGACGTTGCTTGAGATCGGCACCGACGCCCGTCTCCTTCTCCGCGCGCTGCCAGCTGCTGCGGCCGGAGTAACCCTGGAAGCCGAAGCCGCGGATGAAATCGACGTCGGCGTTCTCTGTGATGTTGATGTACCGCGGCACGTAGAAACCGCTCGGCCGACGGCCGTAGTAGTAGCGATCGAGGAAGCCCGGGTGCGTGCCGCTCGCGCCGATGCCGACGACGTGGTCCATCAGGTGGCGGCCGAGCGCGTCCGAGCGGTTGCCGAGTCCGTGCGGGAAATATTCGGAGCGCGAGGCGAGCAGCACCTGCGTCGTCGCGATGGTCGAGGCGCACATGAACACGACGCGCGCCTGGTAGCTGCGACCCTGCCCGGTGTTCGAATCGATCGTGCGCACGCCGGAGACGCGGCGCTTCGCATGGTCGTAGTCGAGCCGTTCGACGATGTAATCCGTGAGGATCGTGAGATTGCCGGTCTTCTTCGCGGCGGGCAGCGTCGCCGACAGCGACGAGAAATACGCGCCGTAGCCGCAGCCACGCTCGCAGACGTTGCGCGACTGGCAAGGCCCGCGGCCCAGCGCGATGTGCTCGGCCGTCGGCTCGGTGAGATGCGCGCAGCGGCCCGGCGTCACACGCCGCGTCGGGTAGTACTGCTCGATGCGCTGCTTGAACGACGTCTCGAGACAGTTGAGCTCGAGCGGCGGCAGGAACTGCCCGTCGGGCAGGTGCTCGAGCCCTTCGTTCGCGCCGGACACACCGGCGAAACGCTCGACGCGGTCGTACCAGGGCTGGATGTCCGCGTAGCGAATCGGCCAGTCGATGCCGTTGCCGTCCAGCTTGTTGGCGCCGAAGTCGACGTCGCCCATGCGATACGTCTGCCGTCCCCAGGTGATGGAGCGGCCGCCGAGGTGATAGCCGCGGATCCAGCTGTACGGACGATCGGTCGGCGTCGCGTAGGGATGCTCGCTGTCGCGCACCCACCATTGTTTGGTCGCCGAGTTGAAGGCCGGGTTGGTGCTCTGGATCGCGTAGTGCTTCGCGATCTCGTCCTGCGCGACCAGGCCGCGGTTCGGGATCTGCCACGGCGTGGCGAAGTCGTTGTAGTCGTCGCGGTGCGTGACGTTGCGGCCACGCTCGATCACCAGCGTGCGCAGACCGCGCTCGCACAGTTCCTTCGCGACCCAGCCGCCGCTGATCCCCGAGCCCACGACGATGGCATCGAAATCCATTTCGACCTCAGACCGCCGACGCGCGGCCGACTTCCGTCAGCGGCAGGCAGGCGCGCCACGCGCCGGGCACGAGTTCGAAGCGCAACTCTTCCGTCGCGCCGATCTCGGACTGGTAGTAGCCGACGAGCACGAGGTACTTGAAGCGACCGTACGCGGGATCCTGCCGGCTGATCGCGTCCTCGTCGTAGCGGCCGAGCACGGCGAGCCGGCGCTCGGCCGGCAATTCGAGGTACGCGGCGCCGAACTGCGCCCACGCCTGTCGTTCGATGGTCTCGAGCACGTCGAGGAATTCGCGGCGCGTCGCGTCGCTGGCCCATTCGCCGAGCATCTCGCGCACGAATGCCGGCACTCCCGCGGCCAGCGCACCCGGCGTGTCGGTGGCCGGAATCATCGTGTCGACGACCTGTTCGAGCAGCATGAACTGCTCGCCCGACATCGCGGGCGCGTCATCGCCGGTCCGCGATTCCGACGGCTTCAGGAAGCGCGTCAACGCCGCGCCGCCGCCCACGAGGAAGACGGCGCCGAGCAACATCGCGCGGCGATCGAGTTTGGAATTGGTGACCGGATTCGACACTGGGATACCCCTCGGCCCGATATCGGCGGGGCGAGTTCGATCTGCAAGCGCAATGCGTGCGCCGCATCACTGTCCGGGGTAGGACCGGGGTTTTACTTACCGGAAAGCGCGATCGACCGCGGCAACGAATTGCCGCGCGGGACTAGATGGCCGAACCCACCGGGACCGGCGGCGGCTGGACGTAGGCAATGGGCGCGTCCGAGGGTTTCTCGAAGGTCACCGCTTCCCAGGTCGCGGTGTCGTTGATGAGCTTGCGCAGCAGCTGGTTGTTCAGCTTGTGGCCGGACTTGTGCCCGGTGAACTCGCCGATGAGGCTGTGGCCGAGCAGGTAGAGATCGCCGATCGCGTCGAGGATCTTGTGCTTCACGAATTCGTCTTCGTAGCGCAGGCCGTCTTCGTTCAGCACGCGGAAGTCGTCGAGCACGATCGCGTTGTCGAGATTGCCGCCGAGCGCGAGATTGCGCGCGCGCATCATCTCGAGATCGCGCATGAAGCCGAACGTGCGTGCGCGCGAGACTTCCTTGAGATAGGACGTGGTCGAGAAATCCATCGAGGCCTTGTTGCCGCGACGCTTGAACAGCGGGTGGTTGAACTCGATCTCGAAGTTTACCTTGAAGCCGTCGAACGGACGGAACTCCGCCCACTTGTCGCCGTCTTCGACGCGCACGCGCTGCTTGATGCGCACGAACTTCTTCGGCGTGCGCTGTTCTTCGAATCCCGCCGACTGCAGCAGGAACACGAAGGGACCGGCGCTGCCGTCCATGATCGGCACTTCCGGCGCGCTGACGTCGACGTGCGCGTTGTCGATGCCGAGGCCCGCGAACGCCGAGAGCAGGTGCTCGACCGTCGAGACGCGCGCGTTGCCGTTGATCAGCGTGGTGCCGAGCTGGGTGTCACCGACGTTCTCGGCCTTGGCTTCGACTTCGGCGGGCGGATCCATGTCGGTACGCCGGAACACGATGCCGGTGTCGGGCGCGCCCGGCCGGAGGGTCATCAGGACCTTCTTGCCGGTGTGGAGCCCCACGCCCTGGGCGCGGATCGAGTTTTTGAGCGTGCGTTGTCCGAGCATGGTTTCCGATCCCCCGTAGCCGAGGTTCACACCCAGGTCACGAGTAGCGCCGCGTTCGTCCGGTCAAACCGGGAGGAAGCGGGCGTCGGGGAGCGAGTATCGCTGGGGTCGCGATACGCCGAGCCCCCAAAAAGGGGCGCTACCGTAACACAGATGCCTTATTACCGTCTTCGACCTCAGTCGGCCTGGCGCCGCAGAAATGCCGGGATATCCAGCACGTCTTCCGACTCCACGTCCGCCCGCAGGCCATCACCCACCGCGCGCTGGCGCTGGACCGCCGGCTTGTCGAGCGCGGCGTAATCCGCGGCCGTCAACGGGCGACGCGGCACCACGCGCATCGGCGGCTCGGCGGGTGCCTGTTGGGCAACCGGCGGGGCGACCTTCTGCAGGGTGGGTACGTCTCGACCGTACGGTGAGCGACCCGTGACCGCGACTTCCGGCCGGCCCAGGCCGGTGGCGACGACGGTCACGCGCATCTCATCCGACAGCTCCGGATCGATCACGGTTCCCACGACGACGGTGGCGTCGTCCGAGGCGAACTGCTTCACGATGCTGCCGACTTCCTGGAACTCGCCGATGGAGAGGTCCATGCCGGCGGTGACGTTCACGAGGATGCCGTGCGCGCCGGACAGGTTGATGTCCTCGAGCAGCGGCGAGGAGACGGCCATCTCGGCCGCTTCCTTCGCGCGGTTCTCGCCGCGCGCGACGCCCGAACCCATCATCGCCATGCCGGTTTCGCTCATGACCGTGCGCACGTCGGCGAAGTCGACGTTGATGAGGCCGGGACGCGTGATCAGTTCGGCGATGCCCTGCACCGCGCCCTGCAACACGTGGTTGGCGCTCTTGAACGCGTCGAGCAACGTTGTCTTCGCGCCGAGCACCGTCAGCAACTTCTGATTGGGGATGGTGATCAGCGAGTCGACGTATTTGCCGAGCTCGGAAAGGCCATGGTTCGCGACCAGCGTGCGCTTGCCGCCTTCCATCTCGAAGGGGCGCGTCACGACGGCGACCGTCAGGATGCCGAGCTCCTTCGCGACCTGCGCGACGACCGGCGCGGCGCCCGTGCCGGTGCCGCCGCCCATGCCGGCGGTGATGAAGAGCATGTCGCAGCCCTCGATCATCTCGATGATGCGATCGCGGTCTTCCATCGCGGCTTGGCGGCCGACTTCCGGATCCGCGCCCGCGCCGAGACCCTTGGTGATGTTGCAGCCGATCTGCAGGCTGGTCTTCACCTTCGAGTGCTTGAGCGCCTGCGCATCGGTGTTGATGCACATGAACTCCACGCCCTCGATGCCGCTCGTGACCATGTGCGCCACGGCGTTGCCGCCGCCGCCACCGACCCCGATGACCTTGATTACAGCGTTCTGGCTGTAAGCGTCCATTAATTCGAACATTTGTGTCGCTCCTTCACTAGTTAGACGAGGCTGTCAGCTTCGTTTTCAATACATCAACAATGGCTTCCACGCGGCATGTCCCGCGTCAGAAGTTCCCCTGGAACCAGTTCTTCATGCGCTCGGCCATCGAGCGCGCATTGCCCGTGATGGACCGGCCGCGGTTGCCCGCGAGCGCGTTGTCGCGCGCGTACAGCAGCAGGCCCGCGCCGGTCGAGTAGATGGGATTGCGGACCACGTCGGAGAGGCCCTTGATGTGCTGCGGCACGCCGAGGCGCACCGGCACGTGGAACACTTCCTCGGCGAGCTCGATCGCGCCTTCCATCTTGGCGCTGCCGCCGGTCAGCACGATGCCGCTGGCGATGATCTCCTCGAAGCCCGAGCGGCGCAGTTCCTCGCGCGCCAGGCCAAACAACTCTTCGTAGCGTGGCTCGACCACTTCGGCCAGCGTCTGGCGTGCCAGGCGGCGCGCCGGGCGATCGCCGACGCTCGGCACCTCGATGCTCTCGTCCGGGTTCGCGAGCTGCGACAACGCGCAGGCGTAGCGCACCTTGATGTCCTCGGCGTACTGCGTCGGCGTACGCATCGAGACGGCGATGTCGTTCGTGACCTGGTCGCCGGCAATCGGTATGACCGCCGTATGGCGAATGGCCCCCTGCGAGAACACCGCGAGATCCGTCGTGCCGCCGCCGATGTCGATGATGCAGACGCCGAGCTCGCGCTCGTCGTCGGTCAGGCAGGCGAAGCTCGACGCGAGCTGCTCGAGCACGATGTCGTCGACCTCGAGCCCGCAGCGCTGGATGCACTTCTCGATGTTCTGCGCCGCGCTCTCCGCGCCGGTGACGATGTGCACCTTCGCTTCGAGCCGCACGCCGGACATGCCGATCGGATCGCGGATGCCTTCCTGTCCGTCGATGATGAATTCCTGCGGCAGCACGTGCAGGATCTTCTGGTCCGCGGGGATCGCGACGGCCTTCGCCGCGTCGACGACGTGCTGCACGTCGACGTCGCTGACCTCGCGGTCGCGGATCGCGACGACGCCGTGCGAATTCAGCGACCGCACGTGCGAGCCGGCGATGCCGGCGAACACCGAGCGGATCTCGCAGCCGGCCATGAGCTCGGCTTCCTCGACGGCGCGCTGGATCGACTGCACCGTCGATTCGATGTTCACGACCACGCCCTTCTTCAGGCCGCGCGACGGCTGCGTGCCGATGCCGATCACCTCGATCGAGTTGTCGGCGGCCACTTCGCCGACCAGCGCCGACACTTTCGACGTGCCGACGTCGAGACCGATGATGAGATTCTTGTCCGTCTTCTTAGCCATCTGAATTGTCATCCTCGGCGGCACCGCTCGCGACGCGTTGCCCGCCCTGGCGCCAGCCGATGGCGAAGCCATTCGTGTAGCGCATGTCGATGTAGTTGATGTCGCTGGCATGCGCGGCGATCTGGCCGACGCCGGCCTGCACGAAACGCGTGAAGCGTTCGTCCACCTGCCGGCGGCCGAGCCGCACCGTGATGCCGTTGTCGAGATCGAATTCCCACGAGCCGCGCGAGTCGAGGCGCACCGCGGTCAGCCGCATGCCGGCCTCCGTCAGCGCGCCCTGCGCGGCGAGATAGCGGCGCGCGACTTCCTGCTGCGAGCCGGCCGGCCCCGACAGGCGCGGCAACTCGGGCGGGATGTGGCGCGCCTCGGAGACGAACAGTTCGCCGCGCGTGTTCAGCAGGCCGTTCGCGCCCCAGCGCGCCGCGGCCACCTGCTCGGTGACGCGGATGTTCAGCGCGCCCGGCCACTGGCGTTCGACGGTGGCCTTGTCGACCCACGGCAGCTGTTCGACCGCGCGTTGCACGGCGGCCAGGTCGACGCTGACCAGGCCGATGTCGCGCACGCGCGCCTTCACGGCCTGTTCCACTTCGATCGGCGAGACGCGCTGGAAGCGGCCCATCACCGAGACCTGGGTGATGTTCTGGTCGAGCGCGCCGAGCCCGAGGATCACGGCGACCGCCAACGCACCCAGCACCGCGGCGCCGACGCCGAACTTCGCCAGCATCGGGCCAGACAGCTTGAAGCGCGCTTCCTCGCGCTTGCGCCGATTCTTGTTCTGCGGCTTGCCGAAGATCATGCCGTCACCGGCTCGCGCGTGAAGCTGGTCTCGAGTACCTGCCACACCAGCTGTTCGAAGGTGATGCCGAGCGCGCGTGCCGCCATCGGCACGAGGCTGTGATCGGTCATGCCGGGCACGGTGTTCACTTCGAGCAGGAACGGGCGGCCGGTCTTGTCCATCATGAAGTCCGCGCGGCCCCAGCCCTCGGCGCCGACGGCGGCGAAGGTGGACGACGCGAGACTGGCGAGATGCTTCTCCGCCTCGGTAGATAGACCGGAGGGACAGTGGTACTTCGTGTCGTTGCGGAAGTACTTCGCCTGGTAGTCGTAGAAGGTCGCCGGCGTCTCGATGCGGATCGACGGCAGCGCGCGGCCTTGCAGGATGGCGACGGTGTACTCGGCGCCGGTGATCCAGCGCTCGGCGAACACGGCCGGCTCGATCGCCGCCGCGGCGGCATAGGCGGCCGCGAGGTCGCCCGCCTTCTCGACCTTCGTCATGCCCACCGACGAGCCCTGCGTGGCCGGCTTCACGATCAGCGGCAGCCCGAGGCGCTCGACGACCGTGTCGAGATCCTGCGGCCCGCGCAGCAACAGATAGTCCGCCGTCGGGATGCCGACCGCCGATGCCAGCCGCTTGGTTCGCAGCTTGTCCATGCCGATCGCCGAACCCATGACGCCGCTGCCCGTGTACGGCAGGCCGAGGAATTCCAGCGCGCCCTGCAACGTGCCGTCCTCGCCGCCGGGGCCGTGCAGCGCGATGAACACGCGATCGAAGCCCTGGGCGAGCGCCGTGATCGACTGGTCCTTCGGATCGAACGCCTGCGCGTCGACGCCCTGCTTCTGCAGCGCGGCCAGGCAGGCATTGCCGGACTTCAGCGAGATCTCGCGCTCGGTCGACGTGCCGCCGAGCAGCACGGCGACGCGGCCGAAAGCCTTCGGGTCGGTGACACGGCGGATTCCCGGGACCTGGCGCAGCCGCATCAGCCCGCCTCCCCTGCCGTGCGGAATTCGGGGGTCAGCGTGACGCCGGAACGTTCGCGCACGCGGACCTGGATGAACCCGACCAGCGCCTCGACGTCGTGCGCCGTCGCGTTGCCGACGTTCACGAGGAAGTTCGCGTGCTTGGTCGACACCATGATGTCGCCGATGCGGTGACCCTTGAGCCCGGCCGCCTCGATCAGCCGCGCGGCGTGATCGCCGGGCGGATTGGTGAACGTCGAGCCGCAGCTCCACTCGCCGATCGGCTGCGTTTCCTTGCGCTTCGCCAGCATCTCCTTCATCGCCTCGTCGGTGATGCCGGGACGCGGCTCGAACTCCAGCGTCGCCGCCAGGAAGAATTCGCCGGACGCCGGCGGCACGATGTGCCGGTAGCCGTACGTGTATTCGCGCGCGTCGCGGCGTCTGTCTACTCCGCGGGCGTCGGTCACGTCGACGCTGCGTACGCGCGGCCAGGTCTCGCCACCGAACGCCCCGGCGTTCATCGCCAGCGCGCCGCCGAGCGTGCCGGGGATCCCGGCCAGGAATTCCGCGGGACCGATGCCCCACTTCACGCACTGCCGCGCGATCCGCGCGCACAACACGCCGGCCTCGCAGGTGATCACGGTGTCGTTGACGCGTTCGAGACGCGACAGGCCGGTGGTGTCGATCACCACGCCGCGGATGCCGCCGTCGCGCACCAGCAGGTTCGAGCCGAGCCCGAGCCAGAACAAGGGAGTACCGGCGGGCAGCGAGGCGAGGAACGCGAGCAGGTCGGCGCGGTCGCGCGGGCTGAAATACACGTCGGCCGGCCCGCCCACGTGCCACGAGGTGTGGCGCGACATCGGTTCGTCGCGCTTAACGCGCGTCTCGAACTCGGCATCGACGACCAGCGTGCCGTTCGTCACGACGGCCACCTGCGGCGCGGGTTTGCGGTACGCGGTGCGCACGTCACGCGCCCTCCCGGCCCAGTTTCTTCGGCAGCGCGTGCGAGACGGCGCTGATGGAGCCGGCGCCCATCGTCACCAGCACGTCGCCGGGCTTGAGCACGTCGCGCAGCGCCTCGTCGAGCGTCTCCACCTTCTCGACGAACACGGGCTCGATCTTGCCGCGCGTGCGCACGGCGCGGCAGATCGCGCGGCCGTCGGCGGCGGCGATCGGCTGTTCGCCGGCGGCGTACACCTCGGTGACCAGCAACGCGTCGCCGCCGGCCAGCACGTTGGCGAAGTCGTCGAGCAGGTCGCGCGTGCGCGTGTAGCGATGCGGCTGGAACGCCAGCACCAGCCGGCGGCCTGCATAACCCTGGCGCACCGCGTCGAGCGTCGCCGCGATCTCGGTGGGGTGGTGCCCGTAGTCGTCGATGATCGTGACGGCGTCGCCATCCTTGCCGTCGGCGGCGGGTAGTTTGACCTCCGCGACGTGGGTCAGGCGCCGGTCGATGCCCTGGAAGTTCGACAGCGCGCGCTGGATCGCCTCGTGCGGGATGCCGATCTCGAGCGCGACGGCAATCGCGGCCAGCGAGTTCAGCACGTTGTGCACGCCCGGCAGGTTCACGGTCACCGTGAAGCGCGTGCCGTCGGCGCGGCGCACGACGTCGAAATGCGTGCGCAGACCTTCGCGGCGCAGGTTCTCGGCGCGCAGGTCCGCGCCCTCGGAGAAACCGTAACCGACCACCGGCCGGTTCACCTTGCCGAGCACGCTGCGGATGTGCGCATCGTCGACGCACAACACCGCGAGCCCGTAGAACGGCAGGTTGTGCAGGAACGCGACGAAGCTCTGCTTGAGGCGCTCGAAGTCGCCGTCGTGAGTGCCGAGGTGATCGTTGTCGATGTTCGTGACGATCGCGATCATCGGGTTGAGATGCAGGAACGACGCGTCGCTCTCGTCGGCTTCCGCCACGAGATACTTGCCGGCGCCGAGCCGCGCGTTCGTGCCGGCGCTCTTCAGCAGGCCGCCGATGACGAACGTCGGGTCTTCGCCGCCCTCGGCGAGGATCGACGACGTGAGGCTGGTCGTGGTCGTCTTGCCATGCGTGCCGGCGACCGCGATCGCGTAACGGAAGCGCATCAGCTCGCCGAGCATCTCGGCGCGCGGCACCACGGGGATGCGGCGCTCGAGCGCGCGCGCGACTTCCGGGTTCTCCTGCGACACCGCGCTCGAGATCACGACCACGTCGGCGGTGCCGACGTTCTCCGCACGGTGGCCGATGAGCACTCGCGCGCCGAGCTTCACCAAACGTTCCGTGACCTTGTTGGCCTTGAGGTCGCTGCCCTGCACTTCGTAGCCCAGGTTCAGCAGCACCTCGGCGATGCCGCTCATGCCGGTGCCGCCGATGCCGACGAAGTGGATGCGGTGGATGCGGCGCATGCGGTCGCTCATGCCGCCACCCCGAGTTGCTGCAGGCAGACCTGCGCGAGGTCGTCGGTGGCGCGCGGCTTGGCGGCCGCGCGGGCGCGCAGCGCCATCGACAGCAGCTTGCCGCGGCCCTCGCACAGCACCTTGAGCTCGGCCGACAGCCGTTCCGGCGTGAGCTCGCGATCCGCGATCAGCACGGCCGCGTCCTCGCGCACGAGGTAACGCGCGTTGTGGGTCTGGTGATCGTCGACGGCGGCCGGAAACGGCACCAGCACGGCGGCGACGCCGACTGCCGCGAGCTCGGAGATCGTCAACGCGCCGGCGCGGCAGATCACGAGGTCCGCTTCGCTGTAGGCGCGCGCCATGTCGTCGATGAACGGCGTGACTTCGGCAGTGACACCGGCGTCGGCGTACGCCTGGCGGGCTGCGTCGATGCCCTTCTCGCCGGCCTGGTGGCGCACGCGCAGGTCGAGGCCGGATAGTTTGACCGCGAACGGCACGACGGTGTTCAGGCGCGTCGCGCCCAGGCTGCCGCCGACGACCAGCACGCGCAGCGCGCCTTCACGTCGCGCGAAGCGTTCGCCCGGCTCGGGCTGCGCGAGGATCTCGGCGCGCACCGGGTTGCCGACGACCTGCGCGTCAACGCCGCGCGGAAACGCGTCGGGGAACGCCGTCAGCACGCGCCTTGCGAGATGCGACAGGCTGCGGTTCGAGTAACCGGCGATCGCGTTCTGTTCGTGGATCACCAGCGGCCGGCGCGTCAGCCACGCGGCGACGCCGCCCGGGCCCGTCACGAAGCCGCCGAAGCCGACGACCAGCGCGGGATCGCGTCGGCGCATCACGCCCAGCGCCTGCCACACCGACTGCAGCAGCTTGAACGGCGCGGCGAGCAGCGTCAGCGCGCCCTTGCCGCGCAGGCCGCTCATCGCGAGATATTCGATGTCGATGTTCTCGGCCGGGATCACGCGCGCTTCGAGGCCGCGCCGCGTGCCGAGCCAGACGACGTCGTGCGAGGCCGCGCGCAACACGCGCGCGAGCGCCAGCGCCGGGAACACGTGCCCGCCGGTGCCGCCCGCCATGATCAGCACGGTGCTCATGCCTCGGCACCCACGGCGCGCGAATCGGCGTCGGCGCCGGCCCGCTTGGTGGTGGCCATGCCGCGGCCGCTCTGCATCGCCTCGTGGTACACGCGCAGCAGCAGCCCGACCCAGGCCAGCGTGACGATCATGCTCGAGCGGCCGTAGCTCATCAGCGGCAGCGTCAGGCCTTTGGTCGGCAACACGCCCATGTTCACGCCGATGTTGATCAGCGCCTGCGCACCCAGCCACAGGCCGAACCCGAGCGCGAGATACGACTGGAACTTGAGGCCGGCGCGCGCCGCGAGCTGCGCGATCCAGAAGCTGCGCCACACCAGCGCGATGAACAGCGCCAGCGTCACGGCGACGCCGACCAGGCCGAGCTCCTCGGCCAGCACCGCGAACAGGAAGTCCGTGTGCGCTTCCGGTAGATAGAACAGCTTCTGCACGCTCTCGCCGAGGCCGACGCCGAACCATTCGCCGCGGCCGATCGCGATCAGCGACTGCGTCAGCTGGAAACCGCTGTTGTACGGGTCGGCCCACGGGTCGAGGAACGACGTGACTCGCGCCATGCGGTACGGCGCCATGACCACCAGCAGCACCGCGGCGCCGGCCCCGGCGGCCGCCGCGATCAGCACGTAGCGCAACCGCGCGCCGGCGATGAACAGGATGCCGAAGCCGGTCACGAACAACACCGAGGCGGCGCCGAAGTCGGGCTCGGCCAGCAGCAGCAACGCGACGAATGCCAGCAGACCCACGGGCTTGATCAGGCCCATCGCCGTCGTCTTCAGCTCGTCCTCGCGGCGCACGGCGTAGCTGGCGATGAAGATGAGCACGAGCACGCGCGCGAGCTCCGACGCCTGGAAGTTGAAGCCCAGCAGGCGGATCCAGCGCCGGCTGCCGTTCACGACGTGACCGAGCCCGGGGATCAGCACGAAGAACAGCAAGGCGAGCGCGCCGATCAGCAGCGGCCACGCCATCTTCTCGAGGTACTCGGTGCGGATGCAGAACACGATGGTCGCGAGCACGAAGCCGACCAGGCACAACACCAGCTGGCGCTCGAGGTACGAGAACGCGTTGCCGGATTCCTTGCTGGCGATCGACACCGAGGCCGACGTGACCATGATCAGCCCGAGCAGCACGATCGCGAGGATCAGCGACAGCGCGACGAGGTCGAGATGCAGGCCCTTGCGGTTGCTCACGGCTGCAACTCCTTCACGGCAGCCGCGAACTCGCTGCCGCGGTGCGCGTAGTCGCGGAACATGTCGAGGCTCGAGCACGCGGGCGACAGCAGGACGGTGTCACCGGACTGGGCAAACCTGGCGGCGGCGCGCACGGCCTCCGCCATCGAGGTGACGCGCGTGGTGTGGCAGATGCCGGCGAGCGCGGTCTCGATGAGGCCGGCGTCGCGGCCGAGCAGCACCGTCGTGCGCACCTTGCCGCGGAACGCGGCCGCGAGCGGCGTGAAGTCCTGGCCCTTGCCGTCGCCGCCGGCGATCACGACCAGCGGGCCGGCGAGACCGCCGACCGCGGCCAGCGTCGCGCCGACGTTCGTGCCCTTCGAATCGTTGATGTAGCGCACGCCCTTCACGTCCGCGACCCACTGCGCGCGGTGCGGCAGTCCCGGGAACTCGCGCAGCTCGTCGAGCATCGGCGCGATCGGCAGGCGCAACGCGTCGCCGAGCGCCAGGGTCGCAAGCGCGTTCGCCGCGTTGTGGCGGCCGGAGATCTTCAGCGCCGACAGCGGCAGCAGCGGCGCGCCGCGGCGCGCGAGCCACGGCTCCTTGCTGCCGGCGGGTGTCGTCAGGCCGAAATCGACGTCGGTCTTCCCCAGCCCGAAGCTCAGCACGCGCTGGCCGGGGCGCGGCATCTTCACGACGTCGGGTTCGTCGGCGTTCACGACGGCGGTCTCGCAGTTCGCGAAGATGCGCGCCTTCGACGCCGCGTAGTGATCGAGCGTCGCGTAGCGATCCATGTGATCGGCCGAGACGTTGAGCACCACCGCCGTCTTCAGCTTCAGCGAATGCGTGGTGTCGAGCTGGAACGAGGAGAGCTCGAGCACGTAGAGATCCGTCGGGCCGCGATCGAGCAGGTCGAGCGCGGGCTGGCCGAGATTGCCGCCGACGCGAACGCGCACGCCGGCGCGCTCGGCCATGCGGCCCAGCAACGTGGTCACGGTGCTCTTGCCGTTGGTGCCGGTGATGCCGACCACCGGCGCGTCCGCGGCGCGCGCGAACAGCTCGATGTCGCCGACGATGTCGAGGCCGCGCGTGCGTGCCTGGACGAAGAACGGATCGTCGAGCGGCACGCCGGGCGACGTGACGACGATGTCGGCGGTCTCGAGCAGCCGCACGTCGAACCCGCCGGTACGCGTGACGATCGCGGCACCCAGCGCGCGCACGCCTTCGAGCTCCGGCGGCGCTTCGCGCGTGTCGGTGACGGCGATACGAAAGCCGCTGCGCTGCAGGTGGCGCGCGACGGACAGGCCGGTGCGGCCCATGCCGACGATGACGGCATTCTTCGCGGCGCTGCGCGCGGATTGTGCGTGGTCGCTCATCGCAGCTTCAGCGTCGCGAGGCCCGCGAGCACGAGGATGAAGGTGATGATCCAGAAGCGCACGATCACCTTCGGCTCGGCCCAGCCCTTGAGCTCGTAGTGATGGTGGATCGGCGCCATGCGGAACACGCGCTTGCCGGTCATCTTGAACGACGCGACCTGGATGATCACCGAGGCGGTCTCGACGACGAAGATGCCGCCCATGATCAGCACGACGACTTCCTGGCGCACGATGACGGCGATCGCGCCGATCGCGGCGCCGAGCGCCAGCGCGCCGATGTCGCCCATGAACACCTGCGCCGGATACGTGTTGAACCACAGGAACCCGAGGCCGGCGCCGACCAGCGCCGCGCAGAAGATCAGCACCTCGCCGGCGCCGGGGACGGCCGGGATCACGAGGTACTTCACGAACTCGGCGTTGCCGCTGGCGTACGCGAACACGCCGAGCGCGGCGCCGACCATGACCGACGGCATGATCGCGAGACCGTCGAGGCCGTCGGTGAGGTTCACCGCGTTGCTCATGCCGACGATCATGAAATAGGCCAGCGCGATGAACGTGACCGGGCCGAGCGCGAACGCGAAGTTCTTCAGGAAGGGTAGATAGAGCGTGGTCTCGGCCGGCGTCTTCGCGGTGTAGAACAGGAAGACGGCCGTGGCCAGCCCGAACAGCGATTGCCAGGAATACTTGTAGCGCGCGATCAGTCCCTTCGGGTTCTTCTTGGCGAGCTTCAGGTAGTCGTCCCAGAAGCCGACCGCGCCGAACGTCAGCGTCACCAGCAGCACGACCCAGACGAACCGGTTCGTGAGGTCGGCCCAGAGCAGCGTGCTCGCGAAGATCGCGATCAGGATCAGCATGCCGCCCATCGTCGGCGTGCCGGCCTTGGAGAAATGCGTCTTCGGCCCGTCGTCGCGCACCACCTGGCCGACGCGACCGAAGCGCAGCTTCTCGATCATCCACGGACCCATCAGCAGCGCGATCCCGAGGCCGGTGACGACGGCGAAGATGGAGCGCACCGTGAGGTACGAGAACACGTTCAGGGCCGTGAAGTGCGGCGTCAGGTGTTTGGCTAGCCAGTACAGCATCTAGTGAGTCTTCCCGACCAGCGCATCGACCACGCGTTCGAGACGATTCGAACGCGATCCCTTGACCAGCACGCATACCTCGCGCGACAGCTCGGCGTTGACGGCGCGCGCCAGCGTCTCCGTATCCGAAAACCACTGCGCGCCGGTGCCGAACGCCTCGACCGCCAGCGCCGCGAGCTTGCCGGTGGCGAACAGGCGGTCGATGCGGTGGTCGCGCGCGAAGCGGCCGATCTCTTCATGGCTCGCCGGCGCGAAGTCGCCGAGCTCGCCCATGTCGCCCATGACCAGCCAGCGGCGCGCGTCGACGCCCGCGAGCACCTCGATCCCGGCCTTCATCGAGCTCGGATTCGCGTTGTAAGAGTCGTCGACGATCCAGGCACCACTCGGCGCGGTTTTGAACTGCAATCGGCCCGGAACCGGGCGCATCGTGGCAAGGCCGGTACGCACGTCCTCGAGCGAGGCGCCGGCCGCGACGGCAGCCGCGGCGGCACACAAGGCGTTCGCGACGTTGTGCCGGCCGGCCAGGTGCAGCTCGATCGGCGTGCTGCCGGCGGGCGAGTTCAGCGTGAAACGCGTGACGAAACCGCCGTCGATCGCCGTGTGGATGTCGGCTGCCGAATAGTCGGCCGGCTTCTCGACGCCGAACGTCACGACGCGCGCGCGCGTCATGCCGCGCCACAAGCCGATGAATTCGTCGTCGGCGTTCAGCACCGCGGTGGCCTCGGCCGGCAGGTCCGCGACCATCTCGCCCTCGGCGCGCGCGGCACCCTCGATGCTGCCGAATCCCTCGAGATGCTCGGCGCCGGCGTTCGTGATCAGGCCGACCGTCGGTTGCGCCAACTTCACGAGTGACGCGACCTCGCCCGGGTGATTGGCACCGATTTCGATGACCGCGAAACGGTGCGTCGCGTCGAGGCGGTGCAGCGTCAGCGGCACGCCGATGTGGTTGTTCAGGCTGCCGCGCGTGGCCAGCGTGTTGCCGGCGCGCGCCAGGATCGTCGCGGTCAGTTCCTTGACGGTCGTCTTGCCGTTGCTGCCAGCGACGCCGACCACGGGTAGTTTGAAACCGCCGCGCCACGCCACGGACGAACGCGTCAGCGCTTCGAGCGTGTCGCCGACGCGGATCTGCGCGAGCGCGCGATCGGTGCGCGCGTCGACCACGGCACCGGCGGCGCCGGCCGTCTCCGCCGCGCCGACGAACTCGTTGGCATTGAAGCGCGGGCCGCGCAGCGCGACGAACAGCTCGCCCGGCTTGATCGTGCGCGTGTCGCTCGAGACACCGTTGTAGGCGCGGTCCGGGCCGATGAGCTCGCCGCCGCAGGCGCGCGCGAAGTCGGACAACGTGCGGTTCATGCCGCACCCCCGGCGCGCGGCGCGAGCGCGGCGCGGACGACGGCCTGGTCGCTGAACGCGCGGCGTTCGCGGCCGTAGACCTGGTAGTCCTCGTGACCCTTGCCGGCGACCACGACGACGTCAGCGTCGCCTGCCATCGCGATCGCGGCGCGGATCGCGGCGCCGCGGTCGTGCTCGACGCGGAACGGCTTGCCGGCGGGAATCCCGGCGGCGATGTCGGCGACGATCGCGTCCGGCGCTTCGGTGCGCGGGTTGTCGTCGGTGATCACGACGTCGTCGGCCAGCTCGGCCGCGATCGCGCCCATCATCGGGCGCTTGCCGGGATCGCGATCGCCGCCGCACCCGAACACCGCGATCAGACGGCCCGGGCAATGCGCGCGCGCCGCGGCCAGCGCCTTGCGCAGCGCGTCGGGCGTGTGCGCGTAGTCGACGATCACGAGCGGAGCAGCGGTGCCGCCGAACGTCTCCATGCGGCCGGGTGCCGCCTGCACGACCGACAGCACGCGCAGCGCGTCGTCGAGCGGGATCTCCCAGTCGAGCAGCACCGCGAGCACCGTCAGCACGTTGTCGACGTTGAAGTCGCCGACCAGCGGGCACGACAGCGCGCCGGTGCCCCAGCTCGAATCGAACTCGAGCTCGATGCCGCGGGTGGATAGCCGCACGCTCATCGCGCGTACGAAGCCCGCCGCGTTGCGCGCCTGGTGCGGGTGGCCGCGGCTGGTCAGGACCAGGCGGCCTCGGCCGCGCGGATCGAGCGCGAGCTGGCGGCCGAAGGCGTCGTCAACGTTGATGACGCGCGACTGCAGCTCGGCGCGCGTGAACAGGCGCGCCTTGGTGGCGCCATAGCTGTCCATGCTGCCGTGGTAGTCGAGATGGTCGCGCGTGAGGTTCGTGAACGCGGCGGTACGGAACCGCACGGCGCCAACGCGTGCCTGGTCGATCGCGTGCGAGGAGACTTCCATCGCGACGTGCCGGGCTCCGCCGGCGCGGAACCCGGCGAGCGTGCGCTGCACGGTGACCGCATCACCCGTGGTCAGGGCGCTCGGGGTCAGCCGGCCCGGCCGTCCGGTGCCGATCGTGCCCATGTACGCGGCCGGACGGTTGGCGGCGTCGAGCGCCTGGGCCAGTAGATAGGCGCAGGTGGTCTTGCCGTTCGTGCCGGTGACACCGGCGACGGCCAGTTCCTGCGACGGCGCGTCGAAGAACCGGTCGGCGATCAGGCTGACGTGCTCGCGCAGGTGCGGCACCGGCGCGACGAGGATCTCGGACGGCAGGTCGGGCACCACGGCGATCGATGCCGGCTCCCACAACACGGCGCGCGCGCCATTGGCCACGGCCTGCGGCGCGTACGCGAGGCCGTGCTCGGCGCTACCGCGCACCGCGAGGAACGCGGCGCCGGGACGCGCGGCGCGGCCGTCCTGCGTGAGGTCGGCGATCTCGACGTCGCGCGGCAACTGCGCCAGGCCCTCGAGCAGTCGCGCGAGGCTGCGCACGGGCGGCGGCGACGCGGACATCGTCGCAGGATCGGTAGTCGATGCGGGCGTCACGGTCATCGCGTCGCCACCTGGCGCGTGATACCGAGACCCGGGCCGCTCTCGCCCACCGGCGCGTCGGGCGGCACGGCGAGCAGGCGCAACGCGCCGCCGACCACGCCCGAGAACACCGGCGCGGCCACTTCGCCGCCGTAGTACTTGCCCGCGCCCGGCTCGTCGATCACGACGATCGCGGCGAGCCGCGGATTGCTGGCCGGCGCGATGCCGCCGAACACCGCGAGGTAACGATCGGTCGCGTAGCCACCGGCGGTCGCTTTCCACGCGGTGCCGGTCTTGCCGGCCACGGTGTAACCGGGGATCGCCGCCTGCTTGCCGCCGCCCTCGGGCGCGACCACCGCTTCGAGCAGGTGGATCAGCGTGCGCGACACCGCGGGATCGAGCGCGCGCGTACCTTCCGGCGGTGTCTCGACGCGCAGGAACGAGATCGGCCGCGACACACCGAGCGACGCGACGGTGGCGTACGCATGCGCCAGCTGCAGCGGCGTGATCGACAGGCCGTAGCCGCGCGACATCGACGAGATGCCGATCGGCCGCCAGTGCGAGTAGTGAGGCAGCAGCCCCGCGGACTCGCCGGGATAACCCGAGGTCGTCACCTGGCCGAAGCCGAGCTTCGTCAGCGTGTCGTACATCTGCGCCGGTTCGAGCGACAGCGCGACCTTGGTCAGGCAGATGTTCGAGCTCTTGGCGAGGCAGGTCGCGAGATCGATCGCGCCGAGGTTGTGCGGGTCCTCGAGGATCCGGTTGCCGACCTTGATGTAGCCGGGGTTGGTATCGATGATGCTGTGGTCGTCGAAGCGGCCGGAGGCGATGCCCGCGGCCACGAAGAACGGCTTCATCGACGAACCCGGCTCGACGATGTCGGTCACCGCGCGGTTGCGGTACGACTTCGCGTTCATCTGGTCGCGGTCGTTCGGGTTGTAGGTCGGCTGGTTGACCATGGCGAGCACTTCGCCGGTCGCGACGTCGAGCACGATCACCGAGCCCGATTTCGCGCGCTGGTCGCGGATCGCCGCCTTCAGCTCGCGGTACGCGAGGTACTGGATGCGCAGGTCGATCGACAACACGAGATTGCGGCCCGGCCGCATCGCGCGGATCTCCTCGACGTTCTGCACGATCTTGCCGTAACGGTCCTGGATGACGCGCTTCGCGCCGTCCTCGCCCGCGAGCCAGTGGTCGAACGCTAGCTCGAGCCCTTCCTGGCCCTCGTCGTCGACGCTCGTGAAACCGATGACGTGGCCCGCGACTTCGCCCGCCGGGTAGAAGCGGCGGTATTCGCGCATCAGGTAGACGCCGGGGATCTCGAGCTGGCGGATCTTCTGTGCGTCCGACGGCTGCATGTGCCGCGCCAGGTAGAGGAACTCGCGATCCAGGTTCGACGTGACGCGGCGCGCCAGCTCGGTCTTGTCGCGCTTCAGTGCCTTCGCGAGGCGCGGCAGTTGATCGCTCGCCAGCGCCAGCTCCTTCGGGTTGACCCAGACCGAATCGACGGGCGTCGACACCGCGAGAGGTTCGCCGTAGCGATCGGTGATGGTCCCGCGCGTCGCCGTGATCTCGGCGACACGCGAGAAGCGCGCATCACCCTGCCCCGCGAGGAACTTGTGATCCTTGAGCTGCAGCTCGACGGCGCGCCATACCAGGCCGAGCGCGCCGCAGACCAGCAGCACGAACACGAAGTTCGCGCGCCAGCGGAAGCTGTTCGGATTGTCGCGCGCGGCCGAGGAACCGCCGTCGCCGCGGCCGCGGGACTCGCGGCGCTTCCGGCCGGAGAAGACTTTCACGGCGTCACCAGCTCGATTTCCTTCGGCGGTGGCGTGTTCATCTTGAGCTTGCTGTTCGCGACGCTTTCGACGAACGCGTGTGTCGACCAGGCGCTCTGCTCGAGCTGCAGCTGGCCCCACTCGATCTCGAGGTTGTCGCGCTTGACGTTCAGTCGCTCGAGCTCGACGAACAGCTCGCGCGCCCGGTGCTTGGAGTAGATGGCCCCGGCCGCGGAAGCGAGCGCCGCAGCCCAGAGCAGCGGGATCGCCACGATCAGCGCTTTGTTGCTGGCGCCGGCCATCAGCGCACCTTTTCCGCGATCCGCAGCACCGACGAGCGGGCGCGCGGATTCGCGGCGAGCTCTTCTTCGCCGGCGCGCGTCTTCGAACCGATGCGCTTGAGGCGCGGCTGCGCCGACTCGGGGATCAGCGGCAGGCCGGCGTACACCGGGTCGACGCTCGCGTTCGCCTGGATGAACTGCTTGGCGATGCGATCTTCGAGCGAGTGGAAGCTGATCACGGCGAGGCGACCACCGACCGCGAGCAGCTCGAGCGCCGCGGACAACGCGGTCTTCAGCTGGCCGAGCTCGTCGTTGACGTGCATGCGCAGCGCCTGGAACGTGCGCGTCGCGGGGTGTTTGCCATCGCGCGTATGCACGTTGCGCGCGACGAGGTCGGCGAGCTGCAACGTGGTCGTCAGGGGCCGGGAGGAACGCGTCGCCACGATCGCCGCGGCGATACGCCGCGCGAAACGCTCTTCCCCGAGAGACGCGATCACCTCGCGAATCTCAGGCTCGCCCGCTCGCGCGAGCCATGCGGAAACCGGTTCGCCGCTCGTCGGGTCCATGCGCATGTCGAGCGGGCCGTCCGCCCGGAAGCTGAAACCACGTGCGGGGTCATCGAGCTGCGGCGAGCTGACGCCGAGGTCGAACAAGATGCCGCGCACGGCCCGGCCCGAAACGAGCCCCGGCACGCGCGCGGCGATATCGGCAAACGGCGCGCCGACGAGCGCAAGCCGCACTTCGTCGGGAAAACGGCGGTGGCCGGCCTCGATGGCCGCCGGGTCGCGGTCGAACGCGAGCACGCGCCCTTCGGGACCGAGTGCCCCGAGGATGAGTGCCGTGTGACCGCCGCGCCCGAACGTCGCATCTATGTATAGGCCGTCCGCCTGCACGGTGAGTGCTTCGAACGCTTCCCGGGCAAGCACCGGTATGTGCGCGTCCAAATCACTCACTCCTTCAAGCGGCTGTCAGTCCGCCCCCGTTTTCTCAAGCACCGTTGCCATGGACGCGTGCCGCCGCGCGGTCAACGCATCCCACCCCATGATCGTCGACAGAATCATCCGGCCCGCGGACTAACTACCGCGCCCACGCGATCACAGCGTGAGCGAGTCCAGCTCCGCGGGCAGATCGGTCGCCTGGGCCTCGTTCGCGAGCCACAGGGCGCGGCGCTCGTTCCAGCGCGCCTCGTCCCACAGTTCGCAGCGATTTCCCTGACCGATCAGCATCCCGTTCCGCTCGAGCAGCGCGAACTCGCGCAACTCGGGCGGCAACAACAATCGTCCGTGCCCGTCCAGTTCCAGCTCGGTGGCATGACCCACCATCAGGCGTTGCAGTCGGCGCGCCTGCGCGTGTAAAGACGGCAGGCTCATCAACTTCCGCTCGATCTGTTCCCAGTCGGGCAAGGGATAAAGGAGGAGGCATTGATCCCGGTCGACGGTGACCACCAGCTTTCCCTGGCTGCGCTCGAGCGCATGCGTCCGGTACCGGGTGGGAAAAACCATCCGGCCCTTGTCGTCCAGGGTCACTTTTGCTGCACCGCGAAACATGGATCGACAGGCCGCTTAAGCCCATTTCTCCCCACTTTTTCCCACTTGCCGCCACTATAGGAATGGCGGGGGACGCGGTCAAGAAATAAGTCACAACTTTTTCTCGTCGCGACAGCGACTTACGGCGCCTTCTGACTACCGCAGTGCCGAAATTTCGATGGGCGCCGGCTTACTGATCAGGGAGTTGTCACCGCAAGTTCATACAGTGGGTCAGAAACCGGGACGCTGTATGGGGCGGAATGGGGAGGCCGAGCGGGATGCGCACGGCCTCCCGGAGCATTATTCCTTCAGAGGATCAATTGCGCTCCATGCGCGTCATTCGTTTCAATACCTCCGGTGGCAGCTGCGTCGTGGCCACGACGACAACGGTGCCTTCCTCCGGCAGCTGCGTGACGTTCAACGCCTTCAGCGTCACCTCGACGTCCTTGGGTTCGAGCTTGTACATCGCACCCGTGGCCGGATCGACGCCCACCATGCCGATCAGCCCACCGATCAGGATGTTCCCGAAATACCAGCCGCTGATCCGCGGCGTGAGCTTCGCCTGCTGCGGTTGATAGCCCGCCAGCGAGAAGTTCAGCGTGTAGTTCTCGCTCCTGAAGTAGCCGGCGCCCTTCTTCAGCTTCACTTCGAATGGCGTCACGCCGGTCGACACGACCTGCCCGGCGCGATTCGTGATCGACACCTGCGCGCCCGCCGGCGCGCTCGTCACGCCCACCTTCTGACTACCGCCGCCCGTGAATATCGACGCGCAGCCGCTGGCGACGCACGCCAGCATCACGGCCGTCGCGGCCGTGAAACTCCCACTCTTCATTTTCGATCTCCGGTTTGACGCCCCCCTCCGGGCGCCGGTCCAGACTAACCACCGGCGATCTAACTAACAAGGTTGGAGTCGGCCTGTAAGCCGGGTTCTGTCGAGGATGATCATTCCTCTGGGGTCGCCGTCACCGGCGATCTCAAGCGGCCTACCCGGAAGCACGGGGGGACACCCGCTGCCCCTCGCGGGGCGACTTCCCTATTTGGCCTTGCTCCAGGTGGGGTTTGCCGTGCCGCCTGATGTTGCCACCGGCGCGGTGCGCTCTTACCGCACCGTTTCACCCTTGCCAGCACCATTGCTGATGCTTCGGCGGTTTGTTTTCTGTTGCACTTTCCGTCGGCTCGCGCCGCCCAGGCGTTACCTGGCACCTCGTCCGCAGGAGCCCGGACTTTCCTCCACATTTCGTGAGAAATGCAGCGACCATCCGGCCGACTCCGCGCGCACCATAGCGGCATGGCACCCGGTTCTCAAGGCGAAATCCCGCGCGACCCGCGCTTTCGTGCGGCGGGTCAGCCTTCGCCGGATTTGGCCAGCTCCAGGGCCCGCGAATACGCCTCGTTGCGCTTCGCGCCGGTGAGCTTCGCCGCCACCGCCGCCGCCTTGCTCGGAGCCAGCTCGGGCAGCAATGCCGCCAGCGCGGCGTCGAGGGTCACGCGCGCACCATCGGCGACCGGCGCCGGCGGCGCGCCTTCCACGACCATCGTGATCTCGCCCCGCGCGAAGTTGGAATCGCGGCGCGCAGTCGCGGCCAGTTCCGTCAGGGTGCCGCGATACACGGTCTCGAAGACCTTGGTGAGCTCGCGCGCCACCGCGGCGCGGCGGCTGGCGCCGAACGCGGCGCTCATGTCCTCGAGGGATTCGGCGATGCGATGCGGCGCCTCGAAGAACACCTGCGTCCGCGTCTCGCGCGCGAGTTCGGCGAGGCGCGCGCGCCGCTCGGCGAGCCGCGCCGGCAGGAATCCTTCGAACGAAAAGCGCTCGGTCGGCAGGCCCGCGATGCTCAGCGCCGCGGTGATCGCCGACGGCCCCGGCACCGCGACCACGCTCATGCCCTCTTCCGACACGCGCCGCACGAGCTCGAAACCGGGATCGGACAGCAATGGCGTGCCCGCGTCGCTCACCAGCGCGATGCGCGCGCCGCCGCGCAGCCGGATCATGAGCTCGCCGATGCGTTCGGTCTCGTTGTGTTCGTGCAGCGACACGAGCGGGCGCGCCAGGCCGAGCGTTGTCAGCAATTGCCCCGTCCTGCGCGTGTCCTCCGCCGCGATCAGCTCGGCCGAGGCGAGCTCGTCGCGCGCACGCGGCGAGAGGTCGCCCAGATTGCCGATGGGCGTGGAGATCACCGCGAGACGTCCCAGGTTTGCAGCCACTATACTTCTCCGCCGCGCTTCGACTCGCGGCCACCCGTGAAGGCTATTCGACGCATGACGCTCAAGAAAGCTCTGGTGAGACCTCTTTCCATCGTGGCGGTCGTCGCCACCGCATTGATCCTCGCCGGTTGCCCGAGCGGGCCGCCGCGCCGCGGGGGGCCGCCGAGCGTCGATCGCGCCGAACAACTGAAGAGCGCCGGGGACTACGCCGGTGCCGCCACGGTCTACGAAAAACTCGCCGGCGAAACCACCGGCAGCGACAGCGCTGAATTCCTGCTGCGCGCGGCGCGCACCTGGTTCACCGCCGGACGTCCCGCAGACGCGGACCGCGTGCTCGCGTTGCTGCCACCGACGCTCACGCAGCAGCAGGCGGTCGAACAGAAGCTGCTGCGCATCCAGTCGGCGGTCGCGCAAGGCCGGGGCGACCAGGCCTGGCGCGACGTCAGCTCCATGCAGACACCGACGGCGACCGCATCCGCCGCGCGCTACTACGAGACGCGGCAGCAGGTCGCCATCGCCACCGGCCACCTCGTCGACGGCATCCGCTCGGAGCTCGCGCGCGAGCGGCTGATCACGCCGGGCGAGGTCACGCAGGCGCGCAACGAGTTGTTAGGCCAGCTGCGCGCGGCCGCGGATCGCGGCACCTCTCTCGCGCCGCCGCCCGGCAGCGACGCCACCGTGCGTGGCTGGCTCGAGGCAGCCGGCGTGGCTGCCGACAACCTGCGCAATCCGACGCTCGGTGCCACGCGCCTGGCCTCGTTCCGCTCGCGGTTCCCGTCCCACCCGGCGCTCGCGGCGCTGGCGAACGAGCCCGGCATCGGCGGACAGCCGGAGCAACCGTCGCAACTCGCGAACGCGCCGCACGTCGCGCTGATGCTGCCGCTGTCCGGCCGCACGGCCGCCGCCAGTGCGCAGATCCGCGACGGCTTCATGACGGCCTACTACGAGCTGCCGGCAAATGGCCGCCCGCGACTGCGCGTCTACGACACGGGCGCAACGTCGATCGCGGAAAATGTCGCCATGGCGGTGGATGCCGGCGCGGAGTTCATCGTCGGCCCCCTCACGCGTGAGGAAGTCGTGGCGGCGGCCGAGCTCATCTCGAAGCGCCCGCCGATCCTCGCACTGAACTTTCTGCCGCCGGACAAGCCGGCGCCCGACCGCTACTACCAGTTCGCGCTGTCGCCCGAAGACGATGCGCGCGCCGTCGCGCGCTACATCGGTGCCACCGGCAAATCGCGCGGTGTCGTGCTGACGCCCGAGGGCGATTGGGGCACGCGTGTCGCGGCGGCATTCAGCGAAGAGTTGAAGAACGCGGGTGGCTTCGTGCTCGGCCAGGCGAGCTTCAACGCGGCGGAACGCGACTATCGCGGCAGCATCATGAACGTGCTGCGCACCGACGACAGCACGGCGCGCCAATCGCGCATCCAGGCGACCATCGGTCAGAAGCTAGAGTTCGAGCCGCGTCGCCGGCCGGACATCCAGTTCATTTTTGCGCCGAGCCAGCCGGGCGCGGCGCGCCTGCTGCGCCCGCAGCTGCGCTTCCATCTCGCCGGCGACCTGCCCGAGTACACGCTGGGCGATGCGTACGACCCGCATCCCACCGCGAACCAGGAAATCGATGGCGTGATGTTCCCGGACATGCCGTGGATGGTCGACACCGACGGGCTCGCCGCCACCGTGCGCGACAACGCCAGCTCGTTCAGCGACCCGCCGGCGCGGCGCGGCCGGTTGTTCGCGTTCGGCTACGACGCATTCCGGATCGCCACGTCCCTGCAACGCGGACAGCCGGTGAATCCGCAGGGCCTCACGGGCACGTTGTCGATCGACCCCCAGGGACGCGTGCGTCGCGAGCTCGAGTGGGTGCGCATCAAGGGCGGCGCACCGGTGCCGATGGAACCCGCCAGCGACGCATTGCCGTCGCCGAATCCGAACTGACGCGCGTCGGGAGAATCCGGCGATGGATCGCCGACAGACCGGCTCGCTCGCCGAGAATTCCGCCGCCGCGTTTCTCGAGACGCAGGGCTTCCAGATCGTCGCGCGGAATTTCCTGCGCCGGGTCGGCGAGCTCGACATCGTCGCGCGCCAGGGCGATCTGCTGGTCGTCGCCGAAGTGCGCACGCGATCGCGCGACGACTACGGCGGCGCAGCCGCCAGCATCGGCCGGCCCAAGCAACGGCGCATCGCGATGACCGCCGCGCTGTTCCTGCAGTCCCACCGCAAATACTCCCGTTGCCGCGTGCGGTTCGACGTGCTGATCGTCCGCGACGGCAACATCGACTGGCTCAAGCACGCCTTCGACGCGTAGTTTAAGATCGCCGCCACATGCGCGACCTCGAAGATCTCTTCAAGAACAACCGTGAGTGGGCCGCGAAGATCCTGGCCCAGGACCCGGATTTCTTCGAGAAGCTCTCGCGCCAGCAATCTCCCACCTATCTGTGGATCGGCTGCGCGGACAGCCGCGTGCCGGCCAACCAGATCGTCGGCCTGCTGCCCGGCGAAGTGTTCGTCCATCGCAACATCGCCAACCTCGTGGTGCACACCGACCTCAACTGCCTGTCGGTCATGCAGTTCGCGGTCGACATCCTCAAGGTGAAGCACATCCTGGTCGTCGGTCACTACGGCTGCAGCGGCGTGTCGGCCGCGTTGCGCCGCCAGCGCGTCGGACTCGCGGACAACTGGCTGCGCCACATCCAGGACGTGCACGAGAAACACGTGCGCAGCGTCGCGGCCTGCCACGACGACAACACCGCGCTCAGCCGGCTCTGCGAGCTGAACGTGATCGAGCAGGTGCAGAACGTCTGCCAGACGACGATCGCGCGCGACGCGTGGGAACGCGGACAGGAATTGCACGTGCACGGCTGGATCTACGGCATCGCGGACGGATTGGCTCGCGACCTCGGCACGACGGTTTCGGATTTCCAGGCCGCCCAGCCTACCTACCAGGCGGCGCTGGCCAAGCTCACTACTTGACGACCTTGAGCTGCGGCCGGCGGCTGCCGTCTTCGGGCGGCGCGGGCTTGGTCGGCGGCTCCGGTCCGATGTCCTGCTCCGAGAACACCATGCCCTCGCCGGTCTCGCGAGCGTAGATGCCGAGCACCGTGCTCACCGGGATGCGCACGTGGTGCACGACGCCGGCGAACCGCGCTTCGAACTCGATCCAGTCGTTGCCCATGACCAGCCGTTGCGTGGCCGTCGACGACAGGTTCAGCACGACCTTGCCATCCTTCACGTAGGCGCGCGGCACTTCGACGCCGGCTTTCTCGGCGTCGACGATGACGTGCGGCGTCTCGCCGTTGTCCATCATCCACGCGTGCATCGCGCGGATCAGGTAGGGCCGTTTCGAATTGCGCGCCCGGTCGTTCATGCGAGCCGCATCTCCCGTTCGTTCTCGGAGAGACTGGCGCGAAACGCCGGCCGGGAAAAGATGGTGCTGGCGTACTTCACGATGGGCTGCGCCTGCGGCGGCAGGTCGATCTCGTAGCGCGGCAGCCGCCAGAGGATCGGCGCGATGGTCGCGTCGACCATGGAGAACTCGTCGGAGAGGAAGAACGGCTTCACCTTGAACAGGTCGGCGCTCTGCAGGACGTTGTCGCGCAGTTCCTTGCGCAACGCGGCGGCGTCCTTCGCGCCCGGCGCGTCCAGCTTCCGGGCCAGCTCGTACCAGTCGTGCTCGATCTGATAGAGCGCGAGCCGCGCCCGGGCGCGCGACACCGGGTCCACCGGCATCAACGGCGGATGCGGAAACCGCTCGTCGAGGTACTCCATGATGACCCGCGAGTCGTACAGCACCAGGTCACGGTCGATGAGCGTCGGCGTGGTGTGGTACGGATTCAGGTCGAGCAGGTCTTCGGGATATTTCCCCGGAGCGACGTCGACGATTTCGATCTCGATCGCCTTCTCGGCGATCACGATGCGCGTCCGGTGGCTCCAGGGATCGTCCGGAGCCGAGAACAGCGTCATCGTGGCACGGCGGCTCGACACTCAGCGCGCCCCGCGATCCGCAGCGATGGACTTTCGGTCGATGGGTCTCAGCGGACGTCCTTCCAGTACTCGCCCTTCAGCATGTACGCGATCCCGGTGAACATCAGCAGGAACAACACGACCCAGATGCCGAGGCCCTGGCGTTCGAGCTGCGACGGATCGCTGGCGTAGTCGAGGAAGTTCACCGTGTCGCGCACGAACTCGTCGTACTGCACCGGGGTGAGACTGCCGACGACGCCCGGCTCGAACGGCGACGCCTTGCCTTCGTGCGCTTCGCCATGCTCGGCGCCTTCGGCTTTCGCCGCGGCTTCCGGCGTGGCACCCGCTTCGTGATTGGCGGTCCGCAGCGTCTGCACGCCCTGCAGGCTCGCCAGCACGTGCGGCATCGCCGTGCCCGGCAGCTGCAGGTTGTTCACGCCCGTCTGTCGACTGGCCGGATCCGCGTAGAAGGTGGTCAGGAAGTTGAAGATCCAGTCGGTGCCGCGGGAGCGGGCAACCAGCGAGAGGTCGGGCGGCTGCTTGCCGAACCAGTCCTGCGCGTCGCTCGCCGGCATCGAGGCCTTGATGTAGTCCGTGGGCTTGTCGCCCGGCCGCACCAGCAACTGGGCCAACGCCGCGTCCGAGATGTGCAGGTCGGTGCCGATGCGCGAATAACGCACGTACTTCAGCGAGTGGCAGCCCGAGCAGTACGACATGAAGTTGCGTGCGCCACGCTGCAGCGACGGCAGGTTCGCGACCTCGTTGTCCGCCGCGCGCTCCCACTCCGCGTGGTGCTCTGCCGCGATCGCGCTGCCCGCGCCCAGCAACAGCGCCAACGCGCCAATGACGGAAAGCTTGTTAGTGCGCATGGTAGGTCACTCGACTCGGAACCGGGCCGTTGCCGTCGGCCTTGGACACGAACGGCAGCAGGATGAAGAACGCGAAGTACAGCGGGATGCAGATGCGGGCCATCAGCACGTACACCGGCTCCGCGGGCTGCAGGCCGAGCCACATCAGCACGAGGAACACGATGAAGAACATGCCCAGCAGCGCCTTCGACGCCAGCCCGCGGTAACGGATCGACTTGTTCTTCGCGCGATCCAGCCACGGCAGGAACACGAACGCCAGCACCGACAATGCGAACGCCAGGGCGCCGAGGCGCTGGTCGGGGATCGCACGCAGGATCGCGTAGTACGGCGTGAAGTACCACGTCGGCGCGATGTGCTCGGGCGTGGACATCGGGTTCGCTGGCTCGAAATTCGGCTTCTCGAGGAACAGCCCGCCGAACGTCGGCGCGAAGAACACGACCACGGCGAACAACGTGAGGAACACGCCGACGCCGACCACGTCCTTCAGGGTGTAGTACGGATGGAACGGGATACCGTCGACCGGTTTGCCATCCGGGCCGAGGTTTTCCTTGATCTCGATGCCGTCCGGGTTGTTCGAACCAACCTGGCGCAGCGCGACCAGGTGCAACAGGATGAGCAACGCCAGCAGGAACGGCATCGCGATGACGTGCAGCGAGAAGAACCGGTTCAACGTCGAGTCCGCGACCGCATAGTCGCCTCGGATCCACTCCACGAGATCCGGGCCGATGCCCGGGATCGTGTTGAAGATGTTGATGATCACCTGCGCGCCCCAGAACGACATGTTGCCCCACGGCAGCACGTAGCCCATGAACGCCTCCGCCATCAGCGCGAAGTAGATGAGCATGCCGATGACCCACAGCAGCTCGCGCGGCGCCTTGTAGCTCCCGTAGAGCAGCGCGCGCGCCATGTGCAGGTACACGACGATGAAGAACGCCGAGGCGCCGGTGGAATGCAGCGTGCGCAGCAGCCAACCGTACGGCACTTCGCGCATGAGGTATTCGACCGAGTTGAACGCGGTCGCCTCGCCCGGCTTGTAGTGCATGGTGATGAAGATGCCCGTCACGATCTGCATGACGAACACCAGCAGCGCCAGCGAGCCGAAGAAGTACCAGATGTTGAAGTTCTTCGGGGCGTAGTAGCCGGTGAGCTGGTCGGCCATGAACTGGTCGACCGGCATGCGCTTGTTCAGCCAGGCGCGGAACCCGCCGCCTTTCGTTTCACTCGCGGCGCCCATCACGCGGCTCCTTTCTCTGCGGCGGCGTCGGCGCCGATGACCAGCGTGTTGTCACCCTTGAAGGAATACGGCGGCACGCGCAGGTTCACGGAGGCCGGCGAACCCTGGAACACGCGGCCGGCGAGATCGAACTTCGACCCGTGGCAGGGGCAGAAGAATCCGCCCGGCCAGTTCGCCGTGACGGTGGCATCGCCCGGGGTGAAGCGCGTCTTCGGCAGGCAGCCCAGGTGGGTGCACGTGCCGATGAGCACGAGGACATCCGGTTTCAGCGAACGGTCTTCGTTCTTGGCGTACGCCGGCTGATCGGAGGCGTCGGACTTCGGATCCTTCAGATCGGCATCGTGCGACTTCAGCGACGCCACCATCTCCGGCGTGCGCTTCACGACGTAGATCGGCTGCTTGCGCCAGAAGAAGGTGGCCATCTGGCCCGCCTCGATCTTGCTCAGGTCCACTTCCGTCGGCAGACCCGCGGCGCGGGCGCTCTCGGAGGGGCTCCAGGAAGAGAGGAAGGGCACCGCGGTCAGCACCGCGCCCACGGCGCCGGTTCCGACGGTGGCTGCCACGAGGAATTTCCGCCGACTCTCGTCGACTTCGGGGACCGTATCGTCGGTCGCGTGATCGCTCATTCTTGACCTCAGGATCGAATTCATCCCCGGCACGAACGGCGCAAAATGCGCCGCTGCGAGACCCCGGGAGGCGGCGCATTATACACATGCGGAATCGCGCTAAATGCCGCGCCCCATGAGGAAAATCGATGCGACCCGTCCTCCGAATCCTGAGCTTCGTCGGCCTCTCGGCAGTCGTCGGTCTCGCTGCGGCGTTCATCGCCGTGATGGTCCGCCCGGAGCTCATCGCCCGGCGCAGCGCCGCCCCGAAGCCGGCGCCGGTCGTCGCGCCCCAGCCCGTGCCGCCGCCCGCCCCGGCGGTGACGGTCGCGCCCGTCGTCGAGCCGGCACATGCGGTCAACTCGTACGCCGACGCGGTCGAGCGCGCGGCACCGGCCGTGGTCAACATCTACACCGCGCGCCTCGTGACCGAGCGCATCCAGCCGAGCGTCGTCGAGGAGTTGTTTGGCGATGTCCGCCCGCGCTTCCAGCGCCGCCTCGAGCAGAGCCTGGGCTCCGGTGTCATCGTCGATCGCGCCGGACACGTGATCACCAACCACCACGTGATCGCCTCCGCCGACCTGATCCGCGCGCAGCTCGCGGACGGACGCATCGCCGAGGCGAAGATCGTCGGCCGCGATCCCGACACCGACCTCGCGATCCTGCAGCTGAATCTCAAGACGGACATCCCGGTTATGCCGCTCGGACATTCCGACCGGCTGCGCGTCGGTGACGTCGTGCTCGCGATCGGCAACCCGGTCGGGCTGTCGCAGACGGTGACCCAGGGCATCGTCAGCGCCACCGGGCGCGGCCAGCTCGGCGTCGCGACCTACGAGGACTTCATCCAGACCGACGCGCCGATCAACGTCGGCAACTCGGGCGGCGCGCTGATCAACACGAACGGCGAGCTCATCGGCATCAACACCGCCGTGCTCGCGAAGAATCTCGGCGTCGAAGGCATCGGCTTCGCGATCCCGGTGAACCTGGTGCGCGGCGTGATGGGCGAGATCCTGACGAAGGGCCGCGTGGTGCGCGGCTGGATCGGCATCCTGCCCACCGACATCGACGCCACCGAGGCGCGCCGCTTCCGGCTCGCGCAGCCGGGCGTCGTGGTCGTGAAACTCGTGATCGGCAGCCCCGCGGCCGACGCCGGCATCGAGCCGCGCGACATCATCCTGACCGTGAACGGCGTGAAGGTGCAGAGCGCCCAGGACGCGTTGACGCGCATCGCGAATGCCAAGCCGGGAGACAAGGTGCGCGTGACAGGAATCCGCGGCACGGAGAAGTTCGACACCCAGGTGGCGGTCGGCGAACGGCCGCGCAATCCAGCCTGACTGGCCGACCTGACTGACCGACGGGTCGGCCGAAAACGCGAAAAGCCGCTGACGCGGCGGAGCATCTAAAAGAGAGCGGGACTGCCTACTGGAGGCAGACGACGACGTTGGCGGAGTAGCTGCGCCAGTTGATCGGGATGATGAACGAGCGTCCCGTCGTCGCGGCGGCCTGGGCCGCGTTGGCGCGGTCGCAGATCGTCGGCGTGCTGATGACGAAGTTGCGGCCGAAGTCGCGGCGCGCGTTGCCCGAGATCGTGTTCGCCACTTCGCCGACGAGGTCGCGCACGTTCTGCTCGCCCGTGTCGGTTTCGTTCATGCACATGAGCATGACGGAGAGCATGCCGCGCGGCGCCGTGAAGTAGACCTTGCCTTCGCGGTTGCCGGAGATGCCGATGACGCCGGTGTAGTCCTGCACCACGGCCGCCTTGTCGATGCACAGGTACGGCGAGCCCACCGTGGCCGCATGGCCCGTGGCGGTCTCGAAGAAATGGACCGTGCCATTGACGAAGGTTCGAACCTCTTCAGCGTCGAGCATCTTCCTTACTCCCCAATCAACTCGGCGAGAGCTTCGTTGAGCTGGTCGTCCGTAAACGGTTTGCAGAGAAAGCCATTCGCGCCCTTCTCGATGGCTTCGACGGCGGTGGCCTTATCGGCCAGCGCCGACACCACGAGTATAAGCACGTCCGGCTTGATCTTGATGATGTGCTCGACACATTCGATGCCGTCCATCTCGGGCATCGTCAGGTCGAGGGTCATGACGTCCGGCATCAGCTGCTTGAACTTCGCGACGGCGTCGACGCCGTTCACCGCCGTTCCGACCACCTCGAGGCGGTCGTTCTGCTGCGAACGCTCGATGCGACGCCGCATCACGTTCGAGTCATCGACGATCATCATGCGCAGTTGTTCGCGCGGTTTTGGCACAGCACTCATGTTCTAAGACCTCTCCTCTCCCTTAGGCCGCGACGACGCCAGCGGCCTTCTGCTCGGCCGGGAACGACAGCGACAACTTCATGTTCTTGCCGATCTCGGAGTTCAGCGAGATGCGGCCACCCAGGCGGGCGGCGATCTCGGCGATGACGTCCATGCCGACGCCGCGCCCGGCATCACGAGTCACCTCGTCGGCCGTCGAGAACCCGGAACGGAACACCAGCATCATCGCTTCCTGGTCGGACAGCGCCGTGGCGTCGTTCTGCGAAATGATTCCCTTGCTGATAGCGGTCTTGCGCAGCTTGTCGGGCGTGAGACCGCGGCCGTCGTCCTCGCAGGTCATGCGGAACGCGCGGCCACCCTCGACCATCTCGAAATTGATGCGGATGTGGCCCTCGGGCGACTTGCCCGCGGCTTCGCGCTCGGCCGGCTGCTCGATGCCGTGCACGACGGAGTTGCGGATCAGCTGGATCAGCACGTCCTTGACCGGGCGGCGATACGCATCGGGGACCTGGTCGTGGCCCTTGCAGGCGACGACAACTTTCTTGCCGTGATCCGCGGCGATGCGGTCGGCGAGCTGCTGCGCGGAGGCGACGAAGCCTTCGCGCGCCGAACGCTGCAGCGTCGCTTCCGCGGCGATGGCGTCCTCGCTGATCTTCGGCATGCGGCCCGTGCCGTCGGTCGACACCGCGGCGCCGGACTGCGACTTGCCGAAGCTGTCGCGGAAGCTCGCGAGCTTCGTGACCATGTCGCGCACCGACTGCGAGTGCGAGACGAGATCGTCGAACTTCGTGAGCAGCGGGAGGAAGTCGTCACCCGACAGGTCGCTGCGTTCGCGCAGCGACGCGAGGTCGCTCTCGAGCGCATGGGCGCGCGCTTCCATCGAGCCCAGGCCGATGGCCGAAGCCTCGCCCTTGATGCTGTGGATCTGGCGGAACAGCCCGTCGATCTTGCGGCGGAACGAGGCGCTGTCGCGAGCCGGGTCGCGCAGCGTGGCGTTGATCATCTTGAACGCGACGTCCGAGTCGTCCAGGAACGACGACAGCTGGTTCGGATCCACGTGCAGGATCGAGAGGAACGCGTCCATCTGGCTCTGCGCGCTGTCCTGCGCGCCCTTGAGCTGCGCGGCCAGGGCGACGCGCGCCGTCACGTCGGCGACGGCCACCAGCACGTGCGTGATCGCGCCTTCGCGGCGCACGCGGTGGAAGTTGAACTCGAGGTAGCGCTTCTCGCCGCCACCCTTGCTCTCCTTGTCACCGACGACCAACTCGACTTCGTTGAGCGGGTTGATCGAGCGGATCAGGTTTTCCTTCGTGCGCTCGCTCCACAGCACCTTGACGAACTTGGTGGCGATCGCGAGCGTCTTCGGCGACACCAGCTCACGCAGCAGTTCTTCGAAGGTCAGGCCGGCGACGGACTCGCGCTGGAACAGCTGCGCGGTCGCGTGCGAGTGAATCGAACCGATCTTGAGGTCGCCGTCGAGCAGGAAGAGACCTTCGCGCACGGTCGAGAGGATGTCTTCCGTCTGCTGACGGGCAGCCGCGGCGGCCGCGGCCTGCTTGCCGCGCGCCAGCGAGAGGTAACCGACGAGCGCCGCGAGGGCGGCGGCCAGGCCCACGCCGATGAGCACGACCGAACGCAGCGCGGTGGCCAGCGAATCGGACGAGCTCTGCAGGCCGGCGATGACCTGCGTGAGGTTCTTCTCGAGTTGCGGCGTGAAGACGCGCGCCTGCGTGACGGCTTGCGTGACCTTCTGCTGGAGGTCGCGGCCATCAACGTTCAGCGTGGTGCCTTCGCGCTCGCTGTCCGAGTACGGGATCGCGGTGAAGTTCGCCACCGGCGCGAGCGACGGCTGGTACTTCTTCCACGCCTGCGTCATCTCGTTGATCGTGCTCTGCACGTCGTCGCCGCCGCCCACGCTCGAGCCGCCGCTCGACGCGAGCGACGCCGTCGCCTGGTCGAACTGCTGCGTGGCGCGCTTCAACTGTTCGATCGAATCACGAACGAAGCCGCGCGCGCGCAAGCGGTCCTGGATCGAGTTGAGCGCGGCCTGCATGCGCGCGGGCTGCTGCTGCAATTCACCGATGGTGCGAACCGCGGTGTTGTTGTCGACGAGGCGACCGGCGAAGTACCAGGCCGGCGCGAGCACGCCGACCAGGAACGCCAGGGCCAGGATGCCCACCGCGACCCACACGGCGCGAGCGCCCTGCATGCGCGACGACAAATTCTGTTTTCCGCTTTTTTCCACTTTCTTGCTCACAGAGTTCTCCCTATCACTCCGGCTTGAAGACGATTCGCTGCACCGCGAGACGCGACTCGGTGCCTTCGAACTCTTCGAACCGCGCGCCCTCCATCGCCTGGATGGCGGCCGCGTCGAACAGGCCGGCGGGCTCGCTCGACATCACGCGCACGCGCTCCGTACGACCCTCGGGGGTCACGTAGAACTCGACGCGCACCCAACCTTCGACGCCCTTGGCGGACGACGGGTACTTCGGACGCGGCGGACGCGTCATCTTCAGCGGCGGCAGTTTCGGCTGCGCGGCCGCGGTGGCCTGTTGCGCCTGCGCGCTGGTCACCGCGAGGCGCAGGTCGCCGAGGTCGGCATCGCCGCCCAGGCTCTCGGCCGCATCGAGGAACGCGCCGGCTTCGGCGCCCTTGCCGGAAGCGATTTTGGCGCGGGCTTCGGAGACGAGGCGCGAACGCACGTCCTTCACGATCTGCAGCGTGGTCGGGTTGCGCACGTCGAGCAGGCGCAGGCGTTCGGCGTTGGACACGGCCGAATCGTTGGCCGGCGTCAGCAGGTTGCCGCTCGCCAGTCGATCCTGCGCGGCCTTCGCGAAGCGCGCGATGTCGTCGTTCGTGCGCTGCTGCTTCTGCGTCGCGGCGGTGATGTCGCGCTGCGCGGCGTTGAGCGCCGCGGCCGACACGCCGTTGTCGCGCGCCGCATTCAGCATCGCCTGCATGCCGGCCTGGTCGTTCTTGCCGGCCGCATCGCGGGCCGCGGCCAGCAGGCGCTGGTTCAGGTCGTTGTTGAGGCGGTTCACGAGGTCGTTCGAGCCGCCGGCATCCTTCAGCGCGGCGATCGATTCCTTCGCGGAATCACCGGCCGGCGTCACGAGACGGCCGCTGGAGAGACGGGCTTCGGCGCTGGCCACGAGGCGGCCGATCGTCGCCGAACGGCGCTTGCTCTCGAGATCCTTGCCGAGCTGCGCGATCTGCGCGGGCGGCAGCAACGCATCCTTTTGCGCGGCTTCGAGCAGCGTCGCGGCGCGGTCGAAGTTCTGCGCGGCGAGCGTCGCCTGGATCTGCGCGAGCGCGGTCTGCGCACGCATCGAGTCGAGCTTGGCGTCGACCTCGACCAGGCGCTGGTCGTTCGGGTCGATGCTGCGCGCGGCTTCGAGCTCGGCCAGCGCGTTGTCGAAACGGCGCTCGTCGAGCGCGGTGCGGGCGCGCGAGATCAGGAGGCCGCCGAGGCGCTTCAGGCCTTCGGTGGCTTCGGCGTTGTTGGGATCGAGCACGAGCACTTGGCGGAAGTACTCGAGCGCGTTGTTCTTGACCGGCTCGATGTAGCGGCGTTCGTCCATCGCGAAGCGCGCCTTTTCGAGAACCTCGTCGAGCGAGGCGACCGGCGACGCGGCGGCCTTGCCGGGGGCAGCGGGAGCATCCGTGGCGGCCGGCGCAGTCGAAGCGGCGGCGGGCGTCTCGGAGGAACCCTTCATGAAGTACCAGCCCGCGCCGGCGACGGCGAGGACGGCGGCGGCAATGCCGGCGATCAGGCCGGTGGACATGCCCGACTTCTCTTCGCCACCCGAGCTGCTCGAGGAGCTGGTGACGGCGGACAGCGCGTCGGCCGTGGAGGAGATGCGGGCCGCGTCGTTGACCGCGCGCAGCATCGCTCCGGCCTCGATCGGCGAGTCGACGAGCGCGTGGATCGAACCCTCGAGCATCAGCTGGTCGACCATGCCGGCGGAGGCGCCGTCACGGATCGCGATGACCACGGGGTTGTGCGGCGAGCCGCTGATCGGCGCGAAGTCCTCGGGATTGAGGCCGCGCAGGTCGGCGACGAGAATCGTGCGGGTGCCGGGCTTCAGCAGCGACGCGGCGGTGCCGAGCGAGTCGGCGTGGCGGAGCGCGCAGGTCGACTCCAGCATCGGTCCGAGCTGGGCCCAGAGGTCCAGGTCGGGTGTCGCGATCAACGCGAGCGGCTTCTTGGATTTGAAGGAGCTGCCACCGGGGCTGCCCTTCGACACTGATTCGCTGTGCGAAACCGCACCGAGTTCGGAACGTGCTTGCATGGACCCTCTGCCTCTCAATCGAACTGGTTTGTCGAGCTCGCTGTTCCTCAGGGGACAGAACCGTGTGGCTCGTCGCCGGGGAACGACAATGAGGGACAGTATTAAGTTAGTGTTCGGCCCCTGAACGGGACTGGGTCACATCCGTCGCACGGCGGATTGCCGCCGCTGGCCGGACCGCGACGGGGGTCACAAATGGTGCGCGGCGGTCGGTGCCGTGTGGGGGAAATGGGGAGTTAGCCCGCCCATTTCGGCATCTTCGAGAACGGGGGCTAACTCCCCACTTCCCCCACCCGGCACCAACCCCGCTAGTTCGGGACCCGGCGGATCTGGGCGCCGATCTGCGCCAGCTTCTCTTCGAGCGCCTCGTAGCCGCGATCGATGTGGTAGATGCGCTCGATCTCGGTCCGGCCCTCGGCCACGAGACCGGCCAGCACCAGGCTCGCGGACGCGCGCAGATCGGTGGCCATCACCGGCGCCGCGGTGAGTTTCGGCACACCCTTGATGATGGCGGTGTTGCCTTCGAGACGGATCTCCGCGCCGAGTCGCCGCATCTCCAGCATGTGCATGAAGCGGTTCTCGAAGATGGTCTCGACGATCGTGCCGACGCCGTCCGCCACCGTGTTCAACGCGGCGAACTGCGCCTGCATGTCGGTGGGGAATGCCGGATAGGGCGCGGTGCGGATGTCGACGGACTTCGGGCGCTTGCCCTTCATGTCCACTTCGATCCAGTTGCTGCCGACGCCGACCTTCGCGCCGGCCTCGCGCAACTTCGCGGTGACCGCGTCGAGATGTTCGGGGTCCGTGTTCTTGATGCGTACGAGTCCCGACGTGATCGCGCCGGCGACCAGGTAGGTGCCGCCCTCGATGCGATCCGGCTGCACTTCATAAGAAGTGCCGTTCAGCCGCGGCACGCCCTGGATGACGATCTTGTCGGTGCCCGCGCCCTGGATCTTCGCGCCCATCGAAATGAGGAATTTCGCGAGGTCGACGACCTCGGGCTCGCGCGCCGCGTTCTCGATGACCGTCTCGCCGTCGGCCAGGGTCGCGGCCATCATCAGGTTTTCCGTGCCGGTCACGGTCACCGTCTCGAGGTTCAGCCGCGCGCCTTTCAACCGCGCGGCCTTCGCGCGGATGTAGCCGTTCTCGATCTGGATGTCCGCGCCCATCGCCTGCAGGCCGGCGACGTGGATGTTCACGGGCCGCGCGCCGATGGCGCAGCCGCCCGGCAGCGAGACGTCGGCCTTGCCGAAGCGCGCCAGCAGCGGGCCGAGCACGAGGATCGACGCGCGCATCGTCTTCACCAGCTCGTACGGCGCGAAACATTCCTTGGTCGTGGTCGAGTCGATCTCGATGCGCATCTTCTCGTCGATGGTGACGGAGACGCCCATCCGCCCTAACAACTCGATCATCGTCGTGACGTCCTGCAGGTGCGGGACGTTGCGGATCTCCACCGGCCCGTCGGCGAGCAACGCGCCGGCGACGATGGGCAGCGTCGCGTTCTTCGCGCCGGAGATGCGCACTTCGCCTTCGAGCGGGATGCCGCCGTTGATTTGTAATTTATCCACTAACGTTCTTCCTCGGGAGTCAGCGCCTCGATCGACAGCGCGTGGATCTCGCGACCCACGAGCGCGCCGAGCGTCTTGTAGATGAGCTGGTGCCGCGCGATCGGGCGCAGCCCGGCGAACTGGCTGGCGACGACCCGCGCCCCGAAATGCGTGTTGTCGTCGGATTCGACCTGCACGCGGGCGCCGGGCAGACCGGCACGGATGAGGTCGGCGATGGCATCGGGAGTCATGGCGGGCGGGGTCATGGCCGCATAGTTTACTTGGGGGGCGGTATGATCGGCGCATGAATGCCGAGGTCAAGACCGACGCCGATTCCTTGATAGCCGCCGGGCGGCGTGCGCTCGAGATCGAGGAGAAGGCGATCGCGGGACTGAAGCCGCGGCTCGACGCGGGCTTCGCGCGCGCCTGCCATCTCTGCCTCCAGGCCCGCGGCCGAGTCATCGTCACCGGCATGGGCAAGTCCGGCCACATCGGCAGCAAGATCGCCGCCACCCTCGCCTCCACCGGCACCCCCTCCTTTTTCATGCACGCCGCCGAGGCCAGCCACGGCGACATCGGCATGATCACGCGCGACGACGTGCTGCTGGCCATCAGCAATTCCGGCGAGACCGCCGAGGTGCTGCTGCTGATCCCGCACGTCTCGCGTCTCGGCGTGCCGCTGATCGCGATCACCGGCAATCCGAAGTCGAACCTGGCACGCGCCGCCGGCGCGCACCTCGACGTCAGCGTCGCCGAAGAGGCCTGCCCGCTGAATCTCGCGCCCACCGCGTCGACCACCGCCACGCTGGCGATCGGCGACGCGCTGGCCGTCGCGCTGCTCGAAGCGCGCGGCTTCACCTCGCAGGATTTCGCGCGCTCACACCCGGGCGGCACGCTCGGTCGCAAGTTGCTGCTGCACGTCTCCGACGTCATGCGCACCGGCGAGGCGCTGCCCGTCGTGCCGCCCGACATGCTGCTCGGCGAAGGCCTCGTGGTGATGTCGAAGAAGGGACTCGGCATGTGCGTCGTCGTCGAGAACGGCCGCGTGCTCGGCGTGTTCACCGATGGCGACCTGCGCCGCGCGCTCGACATGCAGGCCGACGTGCACGTCACGCCGATGCGCAAGGTCATGACGTCGCCGGGCAAGTCCGTGTCGGCCGGCGAGCTCGCCGCCGAGGCCGCGCACCTCATGGAAAAACACCGCATCACCGCGCTGCCGGTGGTCGACGAGAACCGCGTGCTGGTCGGCGCGCTGAACGTGCACGACCTGCTGCGCGCCGGGGTGTTGTGAACGCGCGCGCCGCGAACGACGTCGCGAGCTTCCTTCCGGCGCTGCGGCGCGCACAGGCGCTGGTGCTCGACGTCGACGGCGTCCTCACCGACGGACGGCTGTACTACGGCGCGAAGGGCGAGACGCTCAAGGTGTTCCACGTCCGCGACGGCCACGGCATCAAGGCGGTGGCGCGCGCCGGTATCACCGTCGCGATCATCTCCGGGCGCAAGACGCCCGCCGTCGCGCGCCGCGCGCGCGATCTCGGCATCCGGCACGTGTTCCAGGGCGTGCCGGACAAGATGCCCGTGCTGAAGAAGCTGGCGGCGAAGCTCGGCCTGCCGCTGGATCGATTCGTCGCGATCGGTGACGACACGCCCGACGCGTCGGTGCTGGCCGCGGTCGGCGTCGGCGTCGCGGTCGCGGATGCGCACGACGACGCGCACAGCGCCGCGGTGTTGCGCACCTCGCTGCCGGGCGGCCATGGCGCGGTGCGCGAGGTCTGCGACTGGCTGCTGGCCGCGCGCGAGGGTCGCGCATGAAGGCCTGGCGGTCCTGGTCGAAACCGCTGGGCACCGTGGCGGTCATCGCCGTCATCGCCATCGCCTATTTCATCGGCCGCTCCGGCCGCGACGACGCGGGCACGGACACGACCTCCGGCCTGCCCCCCGATCCCGGCTATGCCGCGCGCGACGCCGTGGTCGTCGAAACCGGCTACGACGGCCGCGAGCGCTACCGCCTGAATGCAAAGGTCATCCACCAGCAGATCGATTCGAGCGTCATCGAGCTCGAAGGGCTGGACATGGACTACCACCCCGGCGCCCAGGACAAGGTGGCCGGCGAAGCCACCGCGCTGCGCGCCAACGACGACAAATGGCATTTGCGCTCGGACCGCGGCCAGGTGCGCGCCGACGGCGACGACGTGCAGCTCGTGGGCAACGTCGTCGTGACCGGTCGCACGCCGGGCCAGGCGGACCCGATCACGCTGACCACCGAGTCGATGCGCATCAACACGCCCACCGAATTCATCGAGACCGACGCCCCGGTGCGGCTCGACTGGTCGGGCCACTCCCTCGATGCCGTCGGCATGCGCGCCGATTTGAAGGCCGGCACGCTGAGTCTAGAATCGGACGTTCATGGCGAATTCTCATCCAAATAGACGCACCCGCGCCGCGCCGGGCGTCGCCACGCTCTGCCTCGCCGGACTCGTTCTTTCCGGACTTGCGCCGCTCGGGTTGTTAGGCGTCGCCGGCGGCGCGGAGATCGCGCGCGGCACCGAGAAGATCGTGCTCGAGGCCGTGCCGCTCGACATCGACTACCGCAACAACAAGGCGCGGTTCCGCGACGTCGTCATCACGCAGGGCAGCACGCGCATCGAGGCGGCCGAGGCCAACGTCGTGGGCGGCCTCGATTTCGAGAACGGCCAGTGGACCGTCTCCGGCAACGTGCGCATCAAGGCGGAGAACGGCAGCCTCAAGTCCGACAAGGCCGTCGTCTCGTTCAACAACAACCTGATCTCGCGCGCCGTCATCACCGGCGGTCCGGCCGAGTTCGAGCAGCAACGCGACGACGGCACCATCGCGCGCGGCCACGCCGGCACCATCACCTACGAGCCGGGCAACGGCATCGTCAGCCTGCGCGAGAACGCGTTCCTGTCTCCGGACGGCTGCAACGAGATCAAGGCCCAGCTGCTGACGTACAACATCAAGATGCAGCGCGTGGAGAACCAGCCGCAGGCGCAGCCCGGCGCGGGTGGTCGCATCACCATCACGATCCAGCCCAAGGGCGACTCCGGGAGCCCGAGCCCGTGCCAGAAGACGGGCGCGGGCAAGAAATCATGAGCGTGCTGCGCGCGACCCACCTCGCCAAGAGCTACAAGTCCCGCAAAGTCATCACCGATCTCTCCGTCGAAGTGGAGAGCGGGCAGATCGTCGGCTTGTTAGGTCCGAACGGCGCCGGCAAGACCACGGCGTTCTACATGATCGTCGGGCTGGTACCGCCGGATGCCGGCACCGTCACCATCGACGACCGCGACATCACGCACCTCGCGATGCACCACCGCGCACAGGCGGGTATCGGCTATTTGCCGCAGGAAGCTTCGGTTTTCCGAAAGCTCACCGTCGAGGACAACATCCTGGCGATCCTCGAGACGCGCGATCTCGACGACAACCAGCGCGAGGAACGCCTCGAGCAGATCCTCGGCGAGTTGCGCATCGGCCACGTGCGCAAGAGCCTCGGCATGGCGTTGTCGGGCGGGGAACGCCGCCGCGTCGAAATCGCGCGCGCGCTGGCTGCGGAACCGCGTTTCATCCTGCTGGACGAGCCCTTCGCGGGCGTCGATCCGCTGTCCGTCATCGACATCCAGCGCATCATGACGGAGCTCACGGCGAAGGGGATCGGCGTGCTGATCACCGACCATAACGTCAGAGAAACCTTAGGCGTTTGCGGGCGCGCCTACATCGTTTCGGGAGGGACCGTGATCGCCTCCGGATCTTCCGAAGAAATCCTTGCCAATCCCCAAGTCCGTGAGGTGTACTTGGGTCAGTCTTTCCGTATGTAGGGATTGGTAGTTCCCGCGGGAAAATTCTTTCACTTCAACGCGTTGAGACACCCACGCCCGTGTCGATGATGAAGCCCTCATTGCAGCTGAAGCTGGGTCAGACGCTGACGATGACCCCGCAGCTGCAGCAGGCCATCCGCCTCCTGCAAATGCCTGCGCTGGAGCTGCAGGCGCACATCCGCGAACAGCTCGAAAGCAACGTGATGCTCGAGCCCGTGGACGAGTACGAGGCCACCGGCACCTTCGAAGCACTCGAGCCGCACCCGATGCCGGAAGAGCAGCGCGCCGATGCGCCGGCTCAACCCGAAGTCGCGGTCGAAGCCGAAGTCATCGAGGACAACTGGACGGAACGCAGCGCCGGTTCCGATTCCTGGCGCGACGACGACGAGCGCGCGGCCGAGGTCGCCGACGACGCGCAGGTCTCGCTGCAGGATCACCTGCTCGGGCAACTCGAATACGCGAATCTCGCGCCGCGCGATCTCGGCATCGCCCGCGCCATCGTCGACGCGATCAACGACGACGGTTATCTCACCGATTCACTGGCCGACATCGCCGAGACGCTGAAGCCGGAGATCACGGCCGACGCGGACGAGGTCGAGCGCGTGCTCAAGCTCGTGCAGACGCTCGACCCGCCCGGCATCGCCGCGCGCAGCCTGTCCGAATCCCTCGCGCTGCAGCTGCGCATGCTGCATCCGGATACGCCGGGGTTGCGCCTCGCGCTGGCCATCGCCGAGAAACATCTCGACCTGCTCGCGGATCGCGAACTCACCCTGCTCCGCCGCGAGCTCGCCGCGTCCGACGACGAACTGGCGATCGCGGTCGCGCTGGTGCGTGGCTGCCATCCGCGCCCGGGCGCCACGGTGTCGTCGGCAAAGGCGGAATACGTCGTGCCCGACGTGTTCGTGCGCCGCACCGATCGCGGCTGGACCGTCGAGGTGAACAGCTCCACGCTGCCGCGCGTGCGGCTCAACCAGAGTTACGCCGACATGCTCGGCCGCGGCGCCGGCCATTCGTCGATGCGCGCGCAGCTGCAGGAGGCGCGCTGGCTGCTGAAGAGCCTCGAAATCCGCAACGAGACCCTCATGAAAGTGGCGAGGAGCATCGTCGAGCGGCAGACCGCCTTTCTCGAACACGGCGAAGAGCGCATGCGGCCGATGATCCTCAAGGACATCGCCCAGGCCATCGACATGCACGAATCCACGATCTCGCGCGTCACCTCGAGCAAGTACATGCACACGCCGCGCGGCGTGTTCGAACTCAAGTACTTCTTCTCGAGCCAGGTCGAGGCCGCCGACGGCGGCGGCGCGTCGTCCACGGCCGTGCGCGCCAAGATCAAGAAGCTGATCAAGGAAGAGGACACGGGCAACCCGCTGTCGGACAGCCGCATCGCGGAGCTGCTCTCGGGCGAAGGGATCGCGGTCGCGCGCCGCACGGTTGCCAAGTACCGCGAGGCCCTCGGGCTCGCCCCGTCCAACGAGCGGAAGGCCAAGGCCGCCGCCAACCAGGGATTCCGACCGACTTCAGAGAAGTAAGTAGATAGGCCAAAAAAGGAGACGAACCATGCAATTGTCGCTTTCCGGTCATCATGTCGAAGTCACCCCGTCGATGCGCTCTTACGTGGAAAAGAAACTCGAACGCATTTCCCGCCATTTCGACCACGTAATCGACGTGCATTGCGTGCTGACCGTCGAGAAACTCCGACAAAAGGCCGAAGCGACCCTGCACGTTCGAGGCAATGCGATTCACGCCGATGCCACCGAGGAAGACATGTACGCCGCCATCGATCTGCTCGCGGACAAGCTGGATCGGCGCGTCCTCAAGCACAAGGAAATGAAGGCCGACAAACATGCCGCGGAAGCGCGCAAGGCCACGAGGAGCTGATCCGTTCCCATGAGGCTCATCCTCGTCAGCGGGCTGTCGGGATCCGGCAAGAGCGTGGCACTGCACATGCTCGAGGACGCCGGGTTCTACTGCGTCGACAACATCCCGGCGGCCCTGCTGAAGCCCTTCATCTCGCACACGCTGCGGAACAACGAGGCGCAGTACCAGCGCGCCGCGGTGGGCGTCGACGCGCGCAACGCGGCGGCCGAGATCGAGACCGTGCCGCCGCTGATCGAAGAGCTCAAGAAGAGCGGCATCCAGTGCGAGATCGTGTTCCTGCTGGCGAACGACGACGAGCTGCTGCGGCGCTTCGCCGAGACGCGCCGCAAGCATCCCATCAGCACGGACCACGTCTCGCTGAAGGAGGCCATCGCGATCGAGCGGCGGCTGCTCGAACCGATCCTCAACGCGGCCGACCTCGTCATCGACACCTCGCGCATGGGCGTGCACGACCTGCGCGAGCTCATCAGCCAGCGCGTCGAGAAACGCAGCGCGTCGCGCATGTCGATCCTCATCGAGTCGTTCGGCTTCAAGAACGGCATCCCGGGCGACGCGGACTTCGTGTTCGACGCGCGCTCGCTGCCGAACCCGTACTGGGACCCGTCGTTGCGCGCGCTGACCGGCCGCGATCCGGACGTCATCCGCTTCCTCGAGGCGCAGCGGGGCGTGCACCGCCTGGCCGACGACATCCTGACCTTCGTCGGCACGCGGATCCCGGAGCACCAGGCCGCGAATCGGCGCTACCTGACGATCGCCATCGGCTGCACGGGCGGCCGTCATCGCTCGGTCTATCTCGCCGAACGCATCGCCGAGCGGCTGTCCCACAACTATCCCGTCATCGCGATCCGCCACAACTCGCTCGGCGAGATGCGCTCGATCACGCGCGCGCCGACGCTCGCGGGATCGGCCACGACCTCCGTCGCCTGAGACTCGCGGATCGGTCCTGCCGGCAGTCGCCGGCACGCGACCGCGGCAAATAAATCTGTCGCCGTTCACGCGAGGTGCATACACTCCGCGCGAAATGTCCGAGCCGGTCCAACATCCGCAGATCTCGAAGGAGCGCCGTCTCGCCGCGCTGCGCGCGGCGTTGCGTGAGGGCTCGTGGCGTGGCGCCGCGCGGATGATCGCCGGCATGCACCCGGCCGAGATCGCGAACCTCATCGAATCGCTGCCACCCGCGCAGCGCGAGGTCGTGTGGAACTTCGTCGAGCCCGAGATCGAGGGCGACGTGCTGCTCGAGCTCAACGACGAAGCGCGCCAGTCGATCCTCGAGGGCATGAACGCCGAGGAACTGCTGGCGGCTTCGGAGGACATGGAAGTCGACGACCTGGCCGACCTGGTCGGAGACCTGCCCGAGACGGTGGGCGCGCAGCTCGTGAAGTCCATGGACACGCAGGACCGCGAGCGCCTCAACACGCTCCTGTCCTACGAGCCGGACACCGCCGGCGGCCTGATGAACACCGACACGGTCAGCGTCCGCGCGGACGTCACCGTCGAGGTCGTGCTGCGCTACCTGCGCATGCGCGGGGAACTGCCCGACAAGACCGACCGGCTGTTCGTCGTCGACCGCAACGATTTCTATCTCGGCACCGTCGCGCTGACCCGCCTGCTCACCGACGACCCGGAGAAGCCGGTCGGCGACATCCTCGACATCGACGCGCCGCGCATCGCGCCGGATCTGAACGCCAACGACGTGTCGCGCCTGTTCCAGGACCGCGACCTGGTTTCGGCCGCCGTCGTCGAGACCGGCGGCAAGCTGCTCGGCCGCATCACGATCGACGACGTCGTCGACGTCATCCGCGAGGAAGCCGCCCACGAAGTCATGTCGTCCGCGGGTCTGCGCGACGAAGAAGACGTGTTCGCCGGCGTATTCCCGTCGACGCGGCGTCGGCTCGTGTGGCTGGGCATCAACCTGGTCACCGCGTTCCTCGCGGCCGCGGTCGTCAGCCGCTTCGAAGGCACCATCGAGAAGGTGGCCGCGCTGGCCGCGCTGATGCCGATCGTCGCCTCGATGGGCGGCATCGCCGGCACGCAGACGGTCACGCTGATCATCCGCGGCATCGCGCTCGGCCAGGTCGAGTGGGTGAACGCGCGCTGGCTGCTGTGGAAGGAGATCGCGGTCGGCAGCCTGAACGGGTTGATCTGGGCGGTGATCGTCGGTAGCGTCACCGTCGTCTGGTTCGGCTCGTGGAAGATCTCGGCGATCATCGCCGCCGCCACGTTGACCAACCTGTTCGCCGCCGCGGCGGTCGGCACGCTGGTGCCGCTGTTCCTCAAGCGCATGCGCATCGACCCGGCGCTGTCCGCCGGCGTCATCCTGACGACGTTCACCGACTGCATCGGCTTCGCGACGTTGTTAGGCCTCGGCAGCCTGTTCCTCACCTGAGGCGCGGATGCGGAACGCCGGCGCGACGCTGTCGCCACCGGTGAACTCGCGCCAGTCCACGTCGATCGCCCGACCCGCCGCATGGCAGGCGAGCGCCAGCAGGTGCCCGTCCACGTCGAATTGCGCGAACGACCAGTGCGGCGCTCCCGGGTCCGAGGCCCGCTCGAACGTCGGCGCGCCCGCATCGACGCGGAACGTCATCGACCCGAGCCCGCCGGCGATGCCGGTGCCGATGGCCTTCAGGTACGCCTCCTTCAGGGTCCACAACCGCAGGAATCGCCGCGGCTGCATCGCCGCCGGCAAGGCGTCCAGCGACTCGACCTCGGCCGCCGAGAAATACCGGCGCGCCGCGGCCAGCGGCACCTTGTCGCGGTTCTCCTCGACATCCACGCCGAGCCGCGCGTCGCGGGTCACGGCCAGCACGACCAGTCCGCGCGTGTGCGCGAGATTGAAATCGAGACCCGCCGCGTTCCACGGCGCGGCCAGCGAGGGACGGCCGCTGCCGCCGAGATCGAAGCGCAATTCGCCCGGCGCCGCCGACAGCAGCGTCGCCAGCACGCAGCGCTGCATCGACCGCGCCAGCATGTTCAGCCGTCGCGGCCCGTCCGCGAGGAAGCGCCGCTCGCGCTCGTCGGGTGTCATCAGCGCGCGGCAGCGCTCGAAGATGGCCGGATCGTCGAGCTGCGACTCGCGCGCCAGCCAGACCTGCACGGCATGCGCGGCCGTCGTCACTCGGCGTCGAGGAAGTCGGTGACCTCGTCGCGGCGCGCCAGCGTGTCGCGGTAACCGAGCTCGATGAGCTCGCGCGTGTACACCGATTCGAACATCAGGTAGCTCGCCAGCAGGCTGCCGGACGCGCCGCGGGCGCCGATGATGCGCATCAGCGCGCGCAGGCTGAGCGGCAATGCATCGACATGGCGGATCGCGATCTGCGACGGATCGACGCTCGGCGTCAGCATCAGCGTGCGGATCTGGCGCATGCCGAGCGAGACGTCGGCCGCGGCGGTGATGCGGTTCAGCCGCGTGAGGTTCTCGAGATCGGCGGAGATCTGGTCGCTGAACAGCGTGTCCAGCATGTAGCCGAACAGCTGCCCCGGCGTCGGCGGCGAATCCGAGCTGACGAAGCGCGGCACGAGGTCGAGATGCGTCGGCCGCACGCCGACGATCAGCAGCCGGTTCGCGCCGAGATGGATGGCCGGCGACAGCGGCGCGGTCTGGCGCATCGCGCCGTCGCCGAAGTATTCCCCGTGCAGGCACATCGGCGGGAACAGGAACGGGATGCCGAGGCTCGCCATCAGGTAGTCCAGCGACAGCGGCACGCGTTCGCCGTGCCGCTGCGCGCGCGACCACTCGCTGACCGTGGTGTCGGCTTCGAAGAACGACACCGAGCGCGCGGTGAAATAGCTGGTCGCGCACAGTGCCAGGGCGCGCAGGTGGCCGCTCGCGACGTTGACGCGCACGGCGTCGAAATCGGTGACCCGTGACAGCAGTCCGCGCAGCGGCGAGTTGTCGAGCAGGGACTTGGGCGGCCCCATCGCGCCGCCGGTCAGCAGCGAGCCCATCCACCGGCCGCCGGCGCGCAGCATCGCGGTCGCATCCGCACGGAACACCTGGTTCACGTGGAAGTTCGCCCAGACCTCCTCGATCTCGGCCACCGACTGGTGCCAGCGGGGAACGTTGCTGGCGAGGATGCTCGCCGACACGGCACCGGCCGACGTTCCCACGATGATCGGGAACGGCCAGTCCGGGCGCGGGTGGACCTCCGCCAGCGCCTTCAGGACGCCGACCTGGTAAGCCGCGCGCGCACCGCCTCCGGTCAGTATCAACCCGGTGCTAATATCCGCCACCCCTCGCGTCAGCACTCATGGAGAACGCCATGCTCGCACTTCGTCGGATTCTCGTCACCGCCCTCGTCGCGGTTGCCACCAGTGTATGCGTCCAGGCGGCGGACACGTCGCCCGCCGAGGGCACCGTCGCCCCGGACTTCAAACTACAGGACCAGAAGGGCGAATGGCACACGCTGAGCCAGTACAAGGGCAAGTTCGTGGTGCTCTACTTCTACCCGAAGGACAACACGCCGGGCTGCACGACCCAGGCCTGCGAGCTGCGCGACAACATCTTCGCGTTCCGCAAGGCCGACGCCGTGATCCTCGGCGTCAGCGTCGACGATGTCGAGTCGCACAAGAAATTCTCCGAGGAGCACAAGCTGCCGTTCGACATCCTCGCGGACTCGAGCCAGGAAGTCTCCGGCAAGTACGGCGTGTTGTTCAGCGCCGGCCCGATGAAACTCGCCAGCCGCCAGACGTTCCTGATCGGCCCTGACGGCAAGATCGTCAAGCACTGGCCGAAGGTGGATCCGAAGGGTCACTCCGACATGGTGCTCGCGGAGATCAAGGCGCACACGCCGGCGAAGGCCGGCTGAGCGTTACATTTCCTTCATGACGTGAGCGCATTCCTCACGGCCGGCGCCGGTCCGTACGTGCTGACGCACTCGGTCGGCTGCCTGCCGCGGAATGCGCGCGAGGCGCTCGAGGCGGGTTACCTCGAACCCTGGGCGCGCGGCGGCGGTGACGCGTGGCCGGACTGGCTGCGCGGCATCGACGACTTCCGTGCGGCGCTCGCCGGGTTGTTTGGCGGCGGCGTTTCCGGCTACTGCCCTCAGTCGAACCTCTCGTCCGGCCTGTCCAAGCTGCTCGCGGCGTTGCCGACCTCGCCGCGGCGCGTCCTGCTGGCCGCCGGGGAATCCTTCCCGTCGCTCGGCTTCGTCATGACGCAGTCGGCGCGGCTCGGATTCACGACGCGCTTCCTGCCGCGCGATCCGCCGCCCGACGACCCGGCAGGCTGGTCCGCCGCGCTGACCGACGACGTGCGCGCGGTCCTCGTCACGCACGTGCACTCGAACTCGGGCCGCGTCGCGCCGGTCGCGGAGATCGCCCGGCTGTGCGCCGAACGCGGCATCTTCCGCATCGTCGACGTCGCCCAGTCCGCCGGCATCCTGCCGCTCTCCTTTCCCTCGCTGGGCGCGCCGGCCGTTCTCGGCAGTTGCGTGAAGTGGCTGTGCGGCGGTCCGGGCGCGGGGTTCCTGTGGCTGCGCGACGACGTCATCGACTCGCTCGAGCCGACCGACGTCGGCTGGTTCTCGCACGAGAACCCGTTCGAGATGGACATCCGTTCGTTCCGCTACGCACGCGACGCGCGCCGCTTCTGGGGCGGCACGCCGTCGGTGGCCTCGTTCGTCGTCGCGACGGCCGGGCTGCGCACGATCTGCGATCTCGGCGTCGCGAACATCCTGGCGTACAACCGCCGGCTGATCGACGCGTTCCGCGCCGGGCTCGAGCCGCGCTGGCGCGCGAGATTGCCGGCGTACGCGCATGGCGGCACCTTGTGCGTACCGCTGGGCGCGGACCAGCCGGCCGTGGCGCGCGCGCTGAGCGCCGCGCACGTGTCTTTCGATTCGCGCGCCGACGTCATCCGCCTCTCGTTCCACGCCTGCAACGCGGCGGAGGATGCGGTGACGGTCGCGTGCGCCTGGAATGGAGCAAAGACATGATGATCAACACGCGCGCCGAAGCGTTCGACCAGTGGATCCGCGGCTCGTTCGTCGCGATCAACACCGAGCTCGAGGAGCTGTACTTCGCGCGCCCGGACCGGCTGAACGTCGACGGCGTCGGCGACGCGCTGAAGGCCGCGCTGCGCGACGAGGGTCACGTGCACGTGGTCGGCCTGCTGAAGGAAGGCAACACCGGCGACGGCTTCCTCAGCGGCTTCAACGTGCTCGGCAACGTCGGGCTGTATCTCGGCGCGCTGCGCCGGCACGAGCTGACGAACCCGGCGCGCGAGGAGCGGTCGCCGTTTCCCGAGGCCTCGTCGCTGGCGCTGCACGTCGGCGCGTCGCTGGGCATGGCGCCGCGATTCGCGACCAGCCACCTGGCCACGCACAACCGCGCCATCCACGGCATCCGCAAGAGCTTCACGTCGCTGCGCGACGAGTTCCTGTTCATCGACGAGAACACGCGCGGCATCCTCGGGCTGCAGACCGCGGCCGACGCGCTGGCGCGCATCGTGCCGATCGGCGTGACGAGCCCGGCCGCGGACGTGTTGTTCGCGACGGCGAAGCGCGCGCTCGAGGACGTCATCGCCTGCAACTCGCGGCTCGTCGACCAGCTCGACGTCGAGCGGTTCTTCTACTGCGTGCGGCCTTACTACAAGCCGTATCGCGTCGGCCGCCTCGAATATCGCGGCGCGAACGCCGGCGACTTCTCCGGCATCAACGAGCTCGACCTGCTGCTCGGTCTGTGCCGCGCCAACGATCCGTATTACGCGAACCTCCTCGTCGACAAGATGTCGTTCATGCTGCCCACCGACCAGGCGCGGCTGCGCGACTGCATGACGCACACCAGCCTGCTCGACGAACTGCTCGGGCTGCTCGCGGAGCATCGCGACGCGGCGTGGTTCCAGCGGAACGCGCGCGCCTATCTCGAGGTGTGCGACCTGTTCGCGCACTACGCCGGGCAGCACCACGACGCGCTGGTGAAACGCTTCATCGAGGATCCGGCGCACCGGCTGCCGCCGGAGGCGCTCGCCGGTCTGACGGCCAGCGGTCCGCCGCTGTCGGTGTTGCTGCGTTCGCTGGAAGTGCTGCGCGACATGCGCATCGCGACGGATCGCGCCGGCGTCGTCACCCGGCACGCGGACATCGCGAAGCTGCGCGCGGCGGTCGGCGCCTGAAGCCCGGCGGTGCGCGCTAGCCGGCCGGCGGCGCCGGATGGCCGCCGGACCGCTTCAGCTCGCGCATCGCCTCGTCCAGGCCGCGCAAGGTCAGCGGGAATATGCGGTTGCCCGTCAGCTCGCGCGTGATCTGCACCGACGGAGTCCACTGCCAGCGCTCCTCCGGCTCCGGGTTCAACCAGACCAGCCGCGGGAAATGCGCGACGAGGCGCGACATCCAGACCCGGCCGGACTCCTCGTTCCAGTGCTCGACGCTGCCGCCCGGCTGCTCGATTTCGTACGGGCTCATCGACGCGTCGCCGACGAACACCACGCGGTAGTCGGGATTGAACGTGCGCAGCAGCTGCCAGGTCGGCGTGGTCACGCTGAAACGGCGGCGGTTGTCCTTCCACATGCGTTCGTACGGGAAGTTGTGGAAGTAGAAATATTCGAGGTGCCGGAACTCGGCGCGCGCCGCGGAGAACAGCTCCTCGCACAGCCGCACGTGCGGATCCATCGAGCCGCCGACGTCGAGCAGCAGCAGTAGTTTGACCGCGTTGCGGCGCTCGGGCACGAGCTTCAGGTCCAGCAGGCCGGCGTTGCGCGCCGTCGCGTCGATGGTGCCGTCGAGATCCAGCTCTTCGGGCGCGCCGTCCCGCGCGAACCGGCGCAGCCGCCGCAACGCCATCTTGAGATTGCGCGTGCCGAGCTCGCGGCCGTCGTCGAGGTTCTGGTAATCGCGCGCGTCCCAGACCTTCACGGCGCGGCGGTGCCGGCCCCGCGGCGAACCGATGCGCACGCCTTCCGGGTTGTAGCCCTCGTTGCCGAACGGCGAGGTGCCGCCCGTGCCGATCCACTTGTTGCCGCCTTCGTGCCTGCCCTGCTGTTCGTCCAGGCGTTCGCGCAGCGTCTTCAGCAGCTCGTCCCACCCGCCCAGGGATTCGACCCGCTTCTTTTCCTCCTCGGTGAGCAGGCGCTGCGTCACGGCCTGCAGCCAGTCGGCCGGCAGCTCCGCGACGATCTTCTCGAACACCTTCTCGGCGCCGCGGAAGAATTCGGCAAAGACGCGATCGAAGCGGTCGAAGTGCCGCTCGTCCTTCACGAGCGACAGGCGCGCGAGCCAGTAGAACTCCTCGGGCGAGGAATCGACGAGGCGCGAGTCCAGCGCATCGAGCAGCGAGAGGAACTCCGGGATCGTCGCCGGCACGCCGCCGGCGCGCAGATCGGTGAAGAACCGCACCAGCAAGGGCGCGCCCTATCTACCTGCCCGGCGGTTCAGGAACACCAGCTGTTCGAACAGGTGCACGTCCTGCTCGTTCTTCAGCAACGCGCCGTACAGGATGGGGATGGCCTTCTTCGGATCGTCGCCACGCAGCGCCTCGGGCGGGATGTCCTCGGCGACCAGCAGCTTGATCCAGTCGAGCAGCTCGGACGTCGACGGCTTCTTCTTCAGGCCGGGTGTCTCGCGCACGTCGAAGAACCGCGCCAGTGCCTCGGCCAGCAGTTCCTTCTTCAGTGCCGGGAAGTGCACGCGCACGATCTTCTCCATCGTGTCGGCGTCCGGGAAGCGGATGTAGTGGAAGAAGCAGCGGCGCAGGAACGCGTCGGGCAGCTCCTTCTCGTTGTTCGACGTGATCAGGATGATCGGCCGGTGGCGCGCCTTCACCAGCTCGCGCGTCTCGTGCACCCAGAACTCCATGCGATCGAGCTCGCGCAGCAGATCGTTCGGGAATTCGATATCGGCCTTGTCGATCTCGTCGATCAGCAGCACTGGCTGCACGTCCGATTCGAACGCCTCCCACAGGCGCCCCTTCACGATGTAGTTGCGGATGTCGTGGACCTTCGATTCGCCGAGCTGCGAATCGCGCAGCCGCGAGACGGCGTCGTATTCGTACAGGCCGTGTTGCGCCTTGCTCGTGGATTTCACGTGCCACTCGAACAGCGGCCGGCCGAGCGAACGCGCGATCTCCTCGGCGAGCTGGGTCTTGCCGGTGCCGGGCTCGCCCTTGATGAGCAGCGGCCGCGCCAGCGTGACCGCGGCGTTCACCGCCATCATCAGGTCGGGCGTGGCGACGTAGCGGTCGCTGCCGGAGAAGCGCGTGTCGTTCATGGAGCGGGTCCCGCGGCTGCCGGCTGCAGTTTCAGCGTGTGTTGCGCCGGGCCCGGCAGCAGTGGCGTCGGGCGCCCCTGCGCCCAGTCGTCGAAGCCGCTGCGGTAGTAAGGCGACAGCGGATGACCGGACGCGCCGCCGGGTAGTTCGAGATAACCGTCCGCCTCGTGGCCCGGCGACACGGCCATGCGCTCCGATGCGCCGAACGCGCCGTCCTGCACGCGCGGCATGTGATGGTCGCCGGCGAGCTGCTCCGTCGGCATGTCGAGCAGGCCCGACAGCAGCGGCAGCGCGCGCGACAGCGGGTGGCGCACCGCGACGGGCTTGCGCAGTCCGTACGTGCAGCGCGCCAGCGAATCGCAGTCCTTGCGCAGCGCCGCGATGGTCGCGTCGACGCGTGCCAGCAGGAACGCGCGCCAGTCACCGCCGGGCGGCGGCACCGCGGCCGGACGCTCGGTCACCAGGCGCCAGCCCGCGGCTTCGAACTGTCCGGGTCGGCGGATCTCCACGTCCGGCCCCAGATAGCCGGACACCAGGCTGTCCCACAACGCGTCGAGCACGTCGCCGCGCAACTCGCGGACCAGCCGGTAGCCGACGGATTCCGGCGACGCCTCCGGCTTCCACTCGCTGATCAGCTGGCGGAACTCGCGTCGCGACGGCGAATCGCGCATGGCGCTCTCGTCGATCAGCGCCAGCGCGAGATCGCGCCAGCGCGCGAGGAACAACGCGCGCGCGTCGAGCTGGATCTTCAGCATGTCGGCCTCGGTGGCCGGGTGCGTCAAACCGACGAGGTCGTCGCGGATCTGCCGCGCGCGCGCACCGATGTCGTAACCGCCGGCGCCGACGTCGACCTCGTCGTCACCGAGCACCGCTTCGAGCGCGCCGTCGACCACGCGCTGGTTGGCCGTCCACAGCCGGCCCACCGGCGGATCCACGAGCCGCGGATGATCGGAGCCGTCGCGGAACTCGACCTGGCCGAACAGGCGGTCCGGTCCCGTACCGCGCGGCACGCGACCGAGCAGGGTCCACGCGATGCGGCCGCCGCGATCGCCGACGACCATGTTCTGGCCCGGGATGCCGATGCGCGGTGCGAGATTCAGCGCGTCGTCGACCGTGCGCGCGCGTTCGAGACCGAGCAGCGTGAAGTTGGTGGCGCGCGGATCCGAGGCGATCCACGCCGCCTGGATGCAGGTGCCGCTGGCCACGTCCGCGCCGAACGCCGCGTCGTCGAGCACGAAGCCGGCGCCGACGTCGTGGTAGGTCACCTCGACCTCCGCCTGCCCCTTCACCTCGATGCGTTCGACGCGCACCTCGTACGAAGGATCGCTGCACGGCCCGAACCGCGTATCGGTGAAATCGCCGTAGCTGTTCGTGAAGCCCCAGGCAATGTTGCCGTTCGATCCGGCGACCAGCGCCGGCGTGCCCGGCAACGTGACACCGACGAGATCGAGGCCGTCGCCCGACTTCAGGCGCGCCGGGTACCAGACCGCGGGCGCGCCGAGATCGAGATGCATGTCGTTGGCGATCAGCGCGGCCCCGGTCTTCGTGTGGATGCCCGCCACCGCCCAGTTGTTGCTGCCCGGCGCCTTCGGTTCGCCGCCGGCGGCGGGTGCGGCCGGCCCGCGGAACTTCAGCAGCCGCGGCCACATCGCCTGCGGCCGCGCGCAGTCGTTGGCGCAGCGCTGCTGGTCGTAGTTAGGCGTGTCCCAGTCCGAGTGACCGGCGAACAGGAACGCGATCAGCTCGTGCGCGGCCTCCGGCGCCGCGCCCTCCTTCGCGCCGGCCGCGGCAGCCGCGCGCTCGAGGCGGCGGCGATCGATCTCCGCGGTCAGCGAGCCGTGCTGGAGCTGCCACCACATCGAGTACACGACCAGCACGGAATCCTCGGCGGTCCAGGCGCGCGGCGCGGCGCGCAACAGGCCGTATTCCCAGGGTTTCGCAGCGAGACTCGCGAGGCCGGCGTTCACGCCGCGCGCGTAGGCGTCGATGACGGCGCGCTCGTCAGCGCTCGCGCTGGCGACGACGGTTTTCGCCGCCGCGCCGAACGCGAAGCGACGCACCGAGGTGTCGTGCCCGACGGCGACCGCGCCGAACAGCGCCGACAATTCACCGCCGGCGAAGCGGCGCGACAGGTCCATCTGGAAGAAGCGGTCCTGCGCGTGCGCGTAGCCGAGTGCGTACGCGAGGTCGGCGCGGGTCGCCGCGGTCAGCGTGGGACGGCCGGCGGCGTCGCGTTCGATGGTGGCCGCCGCGGTCAACCCGGCGGCGGCCCGTTCGCCGTCGAGCGGCGGCAGGCTGCGGCGCAGGCTCCACCAGGCGAGCACGAACGCCAGCAGCGCGATCGCGACCAATCCGACCAGGATCCATCGCAACCAGCGCCACCACCGCATGGGCCGAACCTCTTCGGGGGTTATTCCTTCGGAACGCGCACGATCGTCATCGCATTCGTGCCGCCGGTGATGCCGGTCAGCTCACCCTTGGTGACGATGACGAGATCGCCGCGCTCGACGAGGTCGAGCTGCAGCATCATCGTGATGATGGCGCGGAACAGCTCGGTGGTGCGCACTTCGGGGATGTCGAACGGCACCGGGTAGACGCCGCGATACAGCGTGACGCGGCGGCGCGTCGCTTCGTGGCGCGTGAACGCGTAGATCGGGATGTCGGCGCGCGAGCGCGACATCCACAACGGCGTGGTGCCGGACTCCGTCAACGCGACGATGGCGCGCACCTTCATGTGGTTCGCCGTGTACATCACGGCCATCGCGATCGCCTCTTCGGTGCGGTCGACGATGCCTTCGACGCGGTGGCGGATGCGGTTGTGCGTGACCTGGTATTTCTCGGCGGCGTTGATGATCTCTTCCATCGCCTGCACGGCTTTCACCGGGTACTTGCCGACGGCGCTCTCCGCCGACAGCATCACCGCGTCCGTGCCGTCCATCACCGCGTTCGCGACGTCCGACACTTCGGCGCGCGTCGGCACCGGCGCGGAGATCATCGACTCCATCATCTGCGTGGCCGTGATCACGACCTTATTGCGCGTGCGCGACTCGTGGATGATGGTCTTCTGCAGGCCGGTGATCTCGGCGTAGCCCATCTCCACCGCGAGATCGCCGCGCGCGACCATCAGCGCGTCCGACGCGTCGATGATCTCGATGAGGTTGTGGATGGCCTCGTGGCGCTCGATCTTCGCGCAGACGTGCGCGTGGCCGCCGGCCTGGCGGATCAGGTAGCGCGCGTAGTCCATGTCCTTGGCATCGCGCGCGAACGACACGGCGACGTAGTCCGCGCCCTTGCTGCAGGCGAACTTGATGTCCTCGAGGTCCTTGTCCGTGAGCGCCGGCGCCGAGATGCCGCCACCCTTGAGGTTCACACCCTTGCGGTTCGACAACTCGCCGCCCGCGATGACTTTCGTGTCGATGCGCGTGCCGGCGACCTTGGTGACCTCGAGCTGGATCAGGCCGTCGTTGAGCAGCAGGATGTTGCCGGCCTTCACGTCCTTCGGCAGGTCCGTGTAGGCGCAGCCGACGACGGTTTCGTTGCCGGCATTGATGTCGTGCGCGGTGTCGAGCGCGAACGCCTGGCCGTCCTTCAGGTCGACCTTCTTGTTGACGAAGCTCTCGATGCGGATCTTCGGACCGCCCAGGTCCGCGAGGATGCCGACATAGCGGCCGGCGCGGCGGGCCGCCTCGTGCACGAGATCGATGCGGCGACCGTGCTCCTCGTGCTTGCCGTGCGAGAAGTTGACGCGGGCGACGTCGAGGCCGGCGCGAACCATCTCGGTGAGTACTTCGATCGAGTCCGTGGACGGACCCATGGTCGCGACGATCTTCGTGCGCGAATGCATCTGGCTTTCTGACATGGGCGCGCATTTTGCCACGGGTTTGCGGCGCCGGGGCGCATAATCCCGGCCGGATTTCTCACGAAGGGGACCGACGATGTCGAAGCATTCCTGGGCGTTTCTGGTGGCGGGGCTCGTTCTCGGTGCGGGGCTGACGCAGCTTCGCGCGGCGGAACCCGCGGTGGCCGCTGCCAAGGCAACCGCGCCGGCCGCGGCGCCGGCGCGCGTGTTCGAGATACGCACTTACCACTGCTTTCCGGGCCGCCTGGACGCGCTGAACAAGCGGTTCCGCGAGCACACGATGAAGATGTTCGAGAAACACGGGATGACGAATGTCGCCTACTGGACGTTCGAAGACAGCCCGGCGAAGGAGAACACGCTGATCTACGTGATCTCGCATGCCAGCCGCGAACAGGCGGCGAAGAACTGGGACGAGTTCCGGAACGATCCGGAGTGGAAGGCGATCGCCGCGGCGTCGGAGGCCGACGGTGGGAAGATCGTGGAGAAGGTGGACTCCGTATTCGTGGATGCGACCGACTACTCGCCGATGAAGTAGGGGACTGTCCCCATTGATCGAGTGGCACGTTCTCACTGACGGCCGTATCAGAGGGGACTGTCCCCATTACGCTAGTGGCACGCCTTCTTCGTACGACGTAACTCTTCGAATGAAGAGGCGACGCACTTCGTAGACCAATGGGGACATTCCCCATTTCAAAGGCGAAAAAAAGGGGTCGGACCTGAAGCAGGTCCAACCCCTTTTTTTGAAATGGGGAACGTCCCCTTACTTCGCGCGGGATTCCAGCATCGCCACGGCGGGCAGGACCTTCCCTTCGACGAACTCGAGGAACGCGCCGCCGCCGGTCGAGATGTAGGAGATGCCTTCTTCGACGCCGTATTTCTCGATCGCGGCGAGCGTGTCGCCGCCGCCGGCGAGCGAGAACGCGGGCGACTTGGCGACGGCCTGCGCGATCGCCTTCGTGCCTTCGCCGAACTGGTCGAACTCGAACACGCCCACGGGGCCGTTCCAGACGATCGTGCCGGCGGACTGCAGCAGCTTCGAGAAACGCTCGGCGGTATCCGGACCGATGTCCAGGATCATCTCGTCCGGGCGCACCTCGTGGATGCTGCGCACGTCGGCATGCGCGGTCGCGGCGAATTCCTTCGCCACCACCACGTCCGTGGGCAGCGGGATCTCCGCGCCACGTGCCTTCGCCTGCTCCAGCAGCTTGCGCGCGATGTCGTGCATGTCCGCTTCCTGCAGCGACTTGCCGACGTTGATGCCGGTGGCCGCCAGGAAGGTGTTCGCGATGCCGCCGCCGACGATGAGCTTGTCCACCTTCGACAGCAGCGACTCGAGCACCGTCAGCTTGGTCGACACCTTCGAGCCGGCGACGATGGCCGCCATCGGCCGCGCCGGCTTCGCCAGCGCGCGCTCCAGCGCCTCGAGCTCGCCCACCAGCAGCGGGCCCGCGCAAGCGATCTTCGCGAACTTGCCGACGCCGTGCGTCGACGCTTCCGCGCGATGCGCGGTGCCGAACGCGTCCATCACGTAGACGTCGCACAGCCCGGCCATCTGCTTCGCGAGATCTTCCTTGTCCTTCTTCTCGCCCTTGTTGAAGCGCACGTTCTCGAGCAGCACCGCGGTGCCGGGCTCCGTGTCGACGCCCGACAGCCAGTCCTTCTTCAACGGCACGTTCTTGCCGAGCAGGTCCGAGAGCCGCGCGGCCACGGGCGCCAGCGAGAACTCTTCGGCGTACACGCCCTCTTCGGGCCGGCCGAGGTGCGAGGTGATGAACACCTTCGCACCCTTCTCCAGCGCGAGCTTGATGGTGGGCAGCGAGGCACGGATGCGTGCATCGCTGGTCACCTTGCCGCCCTCGACGGGCACGTTCAGATCTTCACGGATCAGGACGCGCTTGCCGCGCAGATCCTGGTCCGCCATCCGCAGTACGTTCACCGAACGATCCTCAGGAGGCCTTCGACCACGCGACGGTGGTGTCCAGCATGCGATTGCTGAAGCCCCACTCGTTGTCGTACCAGGAGCAGACCTTGACCAGCGTGCCTTCGGACACGCGCGTCATCGTCGCGTCGTAGGTGGACGAGGCCGGGTCGTGGTTGTAGTCGATCGAGACGAGCTGCTTCTCGGTGTAGTTCAGCACGCCCTTCATCGCGCCGTCCGCGGCTTCCTTGATCACCTTGTTGATCTCCTCGACCGTCGTGGCGCGCTTGGCGACGAACGAGAGGTCGACCAGCGAGACGTTGATCGTCGGGATGCGCACGGCGAAACCGTCAAGCTTGCCCTTCAACTCCGGCAGCACGAGGCCGACGGCTGCAGCCGCACCGGTCTTGGCCGGGATCATCGACTGCGTGGCGGAACGCGCGCGGCGGATGTCCTCGTGATAGACGTCCGTGAGGCGCTGGTCGTTCGTGTACGCGTGGATCGTCGTCATCAGGCCGTTGACGATGCCGATCTTGTCGTTCAGCACCTTCGCGAGCGGCGCGAGGCAGTTCGTGGTGCACGACGCGTTCGAGATGACCGTGTGCTCCTTCTTGAGCACGTTGTGGTTCACGCCGTAGACGACCGTCGCGTCGACGTCCTTGCCGCCCGGGGCCGAGATCACGACCTTCTTCGCGCCGCCGGCGAGATGCTTGCCCGCATCGGCCTTGGTCGTGAAGAAGCCGGTGGACTCGAACACGTATTCCGCGCCGACCGACGCCCAGTCGATCTTCGACGGGTCACGCTGCGCGAACACCTTGATCTTGTCGCCGTTGACGACGATCGAATCGCCTTCGACGCCGACCGTGCCCGGGAACTTGCCGTGGGCCGTGTCGTACTGCGTGAGATGGGCGTTGGTCTGGGCGTCGCCGAGATCGTTCACCGCGACGATCTGGATTTCGTTGTTGCGCTTCGACTCGTAGAGCGCGCGCAGGATGTTGCGGCCGATGCGTCCGTAACCATTGATGCCAACTTTGATCGCCATCTGTCTCGATCCTCGTTCGTATTACTGTGTGGAGAAAAACGGGTCAGGCCGGCAGCCGCTGCGTCACGCGACGCGAGCAGCCGCCACCTTCATCAGGCAAGCAGCTGCTCGACGTGCGTCTTCACGTCGGCCGCCGTCAGCCCGAAATGCTTGAACAGGTCCGGGCCCTTGCCCGACGCGCCGTAGTGGTCGAGGCCCATGACCCGGCCGGCGCTGCCGACGTAGCGCCACCACGACTGCGTGACGCCCGCTTCCACCGCGAGGCGGCGCGTGACCGACGACGGCAACACGCTCTCGCGATACGGCGCGGGCTGCGCGTCGAACGCTTCGCAGCAGGGCATCGACACCAGCCGCACGCGTTTGCCCGCGGCCTGCAGCTGCTTCACCGCCTCGGCGCAGAAGCCGACCTCGGAACCCGTCGCGATGACGATGGCTTCCGGCGGTCCATTCGAATCGATCAGCACGTAGCCGCCCTTGCGCAGCGCGACCAGCTGTTCCGGCGTACGCGCCTGCTGGGCCAGGCCCTGGCGCGTGAAGATGACGGCGGTCGGGCCGTTCTTGCGCTCGAGCGCGGCAACCCACGACGCCGCGGACTCCACCGCGTCGCAGGGACGCCAGAGGTGCAGGTTCGGCATCGCGCGCAGCGACGCGAGATGTTCGATGGGCTGGTGCGTCGGGCCGTCCTCGCCGAGACCGATCGAGTCGTGCGTGTACACGAGCGTGGTCGGGCAGTGCATCAGCGCCGCGAGACGCACCGCGTTGCGCGCGTAATCGCTGAACGTGAGGAACGTGCCGCCATACGGGCGATAACCGCCGTGCAGCGTGAGGCCGTTCATGATCGCGGTCATGCCGAACTCGCGCACGCCGTAATACATGTAGTTGCCCTTGAAGTTCTCGGGCGTGACGTCGACGGAATCCTTGCGGCGCGTGTTCACCGAGCCGGTGAGATCGGCGGAGCCGCCGAGCATCTCGGGCATCTTCGGGCCGAGCACATTGAGCACGAGCTGCGACGACGCACGCGTCGCCTGCGAACCGGTGACCGCGGCGGCGGCCGCGTACGCGGACTGCACGATCTCGCTCCAGTCGGCCGGCAGATCGCCCTTCATGCGGCGTTCGAATTCGGCGCCCGCGTCCGGGTTCTCGCGTTTGTAGCGCTTCCACAGGCGCGTCCACTTCTTCTCGGCGGCGGCGCCGGCTTCCTTGTGATCCCAGGCGGCACGGATGTCGGCCGGGATCTCGAACGGCGGGTATTCCCAGCCGAGCGTCTTGCGCGCGTTCGCGACTTCCTCGGGGCCGAGCGCCTCGCCGTGCGCGGACTTCGTGCCCTGCTTGTTGGGCGCGCCCCAGCCGATGATCGTCTTGCAGATGATCAGCGACGGCTGCTCTTTCTTCGCGCGCGCCTTCTTGATGGCGGCGGCGACGGCGTCGGCATCATGCCCGTCGACGTTCTTCACGACGTGCCAGCCGTACGCCTCGAAGCGCTTGGCGGTGTCGTCGGTGAACCAGCCCTGGACCTTGCCGTCGATCGAGATGCCGTTGTCGTCGTAGAACACGGTGAGCTTGCCCAGCTTCAACGTGCCCGCGAGCGAGCAGGCCTCGTGCGAGATGCCTTCCATGAGGCAGCCGTCGCCGGCGAAGCAGTACGTGTGGTGGTCGACCAGCGCCAGGCCGTCCTTGTTGTACTGCTCGGCTAACAACTTCTCGGCGAGCGCGAAGCCCACGGCGTTCGCCAGGCCCTGGCCGAGCGGACCGGTGGTGGTCTCGATGCCCATGTCGAGGTCGCGCTCGGGATGACCCGCGGTGCGCGCGCCCAGCTGGCGGAAGTTCTTGAGCTCGTCGATGGCAACCGGGTAGCCGGTCAGGTGCAGCAGCGAGTACAGCAGCATCGAGCCGTGGCCGTTCGAGAGGATGAAACGGTCGCGGTTCCACCACCGGGGATTGCCGGGGTTGTGCTTGAGCACGTCGCGCCACAGGACTTCGGCGATGTCCGCCATGCCCATGGGTGCACCCGGATGTCCCGAGTTCGCGGCCTGGACGGCATCCATCGACAGGGCGCGGATGGCATTGGCCAGCGTGCGCCGGCTCAGAGTGGGGGTTGGGGTATCCATAAAAGGGCGCGCATTGTCCGTCAGGGGGACTCCCCGGGGCAACCTTGGAACCGTGAATAAACGGCCGTCCGGGCGTTGTCCCGGAGGACAATCGGCCGGATTCCGCGGCGGGTGGCCTTCAGGCCCGTTCGGCCAGCACGACCCACTTGTCGGAGAGCAGCGGCGTCGAGACGCGCACGATCTGGCGGATCGTGAGCCCACCCTGCCGGAACTCCTCGTGCAGCTCCTTCGTGGACACGCGCGACAGCGGCGACCGGCCGAGACCCAGCCGGCCGAACGTCTGCGTGAGCACGTAGCGGAACGTGTACTTGTGGCGGTAGTCGACGATCACCCAGCGGCGCGACACGCGCGCGAACTCGCGCAGCATCTTCACGCGATGCGCGGGATCGACGTGCATCATGAAGCGGATGCAGACCACGCAGTCGAGCGAATCGCCGCGCAGCGGCAGGTGCTCGGCATTGGCCTGCACGTAGCCGCGGATCGCGGCACCGTCCTTCGACCCGACCTCCGCCGCCTTGCCCAGCATCTCCATCGAGATGTCGCTGCCGACCACCTCGTAGCCCTCGCGTGCGAGCCCGCCGGTGAACCGGCCCGTGCCGCAGGGCAGATCGAGGATGACCTTGACGCCGGTAGTCAGGGACAGCGCCTTGCGGATGGCGGCCCACTTGCGCGCATTGCGTTTCTGGCGCTCCGGCGAGCTGAACCGGTGGAAGTCATAGTCATCGGCGACCGCTTCGCTGCGATAGAAGTCGCGCTTGTAGTCGTAGCCGTCTTCCGTCGGCCGGCTGGGATCGCTCTTGCCCGGTCTCTTGGTGGATGCCGACATCTTTATGGAGGGCCTGTCTCTACGAATGCGTGGATGGAAGTTCCGGGGCACGAACCGCCGCCCCGCGGGTCCTAGTATTTACCATTGTTCGGGCCGACCTGAAGTCGCCATTGGCCGACGTCGATTCACACTTTTCCCGCCGACCTTGCGACGTGGTTCACCCCGTTACAGTGCCATGAATCGTGTCGTGACGCGCATCACCCGTCCCCCCGCGCCTTGTTTGTAGAGTTCGACCGAATGAGCGCAATCCGAGTCATCCAGTTCACCGACCCGCATCTGTTCGGCAACGCCGCGGAAACGCTGCGCGGCGTCAACACGCTCGAGACACTCGAGCGCACGCTGGCCGATGCGTCCGGTCACCTCGCGATCTGCGATGCCATCCTCGTCTCCGGCGACCTCGTGCAGGACGACGCCGGCGGCTACGAACATTTCCGCCGCATCTTCTCGCGCTTCGGCAAGCCCGTGCTGTGCGTGCCGGGCAACCACGACCTCTTGCCGCAGATGCGCGCCGCGCTCGACGCCGCGCCGTTCGTGCTCGACGGCCCGGTCGACATCGGCGCGTGGCGTTTCGTGCTGCTCGACAGCGTCGTCCCGAACGCGGCCGGCGGTCACGTCTCCGTCGAGATGTTGTCCAAGCTCGACGAGGATCTCGGCCGCGCGCGCCAGCGCCACTCGGTGGTCGTGCTGCATCATCATCCGGTCGCGATGGCGAGCCGCTGGCTCGACAAGGTCGGCCTCGCGAACGCCAATGAATTCTGGTCCGTGATCGACAGCCATCCGCAGGTGCGCGCGGTGGTGTGGGGTCACGTGCATCAATCGTTCGAGGGCGTGCGCCGCGGCGTGCGTCTGCTCGCGACGCCGTCGACCTGCGCGCAGTTCCAGCCGCGCTCCGATCAGTTCGTCATCGATAATCATCCGCCCGCCTATCGCCTGCTCACGCTGCATTCCAACGGCGCGATCGATACTGGCGTGCACAGCGTGACTGCCGCAGAATCCGCGGCATGACCTTCCGCCAATTCGTTCGTCGGGGCTGGGTTGCCGGCCTCGCCGGAGCGCTGTTGCTCGCGTCCGCCGCGGGCGCCGACGCGCGCGCGCGTTCGTCGGTCTGGGTCATGAAGGGCGCGAAGAACACCGTCTATCTCGCCGGCTCCGTGCACGCGCTGCCGCGCGATCACGCCGAGCTGCCCGCGCAGCTCGAGCGCGCGTACGCCGCGTCGCGCCGCGTCGTCATGGAAGTGGATCTCGACGACATGGATCCGCTCGAAGCCGTGCAGTTCGTGACCTCGCGCGGCACGTTGCCCGAGGGCCAGACGCTCGAGCAGGTCGTCGGTCCGGACGACTGGACGAAGGTCGCGAAGCTGGCGGGCTCGCTGGAAGTGCCGGAGGCCGTGATCACCCGGCTCGAGCCGTGGGCCGCGGCGATGGTGCTCACGCAGTTCGCGTTGATGAAGACCGGCTACGACCCGCAGCTCGGCATCGACATGCAGCTCGCCGAGAGAGCGCGCGCCGACAGCAAGCCGGTCGACGGACTGGAGACCGTCGTCGACCAGCTCGGCATCTTCGACGCGCGCAGCCTCGACGAGCAGAAGAAGTTCCTGGTCGAGTCCGCCGACGACGCGCCCCAGCTCGCCGACGACCTGCGCCGGCTGATCGCCGCCTGGCGCACCGGCGACCTCAAGTCGCTGGAGTTCGAGCTGAACAAGGAACGCACCACCGCGCCCGGCCTGTACGACGAGTTGTTAGGCGCGCGCAACCGCCGCTGGATTCCGCAGATCGAGGCGCTGCTGTCGCAGGACCAGGACGTGCTGGTCGTCGTCGGCGCGCTGCATTTCGTCGGCCACGACGGCCTGCTCGAGCTGCTGACGAAGGCGGGCCACAAGCCCGTGCCGCTGCGACAGTAGTTCGATGCGCAGTTTCGGGATCTTCCTGGGACTGATCGCCGTCGGCCTGCTCGGCATCGCCGTGCTCGCCTGGCCCGCCTGGGAGCTCACGCAGGCGCTCGGCCTCGACTTCAAGTTCCACCGCGTCGCCAGCCGCATCGCGATGCTGACGCTGCTCGCCGGGTTCGTGCTGGTCGCGCGGCGGCTGAAGGTCGCGGATCGCGTCAGCCTGGGGTTCGGCGCGCCGCGCGCGCAGTTCCTGAAGTCGATGGGCGGCGGCCTCGCGCTCGGCGCGGTGACCATGTTGCCCGTGCTCGCGACGATGGTGCTGCTCGACATGCGCGAGCTGCGGCCGGACTTCGCGCCGACCGTGGGGCACTGGGTCACGCTGGCGGTCACCGGGCTCGTCACCGGGCTGGTGGTGGCGCTGATCGAAGAGACATTCCTGCGCGGCGCGATGATGACCGCGATCTCGCGCGAGTCCGGCATGACGGCGGCGATCGTGCTGACGTCGCTGGTGTACGCGGCGACCCACTTCATCGGCAAGTACCGCGTCGCGCCCGGCGACGTGGACTGGACCAGCGGCCTCGACATGCTCGCCGGCACGTTCTCGGCGTTCGCCAACTTCGGCGGCATCGTCGACGCGTTCCTGTGCCTGGCCGGCGTCGGCGTCTTGTTGGGCCTGGTGCGCGCGCGCACCGGCAACATCGCCGCGTGCATCGGCCTGCACGCCGGCTGGGTCATGGTGATCTACGTCGTGCGTGAGACGTCGATGCGCAATCCGACCGGGCCGGCGACGTGGTTGTTGAGCGACTACGACGGGTTCATCGGCTGGATGGTGCTCGCCTGGATCGTCGTTCTCGGCTTCCTGCTCGCGCGCGTGTACCGAAGGTAATGGGGACAGTCCCCGTTTCCAGGAAACGGGGACTGTCCCCATTAAGGCGGGACGATGGCGAGCAGGGCGTCGAGCCGGGCGAGGGGGTCGTCGAGCTCGAGCAGCACCTGCTTGTCCGCCAGGTCGATCGGCAGCAGCTCGACCAGGCGATTGCCCACCCACTCGGCGTCGTCGAAGCGTTTCTCGACGTGTTCGTAGTGCTCGGCGAGCTGGTCGATCGCGCGCCGCACGGTGTCGGCGAGGCGCGCGCATTCCGCGGGTAGTTGGACGGGCGGCGGCGGCGCGATCCACGCGACTTCGGCCATGTTGAGGCCGTCGGCCTCGCGCCAGACGCGTTGCACGCGGAACTTGCGCTCGCCGACGCACGAGATGCCGAGCAGCCCGTCGGGCAGCGTGCCGAAATCCGCGATGCGCGCGCTGCAGCCGAGCAGCGCGGTGCTGGCGACGTCGCCGGCCTCCTCGCCGTCCTGGATCATCAGCACGCCGAACGGCCGCTGTTCGCGCAGGCAGCGTCGGACCATGTCTGTGTAACGGGTTTCGAAGATGCGCAGCGGCAGCGGACCGCCGGGGAAGAGGACGGTGTGCAGCGGAAACAGGGGTATGACGCCGTCTTCCGCCATCGGTAGCTAGCCCCGGTCGGCCAGCGCCTCGAGCAGTTTGCCGTGCAGCCCGCCGAAGCCGCCGTTGCTCATGATCAGCACCTGGTCGCCGGCATGCGCGCCGCCGACGAGGCCGGCGATCAGTTCGTCCATGGTGCGCGCCAGCCGGCCCTTCGCGCCCAGCGACGACACCACCGCCTCCGCATCCCAGCCGAGATCCGGCGGCGCGAACATCCACACCGAATCGGCGGCCGACAGCGACGGCGCCAGCGTGTCGCGATGTACGCCCATCTTCATCGTCGCGGAGCGCGGCTCGAGCACGGCGACGATCCGCTTGTCGCCAACCTTCCGGCGCAGGCCGTCGATCGTGTACGCGATGGCCGTCGGGTGATGCGCGAAATCGTCGTACACCGCGACGCCGCCGACCTCGCCGCGCAGCTCCATGCGGCGCTTCACGCCCTTGAACTCCGCCAGCGCGGCGATCGACTGCGCCACCGGGATGCCGACGTGGCGCGCGGCGCCGATGGCGGCCAGCGCGTTCTCGGCGTTGTGCGCGCCTAACAGACCCCAGCGGACGGTGCCCGCCGGCTTGCCGCCTTCGAGCACGACGAACTTCGAGAAGTCACCGCCTTCCTCGACGTCGAGCGCCCACGTGACGCCGTTGCCCGGCGTGCGCGCGAACCCTTCGCGCGGCGTCCACGCACCCATCGCCAGCGTCTCGGCCAGCGGCTTGTCGACGGCGTTCACGAGGATCCGGCCCGAGCCGGGAATGGTGCGCACGAGGTGATGGAATTGCTTCTGGATCGCGCCGAGGTTCTCGTAGATGTCGGCGTGGTCGAATTCGAGGTTGTTCAGAATCACCGTGCGCGGCCTGTAGTGCACGAACTTGGCGCGCTTGTCGAAGAATGCCGTGTCGTATTCGTCGGCCTCGATCACGAAGTACTTGCGGCCGCCGAGCCGCGCGCTGACCGGGAAATTTCCCGGCACGCCGCCGATCAGGAACCCGGGCTCGAGGCCGGCGTGTTCGAGGATCCAGGCGAGCATGCTCGACGTGGTCGTCTTGCCGTGGGTGCCGGCGACGCCGAGCACGTGCACGTCGCGCAGCACCTCGCGCGCCAGCCACTCGGGCCCCGAGGTGTACGGGATGCGGCTCTCGAGCAGCGCCTCGATGACCGGCACGCCGCGCGTCATCACGTTGCCGACGACCACGACGTCCGGCGCTGGCTTCAGCTGCGCGGCGTCGAAGCCCGCGGTCAGCTCGATGCCCAGCGCCTCGAGCTGCGTGCTCATCGGTGGATAGACGTTCTTGTCCGAGCCCGTGACGCGATGGCCGGCGGCCTTGGCGATGGCGGCGATGCCGCCCATGAACGTGCCGCAGATGCCGAGGATGTGAACGTGCATGTGTCGAAAGTCCTTCAAGTCGGCTTCACGCCGAGAGCCGCGAGCGCCAGCGCGAAGACCACCAGCACCACGAAATTCTGCGCCATCACCAGGCCGAGCGCGCCGGCGGTCGGCCACTCGAACGCCGAGCGGATGATGCGCACTTCGACGACCAGTAGCCAGATGCCGAGCGCGGCGGCGATCAGCGCCAGCGCCGCGGGCGCCGACTGCGACGCCTCGAGCTGGCCGTGCACGGCGGCCGCCATCGGCAACACCACCGGCGTGAACACGGTGCGCACGGCGAACAGCGCGGTCATCGTCTGCACGAATCGCTCGCTCTTCTTCGCGAGGTGCAGCACCCAGCGGAAGAAGAGCATCGTTCCCGCGATGCCGACGACGATCTCCACCGGCCAGCGCTGCGCCTGCTCGGGCGTGGCGACGTGCGCCAGCACCAGCGACGTCAACGCGGCGAACACGGCCACGACGATCGTGAGCAGCGAAGTCGATGCGGGAAGGTTCTCGGGGCCGCCCTTGAGCCGGACGATGTCGAAGACGACAGCGAGGAAAGCGCGCAGATTCACAAGCATAATGCGCGACGAATTGTACACGTCACCCGGAGACCGGCCGTCTTGATGATCGACTCTGCCGATGCACTGACGGCGTTCGCCGCTGGCGCGACCCGCGCCGGCACGCTCGCGCTGGACACCGAGTTCATGCGCGAGAAGACCTATCGCGCCGAGTTGTGCCTGCTGCAGGTCGCGGACGGCGCGACCGCGGTGTGCATCGACCCGATCGCATTGCCGGATTTGTCGGCGCTCGTGCCCGCGCTGACGTCGCCCGCCATCGTCAAGGTGATGCACGCGGCGCGGCAGGATCTCGAGGTGCTGTTGCCGGCGGTCGGCCTCGTGACGCCGGTGTTCGACACGCAGATCGCGGCTGCACTCGCCGGCCACCCGGCGCAGGTCGGATACGCGGAGCTCGCGCGGCGACTGCTCGGCATCGAATTGCCGAAGGCGCAAACGCGCACGGACTGGTCGCGCCGGCCGTTGTCCGCCGAACAGCAGGAATACGCGCTCGACGACGTGCGCCACCTCGGCGCCCTGCGCGACAGCCTGCTGGAGACGCTGCGCGCGAAAGGCCGCCTCGCCTGGCTCGAGGAAGACCTGGCCGGGCTCGCGAACGCCGACGCGCTGCGCGTCGCGCCCGAGGACGCGTGGAAAAAGGTGAAGGGCCTGCCGACGCTCGATCCGCAGCGTCAGGAACTGGCGAAGAGCATCGCCGCGTGGCGGGAACGCCGCGCGGCGGACCGCAATCGTCCGCGCGGCTGGATCCTCGACGACGCGGTCCTGCGCGAGATCGTGCTGCGGCTGCCGCGCTCGACCGAGACGCTGGCGACGCTGCCGGAGATGCAGGAATCCGTGGTCCGCAAATGCGGTGACGAACTGCTCGAGCTCGTGCGCGAGTCGGGCATCGGCGATCCGCCGCCGCCCCTGCCGCGGCGCGAACGGCCCGACCCGGCGCAGGTCGCGCTGGTGAAGAAGCTGGCGGACCTGTCGAACGAGACCGCGAAGCAGCTCGAGATCAGCGGTGAAGTGCTGGCGACGCGCCGCGAGCTCGAGAAGCTCGCCGCCGGCAAGCGCGACGTGAGCCTGCTGCGCGGCTGGCGCGCGGACGTCGTCGGGCAGAAGCTGCTGGCGGCGCTCTAACTAGCACGCCGCGACGCTCGCGGCGTCGAGATCCTTACTTCTTGCGACGGACCGGCCGCGACTTGCGCGCCGGGGCGCGCTTGGTTTTTGCCTTCGCCTTGCCCTTGCGCACCGGCGCGGCTTTCTTCTTCGCCGCGGACTTCTTCACCGGCTTGCCGGAAGCCTTCGCGCGCGCGGGCGCCCTCGCCTTCTTCTTGGCCTTGGCCTTGGCCTTGGCCTTCGACTTCGCCGCCTTCTTCGCCGGCGCCTTGGCCTTCGGCTTCGCTGCCTTCACGGCCTTGACCGGCGCCGCCGCGGCCGGCTCGCTCGATCCAGCGGCCAGCGTGTCGAACATGCGCCGGGTGACTTCCGTGATGTCGCCCTCGGCGTCCACCGTGCGGATCAGGCCGGTATACGAATAGAAACCCGACACGGGCTTGCGCGTCTTCTCTTCGTATTTTTCCAGTCGCGCGCGCACCGTTTCCTCGGCGTCGTCGGCGCGCTGCACGACCTGGTGTTCCTGGCGATCGCCGACGCAGGCCGGCGGCACGGACGGCGGCGCGGTGTGGACGTTGAAGACCTTCTTGCACAGCTCGCACACGCGGCGGCCGGAGAGCCGCTTCACGAGCTGCTCGTTGTTCACTTCGAACAGCAGCACGACGTCGAGCGGCGCGTCGATCTCGGTCAGCAGCTTCGACAACGCTTCGGCCTGCGGGATCGTGCGCGGGAATCCATCGAGGATGAAGCCGTTCGCGGCGTCCGGCTGCGTGAGGCGGTTGCGGATCATCGCGATCATCGTTTCGTCGTCGACGTAACCGCCGGACTCCATGATCTGCTTCGCGCGAACGCCGAGCTCGCTGCCCTGTTCCTGCTCCTTGCGCAGGATGTCGCCGGTGGACACGTGCGGGATGCCGTAGCGGGAAACGAGGCTCTGAGCCTGGGTGCCTTTGCCCGAGCCGGGCGCGCCCATGAGAACGATACGCATGCTAGATTCTTGACCTGTGACCACCCCTCGAAGGGCCGTCACAGTACCCAAACCACTCCGCCCGCGCAAACGCGCGGTCGAGACAAAACACGAGACAAAAGAATGCCTGCCAAACGCCCCGCCGCGAAGAAACAGAAGCCCATGAACGCGTTTTATGCTCAATCGGGCGGCGTCTCCGCGGTCATCAACGCCTCGGCCGCCGGCGTCATCGAAGCGGCGATGAAGTCGAAGAAGATCGGCAAGGTGTACGCGGGCCGCCACGGCATCGTCGGCGCGCTCACCGAGGACCTGATTGATGTAAGTAAAGAGTCGCTGGCCACCATCAAGGGCCTGCGCCACACGCCGGCCGGCGCCTTCGGCAGCGCGCGCTACAAGCTGAAGAGCCTCGAGCAGGACCGCGCCAAGTACGAGCGCCTCATCGAAGTCTTCAAGGCGCACGACATCGGCTATTTCTTCTACAACGGCGGCAACGACTCCATGGACACCGCTAACAAGGTGTCCCAGATCGGCGACCAGCTCGGCCACCGCGTGATCTGCGTCGGCGTTCCGAAGACCGTCGACAACGACCTGCCGCACACGGACTGCACGCCGGGCTTCGGCTCGGTGGCCAAGTACATCGCGATCTCGACGCAGGAAGCGGCGCTCGACGTCGCGTCGATGGCGAAGACCTCGACCAAGGTGTTCGTGATGGAGGTCATGGGCCGCCACGCCGGCTGGATCGTCTCGGCCGCGGGCCTCGCCGGCAAGGGCCCGGACGAAGCGCCGCACATCATCCTCTTCCCGGAGATCGCGTTCGACAAGGAGAAGTTCCTGGCGCGCGTCAAGGAAGTAGTTAGCCGCGTCGGCTATTGCGTGGTCGTCGTGTCCGAGGGCGTGCACGACGCCGACGGCAAGTTCCTCGCGGACGCCGGCACGAAGGACGCGTTCGGCCACACGCAGCTCGGCGGCGTCGCACCGGTCGTGGCCAACATGGTCCGCGAGGCGCACGGCTACAAGTACCACTGGGCGGTGCCCGACTACCTGCAGCGCGCGTCGCGTCACGTCGCATCGAAGGTCGACGTGGCCCAGGCCTACGCGATGGGCAAGGCCGCGGTCGAACTCGCGGTCGCCGGCAAGGACGCGATGATGCCGACCATCATCCGCAAGAAGTCGAAGCCGTATAAATGGGTCGTCGGCAGCGTGCCGCTGAACGACGTCGCCAACGTCGAGAAGAAGCTGCCGCGCGATTTCATCACCGAGGACGGCTTCGGCATCACCGAGAAATGCCGTGCGTACCTGCAGCCGCTGATCGAGGGCGAGGACTACCCGCCGTACAAGGACGGGCTGCCGGTCTACGTGAAGCTGAAGGCGGTCGGCGTGAAGAAGAAGCTGAACACCGAATTCAAGCCGTGAGCATGTGAAGGACGCGCGCGACTTCCTGCCGGACGTTCGCGACGGGCTCACCCGTCGCGAACGGATCGTGCTGAAGGTCCTGCACGACACCCAGAAGGAACGCGGCGGACGCAACGTCCCCACCGCGATGCTCTGGGGCCGGGTCTGCGAGGTCGTGGACATCAGCCCCGAAGAGCTGTCATCGATGCTCGCGCGCCTCGGCGCGCGGAAGGCCTGACCGGCGGCGGCGCAAGCCCCATCCCCGAGTCGCGGAGCCGAACTGCGTGGCCTGTCGCCATCGGCGAACGGCGAGTCGTCTCCCGGCGCTGTCTCACGTTGTCATGGCCAGTTCGCGGTTGGCCGGGGCCAGACACGTTGTTATAGTGCGCGCCCTTTCGGGGGTGGCGGCTCAAAAACGCTGCCCTTAACAATTACTAAATCGCTGATTTCCGACAGGAGTTCTGCATGACTGCCACGACGTGGCTATGGCTGGCGATCGGCGCCGGCGTAGTCGCCGTTTTGTACGGCGTGTTCTCGATGTTGTCGATCCTCAAGCTTCCCGCGGGCAACCAGCGCATGCAGGACATCGCGGCGGCCATCCAGGCCGGCGCGAAGGCGTACCTCAACCGCCAGTACACCACCATCTCCCT
>DATJTW010000084.1:0-37964 GCA_035502995.1 Steroidobacteraceae bacterium | reverse complement strand
CGGACATGAGCAACAACAATAGCGACGACCCGTTCGCGCCCAGCGACGCCACGATCCTCCGCCCGCGTCCGGGCGCGGGCCGACGTCCGACGCCGGCGCCGGGCGCGGGCGCTGCGCCGCCGGCCCAGCCGCCACCGCCGCCGCCCGCACCTAACTACCAGGCGACGCCGCCGCTGCCGCGCCAGGCCGCCGCGCCGGCGCCGGCGCCGGGCGGCGCGCCCGGCTTCAACGAATTCCTGCAGACCGGCATCAACCCGCTGGTGCAGGCCGCGATCCCGCTGCTGATGCTCGCCGGCCGCCTGCGCGGCCAGGTCTCGCAGGCCGACGTCGAGGCGCTGCGCCGCCAGACGATCCAGGAAGTGCGCTCGTTCGAGGAACGCGCGCGGGTCGCTGGAGTCCCGGCCGAAGATGTCATGGCCGCGCGTTATGCGCTGTGCACGGCGATCGACGAGGCGGTGCTGAATACGCCGTGGGGATCGCAGAGCGGCTGGTCGTCGCAATCGCTGCTGGTCACGTTCCACCGCGAGGCGTTCGGCGGCGAGAAGTTCTTCCAGATCCTCGAACGCGTGAACACCGAGCCGGGGCGCTACCTGCACCTGCTCGAGCTGCTGTACCTGTGTCTCGCGCTCGGCTTCGAAGGCAAGTACCGCCTCGACGACCGCGGACAGGCGCAACTCGCCGACGTGCGCATCGATCTCTACCGGCGCATCGAATCGCTGCGCGGCGGCGTCTCGACCGAGCTGTCGCCGCACTGGAAGGGCGTGCAGGACAAGCGCAATGGCGTCGTGCGGCTGGTGCCCCTGTGGGTGGTCGCGGCCGCGTGCGTCACGCTGCTGGTCATCACGCTGATCTTCCTCAACGCGCGGCTGGGTTCGCGCGCCGAACCGGTGAATCGCGCGTTGGCCGCGGTGGGCAACGCGGACGTCGTCGCCGTCGCGGCGTCGCCGAGCAGCGGCGCGCCGCCGCTCGGGATCTCCGCCGCGCTGGCGCAGCAGATCGCCGACAAGCTGGTCAGCGTGCAGGAGAACGACGCGGGTGCGGTGGTCATCGTCACGGTGCCGAACCTGTTCGGCTCGGGCACCGCGAAGCTGAATCCCAGCTACGTCTCGCTGGTCGAGACGGTGTCGCGTGCGCTGGCCAAACTACCCGGCCAGGTGACGGTCGTCGGGCACACGGACAACCAGTCGATCCGCTCGTTCCAGTTCAAGGACAACTTCGAGCTGTCGCGCGCGCGCGCCGAGAACGTGGTCGCGCTGATGCGCAAGGATTTCGCGAATGCGGCGCGCCTCGATTCGCGCGGCCTCGGGCCGTCGCAGCCGCGGTACACGCCGGAGGACGATCCGGAGAACCAGGCGCGCAACCGGCGCGTCGAGATCGTCTACCGGCGGGGGAACTGAGCCATGGTGGCGTTCCTGAAGAGCCGCACGTTCCTGGTGATCATCGGCCTGCTGATCCTGTCTTTGTTGATCTGGTTCGCCGGGCCGTACTTCGCGTTCGCGGACTATCGACCGCTCGAGTCGGTGCTCGCGCGCGTGATCACGATCGTCGTCATCTTCGTGATCTGGGCGTTCGTCGTCCTGCTGAAGAAGGCGAAGTCGAACAGCGCCAGCGCAAAGCTCGCCTCGGACATGGCCAGCCAGGAAGGCGGCAAGAAAGAGGGCGCCGACGCACAGCAGCTGCGCAAGCGTTTCGACGAGGCCATCGACGCGCTGAAGCGCTCGCGCACCAAGGGCGCGAAGAACCTCTACGAACTGCCGTGGTACATCATCATCGGCCCGCCGGGCTCCGGCAAAACCACCGCGCTGGTCAACTCCGGGCTCAATTTCCCGCTGGCGCAGAAGTTCGGCAAGGAAGCGCTGCGTGGCGTCGGCGGCACGCGCAACTGCGACTGGTGGTTCACGGACGACGCGATCCTGCTCGACACCGCGGGCCGCTACACGACGCAGGATTCGAACGAAAGCGCCGACTCGGCCGGCTGGGTCGCGTTCCTGCAGCTGCTGAAGAAACACCGCAGCCGGCAGCCGATCAACGGCGTGCTGGTGGCGATCAGCGCGTCGGACCTGCTGACGCTGAACGAACGCGAGCGCGAGAAACACGTCGTCGCCATCCGCGAGCGGCTCGAGGAACTGAACCGCCACCTCAAGATCTCGGTGCCGGTGTATTTCCTCGTCACCAAGTGCGATCTGATCGCCGGCTTCTCCGAATACTTCGACGACTTCGGCACCGAGGCGCGCGCGCAGGTCTGGGGCATGACGTTCCCCATCGAGGCCACCGAATCCGGCAAGGCCGTCGATTCGTTCGACGCGGAGTTCGACGGGCTGCTGCAGCGGCTGCAAAGCCGCGTGTTGTCGCGCATCGAACAGGATCGCGACGCACGCCGCCGCGCGACGCTGCTCGCGTTCCCGCAGCAGACCGCGTTGCTGAAGCCGCTGCTCGGCGACCTGCTGAAGCGCGTCTTCGGCGACACCGGCTACGACAGCAAGGTCATGCTGCGCGGTGTCTATCTGACCAGCGGCACGCAGGAAGGCACGCCGATCGACCGCATGCTCGGCGCGATCGCGCGTTCGTTCGGCGTCACGGCGGCGGTCAGCGCCGCGCCGGCCGGGCAGGGCAAGTCGTACTTCATCCAGCGGCTGCTGAAGAACGTGATCTTCGCGGAGTCGGGGCTCGCCGGCATCAACCGCCGCCTGCAGCTGCAGAAGATCTTCCTGCAGTCGTTCGCATACATCGCCTGCGTCGCGGTGCTGGTCATCGGCGTCGTGCTGATGGTCGTCAGCTACAACCGCAACGCGAACCACATCGCCGAGGTCGAGAAGGCTGCGGTGGAGTTGAAATCCCTCGAGCCGACGCGCGGCGAACAGCCGGTCGAGTCGTTCCTGCCGCACCTGAACGAGCTGCGCAACGTCGTCGCCATCGCCTCCGAACACGAGGACAGCGTGCCGCTGACGATGCGTTTCGGCCTGTATCGTGGCGGCGCGCTGACCGAAGCGGCGCGCGACGCGTACATCCGCGAGCTCAACCAGGTGCTGGTGCCGGTGCTGGCGCGGCAGTTCGAGGCGCGGCTGCGCGACAGCGCGCAGGCGCCCGACAAGCTCTACGAGTACCTCAAGGGCTACCTGATGCTCGAGGACTCCTCGCATCGCGATCTCGATCACCTGCGCGCGTTGTCGGGCCTCGTGTTCGGACAGGCGCTGGGCCGCGATCCGCAGGCACGCGAGGAGATCGACGCGCACTTCGGCGTGTTGCTCGAGGACGAGGACCGCATCCACGCGTCGGTGGTGAACAAGGACATCGTCGACCAGGCGCGCTACTCGCTGAGCACGGCGTCGTTGCCGTATCTCATGTACAGCCGCCTCAAGCAGGGCCACCAGGGCGACGACAAGAACGCCGTGCGTCTCTCCGCCGAGCTCGGCGCCGGCGCGGACGCCGCGCTGTCGCGCAAGAGCGGCGAGAAGCTGGGGTCGGTGATCCCGGCCATCTACACGCGCAACGTGTTCCAGGACGTCAACAAGAACGGCAAGTACGGCGTGGTCAAGGATTTCGCCGCGGACCAGTGGGTGTTCGGTGACAAGGTGTTCGACCTCAGCGATGCCGGCAAGTACGCGTTCGACATCATGCGTGTCTACGAACGCGACTACATCGAGTACTACGACCGGCAACTCGCCGACGTGCAGATCAAGCCGACGTCGAACTCGCGCGAGCTGGCCGACGTGCTCGGCATCATCTCGAGCCCGTCGTCGCCGCTGAAGCGTTTCCTCGAGATCGTCGCCGACCAGACGAACCTGCTGAAGGTGGATCCGAAGGACGCCGTCGACAAGCTCGAGGACAAGGTCACGAAGCCGGGCAGCGACGCGCTGGCACGCGCGCTCGGCATCACCGAATCGCCGGACGCCGTGAAGCCCGGCGCCGAGTGCACCGCGCACTTCGAAGCGATCCGCAAGTTGGTCGACGGACCGCCGGGTGGCACGCAGCTCGACCGCGTGCAGGGCGTGCTGAAGGACATGCACGCGAAGATGAAGGCGACCGGTACCGGCGTCGGCGACACGAACGCGCTCGACATGGTGGCCGGCGGCGGCGCCGACGCGTTGCAGTCGATCCAGCTCGAGGCCAAACAACTGCCGCCGCCGCTCGACGAGATGATGGCGAAGATCGGCGGGCAGAGCGAAGGTGTCGTCGAAGTGGCCGCGCGCGACGAGCTCGCGCAGCGCTACAACGAGCTCGTGCTGCGCCAGTGCCGCGAGCTCATCGAAGGGCGGTATCCGTTCGCGCGGGGCAGCAGCAACGACCTGCCGCTCGGCGATTTCGGCCAGGTGTTCGGCAGCGGCGGCGTGTTCGACACGTTCTTCCAGGGCAACCTGAAGCAGCTGGTGGACACGACACGCACGCCGTGGCGCTGGCGCGAGGGCGCGCCGGCCGGATCGGCGGCGATGCTGCGCCAGTTCCAGCTCGTCGAGAAGATCCGCGAGGTGTTCTTCCGCGCCGGCAGCCAGCAGCCGGAAGTGCGCTTCAACGTGTCGCCGAGCACGCTCGATGCCTCCGTCGCGCGCTTCGCGATGGACGTCGACGGCCAGCTGTTCGAATACCGGCACGGACCGCAGCAGAGCCGCTCGATCGTCTGGCCCGGCGCGAACGGCGTCGGCCAGGCCTCCGTGTTGTTCGAGGACCGCGGCGGCAGCGGGCCGGCGCTGCGCTTCAAGGGTGCGTGGTCGCTGTTCCGCCTGCTCGACCAGGCGAAGGTCACGCGCGATTCGGACACGTCGTTCTCGGCGGCATTCTCGGTCGACGGCCGCAACGCCGAGATCACGCTGGACGCGAACTCGGTGCGCAATCCCTTCGGCCGTCCCGAGCTGCTGCGCTTCCGCTGCGCGATGTGAGGCGATGAGCGCGCAATTCCCACCCGGCTTCTTCGGCAAGTTGCCCTGCAATGGCGACTTCATCCAGTACAACGTCTCGCAGGAATGGCTGGACGTGTGGGATCACTGGCAGCAGTCGTGCGTGCACGAAAGCCGCAACGCGCTGCAGGGCGAGTGGCTCGAGGCCTATCTATCCGCCCCGATCTGGCGCTTCGTGCTGGGCGAGGGCGCGTGCGGCAGCGGCGCGTGGGCCGGCATCGTCGTGCCGAGCGTCGACCGCGTCGGGCGTTACTTCCCGATCACGCTGGTGCGGCAGCTCGACGCGACCTGGAATCCGCTCGACATCGCCGTGTGCTGGGCGCCGTGGTTCGAGGCGCTCGAGGCCTGCGCCTGCGCGGCACTCGACGCACCCGACCTGCGGCTCGACCAGTTCATCGCGCAGGTCGGCGGCATCCAGGATCCGCTGACGTACGCGGTGCCGACCGGCATCGACGGCGAGTTGTTCGCCAATGGCGGGTTTCCCGCGGCCAGCCAGCAATGGCAGGTGACGATGCCGTCGGCTGATCACCTGCAGCTCGACGTCGCCGTGCTCGCGTATCGCGAGATCCACCGGCAGCTGCGCCCGGTCACGTTGTGGTGGACGTCGGGATCGGCGCGCGTGCAGTCGTCGTGGCTGCTGTCGCGCGGCCTGCCGGCGCCCGCGAGTTTCGCCGCGATGCTCGACGGCAGCTGGCGCGGGTCGGCCTGGACACCCGCGAATCCGCGGGCGCTGGCGTCGACGCCGGCACGCTCGGCTGCGCCGGGGGCCGCCGGCTTCGCGGCACCGACGCCTGTCTACCCCGCGACTCCGGCGTCCGGCTTCGGCGCGCCGCCCGCGTCCCCCGTACCGCCGGCGACGCCACCCGTTTCGTTCGATCTGCAGGCGCGCCTGCCGACGGACTCGCCGTCGAACGTCGAAGGCAATCTCGCCGCGTTCGTCGTGCGGCCGGAGATCGGCCTGTGGGCCGTGGTCACGCCGAACGGCGAGACCGCGGTCAATGCGACGCGCACGGTCGCCGATGCGCTGCAGGACGTCGGTCCCGCCGCGACGCTGACGCTGCTGGCCGAGAGCGTGCGGCAGCAGCTGCTGCGCGTGAGCCAGCGGCTGGCCGACGAGTCCGCGCGCAACCCGGCGAACCCGCCCGGCCTCGCCAACGTGCTCGCGATGGTGAAGAGCGCGGCCGAGTGTGCGTACATCAGCGCCGGCGACGCGCAGGTCCTGCGCGTGCGCGACGGCGTCGCGCAGTCGCTGATCGGCAAACCGGGTAGTCAGGCGGGCGGCGACCTGTTGTCGCTGGTCGAGGCCAGCGGCGGCGGCGGTGCGGATCCTTGCGGCTCGGTCGATCTCGATCACGTGCCGGTCGTCTACGACCGCGCGGCGGCCGGAGATGTCTGGTTGTTGGGCGGCGACCGCGACGCGTCGGATGCGGCCGCGGCCGTGTTCAGCGGCGGCGAAGGTGCCGACGCCTCGATGGACCGCCTCGTGCGGCAGTTTTCCGCGATGTCGGGCGGCCGTCCGCCGCCGCTCATGATGGTGTCGGTCGCATGTTGCTGACGCTCAGTGTCATCAGCGCCCAGGGCGCCGGCCTCGGCAATGCCGCGTACCGCGTGTTCGATGCGCAGGGCGGTACGATCGGCCGCGTCGATGCGAACGACTGGGTGCTGCCGGATCCGGCGAAGTTCGTGTCCAGCACGCACGCGCGCATCCGCTGCCACAACAACGTGTTCTACCTGCAGGACCTCAGCACGAACGGCACGTTCCTGAATTCCACGGAGTCGCCGGTCTCCAAGTCGGACCTCACGGTGCTCGGCGATGGCGATCGCATCCTGATCGGCGACTACGAGATCCTCGTGCAGCTGATCGACGACGGCTCGGGTGCCGCGCCGGAGGCGGCGCCGATCGCGCCGGCCGCTGCGCCGGCCGCGGTTTCTGCACCGGCGCCTGCCGCGGCCAGCGCCGCCGCGGTGTGGCCGATCACCGCGCCGGACGCGGAGTCGGCGGAGAGCGCCGATCCGCTGCTCTTGTTAGGCGGTGCGAAACCCGCGGCCGCGCCGCCGCTGGTGGTACCTGCATCTCCCGCGCCGTCGTCGCCGCAGACGCCGCGTGCGCCGGTGCCGGCGCCGCGAACCAGCCTGCCGCCGGCTCCGAGCATGGCAGCGCCCGTTGCGCCCGCTGCTCCCTCGCCGCCGGCGTCGAGCGCGCCACTGCCGCCGGGCGGCGGCATCCCGGACGACTGGCAGCTGACCGGCTTCAACATCCCGACGGCGGCGCGCGCGACGCCGACGCCCGACGCGCCACCCGCATCGCCCGCATCGCCCGCACCACCCGCGGCCGCCGTTCCGCCGCCGGCGCCCGAACCGCCGCGCGCGACGTCGCCGATGGCGGCGACGCTGCCGCCGGCGACCCGGGCCCCGACTCCGCCAGTCGCGCCGCCGCGCGCCGCCAATGGCGCGGCGGGTCCGGTCGACGACCGCATCGCCGCGCTGTTCTCCGGACTGGGCGTCGATCCCGAGCGCGTGAGTCCCGAGACGTTCGCCGAGCTCGGCGAGATCCTGCGCGTGGTCGTGCAAGGCATGATCGACGTGCTGAATTCACGCACGGAGGTGAAGAACAACTTCCGCGTGCCCATGACGACGATGCGCCCCGTCGAGAACAATCCGCTGAAGTTCTCGATGAACGTCGAGGACGCGATCCACAACCTGTTCGTGAAGCGCAACCCGGGCTATCTGCAGCCGGTCGACGCGTTCCGCGAGGGGTTCCGCGACGTGGCATTCCACCAGGTCGCGATGCTGTCCGGCATCCGCACGGCCTTCAACGCGCTGCTGGCGCGCTTCGACCCGGCCGATCTTTCCGAGACGTACGAGCGCAAGCTGAAGCGCACGATGCTGCTCGGCGTCGCGACCAGGCTGAAGTACTGGGACATGTACTGCGAGCAGTTCGAGGAATACGACCGCGACGCCGAGGCCACGTTCCAGAACCTGTTCGGCGAGGATTTCGCCAAGGCCTATTTCGAGCAACTGCAGCAGCTCGCCAACACCGCGCGGCTGCGCAAGCGCTAGGTCCAACTACCCGATGTCGGCCAACAGCAAAGACGTTCGCGCGCCGTTCACCTGGCGCTCCGCCGCGATGACCAACCAGGGCAACGTGCGCGATCACAACGAAGACGCGATCCTCGACTATCCGGACGCGGGGCTGTGGAGCGTGGCCGACGGCATGGGCGGCCACCAGGGCGGCGACATCGCCAGCGGCATGATCGTCGAGTCGCTGCGGCAGCTGGCGCGGCCCACGAGCTTCAGCGGCTTCGTCGACGACGTCGACGACCGCCTGCGCGCCGTCAACGCCGAGCTCTATGCGCGCGCGATGAGCGGGCAGGGCGGCGTCAGCGGCAGCACGGTCGCGGTGCTGATGGCCTGGGGCCGCTACTGCCTGACCGCCTGGGCCGGAGACAGCCGCGTCTACCGCTTCCGCGACGGCGCGTTGAAGCAGATCTCGCGCGACCACAGCGAGTCGCAGGAACTGCTCGACAGCGGCACCGCCGACGCCAACGACGCGCGGCTGCAGTCGAACATCATCACGCGCGCCGTCGGCGGCGTGGACGAGTTGTGCCTCGATCTCGAGCTGCGCGAGCTGCGCGACAAGGACCGCTTCCTGCTGTGCAGCGACGGCCTGTACCGCGAGGTCGGCGAAACCGACGTCATCCGCCACCTGGCGAAGCACGATCCGAAGCAGGCCTGCGAAGGACTGATACAGCAGGCGTTGTCGGGCACCTGCGCCGACAACGTTTCGGTGGTCGTCGTCCACTTCAGCGGGGTGAACCGTGTCTGACCGCCGGCGGAGCGCATGAACGAGTTCCGCGCCTCGCTCGAGGCCTATCTATCCGGCAAGACCGATCTCGCGGCGCTGGAGAATGCGCTGCGCGCGAGCCTGAAGAGCCAGCCGCACCTCGCGGCGGCGCACAGCGCCATCATCGAGGCGATGGCGCGCACGCAGCGGCTGAAGCCCGATGCGCGCGATGCGCTGCACCGGATCGTGCAGGGGGCCGCCGCGCCCGCGGCGACGCCACCCGCGCCGCCAGCCACCAAGCCGGTCCCGGGCGCGAAGCCGGCCGCGCCGGCCGACGAATCGCCGGACAAGACGCAGTTCCGCATGCCGGCGTCGAAGGCACCGTCGACGCCACCGACGCCGCCCGCCGAGCCAGCCGACAAGACGCAGTTCCGACCGCACCCGGCGACCGGCAACCCGCCGCCGGCCGCACCCGCCGCCGAATCGGCGGACAAGACCCAGTTCCGGATGCCGAAGCCGGGCGCGGCCCGTGCGCCGGCGTCGCCGGCCCCGGCCGCGCCGGCCCCGGCGACGTCATCGACGCCTGACAACCCGCCGGCGCCGCCCGCCGCCGACCGCACGCAGCTGCGCGCGCGACCCCAAACTACCGGCGCCGCCAGACCACCGGCGCCGCCCGCGCCACCGCCCGCGCCGCGCCCTTCGGCGCCGGCTGGAAAATTGGGCTCGCTGTCCGATCTCGTCGGCGCACCCGACGGCGAGGCCGCACCCGCGGCGCCGCCGCCGTCGACCAACACGGGCACCGGCCCCGTCACCGGCACGAGCCCGTCGCAGGGCACGGGCGGCTGGACCGGCGGCACGGGCACCGGCGGCACCGGCAAGCGCACGGGGGCGAGCGGCGGCAGCTCGGGCTGGAGTCATCTGGCGGACGGTGCCGCGGGCGCCGCGCCGCTGCAGCCCGGCGACACGATCAAGGACCGCTTCGTCCTCGAGGACATCATCGGCAAGGGCGGCATGGGCATCGTGTTCAAGGCACGAGACCTGCGCTGGGAAGAGGCGCAGGACCGCAACCCGTACGTCGCGGTAAAGGTGCTCAACGAGGACTTCAAGCGGCACCCGGAGTCGCTGAAGGCGTTGCAGCGCGAATCGCGCAAGGCGCAGAACCTCGCGCATCCGAACGTCGTCACGGTCTACCAGTTCGATCGCGACGGCGCGAACGTCTTCATGGTCATGGAGCTGCTCGAGGGCGAGCCGCTCGACAAGTTCATCAAGCGGCACGACGCCGGCGGCATGCCGGCGAAGACCGCGTTGAAGTACACCGCGCACATGGCGCGCGCGCTGGCGTACGCGCACGAGCAGGGCATCATCCACTCGGACTTCAAGCCGGCCAACGCGTACATCACGCGCGACGGTGTCGTGAAGGTGTTCGACTTCGGCATCTCGCGCGCCGCGAAACGCTCGGACAAGGTGTCGGGCTCGATGACGCTGTTCGACCCGGGCACGCTCGGCGCGCTGACGCCGGCGTATGCCAGCGTCGAGATGATCGAGGGCGAGGAGCCCGATCCGCGCGACGACATCTACGCGCTGGCCTGCGTGTTCTACGAGCTGCTGACCGGCAAGCATCCGTTCAACAAGCAGTCGGCCGTGCAGGCGCGCGACGCGAAGATGTCGCCGGCGCCGGTGCCGGGTCTCGCGCGCAGCCAGTGGAAGGGATTGCAGAAGGGCCTGTCGTTCAAGCGCGAGCAGCGCTCGGCGTCGGTCATGAGCTTCCTGAACGACGTCAGCCCGCAGCGCACGTCGCCGGCGAAGTGGATCGCGGTGGCGGCGGGGGTCGTCGTCATCGGTGTCGGCGTCGCGCTGTTCCTGCCGGGATACCTGGAGAAGCGGCGCCTGCAGGAGATCGCCGAGATCTTCCGCGGCGGCGAGGATGCGCTGGTGCCGGAGGCCCTCGAGCGGCTGGCGAAGCTGACGCCCGAACAGCGCGGCACGTTGCTCACCGACCAGGGCGCACGCGAAGGCCTGCTGACGTACTTCGAGAAACAGATCGACGCGGCCACGGACGAATCGAAACAGCGCTACGAATTCACGCGCGCGTTCGCGCTGATCGCGCGCGCGCAGGCCATCTTCCCCGACTCCTCGCGCGTCGACGCGAAGAAGAAGGCGCTCGAGGACCGGCAGAACGACCTGATCAACCGCCTCAGCCGCCGCTTCGACGATGCGCTCGCGAAGGGCTGGCTGATCGACGACCAGAACTCCGAGAACGCGTCGAAGGTGCTGGCGGTGCTGAAGAAGGTGCAGCCCAACCACCCGCTGCTGACCGACAAGCGCCTCGTCATCGCCTACGTCGAGCAGGCCGACTCGGCGCTGGACCGCTCGAACGTCGCGCTGGCGGACAAGCTGATCGCCGGCGGCCTCGCGCTGGCGCCGCAGGATTCGAGCCTCAAGGACCTCGGCGACCGCGTGCGCGTCGCCGCGGCCAGCCAGCAGTCGGCGCAACGCGTGCGCACGTTGCGCGCCAGCATCGACACCGCGCTCGGCGCGTCGCCGGCGCTCGAGGCGTTCGACCGCAAGCGCAACGAGCTCGCCGAGCTGCGCTCGGTGGCGCCCGACGACAGCGCGCTCGCGCGCTGGCAGACGCAGATGCAGGCGCAGCTCGATCGCCGGCTCGCGGATCTTTCCGCCAAGCGTTCGTTCACCGACGCCGAGGCGCTGCTCGGCCAGTACGCCGAGCTCGCGAGCGCCGCGTACGTCGCCGATCGCCGCGACAACCTGACGACCGCGCGCAAGGACTTCACCGACCGCCTCGGCAAGCTCGGCGATTCGCTGCTCGCGGCGATCCGTGCCGGCCGCCTCGGCCCGCCGGCGCCGGACAACGCTCGCTCCATCTACCAGCAGCTCGAACGCTCCGGCGCCGATGCCGAGCAGCTCGCGGCCGCGAAGGACCAGATTTCCTCGGCGTACGTGCGGCTGGCGCGCGAGCTGCGCAGCAAGGGCTCGTTCGACGAGGCGCGCCGCCAGGTCGGCGCGGGCCTCGACTTCGGGCCGAGCGCGTCGGTGGTCGGCATCCTGCGCGACGAGAGCAAGGAGATCGACGACTCCGAACGCCTGGCGCGCGCCGCCGCCGACCAGGCGACCCGCGACCAGCTGGCCGCGCAGCGCACGAAGGAAGACAACGACTTCAAGGCCCAGCTCGCGGCCGCGCTCAAGGCCCCGAACCCGACGATCGACAGCGCGCGGGCCGCGCTCGTGCTCGCCGAGAAACTGCAGAACCGCGGCGTGAAGGATCCGCTCGTGGCGACGGCGCGCAACGCCATCCAGAACCAGCTGCTCGCGCAGTCGCGCGCGCTCAGCCAGCAGTCCGGTCCGGATGCGGCGATCCGCTACGCGGAGCAGGCGAGTGCGCTGATGCCGGAATCGACGGCCCTGGTGGCGTCGCTGAACGAGCTGCGCAAGGCCAGCGCCGACCGCCAGGCACAGACTCGCGTCGCGGCGATCACGGCGATCAAGACGGACATCGACACGCTGATCAAGGCGCCGAAGCTCGACGACCAATGGTATCGCAACGTCAACGCGCAGCTGCGCCGCCTCGCGGCCTATCTACCCGACACGGACCCGTACGTCGTCGGCGTGAAGCGCAACGCGGCCGACATGTTCGTCGCCGCGGCGCGCAAGAGCCGCGACGCGAAGTCGCTGAGCGAGGCGGACCGTTACCTGCAGCGCGCCGGCGAGCTCGTGCCCACGTCGGCCGAGGTCGCCAACGAACGGCGCCTGCTGGCCGACGCGCGCGCGGCACAGGGCAAGGAGGCGCAGCAGACGAAGCTGGCCGCCGATACCGAGGCGCTGAAGCAGCGACTGCGCGACCAGGCGAAGGCCGACGACACCGAATTCCTCGCGACGCTCAAGAACCTGCGGCAGATGCTGCCCGAGAACGACGCCTTCCTCGCGACCGACGCGCCGATGCTGATGGCGGACTCCTACCTGCGCATGGCCGCCAAGGCGGCGCGCCGCGGCTCGTACGACGAAGCGGTCAAGCTGCTCGACCGCGGCCTCGAGAACGCGCCGAAGCTGGTGTCGCTGCGCACGACGCGCACGCGCTACGCGGACCTGCAGGCGCTCAGCGAGCAGATCGCCAGCGCGCCGCAGCTGACGGCGCGCGAATTCCGCGCCGTGCTCGACCCGCTCGCGAAGGCCGACGCCAGCCTGTACGCCGACGTCGGCAAGCGGCTGAAGTCGGCGCTGGATGCGCGCGTTCGCCTGGAGAAATCCCGCAACGCGGCGCTGGCCGCGAACTTCGAAGCGCTGGGCGCGCAGGTGTTCCCGGAACAGCGCAGCGCATCCGCCGCGGCGGCGGCGACCACGCCCGCCACGCGCCCGGCCACGCCGCCGCCGGCCGCCACGCAAACCGTCGCGACGCCACCCGCCGCTGATGCCGTCACGACGACGCCGGTGTCGATGCAGCAGTCGGGCGCGAACTCCAAGCTCTGCAAGAGCGAGTTCCAGGCGCAGGGACGGCGCGCGCAGGCGGTGTGTTACGACGGCATCGCGAATGGTCGCGGCCCCGATCTCGTGGTGTTGCCGCCCGGCGGTCCGTTCAGCGGGCCGGTGGCCGTGACGCGCTTCGAGATCACGAACGAGGATTTCAATTTCTATTGCACGGCGACCGGGCGCTGCAAGACGGTGACCGCGGGTCCGCGCCTGCCGCTGGTGTCGGTGGGCGCGGCGGACGCGGAGCGTTACGCGGCGTGGCTGTCCGAATCGAGCGGCAAGATCTACCGGCTGCCGACCGACGCCGAGTGGACCTACGTCGCCACCGGCATCCCCGACGGCGCGGATTTCAACTGCACCATGGAAGTCGGTGGACAGAAGGTGAAGGGATTCGCGCTCGCCGAGCGCAACAGCGGCTCGGCGACGAAATGGGGCGTCTACAACATCGTCGGCAACGCGCAGGAATGGGCGCGCGCGCCCGGCGGCTGGGTGGCGCGCGGCGGCTCGTTCGCGGACAACGTCTCGAACTGCGGCGTCGCGCTGGGCCGCGTCCACAACGGCGCGGCGGACGGCAAGACCGGCTTCCGCCTGGTCCGGGAATTCTGAGGCGTATGAACGTGAGTGCATCGGCCGCGACGCGACTGCGCCAGCTAGCTACCCAGTACCACGCGGGCGAGCTCGACCTCGCCACCTACCGGCGCGCGCGCGCCGAGTTGCTCGACCGCCTGACCAGCGCCGAGATCGATCCCGACGAGTCCAGCACCACGCTGCCGCAGCGCCGGCCGCCCGCGCCGCCACCGGCGCCGGCGATGCCGGACGCGTCGCGCGGCGTGCGCGCCGCCGCGAAGACGGCGTCGTCGGGCGCGGCGCTGCCGGCCGGTGGCGCGCCGGTGGCCGCGAAGAAGTCCGCGACGCCGCTCGTCGTCGTTGCCGTCGTGGTCGTGCTGGGCGCGGCCGCGGCCTGGTTCTTCCTCGGGCGTGCCGCGCCGGCGCCGGTGGCCGCGGTGCCGGCAGCCGACACGACCTCGGAGAGTTACCACGCGATCACCGATTTCCTCGACGCCGACGACTGGAGCGACGAGCAGATCGCGAACTTCAACGCGCGCTGGTCGACGTTGCCGGACGACCTGCGCGTCGCCGCCATCGACCAGGCCTGGTTCAAGACGTTCGTCGAGCGCGTGCGCTCGCGCGTGAAGGAACGGCGCGCGCTGACCGCGACCGCCGATCGCGCCGGCAACGTCGAAGGGCCGCTGGCAGCGCTGGCGAGCAGCGTCGGCATCGACGTGTCGTCGCCCGATACGGTCGTCCCCGTGCCGCGCGCCGAGTCGCGCGCGGCTGCGGTGATCCCGGCCGGCACGCGACCCGCACCGCCGCCGGCCCACACCGCGCCCGCCGCGGCAGTGCCCGCCGAGTCCGCACCGGCTGCGGCGCCGAAGCCGGCGAAACCCGCGAAGCCCGACACCACGCGCGCGCCGGCCGCCGCCGCCCCCGCGGTCGCCGCGGCGCCCGACGATGCCGCGAACCCGGATCGTTGCCGTCCCGAACTGGTCGGCTCGCGCAAGCCGCGCTGTCGCGACGCCCTGGCCGGCGGCGCTTTCGGCCCCTGGCTGGTCCTGATCCGCGCCGGGGAATTCGAGATGGGCAGCCGACAGATCGCGGTCGAGGAGCCGGTGCACCGCGTGACGATCGCGCGCCCGTTCGCGATCGCCGAGAACGAGACGTCGCAGTCCGAGTACCAGGCGTTCTGCACCCAGACGAAGCGCGAGTGCGCCGCCCAGCCGTGGCAGGGCGATGACTACCCGGTGGTGCGCGTCAGCTGGCAGGACGCGCGCGACTACGCGGCCTGGCTGTCGAGCGTCAGCGGCCGCAACTACCGCCTAGCTACAGAGGCGGAGTGGGAGTACGCGGCGCGCGGCGGCACGGCGGCGCTGTACCCGTCGGGCGAGGCGCTGGCGCAGACCGACGCGGTGTACACCGTGACCGAAAGGCTTACGACCCCCTGGCCGCGCAGCCGCAAGATCAACGCGAACGCATTTCGCCTGTATCACACGATCGGCAACGTGCGGGAGTGGGTGGAAGACGCCTGGGCGCCGGGTTATGCCGGTGCACCGGCCGATGGCGCCGCGCGCCGCGGTGCGGAATCGGCGCCGCGCGTCGTGCGCGGCGGCGCGTATGCGGACACCGCACCGAAGCTGCGATTCACGACGCGCGAGAGTCTCGATCCGGCGACACGCGATACGACGACAGGCTTCCGTCTGGTGCGCGAACTGTGACGAGCAGGGCGTCTCAAGTCGTGAAATTCCCGTGAGTTGCGCGGTTGCATTGTCACCATCGTGTAAGTATCGTCGGACGCGAAAAAGAGAATAACTAGACAGCGGAGGTCGTTATCTCGGATAGACGTCTTCGCTGGAGGATTCACGTGAGCGAGATCTATCGGAATCGCTGCCAGCGAATCGTCCGCCTGGCCGCGCCAGCCCTGGCGCTGGCTGCCGCCTCCGCGGGTGCGTGGGCGCAGCAGGTGCAATCGGGCAGCGGCACCCAACCCGGCAGCGCAACTCCCAACGCCCAGCAACAACTCACCCCCGCGGCGGATCTCGTCACGGTACCGCGCGTCGCCGAACGACCGCTGACCGCGGACGAGAGCCCGCGCATCAAGGTCACCGATTTCGAGCTCACCGGGGCGGTGGCGCGCAAGGAAGGCGGCGTCGACGTCGCAGCCGTGAACCGCATCCTCGACGACGCGGTGAAATCGCAGCCGGCCACCGGCTACACCATCGCCGATCTCGAAGCGGTCGCCGACAAGGTCACCGACTACTACCGCCAGCACGGCCTCGTCGTCGCGAAGGCGTTCATCCCTGCGCAGGACGTGCGCAACGGTCATGTCACCGTGCGCGTGCTCGAGGGCAAGCTGTCGGCCATCGTCGTCGAGGGCAACAAGTCCTACGACGCGAAGACGTTGCTGCGGCCGTTCGAGACGCTGATCGGCGCGCCCGTGCAGAAGGAAGACATCGAATCCGCACTGCTGACCCTCACTAACTACCCCGGCCTGAGCGCCTTCGGCGTGCTGACCGCCGGCCAGGACATCGGCACGACCAAGCTCGCGTTGCGCGTGCAGAAGGAAGACCGCGTCGCCTTCGACGTCGGCGCGGACAACCAGGGCTCGCGTCTCTCCGGCGAGGACCGTGCGCAGGTGGCGATGAGCGTCAACAACCTGTTCGGCCAGGCCGACCAGCTGCGCGCCTATGCGCTGTACGGCTTCGATCCGGACGACAGCTCGGCGAGCGGCCTGTACGGCGGCTTCCAGTACTCGCTGCCGGTGTTCGACAGCCGCAACTTCGTCTATGTCGGCGCCGCCACGAATTCCTACGACATCGGCAACGTCGACCCGGCGGTCGCGGCCGCGGATCCGAAGGGCGATGCATTCGAGGCGTCGCTCGGCTTCCGCCACGCGTTCGCGCCGTCGCGCATCTCCACCGGCAATCTCTCGGCCGAGCTGCAGTCGAAGAAATCGACGTTCGAATCGAACGGCCTCGACGTCTTCGAGGACAAGCTCACGGTGCTGCGCACCGCCGTCGACCTGAGTCTCGTCGACCAGCGCTTCCGCGGCGTCAACCAGATCTCGCTGGCGTATTCGCACGGCTTCGACGATTTCCTCGGCTCGCTCGGCGATTACTCCGTGCAGACCGGCGGCGCCAGCCGCGAGGGCGCCACCGGCAAGTTCGACAAGGCCGAAGTCGATCTCGCGCGACTGCAGCGCCTGACCAAGGGCACGTCGCTGCTGCTGCACGTGCGCGGGCAGTTCACCAGCGATCCGCTGGTGTCGCTCGAGCAGATGTCGCTGACCGGCCCCGACGCGGTGCGCGCGTTCCGCGTGACCGAGCGCGCCGGCAACGGCGGCTTCCAGAACTCGGGCTCCGCGCTCGTCGACTCCGGCATGGTCGCGACGCTCGAATACATCTTCTCCGTCCCGGGGTTGTCGGACCGTCCGGCGTTCGGCAACCGCACCTGGGGCCAGGTGCTGCAGTTCTCGCTGTTCGCCGACTACGCGCACGGCAAGCTGAACGACGTCACCAACACGGCCGTCGATCGCGAATTCGACGCGTCGGGTTACGGCGCGTCGATCCAGTTCAACGTGCCAAACAAGGTGTTCGCGCGCGTCGACGTCGCGAAACCCTTCTCGAACGACAACCCGGCCAGCGACGACGTCCAGGCGTACTTCCGCATCGGCGTCCATTTCTGACGCGGAGCAAACACATGACACGCAAGAACCGCTCGAATCCTCCCGTCATGCCGCGCAAGAAGGCGCTGGCGATCCTGATCGGCGCCGCCTGCGGCGTGTCCGCTGGACCCAACGTGTACGCCGGCCCGCAGGGTGGCGTGGTCACGGCCGGGCAGGGCGCGATCTCCACGCCGACCTCGACGTCCACGGTCATCGACCAGTCGAGCAACCGCGTGTCGATCGACTGGCAGTCCTTCGATGTCGGCTCGAACGAGTCCGTCACCTTCCGCCAGCCGTCGTCGAACTCGGTGGCGCTGAACCGCATCCTCGACCAGAAGCCGAGCGAGATCTTCGGCCGCCTCGACGCGAACGGGCACGTGGTGCTCGTCAACTCGAACGGCATGTTGTTCGGTCCCGGCTCGCAGGTAAACGTGGGGTCGCTCGTTGCCACCTCGCTGAACGTCGTCTCGTTCGACGCGGTCACGGGCCAACTCCGTCTCTCGGCTGCCGGCACGCCCGGCGCCATCGTCAACCAGGGTAGTTTGAACGCGGCGCGCGGCGGCTCGGTGAGCCTGGTCGGCGGCGCGGTCGCCAACGACGGCCTGATCGTCGCCGACGTCGGTGCGGTGAACCTCGCCGCGGGTCGCGCGGCCACCATCGATCTCTACGGCGGCGGCCTGCTGCGGTTCGACGCGGATTCGGAATTGCTGTCCGGCAGCGGCACGGGCGTGTCCAACGCCGGCCAGATCCACGCCGACGGCGGCCAGGTGCTGCTGACGACGAGCGCGGCGCAGAACGTGTTCGACCGTGCCATCAACAACGACGGCCTGGTGCGCGCCAACCGCATCGAGAACGTTGGCGGCGCGATCCGCCTGGTCGGTGCCGGCGGCACCGTGATCAACGAGGGCGTGCTCGATGCCTCGGGCGTCGGCGGCGATGGCGGCAGCGTGCAGGTGCTCGGCCGCAACGTCGGCCTGTTCGGCAGTTCGGTCGTCGACGTGTCCGGCGATGCCGATGGCGGCGTCGCGCTGATCGGCGGCGACTACCAGGGCAAGAACCCGGACGTGCTGAACGCCAACCGCGTCATCGTGAATCCGGATGCGCGCGTGTTCGCGGATGCCGGCACGGCGGGCGACGGCGGCCGCGTCATCCTCTGGTCGGACGACGCCACGCAGTTCTACGGCGGCATCTTGGTGCGCGGCGGCGCGCAGTCCGGCGACGGCGGCTTCGTCGAGGTCTCCAGCCACGGTGTGCTCGACTTCGACGGTCTCGTGAATCTCGGCGCCAACGCCGGTGCCGGCGGTCGGTTGTTGCTCGATCCTCGCAACATCACCATCGATACGTCCGGCGGCGGTGCCGCCAATCAGAATTTCGCGGATACACCGAACGCGGACGTCAACGTCGACCGCGATTCGATCCAGACGGCGCTGCAGACTGGGTCGGTCGAGCTCCAGGCGCACACCGACATCGACGTGAATGCCGACATCACCGGCACCGGCGCGAACCGCGGCCTCACGCTGCGCGCCGGCGACGACATCCGCATCGCCAGCGGCGTCGTGATCACGACGAACAATGGCGCGATCCGCCTGTTCGCCAACGATTCCGGCGCGACGCCGGTGGGCAACGACGCGACCGGAGACGTGGTGTTCGCCGACGACACCGCGCGACTGGTCGCGGGCAGCGGCGCGATCACGATCAGCAGCGAAGGCGATCTCGCGCTGAGCGCGATCAGCGGTGGCGCGATCACGGTGGAGTCCACGGCGGGCAACATCAGCCGCATCGGCACGACGCGCGTCTCGGGTAGTTCGGTGACCGCCACGGCGTTCAATGACCTGACGATCTTCACGACGATCAGCGGCAACGGCAACGTCGATGCGACCGCGAGCAATGGCGGTACTGGTGCGCTGACCCTGAACAACAACAGCCCGGGCATGACGGTCGTCAACGCGGTGGGCGACGGCGTGACGGTGATCGGCGGCAACAACGGCAACGTGACGCTCGGCGCGATCAACGCGGGCGGCGGCGCGGCGTCGATCAGCGCCACCGGCTCGATCCTCGACGACGACAACGACAGCACTTCGATCGTCGGCTCGAGCGTCTCGCTGACCTCCAATCACAACATCGGCACGATCACGAACGCCAACCTGCGCGCGGGCACGGGCTCGTCGGTCGACATCAGTACCGGCGGCAACGTCTCCGCCCAGTCGGCCGACGAGGCTGCCCAGATCAACCTCAATTTCGTGATCCCGACGCCTGCTAACATCAGCGTCGAGCTCGGCACGGACAATGGCACCGGTTCGAGCGGCACGTTGCTGCTGCAGTCGGCCAGCAGTTTCAACGTCAACAGCGCGATCGGCGCCGGCGACATCGTGCTGAACAACGGGAACACCGCGCACGTCGGATTCCGCTCCGGCGGCACGCTGACCTTGCCCGTGTCGACGACGGGTTTGTTCGACGACGCGCCCGACACCTTGGTCCTGCACGGCGGCACCGACATCGTCGATTCGAACGGCGGCGCCATCACGCTGGCCGCGAACAACCTCGTCTTCGACTCCGACGGCACCGCTTCACTCGATATCGACGTGGATACGTTCACGGCGAACATGGGAGGCAACCTGCTCGTCTCGGAGGCCGACGCGATCACGCTGCCCAGCGTCGTCGCCGCCGGCTTCGTGGATATCGCGTCGCCCGGCAGCATCACGGTCGGAACCGTCACGTCCAATTCGGACTACGTCCGCCTGAGCGCCACCGGCGCGGCGTCCCTCATCGACGATGGCGACAGCGGCTCGGTGACGCGCATCACCGGCAACGAAGTCTTCCTTCGCGGCAACAACATCGGCGCCACCGGCGGCAATGCCCAGATCGACACCGACACGCCGACGCTGAATCTCGACGCCCGTGGCGGCAACATCGTGGTCCGCGACGTCAACAATGTCAGCGTCGCCGCGTTCAACGCCAACAACGGCGCCACGCTGACCCGCATCGAATCCGAGAACGGCGCCGTGACGCTGGGTACCGACGTGCGCCCGGTGTCGGGCAGCATCGAGCTGCTGTCGCCGAACGCGGGTTCCGCGATCAACTACTCGGGCCGGACGATCGGCAACCAGTCGAACACCGGCACCGTCACCGTTCGCACCGGCAACAACCTGCAGCTCGGGTCGATCTTCGCGGACAACGTCGTGCTGCGCGCCGGACTCGCCGGCGGCAGTGGCACCATCACCGACGCGGCCGGCACGACGCCGTCGGTCACGGCCGCCAGCACATTGACGCTCGATGGCGGCACCAGCGTCGATCTCGATATCGACGCCGCCACGCTCGCGACCAACAACCTCACCGGCCCGCTCACGATCCGCGACCAGGTCGGCAACCTCACGGCCAACAACATCGCGGCCGGTGGCGCGATCGACATCCGCGCCGTCAACGGCGGCCTCACCGCGAACACGGTGAACGCCGGCTCGAACGCACTGACGCTGATCGCCGGCACGGGCGCGCTCAGCGCGAGCAACACCACCAGCAACGGCGCGACGTTCGGCTCCGGCACCACGATGACGCTCGGCACCGTGAACGCGGGCGCCGGCACGGCGTCGCTGACGGCCGGCACGACGATCACCAACAACGCGAACACGTTGACGGCCGGCACGCTGTCCGTGCTCGGCGGTTCGACGGTGACGCTGAACACGAACGTCAACACGATCAATGCCTCCGGCGTCACCACCGCACTGACCGTCACCGAGGCGAGCGGGCCGCTGACGCTGGGCACGATCAACATCGCCGGCGCGGTCGACATCGCGACCAGCACCGGTGCGATCACGGCGACCAGCGTCACCGGCAACGGCGTCGATCTGACCGCGGCGGGCGCGCTGACGCTCGGCGCCGTCAATGCCGGCGTCGGCGGTACCGCGACGCTCGATGCGGGCGGCGCGATCAACGACGGCGCGGGCGCCACGCCCTCGGTCGTGGCGAACCAGCTGACGATCACCGCCGGCGCGTCGGTGAATCTCGATACCGACGTGAACGGACTGACCGCGACCGGCATCAACGGCCCGCTGACGATCCGCGAGCAGAATGGTCCGCTCACGGTGACGAACGCCGTGTCGAACGGTCCCTTGGATATCTCGACGGTGAACGGCCCGCTGACGGTGATCGCCGCGAACAGCAGCAACAACGCGCTGACGTTGACCGCCGGGACCGGCGCGCTGACGCTGACGGCGATCAATGCGGGCGCGGGCACCGCGACGCTGAGCGCTCCCGGCGCCATCACCGACCAGGTCGGCACCACGCCGTCCGTGACCGCGAACCAGCTGACGGTGCTCGGCGCGGCGACGTTGGATCTCGATACGAACATCAACACCCTGAACGCCAGCAGCGTCGTGGGCAATCTCGCGATCCGCGAGCAGTCGGGCAACCTGACCGTCGTGCGCGCCAACGGCGGCGGCGCCACCTCGATCTCCACCCCGGGCGCGCTGCTCGACGACGACGCGGGCACCGCGCAGACCACCAACATCTCGGGCGTCACCTCGGTCACGCTCAGCGCGGGCACCGGCATCGGCTCGGTCACCGACTTCGCGACGGCCGCCGGTTCGTCGGTGGACGTGCAGACGTCGGGCACGCTGTCCGCCAACGTCACGTCCTCGAGCGGCGCGATCAATCTGAACATCGCCGGCGGCCCGACGATCGCCGCGGGCGGCATCACGCTCGGTTCCGGCAATGGCCGCACGGGCACCGTGGTGCTGCAGTCCGGCACCGCGCTGAATCTCGCCAACCTGACCGCGGGTGCGATCAGCATCGGCGACGGCCAGACCGCGAGCGTCGGTTACGTCTCGGGTGGATTGCTGACGCTCAGCAATGGCGGGTCGACCACGGACTTCGCGCCCGGCAACCTGCTGGTCAGCGGCGCCGACGTCGTGCAGGACGCGGGCGGCGGCAGCACGACGCGCACGATCGCGTTGACGGCGGACCAGCTGAACTTCATCGCGACGGCCCCGGCCGGCGCATTCACGCTCAACACCACCGCCAACTCGCTGAACGCCGACGTCACCACGGGCGCGGCGCTGAACGTCGTCGAGACGAACGGCCTCACGGTGGGCCGCATCGTGGCGCAGTCGTTCGGCCTCACGGCCGGCGGCGCGATCACCGACGACAACGACGACGCCACCGGGATCACCGCGCAGACCGTGTCGCTGACCTCGACGGGCGCGATCGGCGCCACGGGCGGCCAGGCGGCCCTCGACGTCAACGCGGGTAGTTTGGCTGCGAGCTCGGGCAGCGGCGACGTCGTCGTCCGCAGCACCAGCGGTTCGGCGCTGACGGCCAATCTCACGGCGGGCAGCGGCGCGGCGACGGCGGGCAACGGCAACATCGTGCTGACAGCGGCGGGCGACGTCGTCGTGGCGGGACTCACCGCCGCGGCGGACAACGTCAGCCTGACGACGACCGGCGCGGTCACGAATATCGGCCTCGTCACCGCGGCGCAGTTCACCCTGGGTGGCGCGAGCAGCGCCACGCTCGGCACCGATGTCGACACGCTGAACGCCAGCGGCGTCACCGGCACATTGTCCGTCACCGAAGCGAATGGTCCGCTCACGATCGCCAACGCCGCCGCGGGCGGTGCGGTCAGCGTGCGCAACATCAGCGGCGCGATCGTCGCGCAGAACGTCACCGGCAACGGCGTCTCGTTGAGCGCCGAGGGCGCCGGCAATGCGCTGACGGTCGGCACGATCAACGCGGGCGCGGGGACGGCCACGCTGGCGGCCGGCGGCGCGATCGCCGACGCGGCCGGCAACGCGGTTTCGATCACGGCGGGCACGCTCGCCATCACTGGCGCGGCCTCCGTGGATCTCGACACCAACGTGAACGCGCTGAACGCCAGCGGCGTCACCGGCACGCTCGCGGTGCGCGAGCACAGCGGCGCGCTGGCGGTCACGAACGCGGCGGCCACGGGCGCCGTCACCGTCTCCACCGACAACGGCTCGCTGACGAGCGTCACCGCGTCCGGCGCCGCCGTCGCGCTGACGGCCGGCGGTGCGAACAGCGACATCGCGCTGGCGCAGGTGACCGGCACGAACGGCGTCACGCTGGTCGCGGGCGCGAACGGCGACGTGACCGGCGGTACCGGCACGAACGTCATCGGCGCGTCGCTGACGCTGGCGAACGTCGCGTCCGTCGACCTGAACACCAACGTCGATTCGCTGAACGTCTCGGGCATCGGCGGCACGTTGACGATCCGCGAGACGAATGCGGTCAACGTCACGAACGCCACGGCCACGGGTGCGATCTCGCTGACGGCGGGCGGGGCGATGACGCTCGGCACCGTCAACTCGGGCACGAGCAACACGCTGCTGTCGTCGACCGGCGCCATTGTCGATGCCGCCGGCGCCACCCCGTCGGTCGTCGCCAATCAACTCACGATCACCGGCGCGGGCTCCGCGGATCTCGACACGAACGTGAACACGCTCGCGGCGACCGGCGTCACCGGGGCGTTGACGATTCGCGAACAGACCGGCGCCCTCACGGTGAGCAACGCCAGCGCCGGCGGACCGCTGAGCCTCTCGACCGTCAACGGGGCGCTCGACGTGACCACCGCGACGAGCGGCGGCGCGCTGACGCTGGCCGCCGGCGGCGGTGCGCTGACCCTCGGCACCGTGAACGCGGGCGCGAACGCCGCAACGTTGTCCGCGACCGGTGCGATCACCGACGGCACTACGGGCACCGGACTCACCGCCGGCGCGGCGACGCTGTCGGCCGCGTCGATCGGCAGCGCGGCCAACACGCTGAACACCGCGGTGACCTCGCTCAGCGCGACAACGTCGACCGGCGGCATGTATTTCCGCGAAGCCAACGACGTCACGTTGATGAACCTCAATGCGGCCGCCAACCAGGACATCGTCGTCGGTGCGCCCGGTACGGTCACGGTCGGCACGGTCAACGTCTCCGGCGCGAATGGCAGTGGCCGCGTGCTGATCGCGGCCGGCAACGACATCCTCGCGACCGGCGGGGGCATCAACATCACGGCGCAGAGCGTCGAGCTGCGGTCCGGCGGCCTGGTCACGGGCGGTGGCCGCATCGGCGCCGCGGGTGCGCCGCTGCGCATCGAGGTGCCGGAGTTCGTCCCCGGCGGCAGCGCGACGCAGGTGCCGAGCGTGCTGCTGCTGCAGAACCGCAGCGCGGCGGATGCGTCGACGGCGGCGATCCCGAATCAGGTCGAGATCACGTCGGGCGCGTTCAAGGTCTCGCTGGCGCAGTTCGATCCCGCGCAGCAGACTGCGACCACCTTCCTGACGACGACGTTCTCCACGCGCACCGCGCTGGGCGAGGACGTGCGGGTCGAGAACCTGGACTTCCTCACGTCGCCACTCACCGGCGGATCCGAACTCGCGCAGATCAACGCGAACTCGCTGTCCGACGTCAGTGACGTGTCGAACGCGCAGGGCGAGGGCACTCTTTATATCGACTGGGCGTCGTTCGATCCGAACGTCAGCCTGTTCGGCACGGTGAATCCGCCCATCTGCCTGCCGCGCGATCAGCAGGAAGACGACTCCGATGCGCCGGCCGACGGAGCAGCCGGTGCGGCGGCGACCAGCAGCGCCTGCGCCGCGACCACCGCGCAGCGCGAAGGCTCGTACGATCTGCCGCAGCTGCGGCTCGTGATCACCGAGCGGGGACTCGAGTGGGTGCCCGTGCAGGTGTCGCGAGTCACGCTGCCGACGCTGATCGCCTCGCGCTAAGTCCTTGAATCTACTCAACCGCTGACTGCCCGCCGGCTTGCCAAGCCGGCGGGCGTTGAGTATTCTTCGCGCCCGTTTCTGACCCCCTTGCCACACCGCCAACCTCAGGCGGGTGGCTATACCCACAAGGAGATTCCATGAGGCATTACGAAATCGTGTTCCTGGTCCATCCGGACCAGAGCGAACAGGTCCCCGCCATGATCGAGCGCTACCGCGGAATGATTTCCGCCGGTGGTGGCACCGTGCACCGTCTCGAAGACTGGGGCCGTCGCCAGCTCACGTTCCCGATCGCGAAGGTCCACAAGGCGCACTACGTGCTTCTGAACGTCGAGACCGACCAGAAGACGCTGGCCGAGCTCACCGGCGCGTTCCGGTTCTCCGATGCGGTGCTGCGTCACCTCGTCGTGAACATGGATGAAGCCGTGGTCGAGCCCTCGCCGATGGCGAAGGCCGCGCAGGAAGAGAAGGAAGGCGGCCCGCGCCGCAGCCGCGACGACTCGCCGTTCGCGAGCGACGACGATGACATGGGAGATGCCCGATGAAAGACGAAAAGCCGCGTCGCAGTGGCCCGGGTGGCGGTGGCAACCGCTCCTTCTCGCGCCGTCGCAAGTTCTGCCGCTTCACCGCCGAGGGCGTGAAGCAGATCGACTACAAGGACCTCGCGGTCCTGAAGCAGTACATCACCGAGACGGGCAAGATCGTCCCGAGCCGCATCACGGGCACGAAGGCGTTCTACCAGCGTCAGCTCGCGGCCGCGATCAAGCGCGCCCGCTATCTCGCGCTGCTGCCCTACACCGATCAGCATTGAGATAAACCATGGACGTCATTCTGCTCACCAAGGTGGCGAACCTTGGAAACATCGGCGACCGCGTGAAAGTGAAGTCCGGCTACGGCCGCAACTTCCTCCTGCCGAAAGGCAAGGCCACGCTGGCGACGCCGGACAACGTGAAGAAGTTCGAGGCGCGTCGCGCCGAGCTCGAGAAGGTGGCCCGCGAGCAGTTCGCGGACGCCGAACGCCGCGCCGCGGCGTTCAAGGAGTTCAAGCTCGCGATCACGGCGAAGGCCGGCACCGAGGGCAAACTCTTCGGCTCGATCGGCACCTCGGACATCGCCGAGGCCTGCACGGCTCAAGGTCACAAACTGGCACGCGCGGAAGTGCGCCTGCCGAATGGCCCGCTGCGCACGGTCGGCGAGCACACGGTGGCCCTGCACCTGCACACGGACATCGACGTGCAGCTGCCGGTGGTCATCACTGCCGAAGACTGATTCGCTCACAACGCGATGATTGGAAACGGCACCTTCGGGTGCCGTTTTCTTTTGGGCGAATCGGCCCGAAGCCGCGCCAAAAAAATCTTTCCGTCGGCGCGGGCGGAGAGGAAACTACCCGGCCACGCGGGGAGTGACACATGTCGAGTACGCCGAAATTTCGCCGGGAAAAATCCGCCAACAGCGACCTGCGTACGCCGCCGTTCTCCGAGGAGGCCGAGCAGGCCGTGCTCGGCGGTTTGATGCTCGACAAGACCGCGTGGGACAACGTCGGCGACGTCATCACGGCCGACGATTTCTTCCGTCCCGATCACACGCTGATCTTCGAGAGCATCGCCTCGTTGTGCGCCGAGGCGCGGCCCTGCGACCCGGTGACGGTGTCTGAGCACCTGCAGCGTCTCGGCAAGCTCAACGAAGCCGGCGGTCTCGCGTACCTCGGCACGTTGACGCGCGACACCCCGGGCGCGGCGAACGCGCGGGCCTATGCGGAGATCGTCAAGGAGCGCGCGTTGCTGCGGTCGCTGGTGACGGTCGGCGGCGAGATCGCCAGCTCCGTGTGGAACGAGGAGGGCGAGACGGCGCGCGATCTCGTCGAGCAGGCCGAGCGCAAGATCTTTGCAATCGCCGAGGGCTCGTCGCGCGGCAAAGGTTACGTGAGTGCCAAGCAGGCGCTGCCGGCGCTGATCGACCAGATCGACGATCTCTACAACAACCCGAACAAGCCGCGTGGCCTGCCCACCGGCTTCATCGATTTCGACGCGAAGACCGGCGGCCTGCGCCCGGGCGACCTGCTGATCATCGCCGGCCGGCCGTCGATGGGTAAGTCGACGCTGGCCATCAACATGGCCGAGCACGCCGCGCTGAAGGAAGGCGTGCGCGCCTCGGTGGCGATCTACTCCCTCGAAATGCCGGCGGAGCAGATCCTCACGCGCATGTTGTCGTCCGTCGGCAGCGTGCACCTCGGCAACATCCGCAGCGGCAAGTTGTCCGAGGACGACTGGCCGCGCATCACCGGCGCGACGAAGCAGTTGCAGGACGCGAAGATCTTCATCGACGACACGCCGGCGCTGACGCCGACGGAGTTGCGCGCGCGGTCGCGCCGCATCAAGCGCGAGCACGGGCTCGATCTCGTCGTGGTGGACTATCTGCAGCTCATGACGGTGCCCGGCACGAAGGAGAATCGCGCGACGGAGATCTCGGAGATCTCGCGCGGTTTGAAGGCGCTGGCGAAGGAACTGAGCTGCCCGGTGATCGCGCTGTCGCAGCTGAACCGCGGCGTGGAGCAGCGTGAGAACAAGAAGCCGGTGATGTCGGACCTGCGTGAGTGCGTCGCTGGCGACACGCTGGTTTGTTTGACGGATGGGCGGCGGGTGCCGATCAAGGATCTGGTTGGGATGCAGCCGGACGTGTGGGCGCTGGATGATGAAAAGAACGTCGTGCCGGCCAAGGCGGAGATCGTCTGGTCCACCGGCGTCAAGCCAGTAGTCGAGCTCAGGCTTGCGAGTGGCAAGAGGCTTCGAGCTACCAATGATCATCGAGTGATGACCGGCGAGAAATGGAAAGCGCTCGGTGAGTGTTCTCCCGGAGATCGGGTTGCTATAGCCAGGCGAATTCCCGAACCGCAGGTGCCAGTGGTTTGGCCCGAACATTGGTTGATTCTCCTCGGGCACTTGGTTGGTGACGGCAGCTATCTCAGCCATCAACCGTTGCGGTACACGACGGCGTCGGAAGAGAACAGCGCTGCCGTTGCCAGGAGTGCGGAACAATTAGGTTCGACAGTTTCGCGGCACGCGGGTGTGGGCAATTGGCACCAACTCGTCATCGCGGGCAATGGAAACCGCTGGCACCCGGCGGGCGTCGGAAAGTGGTTGAAGGATTTAGGCATATTCAATCAGCGATCGCACGAGAAACGCTTGCCAGGCGAAGTGTTTCAGCTCGCGAACCCCCAGATTGCGACGCTGCTCAAGCATCTCTGGGCGACCGATGGCTGCATCGGTTTGCGGAAGCTAGGGACGAAAGGAAACCATCGCGTCTATTTCTCAACTTGCAGCGAGGGGCTCGCCGATGACGTGGCGGCACTTCTGCTTCGACTGGGAATCGTTTCGCGCAGACGTCAGGTTCGGCACGGCAAGGGACGGCCGGTTCACACCGTGGACGTTTCAGGGCGTGAAAACCAGCTGACATTCGTGTCGACGGTCGGCGGGTTCGGTCCTCGAGTTCACAAAGTAGAGCAATTGGTTGCGCGGCTCGCCGAGTCGCGCAGCCATTCGAATGTCGATACCTTGCCCGAAAGCGTTTTCGAAGCCGTAACTGGGCGTATGCAGACCGTCGGAATCACCGGGCGCGAAATGGCCAAACTGCGAGGGATTTCATACGGGGGCCTATCGCACTTCAATTTTGCACCGTCACGGAAGCTGCTCTCCGAGTATGCGGAGCTTCTTGACGATCAGCACCTCGATGAGTGGGTGAAGTGCCCGCTGTTCTGGGATCGTGTCGTCGAAGTCGTGGCGGTTGGCGAAGAAGAAACGTTTGATCTGACGGTTCCTAACTACCACAACTGGCTGGCAGATGGCCTAACTACACATAACTCGGGCGCCATTGAACAGGATGCAGACATGATCCTGCTCATCTACCGCGACGAGGTCTACAACCGCGATACGCCGAAGAAAGGCGTCGCCGAAATCGACCTCGCCAAACATCGTAACGGCGAAATCGGCGAGATCCGCCTCACCTTCAAGGGCGCCAACAGCCGCTTCGAGAACTACGTCGACCCGGCGTACGGCGAAGGGATCATGCGTTGATCCGGCTGATCCGCGCGTTCATCGACACGGCCGCGTTGCGGCACAACCTCGGCACCGTGCGCGCCTACGCGCCCGGCGCGAAGGTGATGGCCGTGATCAAGGCGAACGCGTACGGACACGGTCTCGTCACCACCGCGCTGGCGCTCGCCGACGCGGACAGCTTCGCGGTGGCGCGCCTGGAGGAGGGCATCGCGCTGCGCGGCGCCGGCATCCGCGCCCCGATCGTCCTGCTCGAAGGCGTGTTCAGCGCCGAGCAGCTGGCCGAGGCCGCGCACCACGGCTTCGAGCTCGTCGTCCACGATCCGCTGCAGGTCAAACTACTCGAGGCGCACCGCGGCGCCGAGCGGTTCGTGTTGTGGATCAAGATGGATACCGGCATGAACCGTCTCGGGTTCCGGCCGGAGAGTTTCGCCGCCGCGCATGCACGCCTCGCCGCGCTGGCGGTGCCGGCGCTCGAGCTGCGCGCCATGACGCATCTCGCGCGCGCCGACGAGCTCGACCAGGCGATGACGCGCGACCAGGTCGCCACTTTCGAGAACACGCTGGCAGCCGCCGGGCTGTCGCGCATCACCACCAGCATCGGCAATTCCGCGGGCACGCTCGGCTGGCCCGTGGCGCACGGCAACTGGGTGCGTCCCGGGCTCGCGTTGTATGGCGTCTCGCCGTTCGGCGGCGAGACGGCGGATAAGCACGGACTGAAAGCGGTGATGACGCTCGAGACGACCGTGCTGACGGTGCGCGAGGTGAAGCGCAACGAGACCGTCGGTTATGCCGGCGCCTGGCGCGCCGGCCGCGACAGCGCCATCGCGATCCTCGCGGCCGGCTACGGTGACGGGTTGCCGCGGCATCTCGAGAACGGCACGCCCGTGCTCATCGGCGGTGCGCGGTACCCGCTGGTCGGTCGCGTCTCGATGGACATGATCGCGATCGACGTCACCGGCGCCGCGAAGATCGCCGCGGGGCAGAAGGCGATCGTCTGGGGAGCGGATCTGCCCGTCGAAGAAGTTGCGCGTCACGCCGACACGATTCCCTATGAACTGCTGTGCGGTGTGAGCCAGCGAGTGCCGCTCGAGCTGAAGTAACGTCGTTCCCACCGACGACGCTTGTCACACGCGTGACATGACGCGTTGTGTCTAATCGCCCACCAACAATGACGCCGGACTCAACCGGCCATTTCGGATGGGGTTCATCAATGTCGACTCTTTCGCGCCGCCTGGTTGCGGCAGCGGTCTCCGCTGCCCTGGGAATCGTTTCGCTCTCCGCTCACGCCGCTGACGGCAAGAACGGCTCGGGCTTCGAGCTGAGCGTGCTCGGCTCGTATTCGACCGGCCTCGGCGCCGGTGCCGCGGAGATCGTCAGCTACGACAAGCAATCGCGCCGCCTGTTCACGATCAACGCGGCCGCGTCGAGCGTCGACATCCTGTCGGTGGCCAACCCGGCCGCGCCGACGCTCATCAAGCGCCTCGATCTCTCTGCCCTCGGTTCGCCGAACAGCGTGGACGCCCACGACGGCGTGATCGCGGTCGCGATCCAGGCGCCCGTGAAGACCGACGCGGGCAAGGTCGGCTTCTACACCGTCGATGGCGAGTTGCTCGGCACGGTGCCCACCGGCTCGCTGCCCGACATGCTCACGTTCACGCCCGACGGTCGTCACGTGCTCGTCGCCAACGAAGGCGAGCCTAGTGGTTACGGCGCGCCGACGGACGTCGATCCGGAAGGCAGCGTCACCATCATTGAGGTGCCGAAGAACAAGAAGCAGTGGCAGCAGCTCGGTCCCGACTACGTGAAGACCGTGAACTTCCGCCAGTTCGACGGCCAGGAAGCCGCGCTGCGCGCGCAGGGCGTCCGCATCTACGGTCCCGGCGCCAGCGCGTCGCAGGATTTCGAGCCCGAGTACATCGCCGTCGGCACGGACTCCGAATTCGCCTACGTGACGCTGCAGGAGAACAACGCGATCGCGGAGATCGACGTCGAGGAGGGCAAGCTCACGCGTCTCTCGCCGCTGGGGTTCAAGGACTACCGCGCGAAGCCCTCGGTCAGCGCGACCTACGAATGGACAGACCTGCCGACGATCGGCTACACCACGGCCGGCCAGGAATTCCTGCTCGGCGGTTTCTCGGCGCTGGCGTTCGAAGGCCGGACGCGCGACGGCAAGCTCAAGTTCATCACGTCGACGGATCGCGGCCCGAACGCCGAGCCGACGGGCATCCTGCGGCCGTTCCTGCTGCCGGATTTCACGCCGCGCCTCGTGCGCTTCACGCTCGATCCGGCCGATGGCCGCTTCGAACTGGTCGAGCAGATCCTGCTCAAGCGCGCGAACGGCAGGAAGCTGACGGGCCTGCCGAACACGGCGCTGTCGGCCGATACCAACCAGGCCTACAACGACGAAGTCCCGGTCGACCTGTTCGGCAACCAGCTGCCGCTCGATCCGCTGGGTGGCGACTTCGAGTGCGTCGTCGTCGCCGCCGACGGCACGTTCTGGATGGGCGACGAATACCGCCCGGCTATCTACCACTTCGACCGGAAGGGCCTGCTCCTGCAACGCTACGTCCCGATCGGCACGCACGCGGCCGCCGGCAAGCCGGTCCCCGCGCCGGGCGTCGCCGGCGAGTTCGGCATCGAGGCACTGCCGGCGGTGATCGCGCAGCGTCGCCAGAACCGCGGCGTCGAAGCGCTCGCGCAGCAGAACGGCAAGCTGTACGCGTTCGTGCAGAGCCCGATCCGCAATCCCGTCACGCTGGCGAACGGCACGCTGAACGCGATGAAGAACGTGCGCGTGGTCGAGTTCGATCCGAATACGCTGGCGACGCGCCAGTTCCTCTACGAGATGGACAACCCGGCGCCGCTGAACGCCGCGGACACGCGCGCCGACAAGATCGGCGACGCCACCGCGACGCCGAGCGGCGAGTTCCTGGTGGTCGAGCGCGACGATGACGCCGTGCCGGCGAGCGACGTCTCCGTCATCACGAAAAAGGTCTATTCGTTCACGCTGGGCAACGCCAGCGACGTCACGGGCCTCGAGTCGAACCTGTACCCGGTGGTGCGCAACGGCGTGACGTCGAACCTGTCGATCGACCAGATGACGACGGCGGAGCTCGCGGCGATCGGCGTGCGCAGCATCGCGAAGACGCTGCACGTGGACCTGGCCAGGGCCGGGTACGCGTCGGTGCAGAAGGTCGAAGGCCTGACGGTGCTCGACGATGGACGGCTCGCCGTCGTCAACGACAACGACTTCGGCGTCGCACAGATCGTGGTCGACAAGACCACGGGCACGTTCACGACCGCGCCGGGCTACACGCCGGAAAAGGAAACGCTGGGTCTCATCGACGTGCCCGGCCTCGACGCCTCGGATCGCGATTCGAAGATCAACATCCGCGACTGGCCGCTGTTCGGCATCTACGAGCCGGACTCGATCGCCGCGTACGACGACATCAAGGGGCGCACCTTCCTGGTCACGGCGAACGAGGGCGACGCGCGCGACTGGCCGGGTTACGCCGAAGAGGCGCGCGTCAGCACGCTGACGCTCGACCCGGTGGCCTTCCCGGATGCCGCGACGCTGAAGAACAACGCGAACCTGGGTCGCCACACGGTGACGAAGTCGCTGGGTGACTTCGATGGCGACGGCGACTACGACGCGTTGTTCACCCTCGGCGGCCGTTCGTTCTCGATCTGGTCGGCCACGGGCGAGCAGGTCTACGACAGCGGCAGCCAGTTCGAACGCATCACGGCGTTCGCGGACCCGGCGCACTTCAACGCCAGCAACGACAACACGAACTTCGACGACCGCTCCGACAACAAGGGTCCGGAGCCGGAAGGCGTCGCGGTGGGCAAGATCGACGACCGCACCTACGCGTTCATCGGGTTCGAACGGGTCGGCGGCATCGCGATGTACGACGTGACGGACCCGCGGGCGCCGTTCTTCGTCGACTACCTGAACAACCGCAACTTCGCGGCCGGCACGGGCGACGCAGGTCCGGAAGGCGTGCACTTCATCTCCGCGAAGGAGAGCCCGAACGGTCAGCCGATCGTCGCGGTGGCGAACGAGATCAGCGGGACGGTGACGTTGTACGCGGTGAAGAAGAAGTAAGGCCGCGGAGGCGGATCAAACAAGAAGGCCGGGTTCGCGAGAGCCCGGCCTTTTTTCTTGGAGGCGGTTCTTTCGACGCCGCGGTGCGTAGGGACATTCCTCGTTCCCTGAACAAAAAAGGGACGGGCCGAAGAGGCCCATCCCTTTTTAGCCGCCTGCGGCGGGGGAACGAGGAATGTCCCTACGCTTCGAAGAACCCCATCTTCACGCCCGCCAGCTGGATCACGTCGTTGTCCGTGAGCTTGCGCGCCTGGCTGCCGATGGCGGCACCATTCACGAGCGGGTAGTTGTCGGGCTTGTCGGCGTCGACGTGGACGATGAAGTAACCATCCGCGCGGCGCGTGATGGCGGCGACCTGGATGCCCGGGCGGCCGAGCGTCGTAAGCGCCTTGTTGAGCTCGAGCTCGCGGCCGGCGAACGAGCCGGACAGCACCTGCAGCTTCGCTTTCTTGACCGGCGTCTTGCCGTCGAGACCCTTGCGCACGCCGCTGGCGGACAGGTCGGCCGAGACCTTCTCGGCGGTGTCCTTGGCGGCACGCATCTTCTCGGCGGCGGGACGCGACGACGGCTGGATGACCATCGTCTTTTCGAATTCGTCCTGGGCCTCGTCGTCCTCGACGAAGCGCAGCTGGTGATGGCCGACGGTCACGACGTCGCCGTGCTGCAGCGCATGCTTCTTGATGAGCTTGCCGTTGACGTAGGTGCCGTTGGTGCTGTTCAGGTCCTCGAGGAACGAGTCGTTGAGGATGTTGATGATCAGCGAGTGATGACCCGACACCGCCGAGTTGTCGATGCGGATGTCGTTGTCCGGGAGCCGGCCAATGGTGTACCGCTCCTTGTTCATGTTGTATTCGGCGAGGACCTGGTTATCCAGGCTCAATACGAGACGTGCCATTGTTTTCGCCTTCCCTTAACTGAACCAACCGAGGAGTTTGTCCATCACACCGCGACTCGCCGGGAACGCTTCGTTCGCCTGCGCGAGCACCACCGAGACGTTGTCACGACCACCGTTCTCGTTGGCTAACTGAATCAACTGCTTAGCGACCGTATCTAGATTAGCACCAAAGGTGCTTATCGTTAAACGGATATCTTCGTCCTCGACCATGTCCGAGAGACCGTCGGAGCAGAGGATGAAGATGTCGCCCTTGTCGACGGGGTGCTCCTGCACCTCGACTTCGACCTGGGGTTCGACGCCCAGCGCGCGGGTCACGTAGTTCTTGTTCGCGGCCCGTTGAGCTTCTTCGGGGGAATAGAAACCCCGATCGACCAGCTCCTGGAGCAGCGAGTGGTCCATCGTGACCTGGGAGATCTCGCTGCCGCGCTGGCGGTAGAGGCGCGAGTCGCCCACGTGCGCGATCGAGATCCGGTTGTCGTAGAAGAGGGCGGCGACGACGGTCGTGCCCATGCCCTCGCACTCGGCCTGCGAGCGCGCGGTCTGGTAGATGATCTTGTTGGCGCGCGTGATGGCATCACGCAGCACGATGGACGGACGCGTGAGGCCGGTGCTGCGATCGACGGACGCCAGGTCTTCGCGGGCCAGACCTTCGCGGACGAGATTGGTGATGGTCTTCACCGCGATGCCGCTGGCCACTTCGCCCGCGTTGTATCCGCCCATGCCATCGGCCAGCACCAGCAGACCCACGTCGACGTCCGAGGCGATCGTATCTTCGTTGTGTTCGCGGACACGCCCGGTGTCCGTCTTGCCGACGAACGAGAGCTTGCCCTTGAGGGTCGTCAACGGCATGCCGCAACCCTGCGTTGTTCAGCCAGTTTTTCGATCACGCCAGTGCTCGTCAAAAAGAGACCTTTACGGAGCCAATGACCCGCACGCTTCCCCGCGCATGCCATAACCTACCAGCAGCGTACCGGGGGTCTGCGGGCAATAAGTCACACTTCCCTGCGGTGCATGCAACGAAAATCAACGACCTAGGGCCGCCATGCTAATGCGATTAAGGTTTCTCCGCACCGGACTACTGCACAGTAAGTGGACGCATCGGCACTGCCCGACCTCCGGCACATGAACTTCGTCACGAAATTGAGCCATGGCTAAACCGGCGATCGTCTTCGTGTGCGCGGATTGCGGCGCCGAGACCCTGAAATGGCAGGGTCAATGCCCGCAGTGCGGCCACTGGAACACCCTCGAACAGCGCACGGTGACGCGTCGCGCGACGCCAGCGCCGGCCGGTGCCGGGGCCGCCGCGGTGCCCGCCGAAAGCCTGTCGGTGGAGGAGGTCGCGCGCCTGCCGACCGGCATGGGCGAGCTCGACCGCGTGTTCGGCGGTGGCCTGATTCCCGGCTCCGTGACGCTGCTCGGCGGCGAGCCCGGCATCGGCAAATCGACCCTGCTGCTGCAGCTCGCGGACTTCGCCGCCCGATCCACCCCCACGCTGTACCTGTCGGCCGAGGAATCGGCGGCGCAGATCGGCGTGCGCGCGCGGCGTCTCGGCGTAAGCGGGACGGGGTTGCGCGTCGTCGCGGACACGGACCTCGAAGCCGCGATGTCCATGGCCCGGGAAACCGGGGCGCGGCTCTTGATCGTCGATTCCATCCAGACCGTGCAGCTCGCGTCGGTGGGGACGCCGGCCGGCGCGATCACGCAGCTCAAGGAATGCACCGCCCAGCTCGTGCGCTTCGCGAAGACGCACGGCATCAGCGTCGTCATCGTCGGCCACGTGACGAAGGATGGCGCGATCGCCGGGCCGCGCATGCTCGAGCACCTCGTGGATACGGTGCTGTATTTCGAGAGCGATGCGTCGAGCCGCTTCCGCAACGTGCGTGCCACCAAGAACCGCTTCGGCTCGGTGGGCGAGCTGGCGTTCTTCCACATGGGCGACCAGGGACTGCGCGAGGTGCGCAACCCGTCGGCCATCTTCCTGGCGCGCGCGCCGGTCGCGGCACCGGGCAGCATCGTCACGGTGACGCGCGACGGTCGCCGGCCGCTGCTGGTCGAGGTGCAGGCGCTGGTCGATCGCATGCGTTTCGGCGCGCCGCGCCGCGTCGCGCAGGGACTCGATTCGCAGCGCGTCGCGATGTTGTTAGCCGTGCTGAACCGACACGGCGGCGTGAGCCTGCAGGAGCACGACGTGTTCGTGAACCTGGTGGGCGGGCTGGAGGTGACGGAGACCGCGTGCGATCTGCCGGTCGCGCTGGCGCTGGCGTCGAGCCTGGCCGACAAGCCGATCGCGCAGTCGGTGGTCGCCTTCGGCGAGCTCGGCCTGACCGGCGAGTTGCGGCCCGTCGCCTATGGCGACGAACGGCTGCGCGAGGCGGCGAAGCAGGGGTTCACCACCGCGCTGGTCGCGAAGGACAACGCGCCCCGTGCGCCGATCCCCGGGCTGAAGATCCACGCGTTGGCGCGCATCGACGAAGCGCTGGGGCTGGCGCTGGGCTGAGCGCCCCGGGGACGGTGCGCGGCCGGGCGAGTGCCCCGGCGCCGCGATCAGCCGGCGACGGCGGGTGCCGGCGCCGCCTTGCGCGCGCGCACCGTGCGCACCGTGTTTTCGCCGATCTGCAGCACCTCGAACTGGTACTCGCCGATGGTCACCTCGGCGCCGGCTTCCGGCAGCGTTTCGAGCTTCTCGACCAGCAGGCCGTTCAGCGTCTTCGGCCCATCGGTCGGCAGCTGCCAGCCCAACGAGCGGTTCAGCGCACGCACGGTGGCGCTGGCATTCACGATGAACACGCCGGGCGCCTCGCGGTGCACGTGTTTGTGCGTGACCGTCGCCGGGTCGGTCGTGAATTCGCCGACGATCTCCTCGAGGATGTCCTCGAGCGTCACGAAGCCCTGGATGTCGCCGTACTCGTCGACGACGAACGCGAGGCGGCGGCGATTGCGCTGGAACTGGTTGAGCTGCACCGTCAGCGACGTGCCCTCCGGCACGAAATACGGCTCGCGCGCGCGGGCGATCTCCACAAGGCGGTCGCGCGTCAACGTGTCCCGCGCCAGTTCCTGCGCGACGCGTTTCATGTGGACGATGCCGACGAGGTTGTCGAGCTCGCCTTCGAACAGCGGCAGTCGCGTGTGCGGCGTCTGGCGCAGCTGGTCGAGGATGTCCTCCCAGTTGTCGTCGGCGTTGATCGCCGCGATGTCCTGGCGCGGCACCATGATGTCGTTCACGGTGACGTGTTCGAGATCGAGGATCGACAGCAACATCTGCCGGTGGCGCGTCGGGATCATCGGCCCGGCCTCGGCGACCACGGAGCGCAGCTCGTCCGGTGACATCGCCTGGCCGGACTCCGCGACCGGTTTCACGCCGAACAGTCGCAGGAAGCCGTACGCCGCCTTGTTCGTGAACCACGTGATCGGCGTCGCGAGGAACACCAGCACCTTGTAGATGTAGGTGGACGACATCGCCACCGGATCGGGTTTCAGCGACGCGTAGATCTTCGGCGCGAGCTCGCAGAAGATGATCATGAACACCGACAGCACGCCCATCGTGATCGGGATCGCGAGTTCGTAGCCGGTGCGCTGCGCTAACAACGTCGCGATCGCCGACGCGGCCACGCTGGCGAGCGCCAGTACCACGAGGTTCGCGCCCAGCCAGCTGTCCGGCTTGGCGAGCAGGTCGTCCAGCACCCTGGCGGTGTGTTTGCCGGCCTTGGCCTGCGCGCGGATCTTGTAGCGGTTCGCCGAGAGCATGGCGACTTCGGTTCCCGACGAGAACGCGATCAGCAGGAGGAGGACTACGAGCGCGACGGCCAGGGCCGCG
>DATJTW010000083.1:0-58144 GCA_035502995.1 Steroidobacteraceae bacterium | reverse complement strand
GGCGGCGGTGTTCCGCGGGCGAAAACCAGCGGTCGCGCAAAACGATACCGGTTCGCGGTCGATTGTTAGCACCGGCCCGCGCCCGTATGTTCCCCGCCAATTCACGGCGGAGAACGAACATGGGGAATTCGAAGTGGTTAGTGGTGGCGGCGGCTCTTCTCGCCGCGGGCACGTGGACGGACGCAGCTCGGGCCGAGAACCGCGCCGAGCTGCAGATCACGCCGTATGTCGGCTACGCGCACGTGCGCGTCGATTCGCCGTACCTGCGTGACGGGCAGACCGACCGCTTCGACATGGCCATGGGCGGCGCCACGGTCGGGTTCCTCACGCCGTTCGGGCTGGTGATCGAGGCCGGCGGCTCGTTCGGCTTCCACGAGGAGATCTTCAGCAACGACACCGACCTCGGTCTCGACCAGGACTACGCCGCCATCGGCTACCAGATCGATTTCGCCGACGGCTGGCGCTTCGTGCCGAAGGTCGGCCGCGTGAAGTGGAAGCTGGAGTCCGACGATCGCGATCTGCTCGATCTCGGCGGAGTGCGGCACGAAACCCTGCGCGGGTATGACAATTTCTACGAAGCCTCGCTGATGCACCACGTGAGCCGGTCGATCGCGATGGGGCTGAATTTCCGCGATATCGATACGCAGTTCGGGCACGACCGGTCGGGGGCGTTCGTGGTCACGTTCGGGTTCTGACAGCGGCGCCGGGTGCGGAGCCCGCACCCGGCACCCAGGCCTCAATCGCCGTACAGGCGGATCCCGTAGAAGTACGTCGCGTAGTCGGTCATCGCCACCGTCCCCCGCGACCCGAAGTGCAGCGTCATCGGCTTTTTGAAGAACTGCGTCGCCTGCGCGTCCGACAATCCATAACTATCCACCAGCGCCCGCTTGCTGATCAGGCCGGCGATGCAGCTGCGCGACTGCGTCGTGCCGGTCTGCTCGAACGCGCCGGGCTGGATGCTCTTCGCGGTGCGGAAGGTGGAGAGCCCGGTCGTGAGACTGCCGCCGTACGGCAGGCCGGTGCCCGGATCGATCAACGACGGGTCGTTAAGCACCTCGTTGTCGATCGTGATGATCGCCGAGCCGGTGTACCGCGCCGTCTGCTGCGTGGCCGTGAAATTCACCCACGACACGTCGATGAACGGCGTGATCGCGAAACACAGCAGCGACTTCGTGGCCTTCGCCGGCAGCTTCATCGTCACCTGGTCGGGCAGGTTGAACGACGTCGGGGCCGGCGCGGCGTTCTGCACGATGCACGGTCCGAACGTCGTATCCCAGCCGGTGCAGTCGTCCAGCAGCGCGACCTGCGGCGTCTGCGCGAGACCGAGATACGTGACGTTCTTGCCGAACGAGTCGGCGTCGCCGACGTCGTCCACCGTCGGCGCGGCGGCCGCGGTGACGAGGCCGGGCGCGAGCACCAGCGGAGCCAGCACTCGCGGCGACTTCTTCGCCACGGGAGCCAGCACATCGGCGGATTTTTCCAGCACGGCCATCCTGGGTGCGGCGCCGGCAGTCAGTGACGCGAACGCGAGCCACACGCTCGCGCAGAGAACATTCCATTTCATCGAGATCCTCCTGTTGATGCGGCTCTCGGGCCGCGACGACAGGAGACGCCTTCCGGCGCGCGTCATCGCCCCGGGGAAAACCCGGGGCGTGAAAAGTTGAGACTTATTTCCGCAGAAAGACCGGCGCTCAGGTGAGCGCCCAGCCTTCGCGGTACTTCCGCTTCAGCAGCGCGTCCGAATCCGCGACGTTCGTCACCTTCATGTTCGCGCCGTCGTAGCGGATCTTCTTGCCCGCGTTCAGCGCGGCGACGCCGAGCAGCATGATCTCGGTGAGCTTCGCCGAATACTCGAACGGACTCGTCGTCTTCTGCGTGCCGCGGATCGCATCGACCCAGTTCATCTCGTGGCTGGTCTTGATGCGCGCGTACGTCTCCGCCGGTTTGCCGGTCGAGTCGTGCAGCGATTTCGGCAACAGGCGCGGATTGAACGCGTAGGTGTCGTGCAGCAGCTTGCCCTTCGTGCCGATGAACAACACGCCGCCGCCCTTGTTCAGCTCCTCGTCGCCGAGCTCCTCGGGCTTCGGCGGCGTCTGGCCGCCGTCGTACCAGGTCATCTTCACGGCGGGGCGCGCGCCCTTCGCCGGGAACTCGTAGTACGTGGTGCACGACATCGGGTAGGTGTCGTGGTTGTACGGCGTCGACGTCGTCTCGATGCTGGTCGGGTAGTCGAGATCCAGCGCCCAGAACGAGCTGTCGATGAGATGCGCGCCCATGTCGCCGATGGCGCCGACGCCCCAGTCGGTCCAGCCGCGCCAGTTGAACGGGTGGTAGATAGGGTGATAGTCGACCCAGCGCGAGGGGCCGAGGAACAGGTCCCACGCGATCCGGTCGCCCGGCGGCGGATACGAGCCGAACGAACCGGCGGCACGTGTCATCACGCCGTTCATGTTCCACGGCAGCTTGTTCGCGTCGGGCGGCAGCGGGGCGGGGCGCGGGATGCCCTGCGGCCAGTACGCGAGCGGCCGATTCGTCCAGACGTGCACCTCGGTCACCGTGCCGATGGCGCCGGACTGGATGTATTCGTTGACCAGGCGCGCGTCGTCGGAGCTGTGGCCCTGGTTGCCCATCTGCGTCTGCAGCTTGCTCGAAGTCGCCTTAGCCGCGAGCCGGCGGCATTCCTCGACCGACCAGGCCAGCGGCTTCTGCACGTACACGTGTTTGCCGAGATCCATCGCGGCCAGCGCGATCAGCGCGTGCGTGTGGTCGGGCGTCGCGACGACCACCGCGTCGATGTCCTTCTGCTTCGCCAGCATCTCGCGGTAGTCGGTCCAGCGCTTGGACTTCGGGATCTGCGCCTGAAGCGCCTGCCAGTCCTTCACCGCCTGCAGCGCGCGGTCCTTCTGCGCCGGATCGGTGGCCTCGGTGGCGCGCTTGTTGGCGTTCGCGATCTGGTTGGTGATGTCCGCGAACTTCGCGTCGACATAGCCCCAGTCGACGTCGCACATCGCGACCAGGTTCATGCCGGACAACGCCGCCAGGTTCGAGCGGCCCATGCCGCCGCAACCGACGGTCGCGATGTTCACCTTGTCGTTGGCGGAGATGCGGCGTTGCTTGCCGTAGCTGCCGGAGGGCAGGATCGTGAAGGCGGCGGCGGTGACCGCGGCGTTGCGCATGAAGTCGCGACGCGGAAGCGTTTTCGAGGGCATGACGTCGTCCTGTTCTGGGCCCGGAAGGGGGACTCGCGGACGATACTCGCTTTGTGCGCCGTCAGGGCGCGGCGAAACCCGGACCGAGATGTTTGCCGACAAAACTCTCGATCGAGGTGAGCACGAGGCGGGCGTTGTCCTCGCTGAAACCCGAGTGGCCCTCGTCCTCGAGCGTGATCAGCTGCGTGTTGCGGCCGGACTTGTCCAGCGCCTTCTTCAGGATCTTCGACTGCTCGTAGGGGACGGTGTCGTCCTTGTCGCCGTGGATCAGCAGGATCGGCACCTTGATGCGGTCGACGTGCAGTGCGGGCGACACCGCATCGATGCGCGCGGCGTCCGCGTCCGGATCGCCGATCTGCTTCACCCAGTACGCGTAGATGTCCGAGTCCTTGCCATAGATCCGGCCGCGCGACTTCAGCATCTCGCGCAGGTCGCTGACGCCCGAAACCGAGACGGCGCAGCGGTACAGGTCCGGCGTCAGCGTGGCGCCGGCCAATGCGGCATAACCGCCGTACGACGCGCCGACGATGCAGACCCGCTTCGGGTCGACGATCTTCCGCTCGACGAGCATCTGCACGCCGTCGCTGACGTCGTCCTGCATGCGCCGTCCCCACTCGCGGTAACCCTTCTCGATGAAGGCGAGACCGAAGCCGTCCGAGCCGCGGAAGTTGGGCTGGAACACGGCGTAGCCGCGCGCGGCCAGGTACTGCACCTGCATGTCGTACGTGAGCTGGTCGCGCGCCTCGGGGCCACCGTGCGGCATGACGACCAGCGGCAGACCGGTGGCGTCGGCCGCGCCGGGCGGGCGGGTCAGGTAGCCCTGCAGCTCGAGGCCGTCGCGCGCGGTGTACGGCATCACGCTGGCCGTGGGCATCCGCTTCGAATCCATCGCGTCCTGCATCAGGCCGACGAGCTGGATCTTCTTCGTCGCCACCTGGTAGTGGTAATACGCCGGCGGATCGCTCGGTCCCTCGACGAACAGCAGCAGCACGTCGCCGTCGTCGGACGCGTCGGAGACGTAGACGTTGGCGGAGTCCTCGAAGTACTGGCGCACGCCCTTCATGTGCGCGTCGAGCTTCGGGTCCGTCGATTCACAGATGCGCACGTGGGCGACGTAGCAGAAGCGCGCGACGCTCCTGCCGTCGCGGCTGATCACCGCGGAAGAGAGGTCATATCGCGGGTTCTCGGCCACCGGCGGGCCGAAGCTCTCGTTGCGCAGGTCGTATAGATAGACGCCGCGGCGTTGCGCGCCGGCCGGCCGCGCCAGCACGTAGAACTTGCCGTCCTGGTCGGACGGGCCGAGCGGTTCGTATTCGTCCTGCTGCTTCAGGTCGCGGATGCGCACGCTGTAGAACTTCTTCCAGCGGCCGACGGAATCGCGCCGCGAGAACCGCAGCGTGCCGCGGCTGGCTTCCACCTGGACCACCGGCTGCCCGTCGAGGTCGAGCCACCAGTCGATCACCGCGTCGCGCGCGCGTTCGACGACGTCTCCTTCGCCGGTCCTGACGTCGACCTTGAACAGGCTGCGGCCGTCCATGCCGTCTACGGTCATCAGGATGTGCGCATCGTCGCGCGGCAGCAGGCTGCGGATCGCGCCGAGGTTGTAGGCGTTGTCGAGCTCGGAGTTGCGGTTCTTCGCCAGCATGCGCACGAGGTTCTTGCCCTCGCGGTCGATCGAGAACAGCCGCGCGCCGAGTTTGCGGTAGTCGCTGTTCATCAGCTGCGACCAGCGCACGCCCTTCGCCGGGAAGATGTGCACGGTGAACAGCAGGCGGCCGTCGGTTTTCCAGACGACGGTGGAGATGCGCGTGTCCAGCATCTTGCCGGCGTCGCGGCGGCCGATGCGGGCGATGGCTTCGGTCTTGCCATCCGACAGGTCCTGCACCGCGAGCAGGTCGCTGTCCTTGCCGCGCACGACGGCCGCGAGGTAACGGCCGGACGGCGCCACCGAGACGTCGGCGGCGCCTTCGACGGAGAAGAGGTCGTCGAGGGAGAGGTTGGCGGCGTGGCCCGGGATCGCCGCGCCGAGACTCGAGAGCCAGGCAGCGGCCAGCAGCGTGCGCGACGCGCGGATCAGCGCATTGAACATGGTGACGCCTCCCGATCCAGTCCGTCTCAGCCCGCGGCGACCGGCCGGGTCAGCGCGATTTTCGCGATCTCGAACCCGCGGCGGAAATCGCGGATGTGCTTCGACATCCAGTCGGCCGCGGCGGTGGCGTCGGCGGCGCGGATCGCGCCGACGATCTTCTTCTGGGCGTCGGCGATGCGCGCGCGCGCCTGCGGCACCTCGTCGATCATCGCGCCCAACGAGGGGACCAGCAGCTCGACCAGCGGCTCGTGCGCCAGCATGAAGACGCCGTTGTGCGTGGCCTCGCCGATCGCGCGGAAGAAGGCCGCGGCCTGGTCGACGGCGGCGCCGGTGGTGGACCTGGTCACTTTCGCATCGAGTTGCGCGAGCAGATCGTCGAATCGCGCCAGGTCCTTCGCCTTGCGGCCGCGCGCGGCGGCGGCGGCCATCGGCGGCTCGAGCGCGGTCAGCGCTTCCCAGACGTCGTGGTAGCTGACGTCGTGCAGCGACAGCGCGCGCGACACGCTGGCGGCGACGCTGCCGCGCGACGGGCGCGTGACCATCATCAGCTTGGAGCCGCGCTCGCGCTTCAGCACGCCGTTGGTCTCGAGCTCGCGCAGCGCCTCGCGCACGGTGCCGCGGTGTACGCCGAACTGCCGCGCCAGCTCCATCTCGGGCGGCAGCCGGTCGCCGGGCGCGATGGCCCGCGCGGTGATGCGGTCGAGCAGGGCGGCGGCCACCTTGCGGTAGGCAGGCTCGACGCGGATGGGAGCGAACTCAGGCCGTGGTTTCATAGATCTCGCGGCCGATCAGCATGCGGCGGATTTCCTGCGTGCCGGCGCCGATCTCGTAGAGCTTGGCGTCGCGCAGCAGTCGGCCGGCGGCGTAGTCGTTGATGTAGCCGTTGCCGCCCAGCGCCTGGATGGCCTGCAGGCAGTTCTGCGTGGCGTGATCGGCGCCGAACAGGATCGCGGCGGCCGCGTCCTGGCGCGAGCAGCGGCCCGCGTCGCAGGCGCGGCCGATCGCGTACGAGTAGGCGCGCGCGGCATTCAGGGACGCGTACATGTCGGCAACCTTGGCCTGCATCAGCTCGAACGTGCCGACGGCCTGGCCGAACTGCTTGCGTTCGTGGATGTACGGCAGCACGAGGTCGAGCGCGGCCGCCATGAGGCCGAGCGGCCCGCCACCGAGCACTGCGCGTTCGTAGTCGAGGCCCTTCATCAGCACCTTCACGCCGCCGTTGACCTCGCCGAGCACGTTGTCCGCGGGCACGAGGCAGTTCTCGAACACCAGTTCGCAGGTGGACGAGCCGCGCATGCCGAGCTTGTCGAGTTTCTGCGCGGTCGAGAAACCGGCGTAGCCCTTCTCGACGATGAACGCCGTGATGCCGCGCGGGCCGGCGGCCGGATCGGTCTTCGCGTAGACGACCAGCGTGTCGGCGTCCGGGCCGTTGGTGATCCACATCTTGCGGCCGGTGAGGGCGTAGTCATCGCCCTGTTTCACCGCGCGCAGCTGCATGCCGACGACGTCGGAGCCCGCACCGGGCTCGCTCATCGCCAGCGCGCCGACGTGTTCGCCGCTGACGAGCTTCGGTAGATAGCGGTCGCGCTGCGCATCGGTGCCGTTCAGCGCGATCTGGTTCATGCAGAGGTTCGAGTGCGCGCCGTAGGAGAGGCCGACGGAACCCGAGGCGCGCGAGATCTCCTCCATGCAGATGATGTGCGCGAGGTAGCCGAGATTCGCGCCGCCCCAGCGGTCCGGCACCGTGATGCCCAGCAGGCCGGCGTCGCCGAGCCCGGGCCACAGGTCGCGGGGGAATTCGTTGGTGCGGTCTATCTCTTCCGCGCGCGGCGCGATGCGCTCGCGGGCGAAGCGGCGGACCTGGTCGCGGACCTGGTCCAGCTCTTCGCCGAGACCGAAGTCGAAATCGCAGCGATCGAGGACTGACATGTCGCTTGCCTTGAAATGTCGGGTTGTACTATTGTCCGACAATCATGCCGGTGCTGGATACCAAAGTCGATAGGAGAAGCGCGGAATTCCGCGCCAACGACACGGCGCTGCGCGGGCTCGTCGCGGAATTGCGCGAGCGGCAGGCGAAGGTGGCGACCGGCGGCGGCGAGGCGGCGCGCGCCAAGCACGTGGCCCGCGGGAAATTGCTGCCGCGCGATCGCGTCGAGATGCTGCTCGATCCGGGCAGTCCGTTCCTCGAGCTGTCGCCGCTGGCGGCGGCCGGCATGTACGGCGACGAATCGCCGGGCGCCGGCATCATCACGGGCGTCGGCCGCGTATCCGGACGGCAATGCGTCATCGTCTGCAACGATCCGACGGTGAAGGGCGGCACTTACTACCCGATCACCATCAAGAAACACCTGCGCGCGCAGAAGGTGGCCGAGGAGAACCGGCTGCCCTGCATCTATCTCGTGGATTCCGGCGGCGCGCACCTGCCGAGCCAGGACGAGGTGTTCCCGGACCAGGAGCACTTCGGCCGCATCTTCTTCAACCAGGCCAACCTGTCGGCGGCGGGGATCCCGCAGATCGCGGTGGTCATGGGTTCGTGCACGGCGGGCGGTGCCTACGTGCCGGCGATGAGCGACGAATCCATCATCGTGCGCAACCAGGGCACGATCTTCCTCGGCGGCCCGCCGCTGGTGAAGGCGGCGACCGGCGAGGTCGTCAGCGCGGAGGAGCTCGGCGGCGGCGACGTGCACACGCGGCTGTCGGGCGTCGCGGACCATCTCGCGGAGAACGACGGGCATGCGCTCGGCATTGCGCGCGGCATCGTCGGAAATTTGGGCCACTTGGGGAGTGGCCCCAACGGGCCCTTTGGGGCCACTCCCCAATACAGCGAACCTCTTTACCCGGCCGACGACCTCTACGGCATCGTCAACGCCGACACGCGCAAACCGTTCGACGTGCGCGAGATCATCGCGCGCCTCGTCGACGGCAGCGAGCTCGACGAGTGGAAGGCGCGTTACGGCACCACGCTGGTCACCGGCTTCGCGCGCATCAGCGGCATGCTCGTCGGCATCCTCGCCAACAACGGCATCCTGTTCTCCGAGTCCGCGCAGAAAGGCGCACACTTCATCGAGCTGTGCTGCCAGCGGCGCGTGCCGCTGGTCTTCCTGCAGAACATCACGGGCTTCATGGTCGGCCAGAAGTACGAGAACGAGGGCATCGCGCGCCACGGCGCCAAGATGGTGACGGCCGTGGCCTGCGCGCGCGTGCCGAAGTTCACCGTCATCGTCGGCGGCAGCTTCGGTGCCGGCAACTACGGCATGTGCGGCCGCGCGTATTCGCCGCGGTTCCTGTGGACCTGGCCGAATTCGCGCATCTCGGTGATGGGCGGCGAGCAGGCCGCGAACGTGCTTGCCACGGTGCGCCGCGACGCGATCGAGGCGAAGGGCGGCACGTGGAGCGCGGACGAAGAGGCCGCGTTCAAGGCGCCGATCCGCGCGCAATACGAAGAACAGGGCAATCCGTATTACGCCACCGCGCGCTTGTGGGACGACGGTGTCATCGACCCCGTCGACACGCGCCGCTGCCTCGCGCTGGGCCTGGCGCTGTCGCTGCAGCAGCCGATCCCCGAGACGCGCTTCGGCGTCTTCCGCATGTGAGCCCGCATGTCTAGCTACCCCAACCTCGAAATCGAACAACGCGGTGCCGTGCGCTGGATCTGGCTGAACCGCCCCGACGTGCGCAACGCGTTCAACGACGCGCTGATCGCGGACATCGCGCAGGCGTTCGCCGAGGTCGAGGCGGCGGCGGACACGCGCGTGGTCGTCGTCGCCGGCCGCGGGCCGGCTTTCTGCGCCGGCGCGGATCTCAACTACATGCGCGCGATGTCGGGTTACAGCCACGCCGACAACCACGCCGACGCGCTCAAGGTCGCACGCATGTTCAACGCCGTGCATTCGAGCTCGAAGCCGGTGATCGCGCGCGTGCACGGCGACGCGTTCGGCGGCGGCGTCGGTCTCGCGGCCGCCTGCGACATCGTCATCGCGGCGGACCCCGTGTCCTTCGCGTTGTCCGAGGTGAAACTGGGCCTCGTCGCCGCGACGATCTCGCCGCACTTGGTGCGCGCGATGGGCGCGCGCCAGGCCGCACGCTACATGCTGACGGCCGAGCGTTTCGGCGCACGGCGTGCGTTCGAGATCGGGCTCGTGCACGAGGTCGCGACCGCGGCGACGCTCGATTCCACCGTTGATTCCACCTGCCAGGCGCTGCTCGCCGGCAGTCCCGCGGCGCTCGCCGCCACGAAGCGGCTGATGGCCGACGTGGTCGAGGCGCCGCTCGACGACGTGTTGCTGGCTGCCACCGCCAAGTGCATCGCCGATGCACGCGTGTCCGAGGAAGGGCGCGAAGGCATCGCCGCATTCCTCGGCAAGCGCCCGCCGTCCTGGGCGCCGCCGAAGTAAGGTGTTCTCGACACTGCTCATCGCGAATCGCGGCGAGATCGCCTGCCGCGTCGCGCGCACCGCGCGGCGGCTCGGCATCCGCACCGTCGCCGTGTATTCGGATGCCGATGCGAATGCCGCGCACGTCGCGGCCTGCGACGAGGCCGTGCGCATCGGCGGTCCGCTGCCGAAGGACAGCTATCTGCTCGGCGACGCGATCCTCGCAGCGGCGCGCCGCACCGGCGCGCAGGCCATCCACCCGGGTTACGGCTTCCTCTCCGAAAATGCAGCGTTCGCCGCGGACTGCGCCCGCGCCGGCATCGTGTTCGTCGGTCCGTCGCCGGCCGCCATCGAGGCGATGGGCTCGAAGTCGGCAGCGAAGGCGCTGATGGAGAAGGCCGGCGTGCCGTTGACGCCCGGCTATCACGGCGACCGGCAGGAGCCGGAGTTCCTGCGCGAGCAGGCGGAGCGCATCGGCTTCCCGGTGTTGATCAAGGCGGTAGCCGGCGGCGGCGGCAAAGGCATGCGCCGGGTGGATGCGTCCGCGGATTTCGTCGCCGCGCTCGCGAGCTGCCGGCGCGAGGCGGCCGCGAGCTTCAAGGACGACCGCGTACTGGTCGAGAAATACCTGACGACCGCGCGGCACATCGAAGTGCAGGTGTTCGGCGACGGCCGCGGCGGTGCCGTCTATCTATTCGAGCGCGACTGCTCCGTGCAGCGGCGCCACCAGAAGGTCCTCGAGGAGGCGCCGGCGCCGGGCATGACGACCGGGCGTCGCCGGCAGATGGGCGAGGCGGCCGTCGCCGCCGCGCGCGCGGTGAGCTACGCCGGCGCGGGCACCGTCGAGTTCATCGCGGCACCGGACGGCGCGTTCTACTTCATGGAGATGAACACGCGGCTGCAGGTCGAGCATCCCGTGACCGAGATGATCACCGGCGTCGATCTCGTCGAATGGCAGTTGCGCGTCGCCGCCGGCGAGCCGCTGCCGTTGCGGCAGGAGCAGCTGGCGATCCGCGGACACGCCATCGAGGCGCGGGTCTACGCGGAGGATCCGTCGCGGGATTTCCTGCCGTCGATCGGCCGGCTCGAACATCTCGCGACCCCGCGCACCGCCGACGACGTGCGCATCGACACGGGCGTGCGCGCGGGCGACGAGATCACGCCGTACTATGACCCGATGATCGCCAAGCTGATCGTGCACGGCGATACGCGCGCCGCGGCGATCGAGCAGATGCGCTGGGCGCTGGCCGCTTACGAGATCGCCGGCGTGACGACGAACGTCGAGTTCCTCGGTCGGCTGATGACCGCGCCGTCGTACGTGAACGCGGATCTCGACACGGCGCTGATCGAGCGCGAGCGTGCGCACCTGTTTCCACCGCGCGCGCCGGCGGCGCCCGACACGTGGGACGTCGCGGCGCGCGCGTTCGCGCAGTCGCGTCGCATGGCGCGTCCCGACGGGGACGATTCGCCGTGGGCGAGGACGGATGGCTGGCGGCTCGTCGGCCACGCGCGGCGGCGTCACACGTTAACCGAAGGCGAGGAAACGCGCGGCATCGACGTCGCCCTCGATGACTCCGACGCCGCGCCGCTCCCCGGCGTCTTCGTGAGTGGCGACGCCATCCACGTCTGGCGCGACGGCGAACACCGCGTGTTCCGCTGGCTCGATCCCTATCTGCCACGCGACGAACACGCCGATGCTCACGGCGGCCTGCGCGCGCCGATGCCGGGCCGCATCCTCGCCGTGCTGGCCGAGGCGGGCGCCGTCGTGAAGAAAGGTGCGCCGCTGATCGTCATGGAAGCGATGAAGATGGAACACACCGTCGTGGCGCCGGCGGCCGGCGTCGTCGAAGCGGTCATGGTCGCCACCGGCGAGCAGGTCAGGGAAGGCGTCGAGCTGCTGCGACTGCAGGACGTGCAACCCGAATCCTCCGTCGCCCGTCTATAACCAATCGCCGGCGGCACGCGGGATACACTCGCGCGCCAGGGCATCGAACAACTTCCGGGGAAACCATGAAATACGTCTGGTTCGCGGCGCTGGCCGCCTCGATCGCAGTGACCGCCGGCGCCGCCGAGACCACGCGCTACGTCGCGCTGGTGAATGGCGGCAAGGACAAGGCCGGCCACCAATGGGTCACGCGCGACGGCAACAAGGTGAAGGTGGACTTCATCTTCAAGGACAACGGCCGCGGCCCCGAGCAGAAGGAAGAGTTCACGCTCGACGAGAACGGCGTGTTCACGCGGTACCACGTCACGGGCACCACGACGTTCGGCAGCAAGATCGACGAGACGTTCACGCGCACCGGCAACACCGCGCGCTGGAAGTCGACGTCCGACCGGGGCGAGCAGCAGGTCGACGGCGCGCCGCTCTATCAGCCGCTCAACGGCACGCCCGAGAGCTTCACCGTCGCGCTGGCCGCGCTCGCGAAGCGGCCCGACGGCAAACTGCCGATGATCCCGAGCGGCACGCTGACGGCGCGCAAGCTGCTCGAGCACGTCGCGGTGAAAGGCGGCGAGAAGCAGACGGTGCAGCTGCTGGCGCTGACCGGTGTCGGCTTCACACCCATCACCGTGTGGGCGACGACGGGCGCGTCCCCGAAGCTGTTCGCGTTCATCTACCCGGGCTCGTTCCATCTCATGCTCGAGGGCTGGGAGGCGAACGCCGCCGCGCTCGAGGCCGAGCAGATCGTCGCCGAGAAGGAGATGCTGGTCGATCTCAACAAGCGCGTCTCGCACCCGCTGACGGCCAGCACGCTGATCCGCAACGCGCGCGTCTTCGACAGCGAGAAGGCGCAGCTCGGCGGGCCGAGCGACGTGTTCATCGAGGACGGCCGAATCATCTCCGTCGTGCCGACGGGCACGGAGACGCGCAAGCCGTCGCGCACCGTGGACGCCGGCGGCCGCGTGCTGCTGCCCGGCATGTTCGACATGCACACGCACCTCGGCTTCTGGGATGGCGGCATGCATCTCGCGGTCGGCGTCACGTCCGTGCGCGACATGGGCAACGACAACGAAACGCTGCTCAAGCTCATGGACCAGGAAAAGGCCGGCACGCTGCTGATGCCGCGCGTCACGCCTGCGGGTTTCATCGAGGGCGAGAGCACGAACGCCTCACGCAGCGGTTTCGTGATCAAGAACCTCGACGAGGCGAAACACGCCATCGACTGGTACCACGAGCACGGCTGGCCGCAGATCAAGATCTACAACTCGTTCCCGAAGGACATCCTGCCGGCCACCACCGAGTACGCCCACGCGCGCGGCATGCGCGTCAGCGGCCACATCCCGGCGTTCCTGCGCGCGCAGGACGCGGTGCTGGCCGGTTACGACGAGATCCAGCACATCAACCAGGTGCTGCTGAACTTCCTCGTCGACGAGAAGACCGACACACGCACGCTGCAGCGGTTCTATCTACCTGCCGAGAAGGTCGCGGATCTGGATTTCGACAGCAAGCCCGTGCAGGACTTCATCGCGCTGCTCGTGCAGCGCAAGACGGTCATCGACCCGACGCTCGCGACGTTCAACTTCATCCGCCAGAAGGACGGCGTGTTGTCGCAGGAATTCGCTGCGGTCGCCGATCACGTGCCGCCGGACGTGCGGCGCGGGTTCTATTCCGGCCAGATCAACATCCCCGACGACAAGACCTGGCAGCGCTACGAGAAGTCGTACGCGAAGATGATCGAGTTCACCGGCCGCATGGTGCGTGCGGGCATCCCGATCGTCGCCGGCACCGACGACCTGCCGGGTTTCACGTACCAGCGAGAGCTCGAGTTGTACGTCGAGGCGGGACTGACGCCGTCGCAGGCGCTGCAGGTGGCGACGTGGAACGGCGCGCGTTATGCGCGCGTGCTCGACGACCGCGGCGCGATCACGCCCGGGCGCCGCGCGGACCTGATCCTCGTCGATGGCGAGCCGACGACGAACATCTCGGACATCCGCAAGGTGGCGCTGGTGATCAAGGGCGACGTGGCTTACTACCCGAGCGAGATGTTCGAGGCGCTGGGCGTGAAGGCGTTCACGCCGGCGCTGCGCGTCGACTGATCAGGGGCGCGTGGCGCGCGGCGGCGCCTTGCCAAACGCCTTGCGCAGTTCGCCCTTGGCCGCGTTCAGGACGCGGCGGCGCTCGGCGGTCAGCCCGCGGCCGCCGCGATTGATGTGGAAGGTGAGCATCGACATCGCCGAGCGGTAGGGATCCGACTTGCGTCGCTTGCTCCGCTGCGCGGAGCGTTTGAGCGACATCGCGATGCTCCGCGCGCTGCCCTTGGTGAACACGCCGCGCTCCAGATCGAGCGCATTGCTGGTCCGCATCACGCGGCCTGACCAGCGTTTCGAGGGGGCGGGGCGTCGCGCGCGTCGGGTAGCCATGCGGCGAGTGTCGCGATTCGTGCTGGCCGGCGCGGCCGGTCCGCGATGGCATCGGTCGTGCGGTTCGGCCGACGCGGAGTAGGCCGGCGGCGAAGCGTCGCTGCCCGGGCCGGCGTCAGCCCGGGAAATCCAGCATCGCGTCCTGCACGCTCGCGGTCTTCCCGGGCGCGACGCTCGCGCCGACACCGCCGCCCGCGTACACGAACCCGATGATGTGATCGTCGACCGCGAGCCCCAGCGCCTTCTTCACCTCGGCGTCGTACGCGGCTTCGCCGGTCTTCCACGCCGTCGCATAACCCTGGGCGTGCAGCGCCAGCAACAGGTTCTGCGCGGCGGCGCCGGCGGCGAGGATCTGCTCGACGGCGGGCACCTTCGTTCCCGGCACGACGCGACAGGCCACGACGATGATCAGCGGCGCGCGCATCGCCTTGTCGCGCTCGCGCTGCAGATCGCCCTCGGACAGCCCCGGCACGCGCCGCGCCGCGGAGGCCGCGAGCAGCTCGCCGAACTTCCGGCGCTGCGCGCCCTCGATCAGCATGAAGCGCCACGGGCGCAGGCGGCCGTGATCCGGCGCGCGCACCGCGGCCTGCAGTGCGATGGCGAGATGTTCCTTCGTCGGCGCGTCCGCGCCGTAGGTCTTCGCGGTGGCCCGCGAGTTCAGGCCTTCTATCAGTTCCATGATGTGCGGAGGTAGCTAGATCAGCGAGTGGTAGACGTTCTGCACGTCGTCGTTCTGCTCGAGCGTGTCGACCAGCGTCAGCACTTCCGTGGCCTGCGCCTCGGGTAGTTCGATCGGCGTCGTGCAGATGTATTCGTGCGTGGCGGACAGCGGGTGGATGCCGCGTTTCTCGAGCGCTTCCTGCATGTGGCCGAACTGGTTGAACTCGCAGCGCGCGACGATCTGGGGCTCGCCCTTGTCGCCGGTGCTGTCGCCCATCTCGTCGAGGCCGAAATCGATGAGGTACAGCTCGAGATCGTCGTGGTCGATGCCTTCCGGGTTCAGGCGGAACACGCCCATCTTCCGGAACTGGAACGCGACGCTGCCCGTGCTGCCGAGATTGCCGCCGCCCTTCGAGAGGATGGCGCGCACCTGCGCGACGGTGCGCGTCGGATTGTCGGTGGCGGCTTCGACGATCAGCGCGACGCCGTGCGGCGCGTAACCCTCGTAGATGATCTGTTCGTAGGCGGCCGCGTCCTTGCCGCTGGCGCGCTTGATGGCGGCCTCGACCTTGTCCTTCGGCATGTTGAACGCGCGGCTGTTCTGGATCGCGCGGCGCAACGCCGGGTTCGAATTGGGGTCGCTGCCGCCGGCCTTGACGGCGATGTTGATGTCTTTCGAGACGCGCGCGAATTGCTTCGCCATGCGGTCCCAGCGGGCAAACATCGTGTGTTTGCGTACTTCGAATATGCGTCCCATAAGGGCGCGGATTCTACCGGACGTCGCGGACCGGGATGGTCACATTGCACACGTCGATGTGGCCGGCCTTGTGGAGGTACCAGTCGTCGCTGCGATTGCGCCGGGCCTCGACGAACCTGGCGAAGACCGGCCGGTCGTCGCGCAAGACCTCGAGGTTCGTGCGCTCGGCTTCCGGCACCTCGGCGGCGAGGCGGATCGACCGGATCGGCACGCGCTGTTCCGGTTTTTCGTACATGCCGAGGCCGTCGCCCGTGCCGCGTGGCAACGAGGCCAGCAGCTCGATGCCGCGCCACACCTTGCCGACGATGGCGACATTGCGGTCGAGCTGCCGCGGCGACTGGCCGATCACGACGTAGAGCTCGTTGCCCGTGCCGCTGTCGGGCGCGTTGTCGCGCCCGACGCCGACCGCGCCGTAGCAGTGGGCGAGCCAGTAGTCGGAACCGGTGCGGGCGGCCGCCATGCTCGCGGTGAAGCCGGCCTGGTCCGACCAGCCGTCCCGGTCCGGCAGCGCGGTGAACACCAGGTCCTTGCCGGCGCCGCGCGAGAACTCGGGCGGCATCGGCGCGATCTTCGGCAGCGGTTTGCTGTTGTCCGGGTCGCCCCATTGCGCGACGAAGTTGTCCTGCAGGCGCGTGATCGCGAGGCCGTCCCAGTAGTGAGCCTTGGCCAGCGTCTTGATCGCGGCGACGTGCTGCGACGCGTACGCGCGCGACAGCTCGATGATCACTCGACCGCTGGCGAGATCGAGATACAGCGTGTCGGCGGGATCGAGGCGGCGCCAGTCGTCCGGCTGCGCGGAGGCGAGGATCTCGGCGCTGGTCGGGGCTTTCGGCGTCGACTTCGCCGGCGGTGCGTCGGCGGCCAGCGCCGTGACGGCGAGGGCGGCGCCGGCCATGGCGAACAGCAGGGCGGTGCGGGTGGCGGTGTTCATGTCAGTGCCGGTGCGTCCCGATGCGCAGCGTCCGGGTCGCGATGCGCACCTCGATCAGGAACATGATGAAGGAGAAGGACAGCGACAACATCGACGCGATGAACATGCCGGCGATGACACCGCCGACCGCGAGGCGCGTGAACTCGCTGGCGAAGAGCAGCGTGACGACGATGGTGGTCGTGAAGGCGGAGACGGTGGACAGGGCGATGGCCGCGTTGATGTACCGCGTGCGCTTCCAGATGGCGCGCAGGTCCTTGTCGATGTGCTTGAGCCGCTCCGCGTCGGTGGTGCGTTCGCGCTGGTCCTCGAGCGTGCGCGCGCGGTCGACGATGCGCGCCAGCCGCTGCGTCAGCATGCTCAGCGTGATGCCGACGGCGGACAGCAGGAATACCGGGCCGAGCGCCAGCTGGATGAGCTTGGCGACGTTTTCGGTTTGCAGATCGACCCCGGCCATGGGCGGGGAGTTTGCCACAATTGATCGGGATCCCGTGCCGACCGTGCGGAATGGACGGTGAGGGCGCGCTACGGCAAGGAGACGCCGGACTCGACCTTGAGGCGATCTTCGTTGATCGCCACGGTGAGTCGACGCAGTAGTTCGATCCGCTCGTCGCCGCGCATGTCGGCGGCGGCCACCCTGAACTCGTCGGTGTCGTGCCGGCTCCACGTCCCCGCGGCGATCGCGCGATCGATGACGACGCTGCTGGCCTGCGCGGCGCGCAACTCGGCGGAGGTCGGCGGCCCTACTGGCGTTGCCGCCACGACTTCCGTGCCGGAATCCTCGCGCGCGGCGGGTGATGCGCCACGCGCCTCCATCGCAGCCAGGCGCCGATCGATCTGATCCAGTCGTTGCGCGATCTCCCGGGAATCCGTCGTGGGTGCCGCCGGCCCACCGACGGCCGCGGACCGCCCCGGAAGCAACAAAAGGACGGCACCGACGGCTGCGCCCAGTGCGAAGAACAAGGATCGTTCGAGGAAGCGCATGGGCCGTGTTACCTCGGGTTCTAAGGCCGGAAAACTTTCGGCTCGTATCCGGAATTCTGCGTCACGTTGACCACCGTGCAGCGGCCGGCCGCGTCGTACTGGATCGATACTTGTGAATCGCCCTGGATCGTGTCCGCCGTCGCGATGATGACGGGGTTGGTGCTCACACAGCTGCGCTGAACGCCGGCGGCGTTGCGAATCAGGATCGAGACGGAGCGGGCGCCGGTGCTCACGTAGCCACCGAGGTTGACCGAAATCATCTGTTTGTCGTCGGCGGAATTGTGGGCGCCGCCCATGTAGCCGTAAGCCAGTTTGACTTCATCGACGATGAAGACGCCGGCGCCATTGAATGATGTGCCTGCATACGCTGCGATCGCAACGCTCGCCGCCGCCGCGCACAGCAGCGCGGCCTTCCTGGATCCTTGCATCTGGTTCGCTCCCTGGATGAGCCGCGACCAAACTAGTCGCGGGGGCGAGCGTTGTAGCGCAGCGGGTCGCGCGCGGCAATGTCTCCGGGTACGTACACCCGGCTGGCTTAAGTCAGAAGGAAGATGGGACGCGGCGAGGCCACCGCGCCCCGGAGTCGTCAGGCCAGAAGCGCTTCTTCGACGCGCGATGCCCGCTTGCGCTCGTGCTCCTGCAGCAGGCGCTTGCGGATGCGGATGTTCTTCGGCGTCACTTCGACCAGCTCGTCGTCGGCGATGAACTCCACCGCGTATTCGAGCGTCAGCTCGATCGGCGGAGTGAGGATCAGCGCGTCGTCCTTGCCGGCGGCACGGATGTTCGTGAGCTTTTTCGTCTTGATCGGGTTCACGACGAGATCGTTCTCGCGCGAATGGATGCCGATGATCATACCCTCGTACACGGCTTCACCGTGCGACACGAACATGCGGCCGCGTTCCTGCAGCGAGAACAGCGAGTACGCCACGGCCGAGCCGGGTTCGCTGGAGATCAGCACGCCGTTGTGGCGATCCGGGATGTCACCCGCGAGCGGCGCGTAGCCGTCGAAGATGTGGCTCTGCAGGCCTGTGCCGCGGGTCGCGTTCATGAACTCGCTCTGGAAGCCGATGAGCCCGCGCGCGGAGACGCGGTACTCGATGCGCACGCGGCCGCGGCCGTCGTTCTGCATGTCCTTCATCTCGGCCTTGCGGCGGCCGAGCGCTTCCATGACGGCGCCCTGGTGGCTTTCGTCGATGTCGACGGTCAGCGCTTCGTACGGCTCGTTCACGACGCCGTCGATGGTCTTGGTCAACACGCGCGGCTTGCCGACGGCCAGCTCGTAGCCTTCGCGGCGCATGTTCTCGATGAGGATCGTGAGGTGCAGTTCGCCGCGACCGGAGACGCGGAACACGTCGGCGTTCTCCGTGTCCTCGACGCGAAGCGCCACGTTGCTCTCCAGCTCGCGCATCAGGCGCTCGCGGATCTGGCGGCTGGTGACGAACTTGCCTTCCTTGCCGGCGAGCGGCGAGGTGTTGACCTGGAAGCTCATGACGAGCGTCGGCTCGTCGACGGAGATCGGCGGCAGCGCGTCGGCGTGGTCGACGTCGCAGATCGTGTAGCCGATGTGCACGTCCTCGATGCCGGTCACCGCGACGATGTCGCCCGCGACGGCTTCGTTCACCGATTCACGGGCCAGGCCCTTGAAGGTGAGCACCTGCTGGATCTTCGCCTTGCCCTTGTCCTCTCTGCCGTTCCACAGCTGGATGGTTTCGCCGGCCTTGACCGTGCCGCGGCGGATGCGGCCGATGCCGATGCGGCCGACGTAGGAGTTGTAGTCGAGCGTCGAGATCTGGAACTGCAGCGGCGCGTCCGGCTCGCTCTTCGGCGCCGGGACGTGGTGCAGGATCGCTTCGTACATGGCGCGCATGTCGGGTTCGCGGCGCGTGTGGTCCGTGCTGGCCCAGCCTTCGAGCGCCGAGGCGTAGATCACCGGGAAGTCGAGCTGCTTGTCGGTGGCGCCGAGCTTGTCGAAGAGCTCGAACGTCTGGTCGATGACCCAGTCGGGGCGCGCGCCCGGACGGTCGATCTTGTTGACGACGACGATGGCGTTGAGGCCGAGCGCGAGCGCCTTGCGCGTGACGAAGCGCGTCTGCGGCATCGGGCCTTCGACGGCGTCGACGACCAGCAGCACGGTGTCGACCATCGAGAGAACGCGTTCGACTTCACCGCCGAAGTCGGCATGTCCGGGCGTGTCGACGATATTGATGCGGGTGCCGCCGTACTCGATGGCGCAGTTCTTCGCGAGGATCGTGATGCCACGTTCCTTTTCGATGTCGTTCGAGTCCATCACGCGCTCGGCCACTTTTTCGTGGGCGGCGAAGGTGCCGGACTGGCGCAGCAGGCAATCGACCAGCGTGGTCTTGCCATGGTCGACGTGCGCGATGATCGCGATGTTTCGAATCGGACGATTTGCCATAGAACTCATGGGCTTGAGCGGGAAGGGAGGGGCTCAGGCCGGGCTTTGGGGGCGCGCAGGGTACCAGAAGGGCGGTTAAACGCCAAAGACAGCCCGGAGCTGCGGCACCGAACCGTGAAATGGGGTCAGACCCCGTCTTCTAGGAAATGGGGTCTGACCCCATTACGCGGGCTGGGGCTTCCAGTCGGGGAAGGCTTTCGCGACGTGCGCCTGCTCGCGGATGACGTCGTAGCAGTTGATGCCGCCGTCGACCTTCACGATGAACGAGTTGTCGTCGATGCGCAGGACGCTGCCCTGGATCGTGCAGCGGCGGCCGTTCACGAGGACCAGCGTGCCCTGGACCACCGCGGCGACCGGCAGTCGGCCGACGCCGGTGACCACGCGCAGTCCGCACTCGGACAGCTCGTCGACCTTGTAGCTAGTCCCGTCCACGGTCAGCACGGCGCCGCTCGTGATCGGATACGGCAGCCGGAAGTATTCGCGGCGGCTCGACAACTTGGGTACGCGGTAAGTGGTCACGGCTCCAAGATAAGGGGTAACCCCGAGCGCGCCAACGGGGAGTTCAAAACGGACTTCACGCTTTGGAAAAGCCGCGCTTGCCTCGCGCCGGGAAGCCGTTTTCGACTGCGAAACGCGTCAAATAATGCGGCCGTCCGCGGCCGTGTTTCCGCCGCCGCGACGCGGTCGATTTACCAGTTGTCCGGGCCGTAGAATCCGGGCCCCATGCGCTTCTTCAAATCCGACAACACGGCCGCGGTCAGCCGCGAAATCCTCGACGCGATCGCGGCGGCGAACACCGGGCCCGCGGTGGCCTACGGCACGGACCGCTGGTCCGAACGTCTCGACGGTGTGGTCGGCGAGTTCTTCGGCACGAAGGTGCGCGTCTACATGGTGTCGTCGGGCACCGCGGCGAATTCGCTGGCGCTGGCGACGCTGTGTCCGCCGTGGGGCACGGTGCTGACGCACGCCGAGGCGCACATCGAGCGCGACGAATGCGGTGCGCCCGAGTTCTTCACCGGTGGCGCGAAGCTGTCGCTGGTCGGCGGCGCCGGCGCGAAGATCGCGCCGGCCGATCTGGCCGCGCGGCTGACGTGGTTCGACGCTCACGTGCACGGCGTGCAGCCGCGCGCGCTGTCGATCACGCAGGCGACCGAGCGCGGCGCCCTCTACACGCCGGCGGAGATCGCGGCGCTGGCGACGATCGCGCGCGCGAAAGGCATGCGCGTGCACATGGACGGCGCGCGGTTCGCCAACGCGCTGGTCGCGCAGGACGTGACGCCCGCGGAGCTGACGTGGCAGTCGGGCGTCGACGTGTTGTCGTTCGGCGTGATCAAGAACGGCGGGATGAACGCGGAAGCCGTCGTGTTCTTCCGCCCGGAGCAGGTCGCGGATTTCGAGTTCCGGCGCAAGCGGGCGGGGCAGCTGTTCTGCAAGGGCCGTTACGCGGCGGTCCAACTACTCGCGTATCTCGAGACCGGTTTGTGGAAGCGCAATGCCGAGCATGCGAACCGTCTCGCGGCGCGCATCGCCGCGGCGGCGCCGAAGTATCTCAGCGAGCCGGTCGCGACGAACCAGGTGTTCATGAAGCTCGGCGACGAGCGCATCGCGGCGCTGTCGAAGGAGTTCGGATTCTACGGCTGGCCGCCGGAAGGGTCCGGCGAGTGCCGGTTCGTGTGTTCGTGGGATACGCCCGAGGAAGATGTCGACGCGTTGTGCGCGGCGTTGTCGCGTCTCTAATGGGGACATTCCTGATTTCCTGGGAAACGGGGACAGGGCTGCCGACGGTGGTGGGCCGGTCCGCGCTTACCTCGAGCCCTGTCCCCGTTTCCCAGGAAATCAGGAATGTCCCCATTACCGCCGGAACATGAAGTACGCGGCAGCGACCAGGCACAACCCCGCCCACAGGAAGTCCAGCTTCAGCGGCTGCTTCATATAAAAGAGCGCGAACGGCACGAACACCGCCAGCGTGATCACTTCCTGCATCACCTTCAGCTGGCCGAGCGACAGCGTCGTGTAGCCGATGCGATTCGCCGGCACCTGCACCAGGTATTCGAACAACGCGATGCCCCAGCTCGCCAGCGCGGCGACCACCCACGGCTTTGCCGCCATGTTCTTGAGATGCGCGTACCAGGCGAACGTCATGAAGACGTTCGAGATCACCAGCAGGCCGGCGCTCTGCGCCCAGGCCGGCAGGTTCACCACTTCACCCGGAGCTTGTCGATCTCGGCGCGCAGGGACGCCACCTCGGCTTCGAGCGCCGCGACGCGCGCGACGAGGTCGCCGCCACCGGCGGTCGAACTACCCGCCGCCGCAGCTGCAGGCGCGGGCGCGGGCGCGACCGCGCGCGGCGCGCTGTCCCGCACCGGCGTCTCGTTCACGGTGACCGTTTCCGGCAACTCGCCGAACAGATGCGCCCAGCGCGAATCGCGCCGGCCGGCTTCGCGCGCGAGCTGCGCCACCAGCGCGCCTTCGGGCCGGGCCGCCAGTCCCTCGAGCAGGCCTTCGATCACCGACGGATCCGGCAACTCCGCCATGCGCGGCACGCGCGAGCGCAACTCGCCCGGCGTCTGCGGTCCGCGCAGCAGCAGCTCGCAGATGATCCCGGTCTCCGGCGGCGTGAACTTGAGGCTGCCGAACTCGGTGTTGCAGAAGATCTGCTGATACTTCGGCACGCGGCTGCCGAATCCGGATTTCTCCACCACGAAATGCCGCCGCGCGAGCCCATCGACCACGAACTTCACGGTCGGTTCGTCGAGCTGCATGAGCGGCTCGCGATTGCTCTTCTGGTTGCAGGCGTTCACGAGCGCGTTCAGCGACAGCGGATACTGGTCGGGCGTCGTGATCTGCTTTTCGATGAGCGAGCCGATGATGCGGGCTTCGATCGCGGTCAGGCGGATGTTCATGGGGCCAGTATACTGACGACCAGTGTCCCACCGGCTGCTCATCCTCGTCGGTTTGTTCGTGGTCGTGGCCACGCTGCTGTTCATGCAGCTGCCCATCCCGCCGACGTACGCCGGGCGCACGATCGAGAACGCCGGCCACATGCCGGTGTTCATGCTGGTCACGCTCGGCCTGCTGATCGTGTTGCGCGGCGATTTCAGATTCGAAGGCGTGCGGCTGTATGCGCTGGCGGGCATGCTCGGCGTCGGGCTCGGCTTCCTCTCCGAGGTCATCCAGCGGCCGCTGGCGCGCGACGCGTCGTGGGAGGACGTGTTCTCGGACACGGTCGGCGCGGTGTGCGCGCTCGCTGTGTATGCGTTGTTCGACCGCCGCACGCCGATGCCGCGCGCCACGCGCTGGGTCGCGCTGGTCGTCGCGCTGGCCTGCGCCACGTTCTACGTCACGCCGCTAGTTAGGATGACGATGGCCTACGTGCACCGCAACGCGCAGTTCCCGGTGCTCGCCGACTACCGGCACGGCATCGAGCTCTTCTGGACGGTGGGCTACGGCATCAACCGCTCGATCGAGGACGGCGCGCTCGACGTCGAGTTCGTGCGCGGGCGTTTCCCCGGCATCTCGCTGCACGAGCCGGTGCCGGACTGGACCGCGTACAAGACGCTGGTGATCGACCTCGAGAATCCCGACACCGTGAAGCTCGACCTGACCGTGCGCGTGCACGATCGCGGCCACGCCACGATGTACAGCGACCGCTTCAATCGCCATTTCGAAGTGTCCGCGGGCCAGCGGCGCACGTTGCGGATCGATCTCGCCGAGGTGCAGCGCGCACCGAAGGGGCGGCTCATGAACATGGGCCATATATCGGACATCCGGCTGTTCCGCGATGCACCGGAAGGCGCGCGGCGGGTGCGAATCTACTCATTGCGGCTCGAATAGCCGCTGCGTTGAACATAGGCCCGTTTCGGGCCGGATTCAGTCGTTCCGGTTCCCCGCCCGCGTGCCTATACTGCGGCCATGGAACCGATCGCTGACACCTTCGATGCCGCCTTCTCCAAGACCGTGGATCTCGCCAACAAGATGGCGGACAAGGACAAGGACGCGGATCTCTGGGACATCGCGGACGGCCTGCTCGCGGGCGCGATCCAGTACTGGCTGTATTCGCGCCAGCCCTGTGGCGATTCGCGTTGCCAGGACTGCATGCCGATCAGCACGGCCGAGGGTCGCATGTCGGAGCTGAAGCGGCTGATCGAGCAGCTCGCGTCGGAGAGCGAGTACTTCCATACGCCGACCGACTCGAACGCCGGCCGCGCGTAATGGGGACAGTCCCCGTTTCCTAGCAAAAGGGGACAGTCATCGCGCGTCCCAAGACCATCGCTGAGTACATCGCGGCACAGCCGAAACCGGTGCGTACCAGGCTGCTCGAGATGCGTTCGCTGATCCTCGCGGCCGCGCCGAAGTCGAAGCAGTCCCTCAAGTGGAACATGCCGGCGTTTTCCTACGACCGGATCCTCGTGATGTTCGCGGGCTTCAAGAAACACATCGGCTTCTTCCCGACGCCGTCCGCGATCGCCGAGTTCAAGAAGGATCTCGCGAAAGCGGGTTACAAATTCTCCCGCGCCACGATCCAGTTCCCGCTCGACAAGCCGCTGCCGAAAGCGCTGATCCGCCGCATCACGAAATTTCGCGTCGCCGAGAGCAAGTCGCGCGACGCGAAGTGGATGGGGTGACGGATCTGCATCGGGATGCGGAATAAGCCGCCCAGCGTCCCGGCCGACCGTCCGCCGTAATATCAGTCGTAAATCTCGTCTACGACTGAAAAGAATTCGATTCCATCGATGTTGCAAAAGCGGCGGCCATTGCCGCCACGTGTTTCCCACTGCACGCGCTTGATGGTCACGGGATCGAACTTGTCATTGAGTTCGTCCGTCCGCGAGCCGCTCTCGTGCGTTGGCCAAAAATCGACCGCAGCGCGGCCGGCATCGAGGAGTTTCGCAACCCTATAACTGAGTTGCGCGGCGAACTCGAGGTCGTGGACGCCGTACTTGTACAGATCGGTGTCTTCTTTCAGCGGCAAGTCCCGCCGAATTCGTTCGACTACCGCCGCGATTCGTTCGTGATTCGAGCTGTCGTCAGCCGCTTCGGCCTCGATCACACCCACGACATCTTCGGGTCTGAAGAACAGCAGGGTCCACGACTGACGGAGATAGAAGGCGGGCCGCAGACGGACGTCGGGCTCGAGCGAGATCGTCGCGGTGCTCTTCGCTCGCAGTTCCCGCTTTGAGCACTCGGCAACCGCGGCGTGTGCACAAAACAGCAGACTCGCCACGACGAGGCCCGCGCGGAGCTGGACGACCACGAAGTTACGCGACGGCCGTTGCAGAGGCACCAGTTGCTTCCGCGAGCGACTGCTCCAGCAACTGCAGCCCCTCATCCAGCAACGCCTCGCTGATCGTCAGCGGCGCCAGTATCCGGATCACGTTCGAATACAACCCGCACGACAGCAGGATCAACCCGCGCCGTCCCGCCGCCTGCACCGCGGCCTTCGTCAGCTCCGCATCCGGCGCATCCGCGCGGCGGTTCTTCACCAGCTCCACCGCCACCATCATGCCGAGCGCGCGCACCTCGCCGATGCACGGGAACTTCGCCTGCAGCGTCTTCAACTTCGCGGTCAATTTCCCGCCGAGCTCCACCGCGCGCAGGTTCAGCTTCTCCTTCTCCAGCACCTCGAGCACCGCCAGCCCCGCCGCGCACGCCAGCGGCGAACCCGCGAACGTCCCGCCCAGGCCGCCGACCACCGGCGCATCCATGATCTCCGCCTTGCCGATCACCGCCGACAGCGGCACGCCGCCCGCGATGCTCTTCGCCACCGTCATCAGGTCCGGCTCGACGCCGGCATGTTCGATCGCGAACGTCTTGCCCGTGCGCGCGAAGCCCGTCTGGATCTCGTCGGCGATCAGCAGGATGCCGTGCTTGTCGCACAGCGCGCGCAATGCGCGCAGGAATTCCGGCGGCGCCACGTAGAACCCGCCTTCACCCTGCACCGGCTCGATGATGATCGCGGCGACGCGCGCCGGATCGACGTCCGCCTTGAACAGGTTGTCGATGGCCGCCAGCGACTGCTCGGGCGTCACGCCGTGGTAGGCCATCGGGTAGGGCACGTGGAACACCTCGGGCAACATCGGCCCGAAGCCCGCCTTGTACGGCTGCACCTTGCCGGTCAGCGCGATGCACGCCAGCGTGCGGCCGTGGAATCCGCCGGTGAAGGCGATCACCGCGCTGCGCTTGGTCGCATACCGCGCGATCTTGATCGCGTTCTCGACGGCCTCGGCGCCGGTCGAGAGAAAAATGGTCTTCTTCGGCGTCGGCCCCGGCGCGAGCTGATTCAGCTTCTCGGCCAGCGCGACGTAACTCTCGTACGGCGTCACCTGGAAACAGCCGTGCGTCAGCTTCTCGAGCTGCGCGGCCATCGCCGCTTTCACGTGCGGATGCACGTGACCCGTGTTCAGCACGGCGATGCCGCTCGCGAAGTCGACGTAGCGGCGGCCTTCGACGTCCCACAGCTCCGCGTTCTGCGCGCGGTCGGCGTACACGGCGAGGGAGTTGCCCACGCCCCGCGGAATGGCGGCGGCGCGTCGCTTGTGGAGATCGGCGTTGCTCATGATGGGCCTATGCGAGTTGATGCCGGGCGAGCGGCAGGGACCGCAGTCTACGCCCGGTCGCCGCCCAGATCGCATTACAGACGGCGGGTGCCACCAGTGCGGTGGCCGGTTCGCCGATGCCGCCGGGCGCCTCGGTACTTTCCACGACGAACGTGTCGATGCGCGCCGCGTCCGTCATGCGCACGACGCGGTAGTCGTGGAAGTTCGTCTGCTGCACGACGCCGTTCTTCAGCGTGATGTCGCCCCAGAACGCGGCCGACAGTCCGAAGTTGATCGAGCTCTCGATCTGCGCGAGCACCGTGTCCGGATTCACCTGCTGGCCGCAATCCGCGGCGCAGTACGTGCGGCGGATGTTCACCTTGCCGCCTTCGAGGAAGATCTCGGCGACCATCGCCATGTACGTGCCGTAACCCTCCATGCAGGCGAGGCCGTGGAAGCAGCCCTGCGGCGCCGCGCCCCAGCGCGCCTCGCGCGTCACGATGTCGAGCACCTTCAGCATGCGCGGCTGCTTCTGCAGCAGCGCCTTGCGGAACGCGAGCGGATCCTGGCGCGCGCCCACCGCCAGCTCGTCCATGAAGCTCTCGGCGACGAAGCAGTTCAGCGCGTGACTGACCGAGCGCCAGTAGCCGACGTTGAAGCCGATCTCCTGCCGCTGGAAGTCGACGTGCACGTTCGGCACGTCGTAAAGGTAGTTAGCCGCGGCCTCGACGGCGAACGGATCGACCATCTTCTCGGTGGCGCCGGGGAACATGCGCTCCGTGATCGACGGCCCCGTCAGGTGCAGGTGCCACGCGACGAGCTTGCCGCCCTCGTCGAAACCGGCGGCCACCTGGTCGAACGCGGGCGGACGGTACGCGTCGTGCGTCATGTCGTCCTCTCGCGTCCACACCAGCTTCACCGGCTTGCCGACCGCCTTCGAGCACTCGACCGCGGCCGGGATGAAGTCCACCTCGAGCCGCCGGCCGAAACCGCCGCCGAGGAACGTCGTGTGCACCTTCACCTTCGCCACGTCGACGCCGGCGGCCTTGGCCGCCGCGGCCTGCGCCATCTGCTGGACCTGCGTCGGCGCGTGGATCTCCACGCCGTCGGCGCGCACGTCGGCCGTGCAGTTCTGCGGCTCCAGCGTCGCGTGCGCGAGCATCGGCAGCTCGTAGTCGGCGCGCACCACCTTCGCGGCCGTCTTCAACGCGGCCGCCGCGTCGCCGTCGCTGCGCGCGACGCGGCCCGGTGTCTTCGCGCCCTGCTTGAGCGTCTGGAGGATCTTCGCGTTGTCGAGCGCGCCGTTCGGGCCGGCGTTCCACTCGATCTTCAGCACGTCGCGCGCCTTGCGCGCGCGCCACCAGGAGTCCGCGATCACCGCGACACCGGATGACGTCTGCACGACCGCGGTCACGCCGGGCATCGCCTTCGCCGCCGCGTCATCGACGGCCTTCACCGAGCCGCCCAATGCCGGCGGCTGCGCCAGCGCCGCGTAGAGCATGCCGGGCAGGCGGATGTCGATGCCGTAGATGCAGGTGCCGTCGACCTTGCTCGGCGTGTCCTTGCGCTTCTGCGCGCGACCGACGAGCGTGAATTCGCCGGGCGGTTTCGGCGCGACGTCCTTCGGCGGCGCGAGCTTCGCGGCCGCGTCGGCGAGTTTGCCGAAGCTCAGCCGCTTCGCGTCGGGCGAGATCACCATGCCGTCCCGCACCGTGCAGCGCGCGGCGTCGACGCCCCATTTCGCGGCCGCGGCGTTCACCAGCATCTGCCGCGCCGTCGCGCCGGCCAGCCGCAGTTTGTCCCAGCCTTCGCGGATGCTGGTGCTGCCGCCCGTGACCTGGCCGCCGATCAGCTTGTTGATGAACGCGTCGCCGGGCGGCGCGAACTCGGTGCGGATGCGGTCGATGCCGACGCCCAGTTCCTCGGCGACCAGCATCGTCAGCGAGGTGTAGACGCCCTGGCCCATCTCGGACTTGTCGCAGTAGAACGTGATGCTGTCGTCGCTGCCGATGCGCAGGAACGCGTTGGGCTCGAGGAACGCGGTGGGCCCCGGCGGCGCGCCGGCACCGGGCTTGCCGCAGCCGGGCAGCGCGATCGCGATCAGCAGTCCGCCCGTGACGGCGGCGCCGGATTTCAGGAAGGCGCGACGGGAGAGATCCTTCAATTCGGCGGACATGGCGTCTCCTCCCCGGAAACGGTCGTTCCGGTTTTTTCTGGGCGAATCAGCTGCCGGACTTGATCTCCGCGGCGCGGTGGATGGCGCTGCGAATGCGCTGGTACGTGCCGCAGCGGCAGATGTTGCCGGCCATGGCGGCGTCGATGTCGCTGTCCGAGGGCTTCGGCGTCGTCGCCAGCAGCGCCGAGGCGGACATGATCTGGCCCGACTGGCAGTAGCCGCACTGCGGCACGTCGTGCTCGATCCAGGCCTGCTGGACGGGATGGCTGCGGTCGGTCGACAGACCTTCGATGGTGGTCACGGCCTGCTCGCCGATCGCGCTCACCGGTACCTGGCAGGAGCGCACGGCCTGGCCGTTCAGGTGGACCGTGCACGCACCGCACAGCGCCATGCCGCAGCCGAACTTCGTGCCCGTGAGGCCGAGCGTGTCGCGCAGCACCCAGAGCAGCGGTGTGTCGGGATCGACGTCGACATCCACCGATTTGCCGTTCACGTTGAGCTTGGTCACGGGCGTCTCCCTGGCGATGGCTGGGGTTGGCGAGAGGGCTGGCCGGACTATAGGCCCGTGCGCCGATTTGTAGGAGGGGGCCGGCGCCGGAAGGCCCTCGTTCAGGTTCGCCGGGTTATGATTCGCGGCCCGTTTTGGCCCCGAAGGATCCGAGTTTGTCCGAGATGTCCCCGAAGCCGCCGATCGTCACCGAGGTCGTGATCATCGGCGCCGGCCCCTGCGGGCTGTTCCAGGTATTCGAGCTCGGACTCCTCGGCATCGGCTGCCATCTCGTGGATTCGCTCGGCGCGCCGGGCGGCCAATGCACCGAGCTCTACCCGGACAAGCCGATCTACGACATCCCGGCGCTGCCGACCTGCGGCGCGCAGGAGCTGATCGACCGGCTGATGCAGCAGATCGCGCCGTTCAACGCGCCGCTGCACCTGGGGCAGGAAGTCACGAAGGTCCACAAGCGCGAGGACGGCCGCTTCGACGTGGAGACCATCCTCGGCACGCGGTTCGACGCGGGCGCCGTGGTCATTGCCGGCGGCGTCGGCTCGTTCCAGCCGCGGCGCATCGGGGTGCCGGGCGCGGAAGTCTTCGAGAACCGGAGCATCCACTACCGCGTGCGCGAGGCGGCGCAGTACCACGGGCAGAAGCTCGCGATCTTCGGCGGCGGCGACTCCGCGCTCGACTGGGTCATCGACTTCGCCGGCAAGGCGGCGTCGGTCACGCACATCCATCGTCGCCCCGAGTTCCGCGCGGCGCCGGCGTCGGTCGCGAAGATGCAGTCGCTCGTTGCCGCGGGCCAGGTGCGTTACATCGAAGGCCTCGCCGACACGCTGATCGCCGAGGGCGACGCGCTGAAGGGCATCAACGTGAAGGCCGGCGACGGCACGATCCACGCCGTCGAGGCCGACCACGTGTTTGCGTTCTTCGGCCTGCATCCCAAGCTCGGGCCCATCGCCGAGTGGGGCATGGAGCTCGAGAAGAAGGCGCTGAAGGTCGACACCGAGAAATTCCAGACCAGCGTCCCCGGCATCTTCGCCGTGGGCGACATCAACACGTACCCGGGCAAGAAGAAGCTGATCCTGTCCGGGTTCCACGAGGCGGCGCTCGCGGCGTTCGCCATCCAGCATCACCTGTTCCCGGCCAAGAAGCAGTTCCTGCAGTACACGACCACGAGCCCGGTCATGCAGAAACGCCTCGGCGTGCCGCACTAACTACCGTAGGAGAGACCATGAAAGTCATTCGCAACATCGCCATCGCCTCGCTGCTGCTCGCCTCGAGCGGCGCCTTCGCCGCCGGCAAGACCTGCAAGGTCGAGATCACGGGCGGCGACAACATGCAGTTCGACAAGAAGGAATTGGCCGTCGCGGCCGATTGCACCGACGTCGAGATCACGCTGCATCACTCCGGCAAGCTGCCGGCGCAGGCCATGGGCCACAACGTCGTGATCGCGAAGACGGCGGACATCGCCGGCATCGCCGGTGACGGCGCGGGCGCGGGCTTCGCGAACGACCACATCAAGCCGGGCGACGCGCGCGTCATCGCGCACACGAAGATCGTCGGCGGCGGCCAGACGACCACCGTGACGTTCCCGACGTCGAAGCTGAAGAAGGGCGAGGCGTACAGCTTCTTCTGCAGCTTCCCCGGACACTGGTCGATCATGAAGGGCGCGTTCAAGTTCGGCTGATCGCCGGGGATCGCGTCATGCCGACGGGCCTCGAAGACCTGCAGAAACAGTTCCAGCTCGAACGGCTGGAGGTGAACCTGTTCCGCGGCCAGAGCCGCGACACGGGCAGTCCGCAGGTGTTCGGGGGCCAGGTGCTCGGCCAGGCCTTGCTGGCCGCGCACTCGACCATCGACGACGGCCGCGAGGTGCATTCGCTGCACGCGTATTTCCTGCGCCGCGGCGATTTCAACAAGCCCATCGTGTACAGCGTCGATCGCAGCCGCGACGGCGGCAGCTTCTCCGCGCGGCGCGTGGTCGCGATCCAGAACGGCGAGCAGATCTTCATCTGCTCGGCGTCGTTCCAGCAGCCGGAGAAGGGGCTGGAGTACCAGGCGACGGCGCCCAAGGTGCCGCCGCCGGAAGAGCTGAAGCCGTTCTCGAAGCCGAGCGCCGCGGAGCTCGAGAAGCTGCCGGAGAAGCTGCGCCGCTGGCTCGAGATCGAGCGGCCGTTCGAGTTCCGGCCGGTGCAGCCGTACAACCCGCTGCAGCCGGTGGCCTGCGAGCCGGTGCGGCAGATCTGGCTGCGCGCCACCGGCAAACTACCCGACGACCCGGCGCTGCATCGCTGCCTGCTCGCGTACGTCTCCGATTACTGGCTGCTGGACACGTCGACGATGCCGCACGGCTCGTCGTTCCTGCGCGGCAACCTGATCATGGCCAGCATCGACCACGCCATCTGGTTCCACCGGCCGGCGCGCGTCGACGAGTGGCTGCTGTATTCGCTCGACAGTCCGTCGAGCTCCGGCGCGCGCGGGTTCGCACGCGGCACGTTTTACTCGCGCGACGGCGTGCTGGTGGCGAGCACGGCGCAGGAAGGGCTGATACGGCTCGTGCAGCCGCAGTCCTGATCGCGGGCGTCATGGCGGCCGCGGCCGCGGCCGTGGCGACGCCTGCGTCGCCGGCCGACGATCGCGACGCGCTGGTCTCGTTGTGGACCGGCCTCTACGACATCTCCGAAGAAATGATCGCCGGCGAAAACGAAGACTCGCCGTTGTCTCCGCTCGTCGAGCAGCAGCGCGTGCAGGTCAACGTGCGGCGGTTGTCGTTGCCGTGGCTGGGGTCACACGTGTTGTACGTCGAGGAGTCGCCGTACGACGAGCCGTTCGAGCTGCGGCGGCGCGTGTTGCTGGTGGTCGAGCCCGCCGCGGCGCGCGGCGAATTCCGGGTGCGGCAGTTCACGCGGAAGACGGAGGCGGCGGCGAACGGCGCACTGGCGGCGGCGGACGTGGAATCGATCCCGGGCTGCGATCTGTATCTGCGGCGCGAGGGCGGGCAGTTTCGCGGCGGCACGCGCGGGCGGGAGTGTCGTGCGACCGGCACGCGCTGGCTCGACTATCGCGTCGTCGTCGGCGACGGGTTGTTCTGGTATCGCAAGCGCACGTTGTCGCTGCCGAAGGACGAGCTGATCGAGGAGGTCGCGGGGTTTCCGCACGTGGATCTCGAAGAGGCGCGGCTGTTCTCGTGCGGGATCTCGTGGGCGAACCCGGCGACGCATGCGCCGCGGCGCGCGCTGATCAGCGTCGATCTGCACGACCGCGGCGGTCGCGCGCGATTCCGCACGCCCGACGGGCGGGATCTCGTGCTCGAGCTGCATGGGCGCGATTGGCCGCTGTCGGAGGGACGCGAGTCGCTGGTGCTCATCCTCAGCGACGGGAAGCTGGACAGCGAGCCCGTCGCGTCGAGCTGGACGTCGCTGGGCGCCGCGCGCGTCGGCATCGACATCGGCTGGCTGGCGGTCGACTGCGCGCCGGTGGTTTCCGAGACCGGCGAACAACGCAGCTGATGGGGACATTCCTCGTTTGCTAGGAAACGAGGAATGTCCCCATTAGCCACTGGACCAGGATGAACAGCAGCCAGATCCCCAGGATCGTCAGCGTCGCGAACACCAGCACGATCGCCAGCGGGATCAACACCAGGCCACGCCGGCTGCGCTTCACCTGCCGATGCGGCGTCTGCAGCCAGTCGTCGAGCAGCGCGAGGTTGCGCGTCTGCGCCTTGTAGACGAAGTCGAACAGGTCGCCGAGCACGGGGATCGTGCCGATCAGCGCGTCGAGTGCGATGTTCGTCAGCATGTGCAGCTGGATCACGCCCGGCGCGCCGAGCTGGCGCGCGACGCGCAGCGCGTACACCGCGATCACGCCGCCGGCGACGTCGCCGAGGCCCGGCACGAGGCCCATCAGCGCGTCGAGCCCGAAACGCCACTTCGTGCCCGGGATGCCGAACGCCTGGTCCATCAGGCGCGTCACCGCGCGCAGCCGCTCGAGGCCGACGTGGGCGCGTTGCTGGCGCGGATCGTTCACGCGGGTTGCCTTACTGAGCGAGGATCGCCTGGATCTCGGTCTCGAGCGCCGGGTTGAAGCGCGCCGGGTCTTCCATCATCAGGAAATGCCCGTCGCCGCGCAGCGTGACCGCGTGGAACTTCGGCAGCACCTTGCGGATGCGAGCCTCGTTCACCGGCTCGCCCAGGTCCGAGTTGATCGCGACGATCGGCACCGACAAATCCTTCAGCGGCGCCGTGAAATCGTATTCCAGCGTCGCGCGCAGCGACGGGATCGCGACCTTCGGCGACGACAGCGACATGTCGTAGGCGATCTTCTGCGCCAGCGCCGCGTCCGCGCCCTTCGCGAAGAAGTGCTCGGCGACCAGCGACCGCGTGTGGCCGATGAAGTCGGCCTCGAAGGGCTTCACGATCGCGTCGACCTGCGCGGAGCTCGGCTTGGGCGCACCGATCGTCTTGAACGTGTCGACACCGATGATGCCGATGACGCGGTTCTTCAGCAGCCGCGCCGCCTCGATGGCCACCGGCCCGCCCATCGAATGGCCCACGAGGATCAGCTTCTGGTTCGGCACGGCCGACAGCGCCGTCGCGACATCCTGGCCGAAGTGCGCCATCGTCCACTCGGTGCGGTTGCCGTCGGTGCCGCCGTGGCCGGCCAGGTCCACCGCGACGAGCGTGTACTTCTTCCGGAACTCCGGCACCTGTTCGCGCCAGTAGTTCGAGTCGGTGGACCAGCCGTGGATCAGCACCAGCGCCGGCTCGCCGCTGCCGTACACGCGGTATTGCACGTGGATCCCGTCGGGCCCGACCGCGATGCGCGGCGTGCCTTCGGCGGACTCGCCCTTCGGCTCTCCTTGGGGCGTGGCGCTCGCGGCGGGCGCGGGCGCCGGCGCGGGTTCGGGCTTGCTGCAGGCGACGAGGGCGAGGCCGGCGACGAGCGCCGTGAGGACGGTTCGCATCATGCCCGGCAATTTAGGCGAACGACGCCGCGTAGTCACCGATCGCGAGAGAGGACGTCAATCCCGGGCTCTCGATGCCGAGCAGGTTGACCAGCCCCGGCAGGCCATGGTCCGCGACGCTCTCGATGCGGAAGTCCGGCTGCGGTTCGCCGGGTCCGTGCAACTTCGGGCGGATGCCGGTGTAGTCGGGCATCAGCGCGCCGTCGGCGAGCTTCGGCCAGTAGCGGCGGATCGCGGCGTAGAACATCGGCGCGCGTTCGGCGTTCACCGAGTAGTCGATGCGGTCGATCCACTCGACGTCGGGCCCGAAGCGCACGCGTTTGCCGAGATCGAGCGTGGCGTGGATGCCGAGACCGGCCGCGTGCGGCACCGGGTAGATCAGGTGATGGAACGGCGAGCGCGCGGCGACGGTGAAGTAGTTGCCGCGGCCCAGGTGCAGCGTCGGGATCTTCCCGCGCGGGTAACCCTCGATGCGGTTCAGCAGGTCGACCGCGCCGAGGCCGGCGCTGTTGACGACGAAACGCGCCTCGATGTCGAACGCCGCGGCGCCGCCGGTGCGCAGCAGCCAGCCATCCGCGAGCCGCGACAGGCTCTCGACCTTGCAGTCGCAGACCAGCGTGCCGCCGGCGTTCTCGAGGTCGCCCTGCAGCGCGAGCATGTATGGGTGCTGGTCGACGATGCCGCTGGTCGGGCAGTGCAGCGCCGCCGTGCAGCGCACCTCGGGCTCCATCTTGTGGGCCTCGGTGCCGGACACGAGCCGCACGCCGTGCACGTCGTTCCTGTGCGCACGTTCGAGCAGGTGCAACAGCACCTGCTCCTCCTCGTCGCCGTTCGCGATGATCAGTTTCCCGCAATTCTGGTGATCGACGCCGCGCGACTTGCAGTAGTCGTACATCGCGCGGTTGCCGGCGACGCAGAAGCGCGCCTTGAAGCTGCCGGGCGTGTAGTAGAGGCCGGCGTGGATGACGCCGGAATTGCGCGCCGACGTGATCGTGCCCGGATGACCCTCCGCCTCGAGCAGCAGCACCTCGCGCCCGGCCAGCGCCAGCGCGCGCGACACCGCGAGCCCGACGACACCCGCACCGACCACCACGCAATCGACCCGATCCGCCATATACTCAATCTATCATGCAAAACCGGATCGTCTCTCGCGCTTTGCGCGACCTCGCTCTCCCGCTGCTGCTGCCACTGCTGTCGGCGACGTTGCTAGCCGGCTGTTCGAACGCGAACAACCCCTACGCGAAGATCGCCGACGGCCCGCTGACCACCGGCAGCCTGCACACCGTCACCTACGTCACCGAGGATCCGAAGTTCGCCGAGGGCCTGGGCAAGGGCGCGTACGACACGCTGGCGCTGGCGCCTAACTATCAGAACGCGATCAAAGTCGAGTCCGTGTTGTGGGACGTGCCCGAGGAGGTCGCCGGCAAGGTCGTCATCCTGAAGGCGCCGCCCGGCGCGCCGGACATCCGCGTGTTGCTGCTGCCGGCGTTGCCGCCGGCGCCGCCCGCCGCCGATGCCGACGCGCTGCGCGACTTCTACCGCAACGTGCTGGGCACCGACGTGCCGCGTGCGCCGGGCAATCTCTCGGCCCCGGGCGTGCGCGTGCAGGTGTGGACGTACCTCGTGCCCGACATCCTCGACGTCAAGCGCAAGCTGCGCGCGCACACGATCCCGTTGCTGACCGAGCCGGTGGGCATCACCACGTCGTACCTCGGCAACGAGCAGGCGATGTCGCTGCGCGCGCCGGATGGCGCGATCGTCGAGCTGGTGCAGACGGCACTGCAGTAGGCGCCGGGGGCTAACCGCGCGTCAGGACCTTGCCGGGATTCATGATCCCGTTCGGGTCGAACGCGTGTTTCACGCGCCGCATCAGCTCGAGCTCCACCGGGTTCGCGTAACGCTCGAGCTCGAACACCTTGAGCTGGCCGATGCCGTGTTCGGCAGAGAAACTGCCGTGGAACTGCTGCACGAAGTCGTGCACGGCGCGTTTGACCTTGGTCTCGACCGCCTGCAGCTGGAACACCTGCGTGCCGGCGCGCTGGTTGATGTTGAAGTGCAGGTTGCCGTCGCCGAGATGGCCGTAGGCGACCAGCACGCCCTGCGGGATGTGCTGTTCGACCCACGAGCCGGCGCGCTCGATGAACCGCGGCACCTGCGAGACCGGCACGGAGATGTCGTGCTTGAGGCTCATGCCGTCCTTGCGCTGCGCCTCGGGGATGGATTCGCGCAGCCGCCAGAACGCGGCGCGATCGCGCTCGCTCGCGGCCAGCGCCGCGTCCGCGACCCAGCCGGCTTCGGTCGCCTCGGCCAGCGTGTTCTCGAGCACCGCGTCGAGCGGCTCGTCGGCGCGCGACGAGGACAACTCGCACAACACGTACCACGCGGACGGCGACCCCAGCGGATCGACGACGCCCGGGATGTGCCGCGTGGTCAGGTCGATGCCCACGCGCGGGATCAGCTCGAACGAGCTGACGCGGTCGCCGCTGGATTCGCGCAGGCTGCCGAGCAGCGACACCGCCGCGTCCGGGTCGCGCACCGCGACGAACGCCGTCGCCCGAACGCGTTGCGCGGGGAACAGCTTGAGGCAGGCGGCCGTGATCACGCCGAGCGTGCCCTCGGCGCCGAGGAACAGCGACTTGATGTCGTAGCCGGTATTGTCCTTGCGCAGGCCGGTCAGCGTCTCCATGACGCGGCCGTCGGGCAGCACCACTTCGAGGCCGAGCACCAGCTCGCGCGCCATGCCGTAGCGGATCACGTTGAGACCACCGGCATTCGTCGACAGGTTGCCGCCGAGCAGGCAGCTGCCCTCGCTGCCCAGCGACAGCGGCAGGTAGCGGTCGGCGCCGGCCGCGGCTTCCTGCAGCGACGCGAGCACGCAGCCGGCCTCGGCGATCATCGTGTAGTTAGCCGCGTCTATGGCGCGCACCTCGTTCAACCGCGCGAGCGACATCAACACCTGGCTGCTCGACGCGTCCGGCGTCGCGCCGCCGCAGTAGCCGGTGTTGCCGCCCTGGGGGACGACGCCGATGCGGTGCTCGTTGCAGTACGCGAGCACGCGCGACACCGTCGCGACGTCGGGCGGCGCGAGTACCGCCAGCGCGTGGCCGCGGTACAGCGCGCGGTGGTCGCGCAGCATCGGCGCCGTGCGCACGGGATCCGTGATCAGCGCGTCGTCGCCGGCCACGGCGGCGAGACCGTGCACGAGGTGGGCGGGGTCGTTCATGAGCGGCCGATGATAACGCGGCGCGATGACGCGCCGACATGACGGATCGGCTATGCGCCGCGGCCGGTCAGGCCACGGCCAGCGGCGCCCGGCGGTTCGCCGGCTTCGTCAGCAGCATCTGCACCGTGCCGAGCTGGCGTTCGAGGAAGCCGCCCTCGCAGTAGCACAGGTAGTACTCCCACAGCCGGACGAAGCTCTCCGGGTACCCGAGATCGCGCACCTTCGCGACGTTGCGGAAGAACCGCTCGCGCCACAGGCGCAGCGTGCGCGCGTAGTGCGGGCCGATGTCCTCGAGATCGAACAGCTTCATGTCCGTCTTGCGCGACAGCGAGTCGAGCATCACGCGCACGCAGGGGATGAAGCTGCCGGGGAACACGTAGCGCTGGATGTAGTCGACGTTCTTCAGCGCCTGCTCGTAGAACTGGTCCTGGATGGTGATCGCCTGCAGCAGCATCGCGCCGTCGGGCTTCAGCAGCCGCGCACATTGCGCGAAGTAGCCGTCGAGGTACTGCGCGCCGACGGCCTCGATCATCTCGATCGACACCAGTTTGTCGAACTGGCCCTCGAGGTCGCGGTAGTCGGTCAGCAGCACCGTGATGCGGTCGGACAGTCCGCGCTCGGCGATCTTGCGCACGGCGTAGTCGCGCTGCGCGGCGGAGATCGTGCAGGTGGTGACGCGGCAGCCGTAGCGCTCGACGGCGTGGATGGCGAAGCCGCCCCAGCCGGTGCCGATCTCGAGCACGTGATCGGTGGGCTGCAGATCCAGCTTGCGGCAGGCGGCCTCGAACTTCGTCGTCGACGCGACCACCAGCGACGCATCCGGCCGCGGGAAGATGCCGCAGGAATACGCCATGGTCTCGTCGAGCATCAGCTCGTACAGCGGGTTGCCGAGGTCGTAGTGCGCCGCGATGTTGCGTGCGCTGCCGTTGCGCGAATTGCGGTTCGCCCAGTGGAACAGCTTCAGCAGGGGGCGGCTGACGAACGACCAGCGCGAATCCATGCGGTTCATGACGTCGCGGTTCGCGACGAAGATGCGGACCAGCGCGGTGAGATCGTCGCAGCGCCACAGGCCGCGGATGTAGGCCTCGCCGGCGCCGACGGTGCCGCCGAACGCGGCATCGGCGAACGTCTGCGGATGGTCGATGTAGAGCGTGCAGCCCAGGTCGTATTCCGCCGAGCGCCGGCCGAACGTGAGGGTCGCGCCGCCCGGCTCGACGACGCGCAGTTCGCCGCGCGAGAACTCGGCGAGCCGCGCCAGCATGAGCTTGCGGCCGAGTCGCGCCAGCAGCGAGGGACGCGCGCGGGGCAGGTCGAGGCCTAACAACGGAGACTGCGTGTTCATGTCTGGGGTTGCGCCTGTGCTTTCTTGAGCTTCGCGGGATGGACGTGGAAGGGCACGCGCTTCAGCCACAGCTTCAGCGCCTGCCAGTGGATCAACGCGACGACGCGGGTCGTCATCAGCGGAAAATTCAGCAGGGCGCGCGCCAGCGAGCGGCCGGTGATGGGCTCGCGGCGCAGGTTCAGCGTCGCGTCGAAGAGCGGCTCGGCGTCCGGGCCGTCGCCCGCCGCGCGGTTCTCCATGTGCACGTGCAGGCCCGCGGCCGGTGCGCCGAAATTCCAGCGATAGTGCATGTCCATCGGCAGGAACGGGGATACGTGGAATTCCTTGTCGAACTCGAAGCGCCAGGCGCGCGCGCCGGCGGGATGCGCGGCGCCCGGTTTCGCGCCGGCGACGGGCAACACGTAGGCATGGCGCTCCTTCCACGGCGTGTTCGTGATCTCGGCGACGATGGTCTCGACGTGCTCGTCCGCGGCGTCGAACACGTAATAGAAACTCACCGGGTTGAAGCTGTAGCCGAAGAAGCGCAGGTGCGTGAGCAGGCGGATCGGGCCGGCCGGGCGGGCGCCGGTGCGCGCGGCGACGAGATCGCGGACCGCGGTGTCCAGCGGCACCTCGGGAGGACCGAGGAAGTCAGTGCGCTCGAAACGCGCCAGCGCCGGGCGGCGCACGGACCAGAACCAGCGGCGCTCGAACACCGCCGGGAGCTCGGCGAGATCGAGATAACTCATGAACAGCCGGTACGCGAACTCGTTGCCCGCCGGGCCGAAGCGCCGGTGGCGGATGGTGCCGGTGTACAGCGCGCTCTTCATCACGCGCTCCGCGCCAGCGCGGCGGCATCGCTCGTGCCCGCGATGACGCGCGCGAAATCGTCCAGCGCCCATTCCGCGCTGACGACGCCGTCCTCGTGGAAGCCGTAGCGCCAGTACGCGCCGCAGTAGAACGTGCGGTTGACGCCGCTGATCTCCGCGCGCCGCCGCTGCGCGGCCACACCCGCCGGTAGATAGACAGGGTGGTGGTAGGTGATCGTCTTCAGCACCTTCGCCGGGTCGATGTCCGCGGTGCGGTTAAGCGTGACCAGGAACTTCACCGGCGCATCCAGCGACTGCAGGATGTTCATGTCGTAGGTGAGGGCGACGCGGTCGCGCAGGCGGTTGTCGCGCACGGCGAGCAGGTGGTAGTTCCAGGCGGCGCGTGCCTTCGGCGTGCGCGGCAGCAGCGAGTCGTCGGTGTGCAGCGTCGCCTCGTTTTCCTGGTACGGGAAGGCGCCGAGGACGAGCTGCTCGGCCTCGCTCGCGTCGTCGAGCAGGCGCAGCGCCTGGTCGGCATGGCAGGCGAAGAACACGTGGTCGAAGCGCTCGGCGCCGGCCGCGCTGCGCACCGTGACGCCGTTGCGGTCGCGCTTCACGCCGAGCACCGGCGTGTTCAGACGGATGCGATCGGCGAACGGCGCCGTCAGCCGCCGCGCGTATTCGCGCGAGCCGCCCTTGACCGCCTGCCAGACGGGCCGGTTGTCGACGTTCAGGAAACCGTGCTTGTCGAAGAACTCGACGAAGAAGCGCGCTGGGAACGCCAGCATGCCGCTCTCGGTCGCCGACCACACCGACATGCCCATGGGCACGATGTACTGCTCGCGGAAGGCGCGCGAGTAACGACCGCACTCGAGATACTCGCCGAGCGTCAGCCGGTCGTTGCCGCCGGCCAGCAGCGCCTTGCACTCGCGGTTGAAGCGCAGGATGTCGGCGATCATGCGCAGGAACGACGGCCGGAAGAAATTTCGCCGCTGCGCGAACAGCGAGTCGACCGACGTGCCGTTGTATTCGAGCCCCGTGCGCTCGCAACGCAGGCTGAAGCTCATGTTCGAGTCCTGGTAGCCGACGCCGAGCTCGCCCAGCAGCTTCAGGAAGCGCGGGTAGGTCCAGTCGTTGAAGACGATAAAGCCGGTGTCGATGGCGTAGTGCCGGCCGGCCCACTCGACGTCGTGGGTATGCGTGTGGCCGCCGACGTGCGCGCCGGCTTCGAACACGGTGATGTCGTGCGCGGAATGCAGCCGCGAGGCCGCGACCATTCCCGATATCCCCGAACCGACGATGGCAACTCGCATGGGTGACCGACTGTAGCCGAACTGGTCGGAACTACGTCAGCCGGGGGAATTCGGATGCAGGCCCGCGCGGGGCCGGACGGCGCCTACTGGCGGGGCGGCAGCGGCTCGATGCGACGGGGGTGGTGGTCGCGCATGGCCACGGGCACCGGCTTGAGATCCCACACCAGCCCCATCCACGACATCGCCTTCAGCAGGTAGTACGTGATGTCGACTTCCCACCAGTAGAAGCCCTGGCGCGTCGAGCTCGGGTAGTGGTGGTGATTGTTGTGCCAGCCCTCGCCGAGCGTGATCAGCGCGAGGAACCAGTTGTTGCGGCTCGAATCGCCGGTCTTGTACCGCTGCTTGCCGAACACGTGCGACAGCGAGTTGATCGTGTAGGTGCCGTGCGAGCAGAGCACGGTCGAGACGAAGAAGCCCCAGATCAACATCTGCCAGCCCGTGGTGTGCAGGCCCGGTGCCCACGTCTCGAGCGCGACGCCGAGGAAGAACAGGCCGACGGCCAGCAGCACCGGCACGATGATGTCGAAGCGGTCGAGCCAGCGCAGCTCGGGGAAGTTCATGAGGTCGCGCACGCGCTTGAGGTCGGGCGCGAAGCCCTTCTTCGACAGGAACCAGCTCATGTGCGCGCGCAGGAAACCGTGCTGGATCGGCGAGTGCGCGTCCTCGGGCTTGTCGGAGTACTGGTGGTGATCGCGGTGATGCGCGGCCCACCAGATGGGACCACGCTGCACGGCGGACGAGCCGACCACACCCATCAGGAACTGCATGACGCGGGAGGTCTTGTAGCTCTTGTGCGAGAAGTACCGGTGATAGAACCCGGTGATCGCGAACATGCGGATGAAATAGAGCGCGACGCAGACGAACAGCGCGATGGGGCTCCAGCCAACCGTGAATACGAACAGACAGGCCGCGTGCATCAGGATGAACGGCGTCGTGCGCACCCAGTCGATGCGGTCGGCTTCCGGATGGTCGGCGGCGGACGCGGCGGCGCTGGTGTCGAACCAGTGCAGCAGCGAACGCGCGGCGCGGGCCAGGGGGTTGCTTTGCGTCGTCGAGGTCATGCGGGGCGCGGTTCCTGTGGGGATGCGACGAGGGCCGGATGATGAATCATCCGGCCCTCGCGTGATGGATTTAAGTCGCGTTATGAAGCGCTGTCGAGTGCGGCAGTCCGCGTTTCCAGCGCGGCGATGCGCTCGTCGAGCGGCGGGTGGCTCAGGAACAGCTTGCGGAAGCCCTGCGCGAGCCCGCCGTTGATGCCGAACGCCTGCAGCTGTTCCGGCATCCGACTAGGGGAATGAGCCGCCTTCAGCGCCTGCAGCGCGCCGATCATCGCGCCCGTGCCGGCGAGGTACGCGCCGCCCGCGTCGGCGCGGAATTCGCGGCGCCGCGAGAACCACGCGACGATCATGCTGGCGAGGAACGCGAGCACGACCTCCGACACCAGCACGACGACGAAGTAGCCGATGCCCGGGCCGCTCTGCCGCTCGTTCGAATTGCCGCGCAGGAAGCCGTCGACGACGCTGCCGATGACGCGCGCCAGGAAGAACACGAAGGTGTTCAGCACGCCCTGGATCAGCGTCAGCGTGACCATGTCGCCGTTCGCGACGTGCGCCACTTCGTGGCCGAGCACCGCTTCCACTTCATCGCGGCGCATGGCGCGCAGCAGGCCGGTGCTGACGGCGACCAGCGAGTGGTTCTTGCGCGGGCCGGTGGCGAAGGCGTTGGGTTCCGGCGAATCGAAGATGCCGACCTCGGGCATGCCGATGTTGGCCTTCTCGGCATGGCTGCGGACGGTCGCGACCAGCCAGCGCTCGGTCTCGGAGGCCGGCTGCTCGATGACGCGCACGCCCATCGCCCGTTTCGCCATCCACTTGGAGATGGCCAGCGAGAAGAACGCGCCGCCGAAGCCGAAGACCAGCGAGAAGATCAGCAGCGATTCGTAGTTGAGGCCCCGCGCGGTCAGGTAGTTGTCGATGCCGAAGAGCTGGATGACGACCGACAGCAGCAGGACGACGGCCAGGTTGGTGGCGATCAGCAGGGCGATTCTTTTCATGATTTTCCGAACGGGCTCCGGGGTGGGGGAACGCCAGGGACTGGCGGCAATTCTGGCGTCGTCGCCGGCGAATTCAAGCAGCCGGGACGGCCTCCAGGATCAATCGCTCAGCAGGAAATCCAGCACCGCCGACGCGTCGTCCAGCGACAGCGTCCGCCCGCCGTATTCCGCGACCCGAACGCCCGCCGGGACGGCCACGGCCGCGATGCCCGGATCCTGCGAGGCGAGTGGCGCTCCGGCGCCACGAAACACTTCGACACGCCGCAGCCAGTCGAGTTGCTTGAAACCTTCGACGATCACCAGGTCGACCGGGCGCAGCTCCGCCAGCAGGGCCTGCAGGCTGGCCGGCCGGGTCGAGGCGGCGATGCGCGCCCAGCCGGCGTCGGAGGCGACGATGACCTCGGCCGCGCCGGCGACCCGGTGCCGGTGGCTGTCCTTGCCGGGCGTGTCGAATTCGATGTCGTGGTGGTGGGTGTGCTTGACCGTCGAGACGGTCAGGCCGCGCTGGCGCGCGGCGCCGATGAGGTTTTCGATCAACGTCGTCTTGCCACTGCCCGAACGACCGACAATGGCGACGACACGCACGGGCGGCGACTAGCTAGTAGTTGTCGTCTTCTTCTTCGTCGTCGAAGTCGTCGTCTTCGTCGTCGTCTTCATCGTCCTCGTCGTCTTCATCCTCGTCTTCGTCGAGGTCTTCGTCGTCTTCCTCTTCGTCGTCGTCATCCGTGTCGTCCGACCAGCCTTCCGGCTCCTCGGTGGGCTCCAGGTCCAGCTCGTGCCACGTGTCGAGATCGAGCTCCTCGGTCTCGCCGTCGAGATATTCGATTTCGACCAGCTCGTCGTCTTCGTCGACGGAAAGAACGCGGAAGGTTTCTTCCTCTTCCTTGTTCTCGTACCACTTGCCTGGAACCGGTGCGTATTCTCTGCCCACAACTCGCGCCTCTGTCTGGAGGGCGGAGAGTTTAGGGGCTGCCCGCGGCTCCGGCAACGGCCTGTAATGTAAGATCGGGCCCCTTTATGAGCACCTCGCCTCTAACTCGTGCACGCCGGATCGTCGTCAAGGTCGGCTCCGCGCTCCTGGTCGATCAGTCGAGCGGACAGGTCAACCGGACCTGGCTCGAGACGCTGGTCGAAGACCTGCTGCGGCTGCGCGCGCGCGGGCAGGAAGTGGTGCTCGTGTCGTCCGGCGCCATCGCGCTCGGGCGCCGCGAGCTGAAGATGGCGCCGGGCGCGCTCAAGCTCGAGCAGAGCCAGGCCGCCGCGGCCGTGGGACAGATCGCACTCGCACACATCTATAAGGAGCTGTTCGCGGCGTCCGGCGTCACCGTCGCGCAGATCCTGCTGACGCTGGAGGACAGCGAGCGGCGGCGGCGTTACCTGAACGCGCGCGCCACGCTGTCCGAGTTGATCGGCCTCGGCACGCTGCCGGTCATCAACGAGAACGACACCGTGGCGACGACCGAGATTCGTTATGGTGACAACGATCGCCTCGCGGCCCGGGTCGCGCAGATGACGAGCGCGGACTGCCTGCTGCTGCTCTCGGATGTCTCCGGTTTGTATACCGCCGACCCGAACCTGGATCCGTCGGCGCGGTTAATCCCCGAAGTGCGCGAGATCACCGCCGAGATCGAGGCGATGGGCGGTGGCTCCGCGTCGGCCGTCGGCTCCGGCGGCATGGCGACGAAGATCGCGGCCGCGAAGATCGCGACCGCCGCGGGTTGCGCGATGGCGATCGCCGCCGGCGCGCCGCTGCATCCCGTGCGCCGGCTCGAAGAGGGCGCGGACTGCAGCTGGTTCCTGCCGGCGTCGAACCCGGAGAACGCGCGCAAGCAGTGGATCGCCGGCGCGTTGCGCCCGAACGGTGCGATCACGATCGATGCCGGGGCGCTGCAGGCGCTGCGCTCGGGCAAGAGCCTGTTGCCGGCCGGCGTGGTCGCGGTGAGCGGCCGGTTCTCGCGCGGCGACACGGTGAGTGTGCTCGACCGGGACGGTGCCGAGATCGCCCGCGGCATGATCGCGTACGGCGACCAGGACGCCGCGCGCATCCTCGGCAAGCGCAGCGCGGACATCGAAGCGCTGGTCGGCTTCCGCGGTCGCGCCGAGATGATCCATCGCGACGACCTGGTGATGATGCGCGCGGAGTTCGCGGCATGAGTGCCGCGCCGATGCTCGACATCGCCGCCGCGATGGACCGGCTCGGCCGCGAGGCCGTGACCGCCGCGCACGCGCTGGCGCTGGCACCGACCGAACAGAAGAACCGCGCCCTCGCGGGCATCGCTGCCGCGCTACGCGCCGGCAAGGCGCTGCTGCTGGTCGCGAACGCGCTCGACATGGACGCGGCGCGCGCGAAAGGTTTGACGGGCGCGATGCTGGACCGGCTGGCGCTCGACGACGCGCGCATCGAATCGATGGCGAAGGGCGTCGAGGAGATCGCGGCGCTGGCGGATCCCGTCGGCACCACGGTGGCGCAGTGGACGCGGCCCAACGGCCTCGTGATCTCGCGCGTGCGCGTGCCGCTGGGCGTCATCGGCATCATCTACGAGAGCCGGCCCAACGTGACCTGCGATGCCGGCGCCCTGTGCCTGAAGTCCGGCAACGCGGCCATCCTGCGCGGCGGATCGGAGAGCGTGCATTCGAGCCGCGCCATCCACGATTGCCTCGTGGCCGGGCTCGAGGCGGCCGGGCTGCCCGGCACGGCGATCCAGCTCGTGCCGACGACGGATCGCGCCGCGGTGGGTTACCTGCTGTCGTCGATGACGGATTACATCGACGTCGTCGTGCCGCGCGGCGGCAAGAGCCTGGTGGCGCGCGTGCAGCAGGAGGCGCGCGTGCCGGTGATCGGGCATCTCGAAGGCGTCTGCCACGTGTACGTCGATCGCGATGCGGATCTCGCCATGGCGAAAGCGATCGCGAAGAACGCGAAGCTGCGCCGCACCGGCGTGTGCGGATCGGCGGAGACGCTGCTGGTGGACGCGGCCTGCGCGGCCACGCACCTGGCGCCGATCGTGAAGGAGCTGCTCGACGCGGGTTGCGAGGTGCGCGGCGACGCGGCCACGCGCGCGGTCGATGCGCGCGTGAAGGCGGCGACCGAGCAGGACTGGTACACGGAATATCTCGACGCGATCATCGCGGCGCGCGTGGTCGACGGCGTCGACGCGGCGATCGAACACATCGCGAAGTACGGCTCGTCGCACACCGAGAGCATCGTGACGGCGAATACGGCGACGGCGGAGCGGTTCCTGGCGCGCGTCGACAGCGCCATCGTGCTGCACAATGCGTCGACGCAGTTCGCGGATGGCGGGGAGTTCGGGATGGGGGCGGAGATCGGGATCTCGACGGACCGGTTTCATGCGCGCGGGCCGGTCGGGGTCGAGCAATTGACGTCGTACAAGTACGTCGTGCGCGGAAGCGGGCAACTGCGGCCGTAAGGGGGACAGTCCCCGTTTCCTAGCAAAAGGGGACAGTCATCGGGGGCCGTGGCCGCCGGTGTGTCGTTCGTTCGTCGCTCACTGCGCGCCTTTACATTTTCGCAACGCGAGTCTTCGACTTCACTACGGCGGCGCGCGGCCGTTCGCTCCTCACCGATCTCCAAGGGCGAAAAAGCTAGACCGAACGCCACACCAGCGACAACCTTCGGCGTGACTGTCCCCTTTTGCTAGGAAACGGGGACTGTCCCCATCAGTGCAGCTTCGCGATTTCGGCGAGTGCGAGGCCGTGTTCGAGGAAGTACAACACGCGGATGTTGACCAGCGCGGCGAAGTAGTCGCGGGCGACGTCGCGTTCGCCGCGCGACCAGCGGGCTTCGGCGACGTAGAACAGGGCTTCGCAGAGGCGTTCGTCGGTGCTGGTGTTGGGCTGGATGTTGGAGTCATCGTCGCCGGCCTTCACCTGGGCGACCAATTCGTCTTCCGTGTACTCCCCGCGCAGGTACAGCAGCAGCGGCTGGGGCCAGCCGTCGCCGGGGGCGCGGACGACGAACTCCGGCTTGGCGATGCCGGCCCGCGCCTGGGCGAGCCAGAACATCAGCTGACCGTAGCCGGCCTGCACGCGGTCGGGATCGCTGGCGGCGACGTAGCGGAAGCGCGCGATCGCGTCGGGCCAGCGTTCGTCGACGAACGCGATGTTGGCGGCGAGGCGGTTGGTGCTGACGGAGCGCGCGTCGATCTTCAGCGCGTCATCGACCGCCGCGCGTGCCGCGGGATAGTCGCGCGCGTCGAACAACACGCTGCCGAGCGCGGCGAGGAGGTCGGCGTCGCGCGGCCGGCAGGCATGGGCGCGACGGTAGGCGTCCGCGGCGCCACGCGGATCGCCGGCGCCGGCGCGCGCCGCGGCGACTTCGAGATGCAGGTTGGCGAAGCGCTGCGCGCCGAGGCTGCCCGCGCAATCCGCGTCATTCGGCACGTGTCCCTGTTCGAGCGCGTGTTCGGCCTCGCGCACGTTGCGCGTGCCGTACGACTCGCGGCCGCGCTCGCGCGTCCGTTCGCGGGCACGGGCGAAATCGAGCAGGGGATGCGCGGCGGGAGTGCTCGCCGGCCTGGCCGGCGGACTCGCCGCCGCCACGACCGACGCGAGCAGCAGCGCGACGATCGGTCCGACGACACGGGCAACGACGCCGGCGACGCCGCCCACGATCACCAGCCCGACGCGCGCCGTCACGCCGACTTCAACGCCTTGACGCCGCCGCGCAACGAGCGGCAGCCGTGCAGGCCCTGCGAGCGCAGCAGGTCAGCGGCCGCCGCGCTGCGTTTGCCGGTGGCGCAGATCAGCAGATAGTCGGCGCCGGCGTCGAGCCGCGCGGCGCCGTCGAGCAGCTTCGACATCGGCAGGTGCAGCGCGCCGCGCAGCGGCAGCGGTTCGGCCAGCAGCTCGCGCGAGTCGCGCACGTCGATCAGGGAGAAGCCGGCGCTCACGGCGGCGTCGAGCGAATGATAGGTGACCTCGAGCGTGTCGGCGGCGGCCGCGATGCCTGCCGATGCAGCCGCGGCCGTCCCGGTCGCCGTGTTCACGCCGCCACTCGCGTGCGCCGCGCAATCCGCCGCGCGGCGCGCGCGCAGTCGCTGCGTCGTCAGCGTCACGAGATCGAACAGCAGCAGCTCGTCCGCATCCAGTCCCTTCAGCCCGAGCAGGAATTTCAACGCCTCGAGCGCCTGCAGGCTGCCGAGCACGCCGGGCACTGGTCCGAGCACGCCGGCCTCGGCGCAGTTGCCGACCAGGCCGTCGCGCGTCGCCTCCGGCCACACGCATCGCAGGCACGTCGACGCGTCGTCGCCGCGCACCAGCTGCATCTGGCCCTCGTATTGATAGACGCTGGCGAACAGCACCGGCGTGCGCCGGCGCAACGCGAGATCGTTGAGCAGGAACTTCGTGCTGAAGTTGTCGCTGCAATCGAGCACCAGGTCGAAGCCCGCGGCCAGCGCGTCGGCGTTCGCGGCGTCGAGACGCGTGGCGTGCGCGTCGACTCGCACGGACGGGTTCAGCGCGCGCACGCGTTGCGCGGAGAGCTCGGCTTTCGGGCGGCCGCAGTCGGCCAGCGCGTACCACGTCTGCCGATGCAGGTTCGATGGCTCGAGCGTGTCGCCGTCGACGATGCCGAGGCGACCGACGCCGGCGCCGGCCAGGTACTGCAGCACCGGCACGCCGAGACCGCCGGCGCCGACGACGAGCACCGACGCCGCGCCGAGGCGTGCCTGGCCCTGCGCGCCGACCTCGCGCAGCGCGATCTGGCGGGAGTAGTCAGGCGCGGGCGTGGCGGCGGGGTCCCGCGCGTGCGAGCGCTCGCGCTCGCCGTCGTGAACGTGCGCGTGTTGGTGCTCGTGCTCGTGCTCGCCCGCCACCGCGCACCGCTCGCAATTCACCCAACCCGAATCGCCGTTGACGTAGTGCTCCTTCTTCCAGATCGGCACGCGGTGCTTCACTTCGTCGATGATGTAGCGGCAGGCGCGGAACGCCTCGTCGCGATGCGCGGCGCTGACGCCGACCCACACCGCGACGTCGCCGATGCCGAGCGAGCCGACGCGGTGCGCGCAGGCCGCGCGCGTCACGCCGAACTTCGCGATCGCCTCCGCGACGATGCGCGCGCCTTCCTTCTCGGCGAGCTCCGCGAACGCCTCGTATTCGAGACGCGTCACGGCGTGGCCTTCGTTGTGATTGCGCACCCAGCCGGCGAATTCCGCGTAGCCGCCGCAGCGCTCGTCGCGCAGGCCGCGCGCCAGCGCGGCGGTGTCGAGCGGCGTCGTCGCGAACGCGAACGGTTTCATCCGCCGGCCACCGGCGGGATGAACACCACCGCGTCGCCGGCCTGCAGCGGCCGCGACCAGTCCGCGAACTCGGCGTTGACCGCCACGCGCAGCAGCTCGGCAGGCAGCGAGAACGGATATCTCGCGCGCAGCTCGGCATACAACTCGCGCGGCGTGCGCGATCGCGTCACCAGCGTCTCCTCGCTGCGGCCCGCCTGTTCGCGCAGCAACGCGTAGTACTGCACGCGGACCTGGCGTTCGGGACTCGCATCGCTGTCGAGGGTGCTCATGGCCTCGCCATACTCCGCGACGGTGTTGACGTTGTCGAGCGCGCGCGGATCGGGCTGGTCGAGTAGCTTGGTGTCCGCGCCGATCAGGAACTTGCGCGGACAGTTCTTCCCGCCGGCCACCACCTCGCGCAACGCCGCGGCGGCGCGCGGCTCCCAGATCGCGCACAGCGGCTCGGGCAGGCCGTCGTGGGACGAGCGGAACGCGGTGGCGACGCGCGCGGGATCGCGGGCCGCGATCAGCGCGTCGAGCGTGCGCGCATCGAGGAACGGCAGGTCGCAGGCGAGAACGAGCCACGCCGAATCGGGATGCGCGGCCAGCGCCGCGGTGATGCCGGCCAACGGTCCCTCGATGTCGCCGCGGTCGACGATGCGCGTGTATTTCGCGCGCGTGGCGTCGACGGACTGCTCGTCGCGCACGGAAACGAACGCGCGCTCGACGCGGCCGTCGAGCAGCTGCATCGCCGAATCGAGCTGCGTGACGCCGGGCCGGTATTCGATCGCCGCCTTGTCGCGCTGCATGCGCGTGCTGCGGCCGCCGGCGAGCACCAGCCCGAGCAGGCGCGGCGCGGCGTTCATTTCTTCCTCTTGGCCGGCCGGCGCGCGGCGGTTCGTGCCAGCCGCGCGCGTCGTGCCGGCCGCGCGAAGTCGCGCTTGCCGCCGGTCTTGGTCACCAGCCGCACCGGCCCGATCTCGATGTCGTGCGACAGCGCCTTGCACATGTCGTAGATCGTCAATGCCGCGGCGGTGGCGCCGGTCAGCGCCTCCATCTCCACACCGGTCTTGTGATGCACGGCGACGCTGCAGACGATGTGAATGCGGCCGCCGGCACCGGCGGCGATGTCGATGGTGCAACGCTCGATCGGCAGCGGGTGGCAGAACGGCACGATCTCGTGCGTCTTCTTTGCGGCCATGACGCCGGCGACGATCGCGGTGTCGAACACCGGGCCCTTCTTCGTGCGGTGCCCGGTGCGCGCCAGCTCGCGCGCCACGGCCGGCGGTAGTTTGACCACGGCTTCGGCCGAGGCCGTGCGGAACGTGGCGGTCTTGCCGCCGACGTCGACCATGGTCGGCCGGTTGGCGGCGTCGAGGTGCGTGAGTTTGTCAGCCGCCAATGTAGTTCATCTCGACTTTGTGCAGGTCCGGGTCGCGCAACGCGGCGCGCTGCTCGCTGTAGCGGTCGGTGCGGCCGGCCCACGTGGCGCGGACGATGTCGTAGAGCTCGTCGTCGCCGGCGCCGCCGCGCAGCGCCGCGCGCAGGTCGGTCCCGCGAGTGGCGAACAGGCACGTATAAAAGGAGCCGTCGGACGACAGCCGCGCGCGCGAACAATCGCCGCAGAACGGCTGCGACACCGACGAGATGAAGCCGAGCTCGCCGGCGCCGTCCTGGAACACGTGCCGCTCCGCGACCTCGCCGCGGTAGTTCGGTTCGCGCGGCGCGATCGGCCAGCGCGCGTGGATGCGCGCGGCCAGCTCCTTCGACGGCACGACCATCGACGGCTCCCAGTGGTTGCGCGTGCCGACGTCCATGTATTCGATGAACCGCACGATGACGCCGCTGCCGCGGAAATGGCCGAGCAGTTCCAGCAACGTGTGTTCGTTGACGCCGCGCTGCACGACGGTGTTGATCTTGATGGGCGTCAAGCCGGCGCGGCGCGCGTGTTCGATGCCGGCCAGCACGTCGTCGACGCCGCCGAACCCGCCGCTCATCTTCGCGAACACGTCGGGATCGAGCGTGTCGAGGCTGACCGTGATGCGGTTCAGTCCGGCGGCCTTCAGCTCGGTGGCGTATTTCGCCAGCAGGATGCCGTTCGTGGTCAGCGCGACGTCCTCGACGCCGGGCAGCGACGTGAGGTCGCCGATCAGGTCGGGCAGGTTGGGGCGCAGCAGCGGTTCGCCGCCCGTGATCCGCAGCTTCTTCACCCCGGCGCGCGTGAAGACGCGGGCGAGGCGCAGGATCTCCGCGAAGTCGAGGCGCTCGTTCGATTTCAGGAAGCGGTACGACTCGTGGAACGTCTCGCGCGGCATGCAATACGGGCAACGGAAGTTGCAACGGTCCATGACCGAGATGCGCAGGTCGTGGATGGGCCGGCGCAGCAGGTCGACCGGCGGCCGCGTGCCCAGACTGCCCAGCGGGACGACGGTCTCGCGCATCGCGCTACCAGCGGTAGAACGGCGCCACGAATCCCTTCGGAAACGTGTCGGGTCCGGGCGGCAGTTCGACGAAACCGTCGGTGCCGGCCAGCGCGGTGAAGTCGCCCGAGCCGTTGGTGGTGCGCGGCTCGGCAGACGTGCGGCCCCATTCGTCGCTGCGCAACGTGACCGGTAGATAGAACGCCAGCGGCGCCTTCACCTCGACCGGCGCGGTCAGCGCGATGCGCGGCGGCGGCGCGGGTTTCTGGCCCATCGCGGCGCGCAACGCGGGCAACACGTAACGCGACAGGCAGACCAGCGTCGACACCGGGTTGCCGGGCAACGCGAACACGGCCGGCCCCGACTGCGACACGCCGAACCACATCGGTTTGCCGGGCCGCTGCGCGACGTGGTGGAACACCAGGTTCACGCCGAGCTTCTCGAGGACCTTTGGCACCAGGTCCAGCCGGCCCATCGACACGCCGCCCGACAGGATCAACACGTCGTGCGTGCGCAGGTGGAAGCCGAGACGTTCGGTGAGCTGCGCCTCGTCGTCGCGCAGGTGATCGTCGGCGACGCGCACGTAGCCGTGCTGGCGCAGCGACGCGACGATGCCGTACGCGTTCGAACGGCGCACCTGGTGCGGCTCGATGACTTCGCCGGGCTCGACCAGCTCGTTGCCGGTGGAGATGACGACGATCATCGGTTGCGCCGAGACGCGCAGCCGCGCCATGCCCGCGCCGGCGGCGATCGCGACTTCGGGCGCGGTCAGCCGCGTGCCGGCCGAGAGCAGCAACGTGCCCTGGCGGCAATCGGAGCCGCGCCGGTGCACGTTCTGCCAGGGCTGGATCGGCTTGCGGCCGAGTTCGGCGATGTCGCCGGTGCGCGAGATCTGTTCGACCGGCACCACGGCGTCGCAGCCGCGCGGCAGCATCGCGCCGGTCATGATCTCGACGCAGGTGGCGGGATCGGGGAGCATGTGCGGCGGATCACCCGCCGCCTGCATGCCGGCGACACGCAGCCGGCCGGTGCTGGCCACCGCGCCGGCAGACGACAGCGCGATGCCGTCCATCGCCACGCGATCGAACGGCGGGTGGTCGCGCTCCGCGTAGATGTTCTCGCGCAGCACCGCGCCCGCAGCCTGGGTGAGCGGCAGCGACTCGATCGGCAGGCACACGAGGTGCTGCTCGATCAGCGTTTCGGCCTGTGCAGGTGTCAACATGAGGTGAACCCCGCCCACCCCGCCCAGCCCGCGAAACGCGGAGCGATCAGGAGGGCTTCTTCTCCGCGGCGGCCTTCGCCTTGTACGCGCGCAGCTGCTCGTTGAAACGGTTGGTCACCTCGGTGACTTCGTCGACGGCGGCGTTGTGCTTCTGCGCCTGGACCTTCTCCATCTCCGCCTTCTGCTCCGGCGTCGCGGTAGTTTGCTCGGCGACCTTCGAGTCGTACTCCGACTTGATGCACTCGAGATAGGTTTCCATGTCGGCGTTGTACTTCACGACCTGCGCCTTCGCCGCCTTCATCTCGTCGAGCGACGCCTGCGTGCCGTCCGGGAACTTGCCGGGGGCCACGGGATAGTCGCAGGCCGCCTGCGCCTGGACCGCGAAACCACAAGCCAGAACCACGGCGGCGAACAATTGAGTCTTCATGAAACCGATCCCCGGTGAGTGTTGTCAGCTGGCGGCTATCCTAGCGGCGTGGCCCAAGTCCGGCCATCGGAATTCAGGATGGTCGGGTGCGGCCGTAGTAATCGGGGTAGTCGGTGCTCAAACCCTTGAATCGCCGATGAATCCACAGGTACTGATCCGGCATCCGCCGCACCTCGGACTCGACGATGCGGTTGAACCGTTCGGTATCGGCGACGGAATCATCGGTCGGGAAGTCGTCGAGCGGCGGGTGGATGACGCCGCGGTAGCCGCCGCCGGGCAGGCGCTCGAAGAAGTAGGGCAGCACCAGCGCGCCGGTCATCTGCGCGATGCGCGAGGTCGCGGTGTTGGTCGCGGCCGGGATGCCGAACAGCGTCACCATCTGCGCGCCCTTCTTGCGGAAGCTCTGGTCCGGCGCGTACCACACCACGTCGCCGTCCTTCAGTGCCTTCACCAGCGTGCGCACGTCGTCGCGGCGGATCGCGCGTTTCGTCTGCACCGCGCGGCGCGACTGCACGAACTCGCCGATCAGCTCGTTCTTCGTCGGGCGATACATCACGTTCAGCGGCAGCCGCGCCGCCAGCGCGCGGCAGCCGATCTCGATCGAGTTGAAGTGCGCGGACAGCAGCAACGCGCCCCGGCCGGCGCGCCGCGCGGTCTCCAGGTGCTCGAGACCCTCCATCTGCGTGAGGTGCCGGATGCGCTCGTTCGACGACCACCAGCTGATCGCCGTCTCGAACAACGCGACGCCGAGTCCGCGGAAGTGTTCTTTCAGGATGTGCGTGCGCGCGGCCGCGTCGAGCTCAGGCAGGCACAGCTCGATGTTGCGCGTCGCCGTGCGTTTGAACGGCGAAGGGAATAGATAGACCAGCGCGCCGAGCGCGCGGCCGAGCCGGTACAGCAACGCGTGCGGCAGCGGCTCGAACAGGCGCAGCACGCCGAGGCCGAACCACGTCGGCCAGTACTTCGGATGCAGGAAACGGGCTTGCACGATCGCCGCGGTCGGCGCGCTACTTCCGCTTGTAGACGGCCTTGCCGTTCACGCGGACGAACTTGATGTCGGTGCCGGTGCGCGACTCCACTTCGACGACCTTGCCGTCCGGCGGGCACCACACGAGCCGGCGCGCGCCCTTCGTGCCGTCCGGCGGACCGACCTTCGCCTGCAGCTCCTCGAGCGTCGTCGTATCGCCGACGAACCTGAAGTCCTCGGCGCTCTGCGCGCGCGGCGCGCCATCCGGCGCCGCCAGCGCGACGAACGCCGGATCGCGCTGCAGGCGGTCCGGGCAATCCGCGAACGCGGCGCCGGAGAACGCCGCGCAGGCGATCGACGACGAGATCCACGGCGCGGCTTTCATCGGGCTCACGCGTGGAACGCGAAGCTCATGAACGAGCGGTGCACGACGCCCGGCCGCAGGATGCTGTCCGGGAAGTTCGGGTGGTTGGGCGCGTCGGGGAAGTTCTCGGGCTCGAGGCAGATGGCGTTCCAGCCCGGGTACGCGGTCTTCAGGTGATAGGCGCCGTACACCTGCAGTCCGGGCAGGTTGGTCTTCACCGCCATGCGCACGCCGCTCGACGGCGAATGCACCTCGGCGGCCACCGCCGCGCCCTTGTCGAGCACCCAGCAGTGGTCGAAGCCGCCGGTCAGCCTGATCTGCTCGTGCGACGACGGCGGCGGCACGCGCACGCTCTTCGCGCGGCGGAAGTCAAACGGCGTGCCGGCCACCGGCGCGATCTCGCCGGTCGGCACGCGCGCGTCGTTGATGGGTAGATAGTGACTGGCGGCGATGCGCAGTGTCTCCTCGTCGATCGACTTCGCGGGTTCGCCGGACAACGTGAAGTCCGGATGCCACGTGAAGCTGATCGGCGTCGGCGCGTCGGTGCTGGCTTCGTAGGTCAGCGACAGCACGTTGTCGTAGACGCTGATCAGCGCCGTGACTTCGAGATTGCCGGGAAAGCCGTTGATGCCGGCGGGCGAGTGGTGGCCGAGCTTCACGAAACTCATGCGGCCCGTGCCGGTGCCGAGCACGCGCCAGACATATTTGCCGAAGCCGATCTCGCCGCCGTGCAGCGTGTTCGGGCCGTTGTTCGCGGACAGCGGGTACTTCTTGCCGTCGAGCTCGAACGCGGCGCCGGCGATGCGGTTGCCATAGCGGCCGACCAGCTGGCCGAGATAGGACGTGTCCTTCAAATACGCGGGCAGGTCCGGCAGCGACAGCACCAGCGGAATACGTTTGCCCTTCACGGGCAGCGTCAACGATTTCAGGATGCCGCCGAGCGTGAGGATCTCGGCCTGCAGGCCGTCGGGGCTGCCGAGCGTGTGGACCTGCACCTCGTTGCCGTCGGCGAGGCGGCCGAAGGGGCGGGGATTCATCGGTTTCTCGGTGGGCGCCCCGGCCGGCTCGTCCGCGCGCGCGAGGCGGACCGCGCCGACCAGCGGCAACAGGGCCAGTGCGAAGCTCCGACGACGATCCTGGTCCATGCGCGCGCTCCCCTCGGTGTAGAGGGTCCGGAGTGTGCCACGCGCCTCAATACTTGCGCGACTGGATGTGCTGCTTCGCCGTTTCCCTGGTGAAGACCTGCTCGTCGACCACGATGCGCTTCGGGATCGGCTTGCCCGCGACCACTTCGGCCACGGACGTCATCAGCTGCGGGCCTAACAACGGATTGCACTCGACCGTGGCGTTCAGCTTGCCGGCGATCATCGCCTCGAACGCGCCTTTCACCGCGTCGATCGACACGATGTAGATGTCGCGACCCGGCAGCAGGCCGGCCTCCTCGATCGCCTGGATCGCGCCGATCGCCATGTCGTCGTTGTGCGCGTACAGCACGTCGATCCTGCCGCCTTTGCCGGAGCCATGGGCCTTCAGGAACGCCTCCATGACTTCCTTACCCTTGGCGCGCGTGAAGTCGCCGGACTGCGAGCGCACGATCTGCAGCCGCGGGTTCGCGGCGATGATCTCCTCGAAGCCTTTCTTGCGATCGTTCGCGGGCGCGGAGCCGACGGTGCCCTGCAGCTCGGCGATGCTCACGTCCGCGGTCGCGTCCTTGAATTTCTCGGCGACGAGCCGGCCGGCGCGCCGGCCTTCCTCGACGAAGTCGGAGCCGATGAAGCCGACGTACAGCGACGGGTCCGCGGACACGGCGCGATCCGTGAGGATCACCGGGATGTTCGCGGCCTTCGCTTCCTGCAGCACCGTGTCCCAGCCGGTCTCGACGACCGGCGAGAACGCGATGACGTCGACCTTCTGCGCGATGAACGAACGGATCGCCTTGATCTGATTCTCCTGCTTCTGCTGCGCGTCCGAGAAGCGCAGGTCGATGTCCATCATCGTGGCGGCCGACTTGATCGACTCCGAGTTCGCCGTGCGCCACTCGCTCTCGGCGCCGATCTGGCTGAAGCCGAGCACGATCTGGTTCTTGTCGGGTTCGCCGCCGGAGCACGCGGCGAGCAGCGTGGCCGCCAGGGCCAGGGTCCAGCGTCGCAGGTTCATAACTCCCCCGTGTCGTGCAGCGCGAGGCCGCCCGGTTCGATCGTCAGCGGATTGATCAGCGGCGCGCCGAAGGCCGGCAGGTCGATCTCGAACTGGTCGCCGGCGCGCGTCTGCACGCCGTCGGCGCAGCTCACGGTGGCGGTGCCGAAGAAATGCAGGTGCACGTCGCCGGGCACGCGGTGCTGCGCGTACTTGAAGTGGTGGTATTCGAGGTTCGCGAACGTGTGGCACATGTTCGCCTCGCCGGTCAGGAACGGCTTCTCCCAGAGCACCGCTCCATCGCGGCGGATGCGGCTCGTGCCGGCGAGATGCGCCGGCGGAGTCCCCGTGTTCAGCATCGGGCCGACGCCGCACTGGCGCAGCTTGGAGTGCGCGAGCAGTAGATAGTTGCGGCGCTCGGTGACGTGGTCGGAGAACTCGTTGCCGACGGCGAAGCCGACGCGGCGCGGCCGGCCCGCGTCGTCGATCACGTAGCAGCCGACGAGCTCGGGTTCTTCGCCGGCGTCCTCGGCGAAGTCGGGCGAGCGCAACGGCTGGCCGCAGCCGATGACGTTCGCGCCGCTGCCCTTGTAGAACCACTCGGGTTGCATGCCGGGTAGTTTGCCCGCCGGCTTGCCGCCCTCGAGCCCGGCCTTGAACATCTTCATCGAGTCGGTGAGATCGGCGTCGGGCCGGTCCACCTTGGCGTGCATCGCGTCGCGCGCCGCGGCACTGCCGAGATGCGTGAGACCAGTGCCCGTCACGAGGCAGTGCGCCGGGTCCGGATGCGTGAGCGGCGGCAGCAGCCGGCGGTCGCGCAGCAGGTCGGCGTAGGCGAGCGGATTGTCGACCGGCTCGGCGGCCGCGATGTCGTCGAGCGGGCGGCGCTCGCGGATCGCACGGCGCGCGAGCTGGTACAGCGTCTGGAACGTGGCCAGCGGTAGCACCGTGCCGTCGTCGGCGACGCGCGCGACGCGGACCTGGCCGGCCTCGCTGAATTGCAGCAGGCGCATCCCGCCGCGTTCCTAGAGCCAGCCGGCGTCGACGATGTATTCCTGCGCCGAGCAGGCACGCGCATCGTCCGAGGCGAGGAACAGCGCCAGCGGCGCGACGTCCTCCGGGCGCACCTTGTCCGGCAGCACCTGGTTGCGCTTGATCTCCATCTCGCCTTCGGGCGTCAGCCATTTCTGGATCTGTCGCTCGGTCATGATCCAGCCGGGCGTGATGACGTTGATGCGGATGCGGTGTTCGCCGAGCTCCGCGGCCAGGCCGCGCGTCAGGCCGATGACCGACGACTTCGCCGTCGTGTAGACCGGGAAATTGCGGCCCTTCGCGCCGTAGGAATTGCTGCCGAAGTTGATGATGGAGCCGCCGCCGTTCTTCTTCATGCCCGGCACGACGGCCTGGATCGCGAAGAACGCCGGGCGCTGGTTCACGGCGATGCGCTGGTCGTAGTAATCCGGCGTGACGTCCATGAAGTCGTGACGGTCGTCGTTGGCGACGTTGTTGATCAATACGTGGAAGTCGCCGACCGCCTTCGCCGCATCCCGGATCGCCGACTGCAGCGCCGCGACGTCGCTGACATCCGTCTTGCGATACCACGGCCGCGGCAAGCCCGCGCTCTCGAGTTTTTTCACCAGTGACTGGGAGGGCTCCTCCGCGTAGTCGACGAACGCGACGAGCGCTCCCTGTCTCGCGAATGACTCG
>DATJTW010000082.1:0-72189 GCA_035502995.1 Steroidobacteraceae bacterium | reverse complement strand
TCGCGAGCTGGGTGCGGATGATGTTGTTGCCGAGATCGAAGATCTCCTGCTCTGGAATGGTCGGACTGGAGAGCGCGAGCTGCAGGATCGGCACCGTGGAGGCGTCGTAGGAGAGGATGAACGGCGGAGTGGTGCCCGGAGGCGAGCTCTGCAGCTGCGACTGGGAGATCGCCGTGATCTGCGCAAAGGCGAGTTCCGGTTTGACCTTCGGCTGGAAGAAGTACTTCACCACCGCCGTGCCGTTCACCGACTGCGATTCGGTGTGCTCGACGTCATTGACCGTGGTCTGCGCCGTGCGCTCGGAGAACAGCACGATCCGGTTGGCCATTTCATCCGGCAGCAGTCCGGTGTAGCGCCAGATCACCGCCACGATCGGAATCCGGATCTCGGGGAAGATGTCGGTCGCGGTGGTGAGGATCGAGAACACCCCCAGTAGCACGATGAGGGCGGCAAGCATGAGGAACGTATACGGACGCTGGAGCGCTACCTTGACGATCCACATGGTCGGGCTTGGGTCCGTAATGGTTTGCCGCCGACCCTATCCACGGCCGTGGCGATACGCTGTAGGGGAAGGTCGCGCGCGCGTGTCGGATGAACCGTTGCGGTTGCACTTCGCAACAAACGCGAGAACGGATGTACGCGCGAGGGTCGTCGCAGGTCAGGGTTCCCGGCCGGTTGCCGGGAACCCTCATTGGTGGAGGCGGGGGGACAGCACATCCGCGGCTTTCGCTGCGGGCTGGACTATGCCTTCATCCTGCTCGCCCCACGGCGTGGCAGGATGCGGAGCGTGTTATGCCGGGGCTGCACCCCGACATCCTAGTGCCCGCTCGGAGGCCATGCCTCGTCAGCGGGTCTATGAGTCTCTACAGGGCAGGCCTGAAGTTGGCCTTCTTCCTACCCCTCGGCGTTACCATGCCGCTGCGACAGCGCCGTCAGGCTTCACCGATGTGAGCTCCGTTTTCAAACCGACCCTTACGGATCGTCGCGACCCTCGATCGAACCCCCGTCCGCAAGCACTACGCTTCCGGTTCTACGTACGTAGCTGTCTCTTTGTGTTCTCGCTTCGCGCTACCCGAGCAGCAGGGAAGACGCTAGGCCAGCAACGGTGTCTCTTAACGCTGCACCCCGTAGCACGATGCAGAGCGATCCTGTGAGCGCGTCCCCACCGATCAGCGGCACAGGCACCACTGGTGGCAGGGTTAGGCCGGGTTAAGCGGCCAGAGCGAAGTTGTCGTCGTTGGCAACTATGATTTGCACAAGAGTTTAACGAGGACCCATGCACCTCGGTACGCCCCTGAAGTTTCGCAACCCACGTCGAAACCGGTCGCCCCCTTCTGGAACGCGCACAGTGTACCTGAATTGCCGCTTTGGGGGTTTTCCGGGCCCGCTCCTGCATTATGCTCACGGCCGTGAACCACGGCTCGGACTTGAACCGGACGCCCGCGGGCCGCCCCCGGCGCAGCCGCGCGTGGCTGGCGACTTTCGGGATTTGCCTGCTTGCGGGCGTCGCCGCCGCGGGTCCCGTGCAGTCGCCGCAGGACGAGTTCCAGGACCTGTTCACGGCGGTGCAGAGCGATGGGATCTTTCTCGACAGCAAGACCTTCGCGGATGCGGTTCCGCGCAGTTCGCCCCGGAGCATCCTGCGGCGGTACCATGCGCAGCGGCCCGGCACCCCGCAGCTGCTGCGACGGTTCGTCGACCGACATTTCATTCTGCCGATGCCGGTCGCGCCGGATGCCAAGGGCGCGGTACCCGAAGGCCTGTCCATCGGCGCGCACATCGATCGGCTCTGGCCGCTGCTGACGCGTGAGACGCGCAGTCCGCCGCAGTTCTCGTCCGCACTGTCGTTGCCGCAACCCTACGTGGTGCCGGGCGGCCGCTTTCGGGAGCTGTACTACTGGGATTCCTACTTCACCATGCTGGGGCTCTTGCAAAGCGGGCGGCGGGATCTGGTGCGGGACATGGTCGCCGATTTCGCATCGCTGATCGATCGCTACGGCCACGTTCCCAATGGCACCAGGACCTACTACCTCGGGCGCTCCCAGCCGCCGTTCTTCTTCGAAATGGTGGCGCTGCTCGATCCCGAGGACCCCGCGGCGGCCTGGCGGCGCTACCTGCCGCAGCTGCGGCGCGAGTACGCCTTCTGGATGCACGGTGCGGACCTGCTGCGCGAGCCGGGAGCGCACCAGCGCGTCGTCAGGATGGCCGGTGGCGCGCTGCTCAACCGTTATTGGGATGACGTCGATGAGCCGCGAGATGAGTCCTGGGCCGAGGATGTGCAGCTCGCGCACGGCAGCGACCGTGAGCCCGGTGAACTGTACCGCGACGTCCGGGCCGCCGCGGAAAGCGGCTGGGACTTCAGCTCGCGCTGGCTCAAGGATCCGAAATCCCTGGGTTCCATCGAGACGACCCGCATCGTGCCCGTGGATCTCAACAGCCTGCTGTTCGGGCTGGAGCAGGCGATCCGGGATGGCTGCGCCCGCGCGCACGACCGATCCTGCGCGGCGCAGTTCGCGCGGCGCGCTGCTGCGCGCCATCAGGCCATCGACCGGTATCTGTGGGACGAGGCCCGTGGCTTCTACGGTGATTTTCGCTGGACCGATAATCGGGCCACGGGGGTGCTTTCCGCCGCAACGCTCTATCCCCTGTTTGAATCCCTCGCCGACGGGCGGCAGGCCATGCGCGTCGCGCAGGCCGTGCGCGCCTCGCTGCTGGCGCCGGGCGGGGTCCGGACCACGACGGTCGCCACCGGCCAGCAGTGGGACGCGCCCAATGGCTGGGCGCCGTTGCAGTGGATCGCCGTGCGGGGACTGCGCTCCGCGGATCCGGCGCTGGCCGCCAGCATCGCCTGCCGCTGGCTCGTCACGGTCAACGGCACGTACCGCCGCAGTGGCCGGCTCGTCGAGAAATACAACATCGAAAGCAGTGGCGGCGGCGGTGGCGGCGAGTATCCCCTGCAGGACGGGTTCGGCTGGACCAACGCAGTGACGCGTCGGCTGATGGCGCTCTACCCTGCATTCGCGGACCTTGCCAGCCTCGACCGGTGTCCCTAGCGAGCGACCCTGCGGCGGCTTCACCTACGCTGAGTTAACGTGACTTGTGGCGGGGGGCGGTGTTAAATCCGCGCCTTTTCGCCAATCCGACCAGGAGAGAAAATGGTCTCAGGACTGCTCAGGACCGGTATTCCCGTCGCCTTGCTGGCCGCTTCGGCAAGCGTACTGGCCGATGATGCTCCGGCACCGCCGCCCCCGCCCCTGACCGTGAAGGCACAGGCCGGCTATGTCTCCTCGCACGGAGATACCAGCGCGCAGACGGCCAACGCGAAGCTCAGCGTCATCTACAACACCGGTGACTGGAAGCACGATCTGGAGCTGGCGGGACTGTATGGCAAGAGCGACGACATCGTCAGCGCCGAGCGGCTCATCGCCGGCTGGCAGAGCAACTACAACTTCTCGCCGCGCACGTACGTGTTCGGTGCGCTCGACTACACCGACGACAAGTTCAGCGGCTTCCAGTACCAGGAGACCGCCTCGACCGGTCTGGGGTATTCGATCATCAAGCTCGCCGATGCGACCCTCGATGCGCAGGTCGGTGTCGGCTACCGGCGGCTGCGTCCCGAACTGCTGGTCACCGAGCCGGACGGCGACGTGACCCGCACGCCGCTGGCGGCCAAGGACGGCGCCGTCGCGACGGCGACCGTCAAGGGCAGCTACGCGTTCAATACCGTCACCAAGCTCACGGACGTGCTGGCGGCGGTATCCGGATCCGGCAACACGCTGGTCCAGAACGATCTGAACCTGCAGGTGAGCATGTCCAAGGCGCTGGCGATCACGGCCGGGTACGAGATCGTCCACAACACCAGTCCGCCCGCCGGTCTGGTGAAGACCGACACGCTGGTCACCTTCAATCTCACTTACGCGTTTCCGACCAGCGCGGGGGCGCCCCCGCCCTGAGGTTCAGCGGGCCCGCAGGATGCGGGCCTTGTCCCGCTGCCAGTCGCGGTCCTTCTCGGTCGCGCGCTTGTCGTGCTGTTTCTTGCCCTTGGCAACGCCGATGCGCAGCTTGGCGCGGCTGCCCTTCCAGTACATCTCCAGCGGCACCAGCGTGTAGCCACTGCGTTCGACCGCGCTGCTCAGACGCTCCAGCTCCGCCGTATTCAGCAGCAGCTTGCGGGTCCGGGTCGGCTCGGCGACCACGTGGGTCGAGGTGGTGTTCAGCGGCGCCACATGGGCGCCGTACAGGAAGGCTTCCCCGTTCTTCACGTACACATAGGACTCGGTCAGCTGGGCTTTGCCGGCCCGCATGGATTTGACTTCCCACCCCTGCAGCACGAGGCCGGCCTCGTAGCGTTCCTCGATGAAGTAGTCGAATCGCGCCTTGCGGTTCTCGGCGATCAGTTTGGGTTCGGGTTTGCTCTGGCTCATGGCACAATTCTAGCGATATGAGGGAAGTCAGGCGCACGGCATTGGTTGCGCAACCGCCGCAGCGGATGTTCGCGCTGATCAATGACATCGAAAGCTATCCACGGTTCCTGCCGTGGTGTAGCAGCACCCAGGTCCTCTCCAGGACCGAACGGGAAATCGTGGCCACCATCGGCGTGCACCGCGGTCCTTTGAATTCGACGTTCACCACGCGCAACGAACTGACTCCCGACCGGCACATCGCCATGAGCCTGGTCAGCGGCCCGTTCAGGACGCTGGAGGGGGAGTGGAACCTGACGCCGGTGGAACTGCCCGGACAGTCCGGCTGCCGGGTGGACCTGCTGATGCGCTTTGCCTTCGCCAACCGTCTCGCCGGGCTGATGTTCGAGCCGCTGTTCGAGGAGACGGCGGCGTCCCTGGTGGATGCCTTCGTCGCCAGGGCCCGCTCGCTCGCGGCCCGTGCGGCCGTTCCGCCATGACCCGCAAGCGCTGCACCGTGGCCTACGCGTTGCCGCAGAAGCAGTTCCTGTGGGAGGTGGAGCTGGGGGGGGAGGCCTGCGTGGCCGACCTGCTCGAACAGGCGCGCCTGCAGGCGGCGGCCCGGGGCGAGGACGGCCCGGTACCCTGGGATTCGCCGGCCATCGGTATCTTCGGGGAGCCCTGCAGACGTGAGGACATTCCCCGGGATCAGGACCGGGTGGAGATCTATCGCGGCCTGGTCAACGACCCGCGGACCAGCCGCCGGGCGCGCGTCCGGGGACGCTGACCCTGGGGGCCGGCTACAGGGCCGGGGCGAGGACGCGCATGCCCGGCGCGTCCGGCGTCACTGCCTCCTGGCCATGCTTGTCGATCCGGTCGACCTTGTCGTTCTTGAAGTACACGGTGAGCTGGCGCTCGATGGGGGCCTTGCGGCCGACCTTCAGGTAGTACAGGTAGTCCCACCGGTCGTTGTCGAATATCGAAGGCATCATCGGCGTGCCCAGCAGGTACCGCACCTGCACCTTGGTCATGCCCGTGGTCAGCTGGTCGGTATTGCGTTTCTCCAGGTAGTTGCCCTGCTGCACGGTGATGCGATACACGCAGCCGGAGCCGGCGCAGGCCAGGGCCAGGAGGAGGACGCCGGCGCCGATGCGGCGCCACGGTAAATTCGACTGCAATCTGATCACGTGACTTGTCACTTGAAAACCGGATAATAATTGGATGATACCGCATCGACCGGGCCGAAGCCGACTGGCAACGGGCCCCACTTCAGGAGACACCGGCATGGAAGGGAAGGACCTGCGCAAGGCCGGTCTGAAAGTAACGCTGCCGCGACTGAAAATCCTGGAAATCCTGGAAAGCAGCCAGACACGCCACCTTTCGGCCGAGGACATCTACCGCTCGCTGCTGGAGTCCAACGAGGACATCGGCCTCGCCACCGTCTATCGCGTGCTGACCCAGTTCGAGGCGGCGAGCCTGGTCACGCGCCATCATTTCGAGGACGGGATGGCGGTCTTCGAACTCAACCATGGCACCCACCATGACCACATTGTGTGTCTGGACTGCGGCCGGGTCGAAGAGTTCATGGATTCGGGCATCGAGGACCGCCAGGGGGCCGTGGCCAAGAAGCTGGGGTTCGAGATCCGGGATCATTCCCTGATCATTTACGGCCACTGCGTCCGCCAGACTTGCGCGCATCGCCCGAAGACCTGACCTCCACCTGGCGCAGCATCTCCCGGGCGTGCTCGCGGGCCTTGGCGGTGATGTCGACGCCCCCCAGCATCCGCGCCAGCTCCTCGATCCGCTCATCCGCACCGAGGTCCGAGAGCGAGGTGCGCGTGGTCTTGCCGTCGCTGAGCTTGTTGACGCGCAGGTGATGGTGGCCCTGGGAGGCGACCTGCGGCAGGTGCGTCACGCACAGCACCTGGGCCTGCCCGGCGAGGGTGCGCAGCTCCCGGCCGACGATTTCCGCGATCGCCCCGCCGATGCCCGAATCGACCTCGTCGAACACCATGCACCGTGAGTCACGGCCCGCGCAGGCGACCTGCACGGCAAGCGACAGCCGGGCCAGTTCGCCGCCCGAGGCCACCTTGGAGAGCGGCCGCAGGGGCTGGCCGGGATTGGCCGTCACCCGGAATTCCACCTGATCGAGGCCGTGGGGCTGCGGCTCGGTGGACTCATGGGGCGAGACATCGATCTGGAAGCGGCCCCCGGCCATTCCCAGCTGCTGCATGTGACTGGTCACCGTCTTGGCGAGGGCGCGCGCTGCCGTCGCCCGCCGCGCCGACAGCAGCTTGGCCTGCTCGCGATAGTGCTCGAGCGCGGTGGCCAGTTCGGTCCGCACGGTCGCAAGATCGCTTTCGGCCGATTCCAGCTGCGCAATTTCGGCGGCCAGTTCGGCGGCACGGCCCTCCAGCTGCGCCGGGGCGACGCGGTTCTTGCGGGCCAGTTCCTCGATGGCAGACAGGCGTCGTTGCACCTGGTCCTGGCGCGCGGCGTCGAAGTCCTGGGAGTCCAGATAGTGCTGCATCTCGCGGGCGGCTTCCCGGATCTGGATGGCGGCGCCATCCACCAGGGGCAGGACCGCGGCGACGCCGGCGTCCAGCGCCGCCACCGACTTCAGTTGCTGCAGTGCACGGGACACGGCGGCATGAGCGCTGCCCTCGTCCTCTTCATAGAGGTGCCCCAGGGCTCCCTGCACCGACTCGGTGAGCCGCCCCCGGTTGGCCATCCGGGTCGCCTCCTCGGTGAGGCTCGCGAACTCGCCCGCCGTGAGGTTCAGGGCGGCGAGTTCCTGGGCCTGATAGCGCAAGAGCGACAGCCGGGCATCCCGGTCGCGTGCCTTGGCCTCCAGTTCCAGGGCCGCATTCAGCAGTTTCAGCCACACCCGGTGCGCAATCCCGACTTCGGCGACCGCGGCCTCGTGGCGGCCGTAGCCGTCGAGCAGCTCGCGCTGGCCGGTGCTGCGGGTCAGGGTCTGAAACTCATGCTGGCCGTGGATGTCGAGCAGGATGTTGCCGGCCTCGCGCAGCTGCTGCACCGTCACGGACTGGCCGTTGAGGTAGGAACGTGAGCGTCCGTCCACGGTCACCACGCGGCGCACCGCCAGCTCCCTTTCCACGGTGATCGACTGATCCTCGAGCCAGCTCTTCAGTTCGCGCGGGGCCTGCGCCAGCTCGAAGGTGGCGGTGACCTCGGCGCGCTGCGCGCCGTGGCGCACCACCTCGGCACCGGCGCGGCCGCCGGCGATGAGCTGCAGCGCATCCACCAGGATCGACTTGCCGGCACCGGTCTCCCCGGTGAGCACCGTCAGCCCGGAACGCACTTCCAGTTCGAGCTCATCGATGATGGCGAAATCAAGGATATGCAGGTAGGTCAGCATGGCGCACTAACGCGAGCGGTCACTGCTGCCGCGGCCCCAATGCAGCTTCGAGCGCAGCAGGCGGAAATAGTCGTAGCCCGGGGGATGCAGCAGGGTCACCCCCTCCCCGGATTGCCGGATCTGCACCCGATCGCAGGGCTGGGCATCGCCCAGCACGAATCCGTCGCACACCACCTGGGCGCGGCTTTCGGGCCGTTCCAGCAGGCGGATCTCGATGTTCGCGGAGGAGGAGACCACGACCGGCCGGTCCGAGAGCGTGTGCGGACAGATCGGAGCGATCACCAGCACCTCCAGGTGCGGGTCGACGATCGGCCCGCCGCAGGAGAGCGCATAGGCCGTGGAGCCGGTGGCGCTGGCGATCACGATGCCATCCCCGGCGTGGGTGTTGACGTAACGTCCATCGATCCAGGTCTCGAAGTCCATCATGCTGCCCGTGGCCAGCTTCTGCACCACGATATCGTTCAGCGCCATTCCCGAGGTCGTCGTGCCGCCGCCGCTCATCACCGACGTCGTCAGCAACGGCCGGCGGTCCACCTCACAGCCGCCATCCAGCGCGGCATCGACACAGGGCAGGACCTCCTGGGGCAGCACATCGGTGAGGAAGCCCAGGCGGCCGCGGTTGATGCCGAGCAGCGGCACGCGGCGGGTGGTGGCGAGGCGGGCGGCATACAGCAGCGTGCCATCCCCGCCGATGGCAATGATGAGATCGGCGCGGGCGGCGAGTTCGCTTTCGGAGACCACCTGCACGCTGGCCGCACCCGCGAAGTCGCCCGGCTCCTCGCAGGCCAGCACGCCGATGCCCCGTTCGATGAGGTGCGGCACCAGGACCGATGAGGTTTCGGCGACCCGGGTATCGTTAAACCGGCCGATCAGTCCGCAGGCGCGAATGGAGGGTGTCATCCGGCCTTTGTAGCATGCGCCCGGGCCGTTCCCAAGGGTTCGCTTGACGGCCCGCATGGCGCTCGTTAGCTTCACTTCTCGTATGGCCCCAGACGTCCGTGACGACAGCCTCAATGACCGCGCCCAGCGTCTGTTGCGGATATTGGTTGAAAGCTATATCCGGGACGGCCTGCCGGTCGGATCCCGCAGCCTCTCGCGGGACAGTGGCCTGAATCTGAGCTCGGCCACCATCCGCAATGTCATGGCGGATCTGGAGGAGCTGGGGTTCGTCGCCTCGCCCCACACCTCCGCCGGACGGGTACCCACCGACAAGGGCTACCGCTTCTTCGTCGACACGCTGCTGCGCGTGCAGCCACTGGACAACGATTCGGTCAGCGAGCTGCGCAGGCAGCTCGACAACGGCCATGACTCCAAGGCGCTGGTGGCGACCGCCTCGCAGCTGCTCTCGAGCGTGACGCAGCTCGCCGGCGTCGTGACCCTGCCCAGTGCCCAGCAGGCCGCCATTACACATATTGAATTCGTGCCGCTGTCCGAGAACCGCGTGCTGGCAGTGCTGGTGCTGAACAACAGTGAAGTGGAGAACCGCATCATCCAGCTGGAACGGCGCTTCCAGGCCGACGAGCTGCGGCGCGCCGCGAACTTCCTCAACCAGCACTTCGCGGGCCGCTCGCCGAGCGAGGTCCGCCAGGAAATCCTGCGCCAGATGCGCGAGACCCGCGAGCACATGAACCAGATCATGGTCGATGCCATCACCATGGCGCAGCAGGTCTTCAGCATCGCCGATTCGCCCGAGAAAATGGACTACGTGATCGCGGGGGAGACCAACCTGATGGGGGTGGGGGAACTCTCCAGCGTCGAGAAGCTGAAACGCCTGTTCGAGGCCTTCAACGAGCGCCGCGACTTCCTGCACCTGCTGGATCACAGCCTCAGGGCCCAGGGCGTCCAGATCTTCATCGGCCACGAATCCGGGTACCAGATCCTCGATGACTGCAGCCTGGTGACGGCCCCGTACTCGCTGGGGGACAAGGTGGTCGGCGTGCTCGGGGTGATCGGTCCGATGCGCATGGCCGACGAGCGGGTCATCCCCATTGTCGATGTCACCGCAAAATTGCTGGGGGCAGCCTTGAATTCCCGGCGCGCGCCCTGACGGAATCGGCTAATCTGCGACGCGAAGATCGCGGGCGCAACCCGATTCTGGTTGCGCAACTTCTTGTTTTTTGGAGGTTTTGATGACTGGGGCAGAGGCTTCCGCGTCCGACGTAGCGCAGGCCGGGAATGGTGAGGCGGCGACTTTGGACGCCGAGCAGCTGCGGCAGGCGCTGGCGGAAACGCAGCAGCTCGCCAGCAGCCACAAGGACCAGTACCTGCGGGCGGTGGCGGAAATCGAGAATGTCCGCAAGCGGGCGCAGCGCGATGTGGAGAATGCCAGCCGGTATGGCCTGGAGAAGTTCGCCGTCGAGCTGCTGCCGGTGCTGGACAGCTTGCAGCTGGCCGTGAGCAACGCCGGGCGCGCCGACACCAAGAGCCTGGCCGAAGGCCAGGCGGCGACCCTGAAACTGCTGGTGAAGGCCTTCGAGAGGCTCAATATCAAGGAGATCAATCCCGAAGGCGAGCCGTTCGATCCGGAGCGGCACGAGGCGGTGATGGCCCAGGAGTCGGCCACAGCGGAACCGAATGCGGTGCTGCAGGTGGTCCAGCCGGGCTTCGAACTGGGGGGGCGGCTGCTGCGGCCGGCCCGGGTGATCGTGGCCCGCGCTCCGGCTTGAGCCTGGGGTGGCGAAAGGCTCGCGGCGGGCTTGAATCGTTCGGCTTCGCACCCACAACAGGGCGAGCGGGACCGACTTAAAAGAGAATTCGCGGAGTAACAGCAATGGCAAAGATCATCGGCATCGACCTGGGCACGACCAACTCGTGCGTGGCCATCATGGAAGGCGGCAAGCCGCGCGTCATCGAGAACGCGGAAGGTGACCGTACCACCCCCTCGATCGTGGCCTTCACCAAGGACAACGAGGTGATCGTGGGTCAGCCGGCCAAGCGCCAGGCCGTCACCAATCCGCAGAACACCCTGTTCGCGGTCAAGCGGCTCATCGGCCGCAAGTTCTCCGATGACGTTGTGCAGCGCGACGTCAAGATGGTGCCCTACAAGATCGTGCGGGCCGACAACGGCGACGCCTGGGTCGAGGTGCAGGGCAAGAACATGGCCCCGCCGGAAGTCTCGGCGCGCGTGCTCATGAAGATGAAGAAGACCGCCGAGGATTACCTCGGTGAGACGGTCACGGAAGCCGTGATCACCGTCCCTGCCTATTTCAACGACAGCCAGCGCCAGGCCACCAAGGATGCCGGGCGCATCGCGGGCCTGGACGTGAAGCGCATCATCAACGAACCCACGGCGGCGGCCCTGGCCTATGGCCTGGACAAGTCCGGCGGGGATCGCAAGATCGCCGTCTACGACCTGGGCGGCGGCACCTTCGATGTGTCCATCATCGAAATCGCCGAAGTGGACGGCGAGCGCCAGTTCGAGGTGCTCTCCACCAACGGCGACACCTTCCTCGGCGGCGAGGACTTCGACCTCCGGGTCATCAATTTCCTGGGCGAGGAGTTCCTGAAGGAGTCCGGCGTCGATGTGCGCAAGGACCCGCTCGCCATGCAGCGCCTGAAGGAGGCGGCCGAGAAGGCCAAGATCGAACTGTCCTCCACGCAGCAGAGCGACGTGAACCTGCCGTACATCACGGCCGATGCGTCGGGTCCGAAGCACCTGAACATCAAGCTGACGCGGGCGAAGCTCGAGTCGCTGGTCGAGGATCTGGTCAAGAAGACCGTCGAGCCGTGCCGGGTGGCGCTCAAGGACGCGGGCGTCTCGGCGTCCGATATCGCCGAGGTCATCCTGGTCGGCGGCCAGACGCGCATGCCGCTGGTGCAGAAGTACGTCAAGGACTTCTTCGGCAAGGAGCCGCGCAAGGATGTGAATCCCGATGAGGCGGTGGCCGTGGGCGCCGCGATCCAGGGCGGCGTGCTGGCCGGCGAGGTCAAGGACGTGCTGCTGCTGGATGTCACCCCGCTGTCGCTGGGGATCGAGACCCTGGGCGGCGTGATGACCAAGCTCATCGAGAAGAACACCACCATCCCGACGCGCGCCGCGCAGACCTTCTCCACCGCGGATGACAGCCAGACGGCCGTGACCATCCACGTGCTGCAGGGCGAACGCGACCGGGCCTCGGACAACAAGTCGCTGGGCAAGTTCGACCTCTCGGACATACCGCCGGCGCCACGCGGCATGCCGCAGATCGAGGTGTCCTTCGACATCGACGCCAACGGCATCCTGAACGTGTCGGCCAAGGACAAGGCGACCGGCAAGGAGCAGAAGATCGTCATCAAGGCCTCCAGCGGCCTCAACGAGGACGAGATCAAGCGCATGGTGCGCGATGCCGAGGCGCATGCCGAGGAGGACCGCAAGTTCCGCGAACTGGTCGACACCCGCAACAAGGCCGATGGCCTGGTGCACAGCGTCGAGAAGTCGCTCAAGGATCTGGGCGACAAGGTCTCGGGCGAGGAGCGGGCCAGCGTCGAAGCCGCGCTGTCGGATGTGCGCACGGCGCTCAAGGGCGACGACAAGGATGTGATCGCGCGCAAGACCGAGGCGCTGGCGCAGGCCTCCGCGAAGATCGCCGAGCGCGCCTACGCCGAGGCGCAGGGCGGTGCGGCCGGCGCCGCTGGCGCGGGTCCGCAGCCGGGCGGCGCTGCGGGCGCCGGTACTGCGGGAGCGGGACCGTCCGGCGCGAAGGACGACGTGGTCGACGCCGAGTTCGAAGAGGTCAAGGACAAGGATCGCCGCGCTTCGTAAGCGGTATCCTGGGGAAGAAACAATGCCGCCGCGCTCGGGTCCCGCTGGTGTACCGGTGGGCCAGGGCACGGCGGCTTTGGCGTGTTTAAGGGTTCGGCAGGGCGGGCATGTCTAAGCGCGACTACTACAAGATCCTCGATGTTGCCAAGACGGCGACCGAGGCCGAAATCAAGAAGGCCTATCGCCGCCTGGCGATGAAATACCACCCCGACCGCAATCCCGGCGATCACGAGGCCGAGGAGCGCTTCAAGGAATGCAAGGAGGCGGCCGAGGTGCTCGGTGATGCCAACAGGCGTTCCATCTACGACCAGCACGGCCATGCCGGACTCGAGGCGGCCGCGCAGCGCGGCGGCAGCCGCGGCGCCGACGCCTTCAGCGACATCTTCGGCGATGTGTTCGGCGACATCTTCGGCGGCGGCCGCCGCGGCGGCGGGCGCTCGCAGGTGTTCCGCGGGGCCGACCTGCGCTACGAGATCGAGCTGGACCTGCGCCAGGCGGTGTTCGGACACACGATGGAGCTGGAGCTGCCGAAACTGGAGGAGTGCGGCACCTGCCAGGGAACCGGCGCCGCCAAGGGCAGCCAGCCGGTCACCTGCGAAACGTGCGACGGCAACGGCCAGGTGCGCGTCTCGCAGGGCTTCTTCCAGCTGCAGCAGACCTGCCCGCGCTGCCGCGGCATGGGCACCATCGTGCGCAATCCCTGCGACACCTGCCTGGGCCAGGGACGCGTGCGACGCGCCAAGAAACTTTCGGTGAAGATCCCGGCCGGGGTCGATACGGGAGACCGCATCCGTCTCACCGGCGAGGGCGAAGCGGGCCGCAACAGCGGACCTCCCGGGGACCTGTACGTGGAAGTGCGGGTGCGCGAGCACGAGATCTTCGAGCGCGACGGCGAACATCTCTCCTGTGAGGTTCCGATCAGCTTCGCGACGGCCGCCCTGGGCGGCACACTCGAGGTGCCCACCCTGGATGGCGACGTCACCATCAAGATTCCGCCGGAGTCGCAGTCGGGCCGGGTCTTCCGCCTGCGCGACAAGGGCGTCAAGCCGGTGCGTGGCGGCGCGCGCGGGGACCTGTTCTGCAAGGTGGTCATCGAGACGCCGGTGAAACTCTCGGCCGAGCAGCGCGACATGATCATGCAGCTGGATGCCTCGCTGCGCGGCGGCAGCCACCATGCACCACGGCAGAAGGGCTTCCTCGAAGGCGTGAAAAGCTTTTTCTCCAAGTCCGAGTAGGGCGAACATATGAGCGGTACACTGCGCGTGCTCCTCATCGGCGCGACCGGGCGCATGGGCCAGGCACTGGTGCGCGCCTCGCGGGAGCGTCCCGCCGTGCGCATCAGCGGCGCGGTGACCCATGCCGGCAGCATCCACCTCGGGCGCGATGTCGGTGAGGTGGCCGGGGTCGGCCGCCTGGGTGTGCCCGTCACCGCCGATGTCGCGGCCGCGCTCGCGGAGTGCGACTGCGCAATCGATTTCTCGCAATCCCCGGCCACGGGCTCGAATCTCGCCGCCTGCTGTGCCGCGGGCAAGCCACTGCTCATCGGCACGACCGGTCTGGCGGCCGAACTTGCGCCGGAGATCGAACGCGCGGCGCGCCACATCGCCTTGCTGATCGCGGCCAATACCAGCCTGGGAGTGACGCTCCTGACCGAACTGGTGCGCCAGGCCGCGCAGAGCCTGCCCCTGAACTTCGATATCGAGATCATCGAGGCGCACCACCGGCTGAAGAAGGATGCACCCTCCGGTACGGCGCTGGCGCTGGGGCACGCCGCCGCGCAGGCGCGCGGTCAGGAACTCGACGAGGTGTCGGCCCTCGACCGCAAGGGCCCGCGTCGCGAGGGAGATATCGGTTTTGCGGTGGTGCGCGGCGGGGACATCGTCGGCGACCACACCGTGGTCTTCGCCGGCACCGGGGAGCAAGTGGTTTTATCGCACCGCGCTACGGACAGGAACGTTTTCGCCCGGGGAGCGCTGGATGCGGCCGCGTGGCTGGCCGGGCGGGCCCCCGGACATTATTTCATGCGGGACATTATTCTTTAGGATCAGCATGTTAGGAAGGAAATACGCGACGCCCCAGCACTTTCATACAGTACCCGGGGCGTCCATTTCGGAGCACAAAAAATTCCGGCGGGCGCATGGACACACCGGGTGGGGGCCCGTAAGATTTAGCTCTAATCCGCAAGGGTTAGTCCATGCAAGGCGGGAGGATGTTCCAACAAGAACTCCTCCCGCTTTGTTTATCTGCGGTTTGCTTATCTGCAGAGGGCGCGCGAACGCACCATGACATATCTTCCCGCGGTGCTGGCGCTGGCGGACGGTTCCATCTTCCGCGGCCAGTCCATCGGAGCACCAAGCAACACCACTGGCGAAGTCGTTTTCAATACTGCGCTGACCGGTTACCAGGAGATCCTCACGGATCCTTCCTACGCCAGGCAGATTGTGACGCTCACCTATCCGCACATCGGCAACACCGGCACCACGCCCGAGGACCTCGAGGCGGCGCAGATCTACGCAGCCGGACTGGTGATCCGCGATCTGCCACTGCGCTCGAGCAGCTGGCGCGCGGTCGAACCGCTCACTGAATTCCTGACCCGCGGCAAGATCGTCGCGATCGGCGGCGTGGACACGCGGCGCCTGACCCGCCTGCTGCGCGAGAAGGGGGCCCAGGCCGGCTGCATCGTCACCGGTGAGCAGGTCGATGAGCAGGCCGCCATCAAGCTCGCGGGCAAGTTCCCGGGCCTCAAGGGCATGGACCTCGCCAAGGTCGTTTCCACCAAGCGTCCCTACCAGTGGAACGAGGGCAACACCTGGGAGGACAGCGGCCGGCAGAATATCCGGGCCCACCAGCGCCTGCACGTGGTGGCCTACGATTTCGGCATCAAGCGCAACATCCTCAAGCTGCTGTCGGATGCCGGATGCCGCATGACGGTGGTCCCGGCGCAGACCAGCGCGCGCGAGGTGCTGCAGCTGCAGCCCGACGGCGTGTTCCTCTCCAACGGTCCCGGGGATCCGGAGCCCTGCGACTACGCCATCACGGCGACGCGCGAGCTGCTGGATGCGGAGATCCCGGTGTTCGGCATCTGCCTGGGCCACCAGCTGCTGGGGCTCGCGGCCGGCGGCCGCACCATGAAGATGAAGTTCGGCCATCACGGCGCGAACCATCCGGTGCAGGACCTGGAGAGCGGCCGGGTCATGATCACCAGTCAGAACCATGGCTTCGCGGTCGATGAGTCGACGCTGCCGTCCAACGTCAAGGCGACGCACCGGTCGCTGTTCGATGGCTCGCTGCAGGGCCTGGCATTCAAGGATCGTCCGGCATTCAGCTTCCAGGGGCATCCGGAAGCCAGTCCCGGACCGCACGACGTGAAACCCCTGTTCGAGCGTTTCAATCAGCTCATGCTCAGACGACTGCAGAACCAGCTGCGGCAGGTCGAGGCCAGCGCCCGGCGCTGAGCCCCGGTCCCACCCAGAGATAAAGAGATAGAGAATTGCCCAAGCGGACCGACATCAAGAGTGTGCTGATCATCGGCGCCGGCCCGATCGTCATCGGCCAGGCGTGCGAGTTCGACTATTCCGGGGCCCAGGCCTGCAAGGCGCTGCGCGAGGAGGGCTACCGGGTCATCCTGGTGAACTCCAACCCCGCCACCATCATGACCGATCCGGAGATGGCCGATGCCATCTACATCGAGCCGGTGAACTGGCGCACGGTGGCGCGGATCATCGAGAAGGAACGGCCCGATGCGCTGCTGCCCACCATGGGCGGCCAGACCGCACTCAATACCGCGCTCGACCTGGTGCGCGAGGGGGTGCTCGACAAGTACGGCGTGGAACTGATCGCGGCCTCGCGGGAAGCCATCGACATGGCCGAGGACCGCGAACTGTTCCGCGATGCCATGCGCGACATCGGACTGGCGACCCCGAAGTCCCGCATCGCCCACAGCGTCGAGGAGGCCAACGGCGCCATCGGCGACATCGGCTATCCGGTGGTGATCCGTCCCTCGTTCACCATGGGCGGCAGCGGCGGCGGCATCGCCTACAACCGCGAGGAGTTCGAGACCATCCTGGCGCGGGGCCTGGATGCCTCGCCCACCAGCGAAGTGCTGCTCGAGGAAGCGGTGATCGGCTGGAAGGAATACGAGATGGAGGTGGTGCGGGACCGCAAGGACAACTGCATCATCATCTGCTCGATCGAGAATCTCGATCCGATGGGAGTGCACACCGGCGACTCGATCACCGTGGCTCCGGCGCAGACGCTCACGGACAAGGAATACCAGCGCATGCGCGATGCCTCGATCGCGGTGCTGCGCAAGATCGGCGTCGATACCGGCGGCTCGAACGTGCAGTTCGCGGTAAACCCGGCCGACGGGCGGCTGCTGGTCATCGAAATGAATCCGCGCGTCTCGCGCTCCTCGGCGCTGGCCTCCAAGGCGACCGGTTTCCCGATCGCCAAGATCGCCGCGAAGCTGGCCGTGGGCTATACGCTCGATGAGCTGCGCAACGACATCACCGGGGGCGCAACCCCGGCCTCGTTCGAGCCCTCCATCGACTACGTGGTCACGAAGATCCCGCGGTTCACGTTCGAGAAGTTCCCGGCGGCCAACGACCGGCTGACGACCCAGATGAAGTCGGTGGGCGAAGTCATGGCGATCGGCCGCACCTTCCAGGAATCGCTGCAGAAGGCGCTGCGGGGTCTGGAGACCGGCCTCGACGGGCTCGGCGAGCAGCTGACGCTGCCGCTCAACGAGGAAACCGCCGCGAAGCTCGAATACGAGCTGCGGGTGCCCGGCGCCAACCGGCTGCTGTTCACCGCCGATGCCTTCCGCGCCGGCTGGTCGTTCGAGAAGATCCAGTCGCTCACGCACATCGACCCCTGGTTCCTGGCGCAGCTCGAGGATCTGGTGCTCGAGGAGCGGGCGGTGGCCGAACGGGGCATGAGCGGGCTGTCCGCCGAGCGCCTGCGGGCCCTGAAGCGCAAGGGGTTTTCCGACAGCCGCCTGGGGCGGCTGGTGGGCGTGGTGGAAAAGGCCGTCCGCCAGCGCCGCCACGAACTGAACGTCCGCCCGGTGTACAAGCGCGTGGACACCTGCGCGGCCGAGTTCGCGACTTCGACCGCCTACATGTACTCCACCTACGAGGAGGAGTGCGAGGCGCTGCCCGACGGCCGCCGCAAGATCATGATCCTCGGCGGCGGCCCGAACCGCATCGGCCAGGGCATCGAGTTCGACTACTGCTGCGTGCACGCGGCACTCGCGCTGCGCGAGGATGGCTTCGAAACCATCATGGTCAACTGCAATCCCGAAACGGTCTCCACCGATTACGACACCTCGGACCGGCTGTATTTCGAGCCGCTGACCCTCGAGGACGTGCTGGAGATCATGGAGAAGGAAAAACCCGAGGGCGTGATCGTGCAGTTCGGTGGCCAGACGCCGCTGAAGCTGTCGCGGCCGCTGGAAGAGGCGGGCGCACCCATCATCGGCACCAGCCCCGACTCGATCGACGTGGCCGAGGATCGCGAGCGCTTCCAGCTGCTGGTGCGCAACCTGCAGCTGAAACAGCCGGCGAACGCAACCGCGCGCACCGAGGACCAGGCCGTGCGCCTGGCCCGCGAGGTGGGCTTCCCGCTGGTGGTCCGGCCCTCCTACGTGCTGGGCGGGCGCGCCATGGAAGTGGTGTTCACCGAGGATGACCTGCGCGCCTACATGACCGATGCGGTGCGCGTCTCGAATGACAGTCCGGTGCTTCTGGACCGGTTCCTGGACGTCGCCATCGAAGTCGACGTGGATGCGGTAGCCGATGGCGAGCAGGTGCTGATCGGCGGCATCATGGAACACGTCGAGCAGGCCGGGGTGCACTCCGGGGATTCAGGCAGTTCCCTGCCACCCTACAGTCTCAGCCCCGCCATCCAGGATGAAATCCGCGACCAGACCCGCAAGCTCGCCAGGGCGCTGAACGTCGTCGGGCTCATGAACATCCAGTTCGCGGTCCAGAACGGCGTGGTGTACGTGCTGGAGGTCAATCCGCGCGCCTCCCGCACCGTGCCCTTCGTCTCCAAGACCACCGGGCTGCCGCTGGCGAAAATCGCCGCGCGCACCATGATCGGCCGCAAGCTTCGCGAGCTGGACGCGACCGTGGAGCGGGTGCCGCCGTACTTCTCGGTGAAGGAGGCGGTGTTCCCGTTCGCGAAATTCCCCGAAGCCGACCCGATCCTCGGACCGGAGATGAAATCCACCGGCGAAGTGATGGGCACGGGACGCACCTTCGGCGAGGCCTACGCCAAGGCGCAGTCGGCCTCCGGCGTGACCCTGCCGCGCAATGGCGTGTGCCTGATCAGCGTGCGCGAGCGCGACAAGCCGGGCGCGGTCACGCTCGCCCGCCGCCTGATCGCCCATGGCTTCGAGATCGTGGCGACCGTGGGCACGGCGCAGGTCCTGGAGGCCGCGGGCATCGCCTGCCGGCGCGCCAACAAGGTGCGCGAAGGCCGGCCGCACATCGTGGACATGATCAAGAACGACGAGATCGATCTCATCGTCAACACCACGGAAGGCAAGCAGGCCATCCGCGAATCCAACTCGATCCGTCGCGAGGCCGTGCACCGCAGGGTCACGTACTACACGACGCTCGCGGCGGCACTGGCCACCTGCGAGGCACTCGAGCACATCGACGAAGTCGAGGTCAACCGCCTCGCCGACCTGCATCAGGAGACCCTGAGCGCATGAAACGCACACCCATGACGCTGCGCGGCGCCGAAGCGCTGCGCGCCGAACTGAAGCGGCTGAAGTCCGAAGCCCGGCCCAACGTCATCAAGGCCATCGCCGAGGCGCGCAGCCACGGGGACCTCTCGGAGAATGCCGAATACCACGCAGCCCGCGAGCAGCAGGGCTTCATCGAGGGGCGCATCCAGGAAATCGAGGGCAAGCTGTCCACCGCCGAGATCATCGACCCTGCCACGCTGCCGAAGAACGGCAAGGTGGTATTCGGAGCCGTGGTGGACCTGGAGGACCAGGACAGCGGCGCGCGGCTGAGCTATCAGATCGTCGGCGAGGACGAGGCGGACCTGAAGGCGGGGCGCATCTCGGTCACTTCGCCGATCGCGCGGGCGCTGGTCGCGAAGTCCGAGGGTGACATCGTGGACGTGGCGGCGCCCGGCGGCACCCGTTCCTACGAAATCGTCGCCGTCAAACTTTAGGATCCGGGATCACGAGGCCAGGCTTGGTGTCGCTGGGCCGGTACAGGACCGCGACATGCCCGATGCGATGCACGAGGGTGCTCCCGGTGCGGGTCGCAAGCTCCGCGAGCAGCGCATCGCGCGCCTCGCGGTCCGTGCCGGGCGCGCGGACCTTGATGAGCTCATGATCGTGCAGGGCGCGGGCCGTCTCCCGGGCGACGGCCTCGGTGAGGCCCTTGCCGCCGATCTGGATGATGGGCTTCAGGGCGTGGGCCCGGCCGCGCAGGAAGCGGCGCTGATTCTCGGATAGTTCCATGCGTGCAATTGTAACGGTTACGGGCAGATGACAGGGACGCGGCGTTCCAGGAGCAGCGGCCGCTGGCTGCAGGAGCACTTTTCCGATCCCTTCGTGAAGAAGGCGAAGGCGCAGGGTTTCCGCTCGCGCGCGATCTACAAGCTCGAGGAGCTCGACCAGCGCGAGAAGCTGCTGCGGCCCGGTGCCGTGTGCCTGGACCTGGGGGCCGCCCCCGGCGCCTGGAGCCAGTACGCCAGCCGTAAGGTCGGCCGCAAGGGGCGGGTGGTCGCGACCGACATCCTGCCCATGGATCCCATCGTCGGGGTCGAGTTCGTACAGGGGGATTTCCGGGAGGAGGCGGTGGTCGCCGCGCTTCTGGCGCTGGTGCCGGCGGGCGGCGTCGATGTGGTGCTCTCGGACATGGCCCCCAACTTGAGCGGAATCGACGCGGTCGACCAGCCCCGCGCCATGTATCTGGCCGAACTGGCGCTCGATATGTCCGAAAAGGTCTTGAAACCCGGAGGGACGGCCCTGATCAAGGTCTTCCAGGGGTCCGGCTTTACGGAATTGCTCGCCGCCGCCCGGCGGCGCTTTACGAAGGTCCGGATGCTCAAACCGGAGGCCTCCAGGGCCCGCAGTCCTGAGCTGTACTTGCTGGCTAAGGACTTCACGATAGTGTAGGTTGGATCAATGAGCCAAATCAGCGTTTTAACCAGGGGCAATTCTTGAACGACCTGACGAAAAACATCCTCCTGTGGGTGATCATCGTCGTCGTCCTGCTGGCGGTATTCAGCCGTTACCTGCCGCCGGGCAATCAGCCTACGGTGCTCACCTATTCGACCTTCTACGACGATGTGAAGGCCAACAAGGTCGAGAAGGTGGTGCTGCGGGGGGACGAGATTCTCGGCACCCTGAAGGACAAGACCGAATTCAAGACCTACAACCCCGAAACCGACTACACCGCCCTGATCGGCGAACTGCAGAAGGCGAACGTCGGCATCGAAGGCCAGCCGCCCAAGCAGCCCTCGTTCTGGACGCAGCTGATCCTGCAGCTGGCGCCGGCAATGCTGCTGCTGTTCGTGTTCCTGTACATGCTGCGCCAGATGCAGGGCGCCTCGGGCGGCCGCGGCGCGATGTCCTTCGGCAAGAGTCGCGCGCGCCTGCTCGGCGAGGACCAGGTCAATGTGACCTTCGCCGACGTCGCCGGCGTCGATGAGGCCAAGCAGGAGGTCGCCGAGATCGTCGATTTCCTGAAGGACCCCGGCAAGTTCCAGAAACTCGGCGGCAAGATTCCCAAGGGCGTGCTGATGGTCGGCTCGCCGGGCACCGGCAAGACGCTGCTGGCGCGCGCCATCGCCGGCGAAGCCAAGGTGCCGTTCTTCACCATCTCCGGTTCGGACTTCGTGGAGATGTTCGTGGGCGTGGGCGCATCGCGCGTCCGCGACATGTTCGAGCAGGCCAAGAAACATGCGCCGTGCATCATCTTCATCGATGAGATCGACGCCGTCGGCCGGCACCGCGGCGCGGGCCTGGGCGGCGGTCACGACGAGCGCGAGCAGACGCTGAACCAGCTGCTGGTGGAAATGGATGGCTTCGAGGGCAACGAGGGCATCATTGTCATCGCCGCCACCAATCGCCCGGACGTGCTGGACCCGGCGCTGCTGCGCCCCGGCCGGTTCGACCGGCAGGTCGTGGTGCCGCTGCCGGACGTTCGCGGCCGCGAGCAGATCCTGCGCGTGCACATGCGTCGCGTGCCGCTGGCCGAGGATGTGAAGCCGCAGCTGATCGCGCGGGGCACCCCGGGCTTTTCGGGCGCGGACCTCGCCAACCTGGTCAACGAGGCGGCGCTGTTCGCCGCCCGCGCCAACAAGCGCATCGTGGGCATGGAGGAATTCGAGCGCGCCAAGGACAAGATCATGATGGGCGCCGAGCGGCGTTCGATGGTCATGACCGAGGCCGAAAAGCAGATGACGGCCTACCACGAGGCCGGTCACGCGATCGTCGGCATGACGGTGCCGGAGCACGATCCGGTCTACAAGGTGACCATCATTCCGCGCGGCCGGGCCCTGGGAGTCACCCAGTTCCTGCCCGAACAGGACCGCTACAGTCTCTCGCGCCGTCGTATCCAGAGTTCCATCGCCACCCTGTTCGGCGGCCGCATCGCCGAAGAGCTGATCTTCGGCCAGGACGCCGTGACGACGGGCGCCTCCAACGACATCGAGCGCGCCACCGACCTCGCGCGCAACATGGTCACCAAGTGGGGCCTGTCGGACAAGCTCGGACCGCTGACGTACACGGAGGAGACCGGCGAGGTGTTCCTGGGCCGCAGCGTCACCCAGCACAAGCAGGTGTCCGACGGCACGGCGCATGCCATCGACGAGGAAATCCGCAACGTCATCGAGACCAACTACCAGTGGGCGAAGCAGATCCTGGTGACCAACCTGGACAAGCTGCACGCCATGGCCGAGGCGCTCATCAAGTACGAGACCATCGATGACGGGCAGCTGAAGGACATCATGGACGGCAAGCCGCCGCAGCCACCGGCCGGCTGGGATGATTCGCTGCCGACCAACAAGCAGCCGCCCGCTCCCAAGCCCGCCGGCCAGCCCGGACCGATCGGCTCTCCCGCCGGGCAGCACTAGACTCACCATCCGCACCTGCCCTGGGGGGAGCCGGCATGCAGCTGCGCTGTGGTTCAACCCTGCTCGACCTGAGCACCCCCAAGGTGATGGGGGTGCTGAACGTCACGCCCGATTCGTTCTCCGACGGCGGCCGGTACGTGCGGGTGACGGACGCGATCCACCACGCGCAGGCGATGATCGAGGCGGGCGCCGCCATCATCGACGTGGGTGGGGAATCGACCCGCCCGGGTGCCGCGCCGGTGAGCGTCGAGGAGGAACTGCGGCGGGTGATACCGGTGGTGGAACAGCTCGCCCGCTTCGGGCGGGCGGTCATTTCGGTGGACACCAGTGCGACGGAAGTCATGCGTGCGGCCAGCGCCGCCGGTGCGACGCTGATCAACGATGTGCGCGGGCTGCAGCGCCCCGGAGCGCTCGCTGCGGCGGCCGCGTCCGGCTGCGCGGTGTGCGTCATGCACATGCAGGGCGAGCCGCAGACCATGCAGCGGCGGCCGCAGTACGCGGACGTGGTGGCCGAGGTGAAGTACTTTCTGCAGCAACGGGTGCTCGCCTGCGAGGCCGCCGGCATCGGCAGGGACCGGATCGTGATCGATCCGGGTTTCGGCTTCGGCAAGACGGTGGCGCACAATCTGGCCCTGGTGCGGCAGCTGCCCGATTTCGTTTCGCTGCGGCTGCCGGTGCTCATGGGGATGTCGCGCAAGTCGACCATCGCTGCGATCACCGGCCGGCCGGGCGATAATTGCCTGGCCGGGAGCGTGGCGCTGGCGGTGGCCGCGGCGCTGCGCGGGGCGCACATCATCCGGGCGCACGATGTGGCGGAGACGGTGGACGCATTGCGGGTCGCCCACGCAGTACAGGCAGGAGTATAGGTCTTGGCGCGGCAGTATTTCGGCACCGACGGCGTCCGGGGACTGGTGGGTCAGCATCCCATGACGGTGGATTTCGCGCTGCACCTGGCCAGCGCCGCCGCGCGGGTGCTGGCGCCGGCGGGCGGCAAGGTGCTCATCGGCAAGGACACGCGGCTTTCGGGCTACATGTTCGAGTCGGCGCTGGAGGCGGGCTTCGTGGCCACCGGCGTCGACGTGATGCTGATCGGCCCGCTGCCGACGCCCGGCATCGCCTACCTGACCCGTAAATTCGAATGCGACTTCGGCGTCGTGATCAGCGCCTCCCACAACCCGTACGACGACAACGGCATCAAGTTCTTCGATGCCGAGGGCGGCAAGCTCTCGGACGAGCGCGAGGAGCAGATCGAGGCGGAGCTGGCCCGCGGGCCGGTGACGCGCGAGTCGGGCCGGCTCGGCCGGGCCTCGCGGGTGGACAAGTCCCGCACCCTCTATCAGGCGTTCTGCGCGGGGACCATGCCGCCCGGTGTCGATCTGACCGGCATGAAGATCGTCATCGACTGCGCCAATGGCGCGGCCTACAAGGTCGGGCCGCGGGTGCTCTCGGACCTGGGCGCCGAAATCGTGCCCGTGGGCTGCTCGCCGAACGGCCGCAACATCAACGATGGCTGCGGGGCGATGGCACCGCAGCTGCTGCAGCTGACCGTGCCCGGCGTGCGGGCCGATGTCGGCATCGCCCTCGACGGGGATGGGGACCGGCTGGTGATGGTCGATCACCTGGGACGGGTGGTGGACGGGGACCAGCTGCTCTACATCATGGCGCGGGCGCGCCGCCGCGAGGGCACGCTGGCCGGTCCCGTGGTGGGGACGGTGATGAGCAATATCGGACTCGAACTTGCCCTCAAGAGCGAGGGCATCCCTTTCCACCGTGCCGCCGTCGGCGACCGCTACGTGCTGGGACTGCTGCGGGAGACCGGCGGCATTCTTGGCGGGGAGACTTCCGGACACATTCTGTGCCTGGACCAGACCACCACGGGGGACGCCCTCATCAGCGCCCTGCAGGTCCTTGCCATCATGCGCCGAAGCGGCCAGACCCTGGCCGAGCTCGCGGCGGGCATGCAGCGCTTCCCGCAGGTGCTGCTCAACGTGAAGGTCGCCAGCCGCTTCGATCCGGCCGCGGTGCCGGCCATCCAGGCCAGCATCCGCAGCATCGAGGGCCGCCTGGGCGGGGAGGGACGGGTGGTGCTGCGTCCCTCGGGCACCGAACCGGTCATCCGGGTCATGGTGGAGGGCCGGGACGAGAAGGCCACCCGCGCGTACGCCGACGAACTGGCCGAGGTGGTCCGCGGCGCGGCGCCCTGAACGGCCACGTTCACGCTCAAGGCGATTGCAACGCGACCGTGGCGTGGCTATCATCGCGCGCCCTTTTTCAGGGCGGACCGCCGCGGGCGGAGGTAGGGATGCGCCAGCCACTGGTCGCCGGCAACTGGAAAATGAACGGCTCGCGGGCCGACAACGCCAAGCTCATCGAGGGGCTGGCCGAGCGCTTCCCGGACACCGCGGTGGCCTGTGCCGTGTGCCCGCCGCATGTGTACCTGTCGGAAGTGGGCCGCATGCTGCGCGCGGCCGAACTGCCGATCGCACTGGGCGCCCAGGATGTGAGTGCCGAACTGCAGGGCGCCTACACCGGCGAGGTGTCGGTGACGATGCTCCAGGATCTGGCATGCGAGTACGTGATCGTCGGGCACTCCGAACGGCGCAAGGCCGAGGGCGAGGATGATCATCTGGTCGCCCGCAAGTTTGCGGCCGCGCATACGCGGATGATCCCGATCCTGTGCGTGGGGGAACGGCTCGCGGAGCGGCAGGCCGGGCGGCAGCTGGAAGTCATTCAACGGCAACTGGATGCCGTCGTCGAGCGCAGCGGTGCGATCGGCTTCAGCGGGGCGGTCATCGCCTATGAACCGCGCTGGGCCATCGGCACGGGAATGACTGCGAGTCCCGAGCAGGCCCAGGAGGTCCACGCCTTCATCCGCGGGCACTTGTCCCGGTTGGATGCTAAAATTGGCGAAGAGATCCGTATCCTCTACGGCGGCAGCGTCAACGCGGGCAATGCCCGTTCGCTGTTTGCGATGCCCGATGTGGACGGTGGTCTGATCGGGGGCGCCTCGCTAAAGGCTGAAGAATTTTTGGGCATCCTGGCGGCGGCCGAGCGCTGAGGGATTGGCGGCATAGCGGCCGCCTGCTGGAGCAGATTCGCAAATGTTGCATGCTGTTTTGTCCGCGGTTCAGTTCATCAGCTGTATCGCCATCATCGCGCTGGTGCTGATCCAGCGCGGCAAGGGTGCGGATGCCGGCGCCGGTTTCGGCGCGGGTGCCTCCGGAACCGTGTTCGGTGCGCGCGGGGCCGGCACGGCGCTGTCGCGCGCCACGGCGGTGCTGGTGGCGGTATTCATGGTGAACAGCCTGGCGCTCGCCTACATGGGCACCAAGAAGGCGGAGGCGCCGAAGACGATCTTTGATACCGCCGCCGAGACCGCGCCCGCAGCGTCGACTCCGCTCAACGTCACCGTGCCCGGCGCGGCGGCGATTCCGGCGCCGGCCGCGTCCGCGCCGCCGGCGACCGGCAGCGCGCCCGCAAAACCGTAAACAAAGTTTGCTGTAGATCAATGCCGACGTGGTGGAATTGGTAGACACACTAGCTTGAGGGGCTAGCGCGTAACAGCGTGCGAGTTCGAGTCTCGCCGTCGGCACCACATCCTGTGTCATGGCTGCTACAATTCAAAGCAGCATTGGCTATGCAGTCTTAAGAGCATGCTGGGTAATTACCTTCCGATCCTGATCTTCCTGATCATTGCCTCGGGCCTTGCGGCAGTCATGCTCGGCCTGGGGTCGCTGCTGGGCCGGCTGTCGACGCGGCTGAAGGGCGATGCGGAAAAACTCTCCGCGTACGAGTGCGGTTTCGAGCCCTACGAAGATGCACGCATGCGCTTCGACGTCCGCTACTACCTGGTCGCCATCCTGTTCATCGTCTTCGATCTCGAAATCGCCTTCCTGTTTCCCTGGGCCGTGGCTCTTTCGAAGATCGGCGCCTTCGGCCTGATCGCGATGGGCATTTTCCTCGGCATCCTCGTGGTCGGCTTCATCTACGAGTGGAAGAAAGGAGCACTGGAGTGGGACTAGAGGCGGATGACGGCCCCGAGGGATTTGCGCAGCGCGGTTTCCTGACCACCCAGGTCGACAGCCTCGTCAACTGGGCGCGCACCGGCTCGCTGTGGCCGATGACGTTTGGCCTCGCCTGCTGTGCCGTCGAGATGATGCATGCCGGCGCGTCGCGGTATGACCTCGACCGTTTCGGCGTGGTGTTCCGTCCGAGCCCGCGCCAGTCCGACGTGATGATCGTGGCCGGCACGCTGGTCAACAAGATGGCGCCGGCGCTGCGCAAGGTCTACGACCAGATGCCCGAGCCGCGCTGGGTGATCTCGATGGGATCGTGTGCGAACGGCGGCGGCTACTACCACTATTCATACGCGGTGGTGCGCGGCTGCGATCGCATCGTGCCGGTCGACGTCTACGTGCCCGGCTGTCCGCCGACTGCCGAAGCGCTGCTGTACGGCATCATCCAGCTGCAGAAGAAGATCGAGCGCACCACGAGCATCGCGCGATGAGCACGCCCCCGAACTTCGTCCAGAACGAGAAGATCGCCGCGCTGGCCGCGAAGGCGGAGGCCGCGCTGCCCGATCTGCTGCTGCGCGTGCCGTCGCTGCCCGATGAGCTGTGTTACGAAGTGCAGCCGGCGAATCTCAAGAAGGTCTGCCTCGTCCTGCGCGACGACCCCGGTCTGAAGTTCGAGACGCTGATCGATCTCGCCGGCATCGACTATCTCGACTACGCGACCACCGAGTGGAAGACCTACTCGGCCACCACGTCCGGCTTCTCGCGCGGCGTGAACCGCAACGTCCCGCGCGTGCCGCACGACGGCGCGCGTTTCGCCGTCGCGTACAACCTGCTGTCGGTGACCAACAACCAGCGCCTGCGCATCCGTTCGCGCTGCGAGGACGCCGAGGATCCGATCATCGATTCCGTCGTCGACATCTGGGCGGGCGCGAACTGGTTCGAGCGCGAGGCGTTCGACCTGTTCGGCATCCTGTTCACGGGTCACCCGGATCTGCGCCGCATCCTCACGGACTACGGCTTCATCGGCCACCCGTTCCGCAAGGACTTCCCGCTGATCGGCAACGTCGAAGTGCGCTATGACGTCGAGAAGAAGCGCGTGGTGTACGAGCCCGTGTCGATCGAGCCGCGCACGCTGGTGCCGCGCGTGATCCGCCACGACAACCGGTACGACGTGGCGCTGAAGACGCAGAAATAAGATGAACGAGATCCGCAATTACACGATGAACTTCGGCCCGCAGCATCCGGCCGCGCACGGCGTGTTGCGCCTGGTGCTCGAGATGGACGGCGAGGTCATCCAGAAAGCCGATCCGCACATCGGCCTGCTCCATCGCGGCACCGAGAAGCTCGCGGAGTCGAAGCCGTTCAACCAGTCGATCGGCTACATGGACCGCCTCGACTACGTGTCGATGATGTGCAACGAGCACGCGTACGTGATGGCGATCGAGCGCCTGCTCGGCGTCACCGTGCCGGTGCGCGCGCAGTACATCCGCGTGATGTTCGACGAAGTCACGCGCGTGCTGAATCACCTGATGTGGCTGGGCGCGCACGCGCTCGACATCGGCGCGATGACCGTCTTCCTGCTGGCGTTCAAGGAGCGCGAAGACCTGATGGACTGCTACGAAGCGGTCTCGGGTACGCGCATGCACGCCACGTACTACCGTCCGGGCGGCGTGTACCGCGACCTGCCGGATTCGATGCCGAAGTACCAGGCGTCGAAGTGGCGCACGCAGAAGAACGCGGACCGCATGAACGCGGCGCGCACCGGTTCGCTGCTCGACTTCCTCGAGGAATTCGTCGGCCGTTTTCCGAAGGCCGTCGACGAATACGAAACGCTGCTGACCGACAACCGCATCTGGAAACAGCGCACCGTGAACATCGGCGTCGTGACGCCGGAGCGCGCCATGGCGCTGGGTTTCACGGGCGCCATGCTGCGCGGTTCGGGCATCGCCTGGGACCTGCGCAAGAAGCAGCCGTACGAGGTCTACGCGGATCTCGACTTCGACATCCCGATCGGCGTCAACGGCGACTGCTACGACCGCTATCTCGTGCGCATCGAAGAACTGCGCCAGAGCAACCGCATCATCAAGCAGTGCATCGACTGGCTGAAGAAGAATCCCGGCCCGGTGATGATCGACGACAAGAAAGTCCGTCCGCCCAAGCGCGAGTCGATGAAGGGCGACATGGAATCGCTGATCCATCACTTCAAGCTGTTCACGGAAGGCTACTCGGTGCCGGAAGGCGAGACGTACGCCGCCGTCGAAGCGCCGAAGGGCGAGTTCGGCATCTACCTGATCTCGGATGGGGCCAACAAACCGTATCGCCTGAAGTGTCGCGCGCCCGGATTCGCGCACCTGTCGGCGCTCGAGGAAATGAGCAAGGGACACATGCTCGCGGACGTGGTCGCGGTGATCGGGACGCAGGACATCGTGTTCGGTGAGGTGGATCGATGACGCAGGTCGTCAAGACGGCGGATGGCGGTACGTTCGAGCCGGTGCTCGGCGAGAAGTCGCGCATCCTGAACGAGCACACGCGGCACGAGATCGACGAGTGGATCGGCCGTTTCCCGACGGGCCGCCATCGCTCCGCGGTGTTGTCGGCGCTGCGTTTCACGCAGGAGCAGAACAACGGCTTCCTCACGCCCGAGCTGATGGATGGTGTCGCCGAGTATCTGCGGCTGCCGTCGATCCAGGTGTACGAGGTCGCGAGCTTCTACTCGATGTTCGAGACCCATCCCTGCGGCCGCCACCACGTCAGCATCTGCACGAACATCAGCTGCATGCTGAACGGCGCCGAAGACCTCGTGAAACATTGCGAGAAGAAACTCGGCATCAAGCTGGGCGAGAGCACGGCCGACGGCCGCATCTTCCTCAAGCAGGAAGAAGAGTGCCTGGCCGCCTGCACCGGCGCGCCGATGATGATGGTCGACCACGTTTTCCATGAGTACCTGACGCCCGAAAAGGTGGACAAGGTGCTCGACGAGCTGAAGTAGGAAGCGCCAGATGGCCGGAGCTGCGGACAAGTGGGCTGACAAGATGAACCTGACGGTGTTCGAACCGCTCAAGTTCAAGGAATCGTGGAAGCTCGAGAACTATCTCAAGATCGGCGGCTACGACGCGTGGAAGAAGATCCTCGCCGAGAAGCCGACGCCCGAAAGCATCATGGACCAGGTGAAAGCCGCGGGTCTCCGTGGACGCGGCGGCGCGGGATTCCCCACCGGCACGAAGTGGAGCTTCATGCCGCGCAAGTCGCCGGTGCAGAAGTACACCGTGTGCAATTCGGACGAGTCCGAGCCGGGCACCTGCCACGACCGCGACATCCTGCGTTTCAATCCGCATTCGCTGATCGAAGGCATGGCCATCGGCGGCTACTGCATGACCGCGACGGTGGGCTACAACTACATCCGCGGTGAGTTCCTCGGCGAGCCCGTGCCGCGCTTCGAAGCGGCGGTGAAGGAAGCCTACGAGGCCGGGTTGTTAGGGAAGAACATCCTCGGCTCCGGCGTCGATTTCGACCTCTTCACCGCGGTGGGCGCCGGCGCCTACATCTGCGGCGAAGAGACCGCGCTGCTCGATTCGCTCGAAGGCAAGCAGGGCAAGCCGCGCTTCAAGCCGCCGTTCCCGGCCGCGTTCGGCCTGTACGGCGCGCCGACCACGATCAACAACACGCAGAGCTACGCGTCGGTGCCGACGATCCTGCGCAAGGGCGCGGACTGGTTCGCCAAGCTCGGCGTCGCCAATGCCGGCGGCACGGCGATCTTCTCGGTGTCCGGCCACGTGAACAAGCCCGGCAACTACGAGCTGCCGATGGGCATCCCGTTCGCCGAGCTGCTGGAGATCGCCGGCGGCGTGCGCAACGGCAACAAGCTGAAGGCCTGCATCCCCGGTGGCTCGTCCGTGTACGTGCTGCCCGCGGACAAGATCATGGCCGCGAACATGGACTACGACTCGCTAAAGGCGGCGGGCTCGTCGGTCGGTTCGGCGGCGGTCATCGTCATGGACGAGACCACCTGCATGGTGAAGGTGCTCGAGCGCCTGAGCCGCTTCTATAAGAGTGAGTCCTGCGGCCAGTGCACGCCGTGCCGCGAAGGCACCGGCTGGATGAACCGCGTGATCCGTCGGATCATGGCCGGGCAGGGCGAGAAGAAGGATCTGCAATTGCTCGTCGACGTCGCGGGCCGCATCGAAGGCCACACGATCTGCGCGCTCGGCGACGCGGCCGCGTGGCCGGTGCAGAGCTTCCTCAAGCACTTCCGCCACGAGTTCGAATACATGATCGACAACGGCGGTCGCAGCATCGTCGATGACCCGGCGCGGAGGGCAGCATGAGCACGCCCGCCGACAAGGCCACGCCGCCGCCGGCGCCTCCTGCCGCACCGCCGTCCGACGTCGTCAATCTCGAAGTCGACGGCAAGGTCTGCCAGGGCAAGAAGGGCCAGATGATCATCCACGTCACGGACGCGCAGAACGCGTACGTGCCGCGTTTCTGCTACCACGACAAACTACCCATCGCGGCCAACTGCCGCATGTGCCTCGTCGAAGTGGAGAAGGCGCCGAAGCCGCTGCCGGCTTGTGCGACTCCCATCGCCGAGGGCATGAAGATCTTCACGAAGAGCCCGAAGGCCATCGGCGCGCAGAAGGCGACGATGGAGTTCCTGCTCATCAATCACCCGCTCGACTGCCCGATCTGCGACCAGGGCGGCGAGTGCGAACTGCAGGATCTCGCGATGGGCTTCGGCCGCGACGCCGCGCGCTTCAACGAGCGCAAGCGCGTCGTGAAGGACAAGGATCTCGGCCCGCTCGTGTCCACGGACATGACGCGTTGCATCCACTGCACGCGCTGCGTGCGCTTCGGCCAGGACGTGGCCGGCATCCAGGAGCTCGGCACCACGGGTCGTGGCGAGCACATGGAGATCGGTACGTACGTCGAGAAGGCCGTCGAGCACGAGCTCTCCGGCAACATCATCGACCTGTGCCCGGTCGGCGCGCTGAACTCCAAGCCGTTCCGCTACCGCGCGCGGTCGTGGGAGATGACGCAGCACGCGCTGGTCTCGCCGCACGACGGCACCGGCACGAACCTCTTCGGCCACGTGCTGCGCGGCAAGCTGATGCGCGTGGTGCCGCGGACGAACGACGCCATCAACGAAACCTGGATCGCCGACCGCGATCGCTACAGCTACGAAGGCATCTATTCCGCCGATCGTCTCGAGGCGCCGATGGTGCGCGAGGGCGGTGAGTGGAAGAAGGTGACCTGGGACGTCGCGCTCGAGAAGGCGGCACACGGATTGAAGGCCGCCGGTGCCGACGTCGCCACGCTGGCGAATCCGTCCGCGACGCTCGAGGAGCTCTATCTACTGGGCAAGCTGACGCGCGCGCTCGGCTCGACGAACATCGACCATCGCCTGCGCCAGCAGGATTTCCGCGACCAGTCGGCCGATCCGGCCGCGCCCGGTCTCGGTGGTCTGTCCATCGCCGCGATCGACCAGCTCGATGCGTTGCTGGTCGTCGGCGCGAACCTGCGCCGCGAGACGCCGCTGCTCGCCCATCGCGTGCGCAAGGCCGCGCGCCGCGGCGCGAAGATCGCGTTCCTGAACCCGGCACGTTACGACTATCTGTTCCCGGTGGCCGCGTACCTCGAGTCCGCGCCGTCGAACCAGCTCGCCGACCTCGCGGCCGTGTACTCGGCCGTTCTGGATGGCGCCGCCGCGCCGAAACATCTCGCGGGCCTCGTCGGCGCCGCGCAGCCGAACGTCGCGCATCGCGCGCTGGCGACGGCGCTGAAGTCGGGCGCGAAGAAGGCCATCTGGCTGGGCGCGCTGGCGCTGCGCCATCCGGCATTCGCCGACCTGCGCGCCCTGGCCGCGGGCCTAGCCGCCGCCACCGGTGCGACGCTGGGCACGCTGGCCGAAGGTGGCAACGCCGCCGGCGCCTATCTCGCGGGCGCCGTGCCGCATCGTGAGCCGGGCAACATCAAGGCGGCCGCCGCCGGCAAGAACGCGCGCGAGATGCTCGCGTCGTCGCAGAAGGCCTACCTGTTGTTCGGTGGCGTCGAGCCGTGGGCGGATGGTGCCGGCGCGGACGCATTGAAGTCGCTCTCGGGCGCGTCGTTCGTCGTCGCGGCGACTCCGTATGCCGATGAATCGCTGAAGTCCGTCGCGCACGTGTTGCTGCCGATCGGCACGTTCGTCGAGACCTCGGGTACCTACGTGAACTTCGAAGGCGTGTGGCAGAGCTGCGCCGGTGCGGCGCGTCCGCTCGGCGAATCGCGCCCGGGCTGGAAGGTGCTGCGCGTGCTCGGCAACCTGGCCGGCGTGCCGAATTTCGATTACCAGTCGTCCGAGGAAGTGCGCGAGGAATTGCGCGCGTTGTGCGGCGACGTGGCCGCGCAGTCGTACGCGGGTGCGCACGAGGCGAAATCCGCCGGCGCCGATGCGCCCAAGTCCGAGATGAAAGTCATCGACGTGCCGATGTACTCGGTGGACGCGGTCCTGCGTCGCGCACCGTCACTGCAGCGGACGAAGGAAGGCAAGGGCGCTGCCGTGGTCTACGGAGCGGGCGCATGAAGGCTTTGCTGGATCAATGGGCCGCGTTGCCCAGCTACATCCGCGACACTGCCTGGATCCTCGTCGTCACGATCGTGCTGATCCTGTGCGTCGCGTTCACGACGTTGTGGGAACGCAAGGTCATCGGCTGGATGCAGCTGCGCAAGGGCCCGAATCGCGTGGGCAGTCTGCCGTTCGGTTTCCTGCCGGGCATCTTTCAGCCGTTCGCCGACGTCATCAAGCTGCTGATCAAGGAAGTCGTGATCCCCAGCGCCTCGAACAAGGTGCTGTTCCGGATCGCGCCGATGATCACGCTAATTCCCGCCTTCGCCATCTGGGCCGTCGTGCCGCTGAGCCCGAACATGGTGCTCGGCAACGTGAACGCGGGTCTGCTCTACGTGCTCGCGCTGACGTCCGTGGGCGTGTACGGCGTCATCCTCGCCGGCTGGGCGTCGAACTCGAAGTACGCGTTCCTCGGCGCGATGCGTTCGGCGGCGCAGATCGTCGCGTATGAAATCGCGATGGGCTTCGCGCTGGTCGGCGTCATCATGGCGGCCGGTAGTTTGAACCTCGGCGACATCATCACGCACCAGGCGGGTGGGGCGCTGGCGTGGAACTGGTTCTGGCTGTTCCCGTTGTTCGTCGTCTATTTCATCTCGGGCGTGGCGGAGACGAATCGCGCGCCGTTCGACGTGGCCGAAGGCGAATCCGAAATCGTCGCCGGCTTCCACGTCGAGTACTCGGGCATCGCGTTCGCGCTGTTCTTCCTGGCCGAATACGCGAACATGCTGCTGATCGCGGCGCTGACCGCCGTGTTCTTCTTCGGCGGCTGGCTGAGCCCGCTCGACGGCTATCTACCGGCCGACGCGGCGATCCGCAACGTGCCCGTGCTCGGCGCCATCCTCGGCGACGGCTTCCACTGGCTGTTCGGCAAGATCTTCATCGGCATCTTCATGTTCCTGTGGTTCCGCGCGACGTTCCCGCGCTACCGCTACGACCAGATCATGCGTCTGGGCTGGAAGATCCTGATCCCCGTAACCATCGTCTGGATCGCCGCGGAAGGCGTGATGGCGTACTGCCAGGTCGGACCCTGGAAAGTGGTGGGCTAACACATGCGCAGCATCCTCAAGACGTTCTTCCTCACGGAGCTGCTCGGCGGCCTGTGGGTGACGTGGAAGAAATTCTGGACGCCGAAAGTCACGGTGAACTATCCGGAAGAGAAGACCCCGCAGTCGCCGCGCTTCCGCGGCCTGCACGCGCTGCGCCGGTATCCGAACGGCGAAGAACGCTGCATCGCCTGCAAGCTCTGCGAAGCGGTGTGCCCGGCGCTCGCGATCACGATCGAATCCGACGTGGCGAACGACGGCACGCGCCGCACGACCCGTTACGACATCGACCTCTTCAAGTGCATCTACTGCGGCTTCTGCGAGGAAGCCTGCCCGGTGGATGCCATCGTCGAGACGCGCATCCACGAGTACCACATGGAGCATCGCGGCGAGAACATCATGTCGAAGGACAAGCTGCTCGCCGTGGGCGAGCGGTATGACGCGCTGATCAGCGCCGACAAGGCCGCCGATTCGGCGTATCGCTGAGAGCATCGAATGATCGTCGAAATCCTCTTCTGGGTCTTTGCGTCCATCCTGGCGGTGTCGGCACTGGCCATGATCATGGTGCGCAACCCCGTGCACTCGGCGTTGCTGCTGGTGCTGTGCTTCTTCACGAGCGCGTCGATCTGGCTGCTGATCGAGGCGGAGTTCCTCGCCGTCGTGCTGATCCTCGTCTACGTCGGCGCGGTGATGGTGCTGTTCCTGTTCGTCGTCATGATGCTCGACATCAACATCGAGCAGGTGCGCGCGCGCGTCACGCGTTACGCGCTGCTCGGCGGCATCGTCGCGGGCGTGGTCGTGTTCCAGATCGTCAGCGTCGTCTGGACGCGCAATCTCGGTCTCGACGTCACCGCCGGTGCCACGCCGCAGCCCGCGACCTACAGCAACACCGCCGAGCTCGGCACCGTGTTGTACACGCAGTACGTCTATCCGTTCGAGCTCGCGGCCGTGCTGCTGCTGATCGCCATCGTCGCGGCCATCTCGCTGACCATGCGCAAGCGCGCGGGTTTGAAGCAGCAGGATGTCGCGAAGCAGGTGGCCGTGCGACGCGAGGACCGCGTGCGCATCGTGCAGGTGGCCGCGGAGAAACCGGCCGCTCCCGTGGCGCCGACGCCGGAGGCGAAACCGTGATTCCCCTGAACTGGCTGCTGGTGCTGTCCGGCGTGTTGTTCGCGATCTCGGTCGCGGGCATGTTCATCAACCGCAAGAACCTCATCCTGCTGCTGATGTGCGTCGAGCTGTTGCTGCTCGCCGTGAACTTCAATTTCGTGGCGTTCTCGCGCTATCTGGGCGACATCAACGGACAGATCTTCGTGTTCTTCGTGTTGACCGTGGCGGCCGCGGAGTCGGCCATCGGCCTCGCGATCCTCGTCGTGCTGTTCCGCGAGCGGCGCACGATCAATGTCGAAGATCTGAGCACTTTGAAGGGCTGAGCGCGTGACGGAAACCTTGAACCCCAATCTGCTGCTCGCCATCCCGCTCGCGCCGCTGTTCGCGGCGATCATCGCCGGCATCTTCTGCAGCGTGATCCCGCGCTGGGTTGCGCACACGGTAACGATCGCTGGCGTCGGCATCGCCTGCGCGCTGTCGCTGCACGTCGCCGGCTCGATCTTCCTGCACGGCGCGGCGCCGTATAACGGCACGGTCTACCAGTGGCTCGTGACCGACGGCGTCGGCATGCAGGTCGGCTTCCTCGTCGACCAGCTCACGGCGTTGATGATGGTCGTCGTCACGTTCGTGTCGCTGATGGTCCACGTCTACACCATCGGCTACATGGCCGAGGACGACGGCTACAACCGCTTCTTCAGCTACATCTCGCTGTTCACGTTCTCGATGCTGATGCTGGTGATGTCCAACAACTTCATGCAGCTGTTCTTCGGCTGGGAAGCGGTCGGCGTCGTCTCCTATCTGCTGATCGGCTTCTGGTACAAGCGGCCGACCGCGATCTTCGCGAACATGAAGGCGTTCCTGGTCAACCGCGTCGGCGACTTCGGCTTCGTGCTCGGCATCGCCGGCGTCGTGTACTACACGGCGCACTTCGGCGGCGCGTCGCTGAACTATGTGGACGCGTTCAAGGTCGCGCCGCAGATCGCCGGCGAGACGTTCCCGCTGGCCGGCACCGACGGCGTGAACGCGATGACGTTCATCTGCATCTGCCTGTTCATCGGCGCGATGGGCAAGTCCGCGCAGGTGCCGCTGCACGTCTGGCTGCCGGATTCGATGGAAGGCCCGACGCCGATCTCGGCGCTGATCCACGCGGCCACCATGGTCACCGCGGGCATCTTCATGGTGGCGCGCATGTCGCCTCTGTTCGAGTTGTCCGAGTACGCGCTGAACTTCGTGCTGTTCATCGGCGCGACCACGGCGCTGTTCATGGGCTTCCTCGGCATCATCAACAACGACATCAAGCGCGTCGTCGCGTATTCGACGCTCTCGCAGCTCGGCTACATGACCGTCGCGCTCGGCGCGTCCGTATACAACGTCGCGATCTTCCACCTGATGACGCACGCGTTCTTCAAGGCGCTGCTGTTCCTCGCGGCCGGCTCCGTGATCATGGGCATGCACCACGAGCAGGACATGCGGAAGATGGGCGGGCTGGCGAAGTACATGCCGTGGACGGCCGTGACCTGCTGGATCGGCTCGCTGGCGCTGATCGGCACGCCGCTGTTCTCGGGTTTCTATTCGAAGGACCTGATCATCGACGCGGTGAAGGAGCAGCACCACCTGCATCCCGACAACGCCATCGCCGCGTACGCCTACTGGTGCGTGATGATCGGCGTGTTCGTCACGGCGTTCTATTCGTTCCGCCTACTGTTCATGACGTTCCACGGCAAGCCGCGGTTCGACACGAGCGGGGCGGGGCACGGTCACGCTCATGACCACTCGCACGATCACGCACACGCGCACGATTCGCACGGCGGTCACGACGAGAAGCACGAGTCGCACGCCGAGCCCGACCACGGTCACCACGGTGGAACGCCGCACGAGAGCCCGTGGGTCGTCACCGTGCCGCTCGTCCTGCTGGCGATCCCGTCCATCTTCATCGGCCTGCTGACCGTCGAACCGCTGATCTTCGGCACGGCCTTCGGCGATGCGATCCACATCAGCGAAGCGCACGCCGTGCTGCCGGAGATCCACGAGGAATTCCACAGCGTCTGGGCCTTCGCGTTGCACGCCTTCATGCAGCCGGTCGTCTATCTCGTGCTCGCCGGCGTGCTCCTCGCGTGGCTCTTCTACATCGCCAAGCCCGAACTACCCGGCAAGATCGATGCGAAGCTCAAGCCGCTGCGCGTGGTTCTCGAGAACAAGTACTGGTTCGACTGGATCAACGAGAACATCATCGCCGCCGGCAGCCGCCTGCTCGGCAAGATCTTCTGGAAGGTCGGCGACGGCGCGTTGATCGATGGCGCCGTGATCGGCGGCTCGACCAATTTCATCGGCTGGTTCGCGACGGTCATCCGCCGCGTCCAGAGCGGCTTCCTCTATTCGTACGCGTTCTGGATGGTGATCGGCCTGGCGGTGATGCTCGGCTGGTACCTCTCGCACCTGCACTAACCAGCTGAACAAGAAGAACGGAATCCCATGGGGTTTGGACTTTTATCGCTTCTGACCTGGCTGCCCATCGCGGGCGGTCTCGTCGTGCTGATCATGGGCGACCGCGCGATCGGGGCGGGGCGCTGGGTGGCCATGGCCACGGCGGTCATCGTCTTCGGCGCGTCGCTGCCGCTGTACACCGGCTTCGACAGCACGCAGTTCGCGTTCCAGTTCGTCGAGAAGCTGCCGTGGATCCCGTCATTCCACTCGAACTACTATCTCGGCGTCGACGGCATCTCGCTGCCGCTGATCCTGCTGACCACGTTCATCACGATCCCGGTGGTCGTCGCCGCGTGGACGGTGATCGAAACGCGCCCGGCGCAGTACTACGCTGCGTTCCTGATCATGGAAGGCCTGATGATCGGCGTGTTCTCCGCGCTCGACGGCCTGCTGTTCTACTTCTTCTGGGAAGCGATGCTCATCCCGATGTTCCTGATCATCGGCGTTTGGGGCGGCCCGCGGCGCGTGTACGCGACGCTGAAGTTCTTCCTGTACACGTTCCTCGGCAGCGTGTTCATGCTGGTCGCGCTGATCTACATGCTCCTGAAGACCGGCGACTTCAGCATCGTCGCGTTCCAGAACCTGCCGTTGACGGCGGTCGAGCAGCGCTGGATCTTCATCGCGTTCCTGCTGGCCTTCGCCGTCAAGATCCCGATGGTGCCGGTGCACACGTGGTTGCCGGACGCGCACGTCGAGGCGCCGACCGGCGGCTCCGTGGTCCTGGCGGCCATCATGCTGAAGATGGGCGGCTACGGTTTCCTGCGCTTCAGCCTGCCGATCACGCCGGACGGCGCGCGTGAGCTCGACTGGCTGCTGATCGGTCTCTCGCTGATCGCCGTGGTCTACATCGGCTTCGTCGCGCTGGTGCAGACTGACATGAAGAAGCTGATCGCGTACTCGTCGATCGCGCACATGGGCTTCGTCACGCTGGGTTCGTTCCTGTTGTTCGACATCGTCGCGGCCACCGGCAAGGTCGACGGCGCGGGCATGGGTATCGACGGCGCGATCGTGCAGATGATCTCGCACGGCCTGATCTCCGGCGCGCTGTTCCTCTGCGTCGGCGTCATGTACGACCGCGTGCACTCGCGCGAGATCAGCGCGTACGGCGGCGTCATCAACACGATGCCGAAGTTCGCCGCGTTCATGGTGCTGTTCGCGCTGGCGAACGCGGGCCTGCCGGGCACGTCCGGCTTCGTCGGCGAGTTCCTCGTCATCATCGCGTCGTTCAAGGCCAACTTCTGGTACGCGTTCCTGGGCGGCATGACGCTGATCCTCGGCGCCGCGTACACGTTGTGGCTGGTGAAGCGCGTGATCTTCGGCGAGGTCGCCAACCATCACGTCGCCGAGCTCACCGATCTCAACGCGCGTGAGTTCGTCATCCTCGCCGTGCTCGCCATCGCCGTGCTCGCCATGGGCCTGTGGCCCGCACCGTTGCTCGAGGTCACGCAGGCGACCGTCCAGCATCTCGTCCAGCAGATCGCCGCGAGCAAGTTGCCGTTATGAGCCCCAATCCCGAACTCGCGATTCCCAACCTGACCTGGACCGACGTGCTGCCGGCGTTGCCGGAGATGTACCTCACCGGCGCGATCTGCCTGCTGCTGCTGGTCGACGTGTTCTTCGGCGACAAGAACCGCCGGCTCACGCCGACGCTGACGCTCGTGATCCTCGTGGTCGGCGCCTTCCTGACCGCGCACTACGCGAACGTCCCCGGCCGCCTGCTGCTGTTCAGCGAGACGTACGTGGCGGATCCGCTGGCCGTGCTGCTGAAGCTGTTCGCGTTCACGTCGATCGCCATCGCGCTGCTGTATTCGCGCGAGTACCTCGAGCGCCGCGGCATGATGCGCGGCGAGTACTACGTGCTGGCGCTGACCGCGCTGCTCGGCATCTTCGTGCTGATCTCGGCCAACAGCCTGCTGACCGTGTACATCGGCATCGAGCTGATGTCGCTGTCGCTGTATGCAATGGTCGCGTTCGACCGCGATTCCGGCATCGCCGCCGAATCCGCGATGAAGTACTTCGTGCTCGGCGCCATCGCGTCCGGCATGTTGTTGTACGGCATGTCGCTGATCTACGGATTGAACGGCACGCTGAACCTCGACGTGCTCGCCGAGAAGGCGAGCGGCATGCCGAGCCTCGGCGTGATCCTCGGTCTCGTGTTCCTCGTCGTCGCGGTCGCGTTCAAGTTCGGCGCCGTGCCGTTCCACATGTGGCTGCCGGACGTCTATCACGGCGCGCCCACCGGTGTGACTTTGTTCCTGTCCACCGTGCCGAAGATCGCGTCGTTTGCGTTCGCGTTCCGCCTGCTCGCGCATGGCATGGGCAGCGTCGGCGAGGCGTGGCAGAGCATGCTCGCGCCGCTCGCGGTGTTGTCGATGGTGTTCGGCAACGTGGTCGCGATCGCGCAGAGCAATCTCAAGCGCATGCTGGCGTACTCCGCGATCGGCAACGTCGGCTTCATCCTGCTCGGCTTCGTCGCCGGCACGGCGGAAGGCTACGAGGCCGCGCTGTACTACACGGTCGCGTACGTGCTGATGACGCTGGGCTCGTTCGGCGTGCTGGTGCTCGCGAGCCGCGCGGGTTTCGAGGTCGAGGATCTCGACCAGTTCAAGGGCCTGTCGAAGCGCGACCCCATGCTCGCGTACGTGATGATGGCGTTGATGTTCTCGACCGCCGGCATCCCGCCGTTCATCGGCTTCTGGGCGAAGTTCAACATCCTGCAGGCGCTGTGGCTGACGGATCACCTGTACCTGATCATCACTGCCGTCGTGGTGTCGGTGATCGGCGCGTTCTACTACCTGCGCATCGTCAAACTCATGTTCTTCGACGCGCCGGGCGATCTGCCGGCGGGTGCGTCGAGCGGATTCGGGGTGAGGGCGGTGCTGGCGCTGAACGGCCTGGCCGTGTTCGCGCTGGGCGTGGCGCCGAATGCGTTGATCCAGCTGTGCGCGCGGGTGATCGGCTGAGCGTCGTAGCGGGGGCCTGATTCGACCCCGTGGCGACGGACAATCAACGGGTTGAGCGCCGACTGAAATGGGTTTGCAAAGCGCGTGTTCTTCACCGAGAATGCGCGCCCCTTCGCTGAAGGGGATCGGTTGCGGGGTGGAGCAGTCTGGCAGCTCGTCGGGCTCATAACCCGAAGGTCGCAGGTTCAAATCCTGCCCCCGCTACCAACTTAATCAGCAGTGTCAGCCGGTTAGGCCCCCCATGAGCTGCGCGGGGCCGGATCACGATCTCGCCCCGGCCGTCGTATTCGCCCGCCCTGTGGCGCTCCCTATCCAAGAATCGCGTGGGCCGGAGTACATTCGCGTCACCCGCAGCCGTTCTCAGGGTGAAAGTCATGGCGACCGTCCACGTTTTTCGTTCTGTCCTGCTCGTCGCGGGCGCACTCTCGATTGCCGCCTGCACGTCGCAGCCCGCGTCGAAAACCTCGATGACGCTGGCCGAGAAGAAATTCCAGCTCACCGCCAAGCACTACGACAAGTTCGAGTACCAGGGCCAGACGATCTACTGCCGGAAGCCCGCGACGCGCAGCATGCCGTATTCGCAGTGCATCTCCGAACAGCAGCTTCGTCTGCAGGTCGAGAACTACGAGCGGAACCGCAACGCCGTGCAGCCCGCCGTCATCGGCACCCCGTCGTCGATCGGGTGAACATCGCGTGTTCTCGCTGACGATGCGCAGAACCCCGGCCACGCGCCGGGGTTTTTCGTTTCGGATGGCGCTCGGCTCGGGCCTGCTCTGCCTGCTGTGTGCGTCGGCGCACGCCGAACCGTACGAGTTGGTCGACCTCGCTACTCCATACATCGCGTTCTGGGACGAGACGCAGGCGCTGCCGCCGGCCGAACGCGTCGCCGCGTTCAAGTCGCGCTTCGACGGCCTGCTGCCGGGATTCTTCAACGCCCGGCGCGTCGGCTGGATGACGGCGGAGCAGTACGACACCGCGATCCGCGATTCGTTCGACAGGTTCCCGGCGATCCGCGCCCGCTTCACCGCCACCACCGCCGACTTCACCAAACTACTGGCCCCGGCGCACGCAAGCTTCGCGCGCACGTTTCCCGACGTCCGCCCGATCGGGCCCATCTACCTCGTCCACAGCCTCGGCGAGTTCGACGGCGGCACGCGGCCGGTCGCCGGTCACACGCGGCTGATGTTCGGCGCGGACGTCATCGCCCAACTGCACGACTTCGCGAACGAACGGCCGTTCTTCCACCACGAGTTGTTCCACGTCTACCACGCGCAGTTCTTCGCCGAGTGCGAGCAGATGTGGTGCGCGCTGTGGTCGGAAGGCCTGGCCACGCTCGCCGCACAGCGGCTGAACCCGGGCGCGAGCGACGCGGAGCTGTTGCTGACCAGCCCGCGGCCGCTGCGCGCCGAGGTCGACGCGAATCGGCGCGCGGCGATCTGCGCGGTGTCGTCGCGGCTCGAGTCGACGGATGCGGCCGATTACGCGGCGTTGTTCTCGAGCGGTCCGCCGTTGTCGGGCCTGCCGCCGCGTGTCGGGTACTACGTCGGATACCTGCTGGCGGAAGAAGCCGCACGTGGCCGCTCGCTGATGCAGCTCGCGCATCAGAAAAACGCCGACGCTCGCGCCACGTTGCGGGCGGCGATGACGCGGCTCGCACGCTGTCCGGCGGATTCGCGTTCCGCCGAGCCCTGAGTCGTCCGATCGAGGCGATTCTCCTCCGGCTGGCGCGCCCGGCCTTCGTCCCGCCGCACGACGCCTGGTTGTCCCGGATCCGGTACTAACTACACGGACCCACTCGGGTGTTAACCTGCGCGCCGCGTGGGAGCGCGATGCTGCCTCACGTCCGTGAGGGTGTTTCCGGAGGCGATGTGCGGATTCCAACAATCATCGGGACGATCGCATTGATGGCGACGGCCGCGTTCGCAGGCGAGCCCTTTCGCGACTGCGCCGGTTGCCCGTCGATGGTCGCCGTCCCCGGCGGCACGTTCACCATGGGCTCGCCGCCCGACGAGCCGGATCGGCTCAAGTCCGAAGGTCCGCGCGCCGGCGTCGTGGTCGCACCCTTCGCGATCGGCGCGACCGAAGTCACGCGCCGGCAGTACGCGGCGTTCGTGAAGGCGACGCATCGACCGCCGCCGGAGCACGGCTGCTACCAGTTCGGATTCAGCCCGATCGACGTCAGTAACCCGGACACGTCGGTCATGAACCCGGCGGGGTCTTGGCGCAATCCCGGCTTCGAACAAACCGACGATCACCCCGCGACCTGCGTCGCCTGGCAGGACGCCGCCGACTACGCAGCCTGGCTGGCGAAGAAAACCGGCAAGCCGTACCGGCTGCCGAGCGAAGCGGAATGGGAATACGCCGCGCGTGCCGGCAGCACGACGCGCTTCCCCTGGGGCAGCGACGAACACGCAGCCTGTGCACAGGCGAACGTCGCCGATCCCGTGCTGCTGCACGCGAACGACACCGTGCGCGATCTCATCGAGAAGGCGATCGCCAAGGGCGATCCGACCTTGCGTATCCCGCACTGCGAAGACGGTGTGCCGTACACGGCTCCCGTCGCGCACTACCGCGCGAATGTGTTCGGCCTGTACGACATGATCGGCAACGTCTGGGAATACGTGGCGGACTGCTGGCAGGAGTCGCTGCCGGCGACCGGCACTGCGTTCGAGCAACCGGGCTGTGAATCGCGCCGCGTGCGTGGTGGCTCGTGGGACGACACGCCGCCGGAGATCCGCTCCGCCCGGCGCGGCCGCGTCCCGCCCGACAGCCGGCGCAACGATGGCGGCTTCCGCATCGCGCGCGACCTGTCGCCAGCGGAGGGGGCCCGGTGAACCAAACCGGCGGATTGACTAAGCGCCCTTGAATCCCTTCGCCACGATGAACACCTCGCGCGACTCGGCGCGCGACGCCCCCGGCTTGCGGGTCAGCACCTTCTCGAACGACGTGCGCAGCTCTTTCAGATAGGCATCCGACCCCGAGCCCTGGAACATCTTCGCGACGAAGTTCGCCTCGCGCTTCAGCGTCTTCCGTACCGTGTCGAGCGCGAGCTCGAGGAAATACATCGACGACGCCTGGTCCGCGGAATCGATGCCGGTGATGTTCGGCGCGATGTCCGAGATGATCAGATCGAATTTCTCGCCGCCGAGCTTCGCCATCAGCTCGTCGACCACGGCCTGCTCGGTGAAATCCCCCTGCACGAAGTCGACGTTCTTGATCGGCTCCATCGGCAGGATGTCCGTGGCCAGCACGCGCCCGTTGCGGCCGATCAGCTTCGACGCCACCTGCGACCAACCGCCGGGCGCGGAACCCAGGTCCAGCAGGAACATGTTGGGCTTGATCAGCCGGTCCTTTTCATTGAGCTCGATCAGCTTGTACGCGGAGCGCGAGCGGTAACCCTCGAGCTGCGCCTTCTTGACGTAGGGATCGTTGACGTGGCGACGCAGCCATTCGTTGCTGCTCTTGGACCGGGGCATAATGGCGCGCATTCTACCTTTGCCGGGGCCACCGGCCAGGAAGCGATCTTGATCCGCATCACCGAGCTGCCGCTGCCGCTCGACTACACGCCCGAGGTCCTGCGCGACGCCGTCGTGAAGCGGCTCAGGATCCGCGACACCGACCTGCTCGAGCTGACGCTGTTCAAACGCAGCTACGACGCCCGCAAGAAGAACGCCGGCATCCTGTTCGTTTGCATCGTCGATGTGCGCGTCGCGGACGAAGCGGCCGTGTTGCGCCGGTTCTCCGGCGGACGGCCGGGCGACCGGAACATCGGTCCGGCGCCGGACACTGCCTATCATCCCGTCGCTGCCGCGCCGGCCACGGCGGGGGATCGGCCCGTCGTCGTCGGCTTCGGCCCGGGCGGTTTGTTCGCCGCACTGCTGCTGGCGCAGATGGGTTTCAAGCCGATCGTCCTCGAGCGCGGTCGCGACGTGCGCCGCCGCACGCAGGACACCTGGGGCCTGTGGCGCCGGAAGGTGCTCGACCCGGTGTCCAACGTGCAGTTCGGCGAGGGCGGGGCGGGTCTCTTCTCCGACGGCAAGTTGTACAGCCAGATCAAGGACCCGAAGTTCTACGGCCGCAAGGTGATGCACGAGTTCGTCCGCGCCGGCGCGCCGGCCGAGATCCTGTACGTCAGCAAGCCGCATATCGGCACGTTCCGTCTCACGGGCATCGTCGAGAAGATGCGCGCGGAGATCGAACAGCTCGGCGGCGAGGTGCGTTTCGAACACAAGGTGACGGATCTCGACATCGAAGCCGGGCAGGTGCAGGGCGTGGTACTCGAGAGCGGCGAACGCATCGTCACGCGCCACGTCGTGCTCGCGCTGGGTCACAGCTCGCGTGACACGTTGCGCATGCTCGAGAAGCGCGGCGTGTTCCTCGAAGCCAAGCCGTTCGCGATCGGCTTCCGCATCGAGCACCCGCAATCGCTGATCGACCGCGCGCGGCTCGGCAAGTTCGCGGGACATCCCGAGCTCGGTGCCGCCGACTACAAACTCGTGCACCACGCGGGCAATGGTCGCTCGGTGTACAGCTTCTGCATGTGCCCGGGCGGCATGGTGGTCGCGGCGACGTCGGAGCCGAACCGCGTCGTGACGAACGGCATGAGCCAGTATTCGCGCAACGAGCGCAACGCCAATGCGGGCATCGTGGTCGGCATCGAACCCACGCAGGATTTTCCCGGCGGCCCACTGGCCGGCGTCGCGTTGCAGGAGGCGCTGGAATCGACAGCCTTCGAGCTCGGTGGCGGCGACTACTGCGCACCGGGGCAACGCGTCGGCGACTTTCTGCGCAACCAGGCGTCGACGTCGTTCGGCGAGGTCGAGCCGTCGTATCAGCCCGGCGTGAAACCCGGCGATCTCGCCAATGCCTTGCCGGCCTATGCGATCGAGGCGATCCGCGAAGCGCTGCCGGTGTTCGGCCGGCAGATCGCCGGCTTCGATCGCGACGACGCGATCCTGACGGGCACCGAGAGCCGCACGTCGTCGCCGACGCGCATCACGCGCGATGCCGACACCTTGCAGAGTCTCAACGTGCGCGGGCTGTATCCCTGCGGCGAAGGCGCGGGTTATGCCGGCGGCATCCTGTCCGCGGGCGTGGACGGCATCAAGGTGGCGGAAGCGGTGGCGCGGGAGCTGGCGTGAAATTCGACGACATCAGGAAGCTGCATCAGAAGAAATTCCGCGAGGAACTCGGGCACTTCCTCGTCGAGGGCGAGCACCTCGTGCAGGAGCTGGAGAAGGCCGCGGCGCGCGACGCGCGGCTGCGCGCCAGCGAGGTGTACGTGACGCACGAATACGCGGGGCCGCGCAGCTCGCTGCCGACGCAGGTGATCAACGCGCGGCACATGGCGCAGATCAGCGAGACGCGCGCGCCGCAGGGCATCGCCGCGGTCGTGCCGCTGCTGGCGCCGGCCGCGCCGCGCGCCGGCGAGTGCGCGATCTGGCTGCACGAGATCCAGGACCCGGGCAACCTCGGCACCATCCTGCGCACGCTGGCCTGGTTCGGGAATTTCCGTTGCCTCGCGAGCCCGGACAGCGTCGACGTGCACAACGCGAAAGTGGTGCGCGCGAGCATGGGCGCGATCTTCCACGTGCCGTTCGAGAGCGACGTGGCGCTCGAATCACTGCCCTCGCGGTATGGCCGTCTCGCGGCGCTCGATCTCGGCGGCGCGCCGCTGACGTCGCCGGAGTTCCGCGCGGCCGACTGCTTCGTGTTCGGCAACGAGGCGCGCGGATTGCCGCGGGAGCGCATGGACGCGCTGGGCGCGCGCGCGTTCACGATCCCGGGCACCGGCGCGATCGAGTCGTTGAACGTCGCATCGTCCGTGAACATCGCGTTGTACGAATTCAATCGCCGCGACTGATTTCTTCCGGTTCGAAGGAGAAATCAGGCCGGCGTTCTCCGTCCGTCGCGATCACACGACAATCGCGGCCGGGGACTTCGCGCACACCACGCTGGCGCGTTCCGCGATCCGCCGTTAAGGCGATGGCGGCGGGGTTCTCCCGGCGTCGAAAAAATGTCACTCCGTGCCGACGCGCGCGGTGGAAATTACACGCCCGCGTGGGGAATTTTCTACAACGCGAGTGAATTCCGCCGTCAGCGGTGGCCCGCACGGATTTCCGCCAACGCGCCGTGTTTTTCGTCGCCGATCGCAGACGCCCGCGATCGAACGCAGTTTCCGAAAGCCCGGCTAGCTAGCCCGATCCCCGACCCAAGAATGCCGCGCATCCGATCCCAGGGCGCGTTCTCGCTTGCTCGTGTCCGGGATCCATCAACGAGGAGTGGAACGTGAAATCAGTGAAATGGGCGCTGCCGCTCGTGGCGACGGCGTTTTTCGGAATGACGGCACAAGCGGCCACCACCGCGGCCGTGACCAAGGACGATTGGGATCTGTACCGCCAGGACACCAACGTGAAGGTGGGCACGTACACGTCCGAGACGAATTGCGTCAACGCCGCGAAGGCGATCAACGCGAATCGCAGCTACACCTGTCGCACGCGCACCGAAGTGCAGATCACGGTGACGGGATCCGGCGGCGGCACGACCTGCCCGAGCCGTCCGGCCGATGAGAAGCGCACGCAGAGCTGCCCGTCCGGCACGACCGGCACCTGGCAGCAGTCGCGCACCTACACGAGCGCCGCGTATCCGACCTGCTGGACCGCCGGCGCCTGGACGCCGACGTCCGCGCCGAGTGGCTACTGCGTTGCCGACGGTTCCGATCCGGATCCGACGCCGCCGCCGACCACCGGCACGTGGACCGATCTCGCCAGCGCGCCGTCGTGCGCGAAGGTGACCGTGTATCCCGCGAAGACGGTGACGACGCCCGCGGGCGCCGGCATCCCGACGCACACGGGCCGCTGCCTCGAAGCCACGACCTCGACCATCGCCAGCGTCTGGCAGAGCGTCCAGCCGGGCGACGTGGTGTACCTGCGCGCGGGTACGTACACGGGCCAGTACGGCGAGGGTTCCTGGTACGGCAACTCGAACTTCGAGACGTACAAGAAGGGCACGGCGTCGCAGCCGATCGCCGTCGTCGCGTACCCGGGTGAGAACGTCGTTCTCAAGCCCTCGGGCCGCCCGGCGCTGATCTTCGGCGACGGCACGCGCAATTCGAACCATGCCGAGTACCTGACGTTCGCGGGCATGTCGATCATCGCGTCGTACACCTGCGCCAGCGGCGGTGGTGACACGACGGATTCGGGCGGTGGCCCGACCGAGACCGGCGGCAAGTACATCCGCCTCGTCGGCATCGACTGCACGATCACGGATGCGACCAGCAACACGATGACGGGTCTGATCGACCTGCAGAACGACGGCTGGAAGATCCTCGGCAGTGCGTTCCACGATCCGTCGAACCGCGTGGTCATCAACAACAACCACGTCATCTACATCCAGGGTGGCGCGGACGACGTCGAAGTCGGTTACAACAAGTTCGTCGGCCTGCACACGGGCCACGTCGTGCAGATCCACCAGGACGGCACGCCGAAGCAGCACGATCGCGTCAGCGTTCACGACAACCTGTTCCAGGGCGTGAACTACGGCGACATGCGCGGCATCTCGGTGGTGAACATCGCGGACGCCAGCACGATCTCGGTGACGAACAACACGTTCCGTCACCAGGGCCAGGGCGGTTGGGGTTGCATGAACTTCTACCGCGGCAACATCACGGTGTCGGGCAACGATTGCGCCGACAGCCAGGGTGGCCTGAACCTGAACGGCGGCTACGGCGGCACGCGCAAGGTCACGGCGTCCAACAACAAGATCTGCCCGGTGAGCGGTTACACGCGAATCGGCATCGAGGGCGGCGCCAGCTCGAGCCAGATCACGGAGACGGGCGCGAAGTCCTGCTCCAACTAGGACTGCGTTGAGCGAAGCCCGCGCGGGCGTGCCACGGATGGCACGGTCGCGCGGGCTTTTTCACGTCTGTTGGAGGGTCGGCGCCGCGCGTCAGCCGACGATGCGCGCGAGGAAGGCGCGGATGTCGCCGACCTCGGGTTCGCACAGCGAGTGCGGCATCGCGTACGAGTGCCATTCCACCGCGTAGCCGGCCGCCTCGAGCGCGCGCCGCGATTCCTCGCCGAGCGCGTGTGGAACCACCGGGTCCTGGGTGCCGTGCGCCATGAAGAACGGCGTCGCCTGGTTGGCGGGAGATTTCTCCGCGACGAGATGGGCGCCGAGCGGTAGATAGCAGGACAGGGCGATGACGCCGGCGAGTTTTTCCGCGTGGCGAGTCCCGAGATGCAGCGCCATCGCGCCGCCCTGCGAGAAGCCGGCCAGCGCGATGCGCGAGGTCGGGATGCCGCGCTGGTTCTCGCGTTCGATCAGCTGTGCGATGCCGGCGGCCGACGCCTTGATGCCGGCGAAATCCTCGGCCGAACGGCGATCGATGCCGATGATGTCGTACCAGGCGCGCATCGCGTAGCCGTTGTTGATCGTGACCGGCCGCACCGGCGCGTGCGGGAAGACGAAGCGCAGCACCGGCATCGATTCGTCCAGCAGCTCGGGCACGAGCGGTTCGAAGTCGTGGCCGTCGGCGCCGAGGCCGTGCATCCAGATGATGGTGAACGCCGGATCGGGACCGGTTTCGACGGTGACGGTTTCCAATGCCTTCAACGGGAGCTCCTGCCGCGATCGGTCAGACGATCGTTTCGGAGATGGTAGTCGCCGTCAGGTTCGCCGCCCACATCAGGTTGTCGACGAGTTCGCGCACGCCGGGCAGGAACCAGTATGCGGCCCACAGCAGCAGCGCGACGCAGGCGATCCAGATCACGCTGTGCAGCGCGCGCCAGCCCGGGTGGTAGCCGGCGGCCTCGTGCCCGCCGTTGCGCACGGCCTTGATCGGCGCGGAGACCATGCCGTAAAGAATGCACAACCCGACGATACCGACCCACAGCGGGATGCCGTGCGGCAGGCCCCAGCCGAAGATCGAGTGCTGGGTGACCAGCGAGATCAGCGCGTAGATCCAGACGACGAACACGACGGCGCCGACGATGGCCGCGATCGGCAGGAACACCGACATGATGCCGCGCGCCGCCGGCGAGAGATTCGGCGCGACGTTCTGCGCCGTCATGCGCAGCTGCTCGTTCATCTGCCGGAACTGACGGTTCCAGTGCCGCTGCTGGCGCCGCCATTCGCGATGCCAGCGCTGGTTGGTGTCGTCAAAGTTTTTTTTTGCGCGGTTGAGGATGTCCTCGGTGTTGAATGGCACGCCGAAGGCTGCGGCGCGATCTTCCGCGGTGTCCGCGTACGGCACGATGATCAGCATCGCGAGGTAGATGAAGATCGTCACGCCCGTGAAGATCGTGATGACCACGGTGCCGATGCGCACCCAGGTGACGTCGAGCCCCATGTACGCGGCCAGGCCGTTGCACACGCCGCCCCACATCGCGCCCTCGCGGATCTTGAAGAGCCGCTTGCGCGGCGGCGCACCGGCCGCGGGTGGCGGCACGTTCGTCGCGGCACCGGCAGCGGCGTCGGCCGGCTGGCCGTCCGCGGCTTCCACCGGGCCCATCTCCGAGATGATGCGTTCGATCTCGAGCGTGTTGACGACCGACTTGTGCGGGCCGAGCGTCGCGCGGCACTTCTCGCTGATCGCCTGCTCGAGGTCGTTCATGACCTCGGTGCGGTCCGGGCTGTCCTTGAGGCGCGCCTCGGCGCGCTCCAGGTAGGCCCGGAGCTGGTCGTAACCCGGCTCTTCGAGCTGGTAGGAGTTTCCGTTGAGACTGATGCTGACCACTTTTTGCATGGCTTTTAATTCCCAAATTCGGCGAGAGTGCGGTTCAGGTCTTTCCAGTAATCATTCAGGGTCGACAGCTGCGTGCGGCCCTTCTGCGTGAGCTTGTAGTACTTGCGGGGCGGGCCGGCTTCGGACTCCTGCCACTCGTAATCGACGAGCTCCTCGCGTCGCAGCTTGCTGAGGAGGGGATAGAGCGTCCCTTCCTGCGTGGCGAATTCGGTGGGCCCCAGCAGCTTGAGCATGTCGGCGACATAAACCTTGTCGGCCGAGACGATCTTGAGGATCACGTATTCGAGCAATCCCTTGCGAAGCGGCGCGAGTTTTTCGGTGACGTTCATGGTTTGAGACAGCTACCTTGGGTGCGCAAGGTACTTGAGTCAGACACGGGGGTCAAGCGCCGCGCGTGGGGACTGTCCACGCGGGAATGTCTGCCGTACAATCCGCGCCCTTGATTGGGTAGGGGCGGAGTGGTCCGCGGTACTCCCGAACGCAGAAGGCCCCGATGGGGCTTTTGTTTTTTTGGACCGGCGTCATTTAGTGGCACCGGATCATCTGGGAGGGCCTTCGGGGCCCTTTTTTGTTGGAGGGCGGGTGGAAACGGCATTGCACGACCGTCTCATCGCGCGCTTCGAACCGGTTTTGAAGGAAGCGGGGTACGAACTCGTCGAAGTCGAGTACGTACCGGGGAAAGGTGGCGGCACGCTGCGTTTCTACATCGACGGCCCGGAGGGCATCGATGTCGACGACTGCGCGAGGGCCAGCCACGTTCTCTCCGAGCTGCTGGATGCCGACGACCCGATGCCGGGCGAGTATTCGCTCGAGGTGTCGTCGCCGGGTCTCGACCGGGTGTTGCGGACGCCGGAGCATTTCGCGCGTTTCGTCGACAACCGCGTGAAGGTGGAGCTGCAGGTGCCGCGCGACGGGCGCAAGCGCTACACGGGCATGCTGCGGCGGACGGACGGCGAGAGCATCGAGATGGACGTGGACAATTTCTCCGTGAGCATCAAGCTCGCGGAAATCAGCCGGGCCCGATTGGCCCCGTTGTGACAAGAGGGTAGATAGAGCATGAACAAGGAAATCCTGCTGGTCGTGGACGCGGTCTCCAACGAGAAGAGCGTCGACAAGGAAATCATCTTCGACGCCCTCGAGGCGGCGCTGGCGTCGGCTACCCGCAAGAAACACGGCGAGGAATGGGACGTGCGCGTCTCCATCAACCGCAAGACCGGCGACTACGACACGTTCCGCCGCTGGAAGGTCTTCGCCGACGATTCGCGCGAGATCGAGGTGCCGCAGCGCGAAGTGCGCCTCGAGGACGCGCTCGACGTGAACAAGGAAGCGGTGATCGGCGGTTTCGTCGAGGAACCGATGGAGTCGGTGGCGTTCGGCCGCATTGCCGCGCAGCAGGCCAAGCAGGTCATCGTGCAGAAGGTGCGCGAGGCCGAGCGTTCGCAGGTCGTGGATGCGTACAAGGATCGCGTCGGCACTTTGGTGTCGGGCGTCGTCAAGCGCGTCGACCGCAACGGCATCTACGTGGACCTGGGCGGCAACGCCGAGGGTTTCGTGCCGCGCACAGACATGATCCCGCGCGAGATCGTGAAGAGCCAGGACCGCATCAAGGCGTTCCTGAAGGAAGTGCGCTCGGAGCCGCGTGGCCCGCAGCTGTTCCTCACGCGCACCGCGCGCGAGTTCCTCATCGAGCTGTTCAAGCTCGAGGTGCCGGAGGTCGGCCAGGGCCTGATCCAGATCCTGGGCGCGGCCCGTGATCCGGGCGTGCGCGCCAAGATCGCCGTGAAGAGCCTCGAGCCGCGCGTCGACCCTGTCGGCGCCTGCGTCGGCATGCGCGGTTCGCGCGTGCAGGCCGTCTCGAACGAGATCGCCGGCGAGCGCGTGGACATCATCCCGCACGACGACAACGCGGCGCAGTTCGTCATCAACTCGATGTCGCCGGCCGAAGTGCTGTCGATCGTCGTCGACGAAGACTCGCACTCGATGGACATCGCCGTGGCCGAGGACAAGCTGTCGCAGGCCATCGGCCGCGGCGGCCAGAACATCCGTCTGGCGAGCCAGCTCACGGGCTGGGACCTGAACGTGATGACCGAGTCGGACGCCGAGGCGAAGAGCGAGACCGAAGCCAAGGCGCTGGTCGAGAACTTCAAGAAGTCGCTGGACGTGGACGAAGACGTCGCGACGATTCTCGTGCAGGAAGGCTTCTCGACCGTCGAGGAGGTCGCCTATCTACCGCAGTCCGAGCTCGCCAACATCGAGGAGTTCGACGACGAGATGGTCAAGGAGCTGCGCAATCGCGCGCGCGACGTGCTGCTGACGCAGGCGATCGCCAGCGAAGAAACGCTCGAGTCCGGCATGCCGGCCGACGACCTGCTGCTGCTCGAGGGCATGAAGCCCGATCTCGCGCTGGCGCTGGCCCGTCGCGGCGTGCGCACGCGCGAGGATCTCGCCGACCAGGCGGTCGATGATCTGTTGGACATCGAAGGGCTGACGGCCGACGAAGCCGGCAAGCTCATCATGAAGGCCCGCGAGATCTGGTTCGAAGCCGGTCGCGCCTGAGGCGAACAGGAGATTTATGTCCGATGTCACCGTTGCCCAATTTGCCGAAGTCCTGAAGGTCCCCGTCGACCGGCTGCTCGTGCAGCTCGAGTCCGCGGGAATCCAGGTCGAAGGCCCCCAGGCGCTCATCAGCGACGAGGCGAAGCTCGAGCTGCTGACGCACCTGCGCCGCGCGCATGGCGCGAGTGAACCGCCCGTGAAGACCGCGGGCGCCGCCGCGCCGCGCAAGATCACGCTGGCGCGCAAGACGCAGAGCGAGCTCAAGCAGGCGAGCACGCAGGGCCGCGCGCGCACGGTCAACGTCGAGGTCCGTCACAAGAAGACGTACATCAAGCGCGACGTCCTCGAAGAGCAGAACAAGCAGCACGCCGACGAGGCGGACAGCAAGCGCAAGGAACAGGAAGCCGCCGAGGCCGCCGAGCGCGAGCGCCAGGAAGCCGCGCGCCGCGAAAGCGAGCGCATGGAGGCCGAGAACCGCCGTCGCATCGAGGACGAGGCCGCGCGCAAGAAGCAGGCCGAAGAGGCCCGCCGCGCCGCCGACGAAGCGCGCGCCAAGCAGGAAACCGAATCGCAGCGCCGCGCCGCCGCGGAAGCCGCGGCCGCGCACGCGCAGCCCGCGCGCCCGGAACGCCACAAGCCCGAGCCGAAGGTCGCCGCGCCGGCCGCCGCGGCCGACCCGTCGCGCGACACGCGCTACGGACGCCAGGAACTGCACGTCGCCAGCGGCGCGAGTGCGCGCAACAAGAAGAAGAAGCGCGTGCGCGAACGCACCGGCACCGGCAGCGTGAGCGGCGCGGAGCGCAGCCACGGCTTCGAGATGCCGACCGCGCCGATCAAGCGCGAAGTCACCATCGGCGAGACGATCACGCCGCAGGAAATCGCGCAGAAGATGGCCGTGAAGGCCACCGAAGTCATCAAGACCATGCTGAACATGGGCGTGATGGCGACGATCAACCAGCCGATCGATCAGGACACCGCGATCCTGATCGTCGAGGAGATGGGCCACACCGCGAAGGCGTTGAAGGCCGACCAGGTCGAAGAGGATCTGCAGGGCGAGAGTGCGCCGGAAACGGAAGCGCCGCGTCCGCCGGTCGTCACCGTCATGGGCCACGTCGACCACGGCAAGACCTCGCTGCTCGACTACATCCGCCGCGCAAAGGTCGCCGCGGGTGAAGCCGGCGGCATCACGCAGCACATCGGCGCGTACCACGTGGAAACGCCGAAGGGCATGATCACCTTCCTCGACACCCCCGGCCACGCGGCGTTCACCGCAATGCGCGCGCGCGGCGCGAAGGCGACGGACGTCGTGGTGCTGGTCGTCGCGGCCGACGACGGCGTCATGCCGCAGACCATCGAAGCGATCCAGCATGCGAAGGCGGCGGGTGTTCCGATCGTCGTGGCGGTCAACAAGATCGACAAACACGACGCCGACCCGGATCGCGTTCGCACCGAACTCTCGAAGCACGAAGTCATCGCGGAAGAATGGGGCGGCAACAACATGTTCGTGCCCGTGTCCGCGAAGACCGGCGAAGGCATCGACAAGCTGCTCGACGCGATCCTCCTGCAGTCCGAAGTGCTGGAGCTCACGGCGGCGGCCGACGGCCTCGCCACCGGCTTCGTCATCGAGGCGTCCATCGAGAAGGGCCGCGGCGCCGTCGCCACCGTGCTCGTCAAGAAGGGCACGCTGAAGCTCGGCGATCCGATCATCGCCGGCCACGAGTTCGGTCGCGTCCGCGCCATGTTCGACGAGAACGGCAAGGCCGTGGAGAGCGCGGCGCCGTCGATGCCGGTGCAGGTGCTCGGCCTGCAGGGCACGCCGAACGCCGGCGACGAAATCCTCGCCGTCGAGAACGAACGCAAGGCGCGTGAAGTCGCGCTGTATCGCCAGGGCAAGTTCCGCGACGTGAAGCTCGCGAAGCAGGCCTCGAAGATGCAGGACATCATGGGCCAGCTCGAAGAGCAGAAGATCGGCAGCATCGCCATCCTGCTCAAGACCGACGTGCAGGGCAGCGCCGAAGCGCTGCGCGATGCGCTGAACAAGCTGTCCACGGAAGAGGTGGCGGTGAAGATCATCGCCAGCGGCGTGGGCGGCATCACGATCTCCGACGTGCAGCTCGCCGCGGCGTCGAACGCGCGCATCATCGGCTTCAACGTCCGCGCCGACGGCGCGGCGCGCGATGCGATGAAGGACGCCGGCCTCGAGCCGCAGTACTTCAGCATCATTTACGAAGCCATCGACTACGTGAAGCAGCTGATGAGCGGCCTGCTCGCGCCCGAGATCAAGGAACAGATCGTCGGCATCGCGCAGGTACGCGAGGTGTTCCGCTCGAGCAAGTTCGGCGTGGTCGCCGGCTGCCTCGTGACGGAAGGCTCGGTGAAGCGCAACAACCCGATCCGCGTGCTGCGCGACAGCGTCGTGATCTTCGAGGGCGCGCTCGAATCGCTGCGCCGCTTCAAGGACGAGGCCAACGAAGTGCGCGCCGGCACCGAGTGCGGCATCGGCGTGAAGAACTACCAGGACGTGCGCGTCGGCGACCAGATCGAGTGTTACGCCCGCGTCGAGGTCGCGCGCAGCATCCAGTGATGCGCGCGGCACGGGTAGTTTGACATGAGCTCGAAATCGCAACGCCTCGGCCGCATCGAGGGCGAGATGCAGCGCGTGTTGTCGACGCTGGTGTCGCGCGAGGTGCGCGACCCGCGCGTCGGCAACGTGACGTTCACGGCCATCAGCGTCGCGCCGGACATGTCCGTCGCGCGTGCGTACTTCGTGCCGTTCGGCGACAAGCACACGCCCGAGGAGGTCGCCGAGGGGCTGAACCGCGCCGCCGGGTTCCTGCGCGGCGAGCTCGGCCGCGCGCTGCAGCTGCGGCACGCGCCGCGGCTCGAGTTCCTCTACGACCAGCAGATCGAGCACGCCGACAAGCTCACGCGCCTCATCGACGGCGCCGTGAAGTCGGACCAGTCCAAGCCGGACTGAGCTCCGCCCATGCCGAGCGGCATCCTCCTGCTCGACAAGCCCCGCGGGCTGTCGTCGAACGGCGCGCTGCAGCGCGTGCGCAAGGCCTTCAAGGCGAAGAGCGCCGGCCACGTCGGCACGCTCGATCCCATGGCCACCGGCATGCTGCCGATTTGCCTCGACGAGGCCACCAAGGTCATCGCCGAGATCGAGTCCGGCGGCAAGGCCTACGAGTTCACGCTGACGCTCGGCTCGCGCACGGACACCGGCGACGCGGACGGGCAGGTCGTCGAGACGCAGCCCGTGCCGGTGTTCGATGACGCCGTCCTGTCGGCGGTGCTGGCACGTTTCGTCGGTCCGCAGGACCAGGTGCCGCCGATGTACTCGGCGCTGAAGCGCGACGGACGGCCGCTGTACGAGCTGGCGCGGCAGGGCATCGAGGTGGAGCGTGCGCCGCGGCGCATCGAGATCCGCGATCTCGCGCTGCGGGGACGCGGGGAATCCGCGCTCGAGCTGGTCTGCGAATGCACCAAGGGCACCTACATCCGCGTGCTCGGCGAGGACATCGCCCGGGCGCTCGGGACGGTCGGCCATCTCACCAGCCTGCGCCGGCCCTGGGTGGAACCGTTCAAGGGTCATCCCGTCCAGGCGCTGGAGGCCGTGCTCGCCGGCGCGGCGGAGGGAAAGAACCTGATGTCGCCCGACGCGGCCCTGGCGGCGTTGCCCCGGGCAGCGCTCACGGCGGCGCAGGAGGCATCCGTGCGGAACGGGCAGGCGGTGCAGCCGGAGCCCGGACCGGCGACGAAGCCCGGCCAGCGGGTTCGTCTGTACGCCCCGGACGGGGTCTTCGTGGGACTGGCCGAGGCGCTGCCGGACGGTCGCCTGCAGCCGCGCCGGCTGTTATTGCCGGATGCGCGGTAAACCTATGCTTTGCGGAATGTTTTCGGTAGACTTCGCGCCCGCAAAATCAGGCAAATACTTTCGTTCGAGGAATCAAAACTGATGTCTCTTGCCACTGAAAAAAAATCCGGTGTCGTTGCCGAGTTCCGTCGTGCGGCGAACGATACTGGTTCGCCCGAAGTCCAGATCGCGCTGCTGTCCGAGCGCATCAACGGCCTCGGCGACCACTTCGGCACGCACAAGCGTGACCATGCTTCCCGCCGCGGGCTCGTGAAGCTCGTGAACCAGCGTCGCAAGCTCCTCGACTACCTGAAGGCCACCAAGCCGGCCAAGTACCAGGAAGTCGTCGAGCGTCTCGGGCTCCGGCGCTAACAACCGAACTCGAAGGCCGCGCATCACGCGCGGCCTTTTTCTTTTCCGTTCTTTTCCCGTCCATAACGCACTCGAGGCATTTGGGCCTCGTGAAGGAATCCAGCGTGAGCGTTCTCAAGAAATCGTTTCAGTACGGTCAACACACCATCTCCATCGAAACCGGCGAAGTCGCCCGCCAGGCCTCGGCCTCGGTGGTCGTCTCCCTCGGCGACACCGTGGTGCTCGTCACCGCCGTCGCCGCGAAGAAGGCCGTGCCCGGCAAGGACTTCTTCCCCCTGACCGTCAACTACATCGAGAAGACCTACGCCGCGGGTCGCATCCCCGGCGGCTTCTTCAAGCGCGAAGGTCGTCCGACCGAGAAAGAGACGCTGAATTCCCGCCTCATCGATCGCCCGATCCGTCCGCTGTTCCCCGACGGCTTCTTCAATGAAGTGCAGGTCGTCGCGCAGGTGATCTCGATGGATCCGGACATCGACGCCGACATCCCGGCGTTGATCGGCGCCTCCGCCGCGTTGTCGCTGGCCGGTGTGCCGTTCGCGGGCCCGATCGGCGCCGCGCGCGTCGGCTACAAGGACGGCAAGTACCTGCTGAACCCGAGCCGCAAGGAGCTGACCGAGTCGCAGCTGCACCTCGTGGTCGCCGGCACCGCGAAGTCGGTGCTGATGGTCGAGTCGGAAGCCTCGGGCCTGTCCGAGGAAGTCATGCTCGGCGCCGTGGTGTTCGGCCACGAGCAGATGCAGGTCGCGATCAAGACCATCAACGAAATGGTCGCCGCGGTCGGCAAGCCGCGCTGGGACTGGAAGCCGAATGCCGCATCCGCCGAGCTCGATGCCGCCGTCGCCGCGCAGGCGCAGAAGGCGCTGTCGGACGCATACCTGATCACCGTGAAGCAGGACCGCTACGCGAAGATCGGCGAGATCAAGGCCGCCGCCACGCTGGCGCTGTCGGGTGGCGACGCGCCGAAGTACACGGCCGACGAGGTCGACAATTCACTGTTCAAGCTCGAGAGCAACATCGTCCGCCAGCGCATCCTGAACGGCGAGCCGCGCATCGACGGCCGCAACGCGACCACCGTGCGCCCGATCACCGTGAAGGTGGGCGTGCTGCCGCGTACACACGGTTCGGCGCTGTTCACGCGTGGCGAGACGCAGGCGCTCGTGGTGACGACCCTCGGTACCGGCCGCGACGCGCAGATCATCGACGCGCTCGAAGGCGAACGCCGCGAGCCGTTCATGTTCCACTACAACTTCCCTCCGTTCTCCGTCGGTGAGACCGGCATGATGGGTTCGCCGAAGCGCCGCGAGATCGGCCACGGCAACCTGGCGCGCCGCGGCATCGCGGCGATGATGCCGGACATGGAGAAATTCCCGTACGTCATCCGCATCGTCTCGGAAATCCTCGAGTCGAACGGTTCGTCGTCGATGGCCTCCGTCTGCGGCGCCTCGCTGTCGCTGATGGACGCGGGCGTGCCGATCAAGGCGCCGGTCGCGGGCGTCGCCATGGGCCTCGTGCTCGAGGGCGAGCGCTTCAAGGTCATCACCGACATCCTCGGTGACGAAGACCATCTCGGCGACATGGACTTCAAGGTGGCCGGTTCGAAGGACGGCGTCACCGCGCTGCAGATGGACATCAAGGTCGAGGGCATCTCGCCCGAGATCATGAAGGTCGCGCTGGCGCAGGCGAAGGAAGGCCGCCTGCACATCCTCGGCGAGATGAACAAGGTCATCTCGACGACGCGCGAGAAGATGTCCGACTGGGCGCCGTCGATCATCACCCTCAAGATCGATCCGGAGAAGATCCGCGACGTCATCGGCAAGGGTGGCGCGGTCATCCGCCAGATCACCGAAGAGACGGGCACCACGATCGACATCGAGAACGATGGCACGGTCAAGATCGCCAGCGTCTCGGGCGCCGCGGGCCGCGAAGCCCAGCGCCGCATCGAGCTGATCACGGCCGACGTCGAAGTCGGTCGCGTGTACGAAGGCAAGGTCGTGCGCCTGATGGACTTCGGTGCGTTCGTCACGATCCTCCCGGGCCGCGACGGCCTCGTGCACATCTCGCAGATCAGCGAGGAGCGCGTCGAGAAGGTGTCGGACAAGCTCAAGGAAGGCGACAACGTGCGCGTGAAGGTGCTCGAGGTCGACCGCCAGGGTCGCGTGCGCCTGTCGATGCGGAACGTCGACGACGCCGCCTGATCAGTCGATCCGTCGATCCGGAAACGCCGCCTCCTTCGGAAGAAGGGGTGGCGTTTTCTTTTGCAGCGCTACTTGAAGCGTGCCAGCTGGGCGACGATTTCCTGGCGGTCGTCGCGCGTGGCCAGCCACCGGGCGAACTCGACGAACCTCGCGTGGTCGGCGCCTAACAACCCACGCAGCCGCTGGTCTTCCATCGCGCCGGCGATGCCGGAACGCACGGCGAACTGCCAGGCCTGCGTGAACACGCGGGCGAAGTCTCCCGAATTCACCAAACCCTCGACCAGCTGCCACTCGCCGTCATCGAGCCAGATCTCCTCGCAGTGCGGGCAATAGTCGAGGCGGTTCGCCTTCTCCGCGCTGACACGGTACTTGCTCATGACCGACCGGCACTTCGGGCACTTCTTCGCGGCGAGCGAATCGGGCGGGGCGACGTCGGCCACGGCGTCCGGCATCGCCGGCAGCCGGGCGCGGCCCGGGCCTTCGCGCCAGGCGCGGTACGAAACCAGGCTGACCAGCGTGCCGAGACAATTGCCGCAGCGATGACCGGCGAGGCCGTCCGTCAGCATCGCGTGCACGAGCGTGGAGTCAGCGCACGTGGGGCATTGCGCCATGGGAAATTCCAGGTTGCCGGAGGGGAACCCGCGCCCCGGAGAGGGCGCGGGCGGGTAACTAACTACCGCCGCCTACTGGTGGCTCGAAGTCTCGGTGGGCTTCTCTTCGGTTCCGTCGCGACCGCCACGACCCGTGGCGTTCATCAACGTCTTGAAGATCTCGTCCTGCACCGACCGCCAGCGCTGGTAGTTGCGCTGCGCGACGCCCGCGACGGTTTCCACCGGGTCGGCACCGACCACGGCCTTGACCTTGTCGCGCAACTCGCGTTGCTGCGTGTTGAACAGCTTCATGCTCTGCTCGAGATAGCTCGAAAGCATTCCCTGCAGCTGGCCGCCGTACGAACGGATGACTTGCGAGAGGAAATCGCGGCTCATCACCGGGTCGATGCCGTGCTCCTGCTCGGCGATGACCTGCAGCAGGATGCTGCGCGTGATGTCGTCCTGGGATTTCTTGTCGATGACGACGAAGTCGATGCGCTCGAGAACGAGAGACCTGATGTCGCTGAGCGTGATGTATTTGCTCTGAACCGTGTCGTAGAGCCTGCGGTTCGGGTACTTCTTGATGACGCGTGGTTCGCTCATGCCTTCACCCTCCGTGTGGCGTGCACCTTAGTACACCTTCCAATGCTCCGACAATTCGAGTCACGATTTCTGCTTATATGTCGCCCGTTGCGGACAGTTGTACTTTCTTCAGGCCCACCAGAGCTTGCGGCGTCCAGTTCGCCAGCGCCCAGCACCACACATCTTTAATAGGCATTTCAGCGAGATCGGCGGGCGGGGACTGGGATAAGAGCTTAAGGGTCGAGGTGAGGGCGGCAGAGATCGCCCGGCCCGGGCCACCGCCCGGGAGCGCGTCGGCGTCCGGGATCGGCACCGCCCGCCGCGACTTCGACAACTTGCTCCCGTCCGGCTCGGTCACGAGCGGCAGGTGGCCGTAGATAGGCCGTTGCAGTCCGAGCGCGGCCTGCAGGTCGAGCTGCCACGGCGTGCTCTCGAGGAGATCGGCGCCGCGCACCACGCGCGTCACCCCCTGCCAGGCATCGTCGACGACCACCGCGAGCTGGTAGCTGGCGATGCCGTCGCGACGCTCGACGACGAAGTCGCCGAGCACGCCCAGGTCGAACGCCTGACTACCGAGGAAGAGGTCGTCGAACGCGACCGCCGCATCGGACACGTGGAAGCGCACGGCGGTCGGTCCGGGCCGGGTCGTGCCCGCGCGGCAGGTGCCGGGATAGGCGGCGGGCTCCTCGCCGCCGTCGCCCGCCAGCTCCCGGCGCGAACAGCTGCACCGGTACAGGCGGCCGCGGGCGGCGAGAGTGGTTAGGGCATCGCGATAGGCATCGGCGCGCGTGCTCTGCCGGACGACGTCGCCGTCCCATTCGAAGCCGTAGGCTTCGAGCGTCCGCAACATGCCGTCGGCGCAGCCGGGCACGACGCGAGGCGTATCGAGGTCCTCGATGCGCAGCAGCCAGCGCTCTCCGGCGGCGCGCGCGTCGAGATAGCTGCCGACCGCGGCGAGCAGCGAGCCGGCGTGCAGGGATCCGGTGGGCGACGGAGCGAAACGGCCGGCCATGTCAGGCGCTCACCTCGGCAGCGGGGCGGGCCCACAACGGAAAACGCCGCCCGGGAAGGGCGGCGTCCGTGAGGTTCGCAGACACTCCGGAACGATCGTCAGCGGTACCGATCGTCACGATCGCCGTACTGGCGTTCGCGACGTTCGCGACGTTCCTGGGCTTCGATCGTGAGCGTGGCGACGGGACGGGCTTCGAGACGCTTCACGCCGATCTCTTCGCCGGTCTCGAGGCAGTAGCCGTACGAGCCGTCTTCCACGCGCTTCAGCGCCTCGTCGATCTTGCGGATCAGCTTGCGCTCGCGATCGCGCGTGCGCAGCTCGAGGCTGAATTCCTCTTCCTGCGTGGCACGGTCGTTCGGGTCAGGGAAGTTAGCCGCTTCGTCCTTCATGTGCGACACGGTGCGGTCGACTTCTTCCATGAGATCGCGCTTCCAGCCGTTGAGGATGTTCCGGAAGTGCTCGAGCTGCTCCTTGTTCATGTACGCCTCACCACGCTTGGTGATGTACGGCGTTACATTGCGCGGGCCTGCGAGCAGGCTGCCGGCTTCGAGGTCGTCAGAGTCCTCGGCGGAGAGCGGTCGGGCACTGGCGCCCATCGGATTCTGCGACGTCGGCACCGCGGTGGCGGTGATGCCATTGCGCTCCGGCGGCGGCGACTTGCGCACGGCCTGGGCGACGGGACCCGCGCTGGTGCTCGCGACGGGCGCGGGCTTGGGAGCGACAGGCTTGGCAGCGGGCGCCGCCGGCTTCGCGGCGACGGGCGCCTTCACGGGCGCGGGCTTGACGGGGGCTTTGGGTGCGGCGGATTTCGCCGCCGGCTTTTTCGCGGTCAACTTGGGTTTCTCGACTTTCTTCGCCTTGGCGGGTTTTGAAACCGCACGCTTCGTCGGCATTGTGTGTCGCTCCAGGCCCGAATCCAGAAGGGGGCCGGTTTGCAGGACGCGGGATTATAGCGGCGTATTTTTGGCTGTACAGCGTTATGGAAGTGACGGTTTCTGCGCGCTTTTTTAACGCAGATCAGGGCAGTTCGACCGGCGGCGCCGCTTTCCAGCCGGCCTTGCGCCTCTCGACGACCACGGTCGTGTAGATGCCGCCGCGCACGTTGAATTTGCCGGTGAGGCGCAGGAATCGCGGGGCGGTCGCGCCGGCCAGATCATCGGCGATGCGGTTCGTCACGGCTTCGTGGAATGCACCCTCGTCGCGGAACGACCACAGGTAGAGCTTCAGCGACTTGAGCTCGACGCACAGTTCGTCGGGCACGTATTCGAGATCGAACGTCGCGAAATCCGGCTGACCCGTCTTCGGACACAGACAGGTGAACTCGGGCAGCGTCATGCGGATCGTGTAGTCCGTGTCGCGCGCGGGATTTGTAAAAGTCTCAAGACGCTTCGAAGCTTGCGTGGACATGTTGAGTGCCGGGATTTGTCGAGGCTTCCCGATGTAGAGAAGCGGGCCGAAAAAGATGTCGATTACTTTACACTACGACGCCAATTCATCCGCAGCGCGCCACGGAAAAAATTAGATGCGTCTGACCAAGATCAAAGTCGCCGGATTCAAATCGTTCGCGGATGCCACGTCGGTGGGTTTCCCGAGCAATCTCACCGGCGTCGTCGGCCCGAACGGCTGCGGCAAGTCGAACATCATCGACGCCGTGCGCTGGGTGATGGGCGAGTTGTCCGCCAAACATCTGCGCGGCGATTCGATGACGGACGTCATCTTCAACGGCTCCGCGTCGCGCAAGCCCGTGGGCACGGCGTCGGTCGAGCTGGTGTTCGACAACAGCGACGGCAAGATCTCCGGTCCGTATGCCGAATACGCCGAGGTGTCGCTGAAGCGCCAGGTGTCCCGCGACGGTTCCTCTAACTATTTCCTGAACGGCGCGCGCTGCCGCCGCAAGGACATCACGCAGCTGTTCCTCGGCACCGGTCTCGGCTCGCGCAGCTACGCGATCATCGAGCAGGGCATGATCTCGCGCGTCATCGAGGCGAAGGCCGACGACATGCGCATGTTCGTCGAGGAGGCCGCCGGCATCTCGCGTTACAAGGAGCGCCGCAAGGAGACGGAATCGCGCATCGCCGACACGCGCGAGAACCTCGAGCGCCTGCAGGACGTGCGCGACGAGGTCGACAAGCAGATCCGCCACCTGCAGCGCCAGGCCGCCACCGCGCGCCGCTACCAGGCGCTGAAGGAAACCGAACGCCGCCTCACCGCCGAGCTGCTGGCGCTGCGCCTGCGCGAGATCGACTCGGGCGCCGAAGTGCAGGACAGCGCGGTCCGCGAATGCGAGCTCTCGATGCAGCACGCGCTCGCCGACCAGCGCGCCGCCGAGGCCGCCATCGAGACGCAGCGCGTCTATCAACACGAGCAGGCCGAACGCGTGAACGCGGTGCAGGGCCGCTACTACGAAGTCGGCGCCGAGATCAGCCGCACCGAATCGACGATCGCGCACACGCGCGAGATGCGCGAGCAGCAGCGCAACGAGCTCACGCAGGCGCGCGCCACGCTCGCCGAGCTGAACGCCCACATCGAGCGCGACGAGCGCGAGATCGCCTCGTTGCGCGAGGAGATCGCGCGGCTGACCCCGGACCTGGCGCAGGCCCAGGCCGCCGAGGGCGGTTTGAACGAAGAACTCGCGGCCGCCGAGCAGTCGCTGAGCGACTGGCAGCAGCGCTGGGAATCCTTCAACCGCGAGCAGGGCGCGGCGCACCAGACCACGCAGGTCGAGCGCGCGCGCATCGAACAGATCGAGAACCAGCTGCGCCGGCTCGCCGGCCAGTCGGACCGCCTCGCCATCGAACGCGAGGCGCTGATCGCGCAGGAGTCGTCGGCATTGCTCGCGCAGCTGGCCGAGAAGGAATCGCTGGCGCGCGGCCTCGCGGACGAGTTGTCGCAGGCGCTGAACGTCGCGCTGGACCGTTCGCAGAAGTTGCGCGCCGCGCAGTTCGAGGCGGAAGGCAAGCTCGAGTCGTCGCGCCAGGATCGCGAGAAGCGCCGCGCGGAGGTCGTCTCGCTCGAGGCGTTGCAGAAGGCCGCGCTGGGTCGCGGCGATTCGCGCACCGCCGAGTGGCTGAATTCTTCCGGGCTCGGCCAGAAGCCGCGCCTCGCGGCGCAACTCGCGGTCACGGGCGGCTGGGAACGCGCCGTCGAAACTGCGCTCGGTGATTACCTCGAGGCCTTGTGCGTCGACGAACTGGATGAAGTCGCCGACGTGTTGCCGTCGCTGCCGGTCGGCCGCGTCTCGCTGCTGCAGGGTGGCGGTCACCTCGATGCCGATGGCACGCCGGGCATGTTGTCCGGTGTCGTCAGCGGCCCGTCGGCCATCGTTCGGCTGCTGTCCCGCGTGCGTCTCGCCGAGACGCTCGGCGAGGCGCTGCGCATCCGCCGCGAGCTCGCCAGCGACGAGTCGGTCATCACGCGTACCGGCGAGTGGCTGGGCAACGACTGGCTGCGCGTGAACCGCGGCGGCGACCCGCACTCCGGCGTGCTCGAACGCGAGCAGCGCATGAAGACGCTGCGTGCCGAGCTGGCGCGCAGCGAAGCAGACACCCGCGAGCGCGAAGCGCAGCTGGCCGCGTGCCGCGAACAGCTGGCGCTGGCCGAGCGCGAACGCGACGCCGCGCAGAGCCGCATCCAGGGTGCGCATCGCGATCACGCCGACCTGCTGGGCCAGCTCGAAGGCGAGCGTGCGCGTTCGCAGGAATCCACCGTGCGCCGCGAGCGCCTCGAGGAAGAGGCCGCCGAAGTCACGCGTGAGCACGGGCTCGCGCAGGATGCGCTGGCGCGCGCGCGCGCCGAGCTCGATCGCGGCCTGGTCGCGATCGACGCGCTCGATTCGCGCCGCGTCGCGCTGGAAGGCGAGCGCGAGGAACGACGCGAGGCCGTGCAATCCGCGCGCGCCCGCTGGCAGGCCGCGCAGCTCGCGAGCCGCGACCTGCTGATCCGCATCGAGTCGCGCCGTTCGAGCGAGAACTCGATGGGCGTCGGCCTGAAGCGCATGGCCGATCAGCGCACGCAGACGCAAACGCGTGGCGGCGAACTCGAGGCCGCGCTCGCCGACGGCGATGCTCCGATCGTGGAGCTCGAGAGCAAGCTGCGCGATTTCCTCGCGCGCCGTCTCGAGGTCGAGACCGAACTGTCCACCGAGCGCCGCGCGCTCGAAGACGCCGACGGCTCGCTGCGCGAGCTCGACGAGAAGCGCCTCGACGCCGAGAACCGCGTGAACTCGTCGCGCGCCGCGATGGAGCAGGCGCGTCTCGTCGCGCAGGAATCGCGCGTGCGCCGCGAAGGTCTGGTCGAGCAGTTCGCCGCGACGCGTTTCGATCTCGCGGAGATCCTCGCCGGTCTCGCCGCGGATGCTGTCGTGCAGGTCTGGGAGGAATCGCTGGCCAGCGCCCGCGCGGACCTCGAGAAGCTCGGCCAGGTGAATCTCGCCGCGATCGACGAGCTCAAGGAGTCGTCCGAGCGCAAGGAATACCTCGACCGCCAGTTCGAGGACGTCACCGCCGCGCTGAACACGCTCGAAGAAGCGATGCGCAAGATTGACAAGGAAACGCGCACGCGTTTCGAAGACACGTTCGAGCGCATCAACAACGGCCTCAAGGAGAAGTTTCCGAAGCTGTTCGGCGGCGGTCACGCGTATCTCGAGATCGTCGGCGAAGACATCCTCGAGGGGGGCGTCGCCGTCATGGCGCGCCCGCCGGGCAAGCGCAACAGCTCGATCCACCAGCTCTCCGGCGGCGAGAAGGCACTGACCGCGGTCGCGCTCGTGTTCTCGATCTTCGATCTGAATCCCGCGCCGTTCTGCCTGCTGGACGAGGTCGACGCGCCGCTCGACGAGCACAACGTCGGCCGCTTCTGCGACATCGTGAAGCAGATGTCCGAGCGCGTGCAGTTCATCTTCATCACGCACAACAAGGCGACGATGGAGCTGGCCTCGCAGCTGCTCGGCGTCACGATGACCGAGCCGGGCTGTTCGCGGCTCGTGTCGGTCGACGTCGACGAAGCGGTGCGCCTGGCGACGGCCTGACGCGCAAGAGATGCCCGAGCTTCGCGTCATCCTCCTGATCGCCGGCGTCCTGCTGATCGCCGGCATCGCGGGTGTCGAATGGTGGCGCTCGCGCCGCGACCGGCCCATGGCCAGCGTGTCGCGCGAGGATTCGTCCGCGGATGCGCCCGCCGTCACCGCGCGCGCGTCGCTGCCGTTGCCCGAGATCAGCATGGCGCGCGAGACGCGCAGCAGCGTGCCCGACACGTTGCCGGTCATCGAGCTGCGCAGCGCCGCGAAGGCGGGGCCGCGCGATTCCGGCGGCATCGCGGTGTCGCCCGATATCGCCGTCGATGCGCCGGCCGGCGACGTACAACCGGACGAGCGGCCGTTAGAGAACACCTCGACGCAATCGATCCTGCGCACGCACGACGAGCCATACATCGGCCAGGACGACGAGATCTCCGAAGTCCGCACGATCGAGTTCGACACGTCCGCCGCACAGGGCCCGACGCTCTCGCTCGCCTGGCCGCCGGAGAACGAGCGCCGCATCGTCACGTTGCGCGTGTTGCCGGTGAAGGAGCCGCGCTTCCCGGGCCGCAACCTGCGCCAGGCGTTCGCGAGCGCGGGTTTCTGGCACGGCCCGCTCGACATCTTCCACCTGCCGGACCCGGACGGTCGCGTCGTGCTGAGCGCCGCGGCGCTGGCGCAGCCCGGCACGTTCGATCCGTCGATCATGGATTCGCAGCGCTTCTCGGGCATCAACCTGTTCGCCGTGTTGCCCGGCCCGATGCCCGAGCGCGAAACGTTCGACGAGCTCGTGCACGCCGCGCGGCAGTTGTCCGAGCGTCTCGACGGCCAGATGACCGACCAGCACGGCGAAGAGCTGACGTCGCAGCGCATCTCGCGCCTCCGCCAGTCGCTCGACGGACCGGCCACCGCGCGCGCCGCCGGCGAGTCGTGAGCGCCGCACCGGCCGACACACGGCGCGCGCAGCAACTGCGCGAAGAGATCGGCGGCCACGACTACCGCTACTACGTCCTCGACGAGCCGTCGGTCCCGGACGCCGAGTACGACCGGCTGATGAACGAGCTGCGTGCGCTCGAAGCGGCACACCCCGATCTCGTCACGCCGGATTCACCGACACAACGCGTCGCCGGCGTGGCTTCGCCCGAGTTCGCCGAAGTCACGCACGCGATCCCGATGCTGTCGCTGGCGAATGGCTTCAACGACGAAGACCTGCTCGATTTCGACCGCAAGGTGCGCGAGCGCCTCGGCGTCGAGGGTCCCATCGACTACGCCGCCGAGCCCAAGCTCGACGGTCTCGCGATCTCCGTGCTCTATCGCAACGGCGTGTACGAGCGCGCCGCGACGCGCGGCGACGGCGTCACCGGCGAGGACGTGACGGCGAACGTCGCGACGATCCGCAGCGTGCCGCGCCGGCTGCGCGGCAAACCGCCGGCGCTGCTCGAGGTGCGCGGCGAGGTGTTCCTGCCTTTCGCCGGCTTCGAGAAGATGAATCGCGACGCCGCGGCGCGCGGCGACAAGACCTACGTGAATCCGCGCAACGCGGCGTCCGGCAGCCTGCGGCAGCTCGATCCGAAAATCACCGCGACCCGGCCGCTCGATCTCTACTTCTATTCGCTGGGCATCGTCGAAGGCGAGGGCATCCCGCCGTTGCAGAGCCAGCTCGCGCCGGCGCTCAACCAGTGGGGACTGCGCACCTGCCCCGAGGCGAAGAAGGTCCAGGGCATCGAGGGATGCCTCGCCTACTACCGCGACATCGGCGCGCGCCGGGCACGCCTGCCTTACCAGATCGACGGCGTCGTCTACAAGGTAGATAGCCGCGCCGACCAGGAGAAGCTCGGCTTCGTCTCGCGTGCGCCGCGCTGGGCGCTGGCCCACAAGTTCCCGGCGGACGAGGAGCTGACGATCCTCGAAGACGTCGTCTTCAACGTCGGCCGCACCGGTGCGCTGACGCCGGCGGCCAAGCTGAAGCCGGTGTTCGTCGGCGGCGTCACCGTCAGCAACGCGACGCTGCACAACATGGACGAGGTCGCGCGCAAGGGCTTCAAGATCGGCGACACCGTCGTCGTGCGCCGCGCCGGGGACGTCATCCCCGAGGTCGCGCGCTATCTACCCGAGAAGCGGCCCGCCGACGCGCGCGACATTGTCATGCCGTCGAGCTGCCCGGTGTGCGGCTCGCCGGTCACGCGGCTCGAGGACCAGGCGGTGTACAAGTGCACCGGCGGCGTGCTCGCGTGCCGCGCGCAGCGCGCCGAGTGGGTCATGCATTTCGCCGGGCGCCGCGCGATGGACGTCGAGGGGCTCGGCGAGAAGCTCATCGAGCAGCTGGTCGACGACGGCACCGTGAAGTCCCCGGCCGATCTCTACGATCTGCAGGCCGCGTTCCTCGCGGAGCGCGAGCGCATGGGCGAGAAGTCGGCGAAAAACGTCGTCGACGCGATCGCGAAGAGCCGCGCGACGACTCTGCCGCGCTTCCTGTACGCCCTGGGCATTCCGCAGGTCGGCGAATCCACCGCGCGTGCGCTGGCGGAGAACTTCGGCAATCTCGACGACCTCATGGCGGCGAACGCCGCGCGCATCGAGGAAACGCCGGACGTCGGTCCCATCGTCTCGGCCGAAGTGGAGAAGTTCTTCGCGAACCCCATGGCGCGTGACGTCATCGCGCGGCTGCGGGCCAGCGGCGTCGCCTGGAAGGACATCGACGTGCAGCGCGCGGCCACCTTGCCGCTGGCCGGCTTGACGGTGGTCATCACCGGCACGCTGGTCGAGCTGAAACGGGAAGCGGCGGAAGAGGCACTGCGCGAGCTGGGCGCGAAGGTCTCGGGCAGCGTCTCGAAGAAGACCAGCTTCCTGGTCGTGGGCGCGGACGCGGGCTCGAAGCTCGCGAAGGCGCAGTCGCTGGGCGTGCGGATTCTCGACGAGGCCGCGCTCCAGAAGGTCCTGGAGACGCGGCTCCCGCCGGAATGATCGTCGACTAGTTCGTCTTCGGCGCCTCGGCCGGGGCGGCAGCCGGCGCCGCGGCGGGCTCCGCGGCCGGCGTGGACGCCAGCGGCGGATCGATCTTCGCCGTCTTCATCATCTCGTCCGAATAGGCCTTGAACTTCTTCGTCATCACGATCTGATTGAGCTGCTCCTTGACGGAGTCGAAGGTCGGCGCGGCGCGATCGCGCGTACCGAGCAGCTGGATCACGTGCCAGCCGAACTGCGTCTGCACCGGCGTCTTCGTGTATTCGTTCGGCTTCAGCGTGGCGACGGCGGCCGCGAACGGCTTGACCATCGTGCCCGGCGAGAACCAGTCGAGGTCGCCGCCCTTGACCGCGGACGCCTTGTCGCTCGACAGCGTCTTCGCGAGCTTGGCGAAGTCGGCACCGCCGTTCAGCTGGTCGATGACCTTCTGCGCGTTCTCCGGGCTGCTCACGAGGATGTGGCGCGCGTGGTATTCGACCATCGGCGTCGACGCGAGCTGCGATTCGAACTCGGCGCGCAGCTCCTGTTCGGTCGGCGTGCGCTCCTTCAGGTACTTCTGCGCCGAGGCCTGCTGCAGCAGGTTGAGGCGCGAGAGCTCGAGGCGCGTCGCGACCTCGGGATCCTTCGTCAATCCGTCCTTCTCGGCCTGCTGCGCGATCAGCTCGATGCGCACCAGGTTCTCCTTGATCTGCTCGCGGTCTTCCGGCGAGAGCTCGGAGGAGGGCTTGCCGGCCACGGCTTTCACATAGTCCTCGTACAGCTCCTGGCTGATCGCCTTGCCGTTGACGGTGACGAGCGGCGGCTTGGCCGGCGTCGCGGCGGCGTCCGCCGGCTTGTCGGTGGCGTTCTTCGAGCAGGCGGCGAGCGCGACGACCGCGGCCAGCGCCAGAATGCGGGTGACTTTCATTTGATCTCTCAAGAGGTTGAGGAATTGTCTTTTCTGATTTCTCAGGATTTTCAGGGCACGCGCGCGTCGATCGACAACGCGTGGATGTCGCGGCCCGTCAATTCGGCGGCGGCAGCATAGACCATCCGGTGGCGTTCCAGTGCCGCCACCCCGGCGAATCCCGGCGCAGCGATGACCACGTGGAAATGGCCGCCCTCGCGCGCGCCGGCGTGGCCGGCATGTTTGGCGCTGTCGTCGCGGATCTCGAGCTGTGTCGGCGCGAGACTCTGCAAGGCCGCGCGCAGCCGGTCGATGCGGGTGCTCACGCGGCCGGCTCCTTGTGCCCGCGCATCAGCCAGAAAATCAGGCCGGCGGTGAACACGAAGATCAGCGGCACCACCGCCCAGGTCTTGAACGCGACCCAGGTGGACAGGCTGAAGGTGAAGGCGACCCACAGATTCGCGGCGCCCAGCAGCGCATAGAAGGCCGCGGAGAGCAGCGAGAGGTTGCGCCAGGTGGCGGGCGTGACGGTCACGCCTTCGGGCAGGTTCTTGCCGAGCAGGCGTTCGAGCAGGGTCATGCGGCCTATCCACACGGTGCCGGCGAAGGCGAGCGCGACGATGCCGTAGAACACCGTGGCCTTCCATTGCAGGAAACGCACGTCGCGCAACAGCAGCGTCGCGGTGCCGAACACCCAGACCAGCACGGCGCTGACCAGGTGCATCTGCGGGATCTTGCGGGTCCGCAGCCAGTCCCAGGCGAGCAGCAGTGCCATCGCGACCATCAGCGTGGCGGTGGCGGGGTAGATGCCGCCGCCCCATTTGAAGACGCCGAAGAAGGCGATGAGCGGGGCGAGTTCGATCAGCGTTTGCATCGTAGGAAGGTTCTGTCGCACCCGGGCCGGCGGGCGAAAGCGGGCGCGTATCATAAATGTCGTGAGCCAGTACTTCGAGCTGCATCCCCAGAATCCCCAGCTGCGGCTGATCCGGCGCGCCGTCGAGATCGTGCGCGAGGGCGGGCTGATCGTTTACCCGACGGATTCCTGCTACGCGCTCGGCTGCCACATCGGCGACAAGGACGCGCTCGACCGGATCCGCCGCATCCGCGACGCGGATCGTCATCACCACTTCACGCTGGTGTGCCGCGATCTCGCCGAGATCGCGAAATACGCCAAGGTCGAAACCTGGCAGTTCCGCATGCTGAAGGCCGCGATGCCGGGGCCGTACACCTTCCTGTTGCCCGCGACGAAGGAGACGCCGCGGCGCCTGCAACACGAGAAGCGCCGCACGATCGGCATCCGCGTGCCGGATCACGAGGTGCCGCGCCTGCTGCTCGCCGAGCTGGGCGAACCGATCATGAGCTCGACGTTGCTGCTGCCCGGCGACGAGCTGCCGTTGACGGACGGACGCGAGATCAGAAACCGTCTCGAGCATCAAGTGGATTGCGTGCTGGACGGCGGTCATTGCGGCATCGAGCCGACCACCGTCGTCGATCTCGCGGTGACGCCGCCGCAGGTGACAAGGGTTGGTCGCGGAGCGCTGGAAACTCTCGGGATTTGAGAGTCAAGAACGTT
>DATJTW010000081.1:0-24551 GCA_035502995.1 Steroidobacteraceae bacterium | reverse complement strand
CACTCTATGTTCTCTATCTGCTGTCAATAATCTGGTGTTGCTTGCAATGGGTTGGGTCGCGGACCATCGCGGACCACTCACGCCCGCACGCCGAACAGCGCGCCGTCCTGTAGCCCGATCCCTTCGTAGACGCGCTGGCGTTCACCATCAACACGCGGACGACGAACGACCAGCCCGGGAATGGCTGCATGAAGATCGCGGCCGAACGCCTGCGAATCTCCCGGGTCCCGATGGGCACGCGCGCACCACGTCCGCCACGCGTCAAACATCGCCTCCACCGAAACCGTCGCACCGGGGGCTACCCTGCACATCTCGCGCAGGAAGACGTTGACGGGCGCCCCGAGGTCTTCAAGGTGCTTGATCTGCTGACGTGCCGACTCGGGCTGTACGAAGCGGCCACGCTGCATCAGGCGCCGTCGGCCTTCGACGCACCACGCGAGGATGCCGGGCAGCTCGGCCAGCAGCCGATCCTGCAGGCCCAAGTCTTCGCGGCCGTAGAACGACTCGGTCATGGCCAGGACGATGAAGCGCGACGCGGCGGCACCGCTGGCATCCGCGAGCCGTGGGACTTCGTTCGACGAGAAGACGAAGCGCACCGTCAGCTTCGTGTCGAAGTCGGTGGTGTGCTTCCGTGGAATCGAAATGTTGTCTTCGCCGGTGATCGACAGCAGCCGTTCCACGAGCACCGACTGGTCCACCTTCGGAGACAGCCGCACGTCGCCAACGAAGGCCGCCAGCTTGCCGATCAGGGGCTGCAGGCCGAACTGTCCCGCGAGGCTCCCGAGCGTCGGTGATGCGACGTTGTCGGTGCCGCCAAGCACGGCGCGCATCACGCGCAGGATCGTGCCCTTGCCCGAGCGGCGCGGGCCGCAGATCAGGAACAGCTTCTGGAAGCCGGTGTATGGCGTCAGCAGCAAGCCGCACACCTCTTGTAACGCTTCGATGCTCTGCGGATCGTGGCCCCACACGCTAGCTAGGAATCTCTGCCACTCCGGGGCCCGCGCGTTCGGGTCGTATTCCACGGGCAGCGCGTTCAGCGAGAACAGGTTGGGCGTGAGCGGAAATTGCGCGCCGCTGTCGAGGTCGAACATGCCGTTCTTGCAAACGATCAGGCCGGGAATCTTCCGCAGCGGGTCGTCTATCCACGCGGGCGGCTGGATCGAGTCCTGCAGGTGCGCGGCGGCCTTCAACGCGTCGTGAATGTTGGAGACGTTGTTGCGGTTCGGCGTGTGCCCCGATGCCTGCACGAACGGATAGAGCGCGGCGCGGATCGCCTCGTGCGACAGCGGTCCATAGATGCCATTGCGGTAGTCGTAGAACTCGCCCTGCCAACACTTGAGCGACGGGAAGATGCCGGCGTTGACGAAAGTCTTCGCGGCTTCATACGGCGCGGCCGGGTTGAAGGTGCTGTCCGGGGTTTGCAGCAGTCCGTTAGGAGGCGGGGGAGGGGGTGGCGCGACTGTTCCCGAGGGAACACCCGATGGTCTGTAGAATTCGCCACGCCGCGCGATGCTGGCGCACGCCTTCGACACCGTGGCGCGCAGGTAGCCTTCGCGCTCCCACTTCGGACGCACGAGACCCGACGACTGCATGAGCTGCAGAACGCGCTCGTGATGGCCGCCAGTCCACCACGCGAGGTGATTCGCCAGCGCCTGATCGGCGCCGCTGCGGTCGTACACGTCGCCCGAGCTGGAAAGGAACGCGCGAGCCAGCGCGGCGTCATTGCCTTTCCAGAGGTCGGCGAAGCTGGCGCCACCGCCGAACACGCTCGAAGCGGAGCGCGAGTTGAGAGCGCGCTGGATCAGCTCGGCGTCGTCGGTTGGTCCCGCGTATCCGGCCAACGGTCCATCACGCCACCCGTCGCTCGACTCTCCTAAATCTTCGGGTAGATAGGCACGGATCGTCTCAACCAGCGCGGCCGTGTGCTCCGTGGACACGTCGCCGATCGCACTCGTGCCCGTCAGCAGGATGAAGCGCGAACGGGTGTAAATCTCGAGCTGGAGCCCCTTGCGCTTCACGCGGTGCTTCGGGAAGTCCGTCGCGCAACGACCGATCACGTGCAGGCCGACGCCGCTCTGGCTGATTTCCACATACGCGTCCGGGAAGCGGCCGACGATATCGAGCGCGAGCGGCGACCACTGGCCATCATGCAGGGCGCCGTCTACGTCCACGCAGAAGAGCCCGCCACCCTCGAAGATCACCACCCCCACGGCCGTGCGGTATTGCTCGCCCTGCGCTGCGAACGCGCACTGCGCGATGCTTGCGGCTTCGTCGAAGGTGAACCAGTTGTTAGGGTCCTGCCCGTCGATCTGGACGCCGGCAGCGTTGCACGGGATTTTGTCGGTCTTGCCGTCGGCGCGGGGAAGGATGATGCAGGCTACGAAACGGCGTTCGTGCGCGATCGAGTGCAAAAGCGGGATCTGATTCACGGCGTGAAATCTCGTCTAAAATTGTTAGAGCGTTGCGGCCAGTGCCGGGACCCCGCCGTGAGAGGTCCCGACACCGCCGCGCGGCTACGGAAGTTGTTAGTCGGAGCGCTAGCGGGCGCACCTCTCGCAGAACACCGCTGCGCGGTCGTGGAGCGTCGTCGTACACGAGGCGCAGACGCCGATCCCCTGCAGAGCCATCGTGACTGCAGCCACGCGGTTCAGCTCGCGCTTGCTGGGCTCGCCGTCGCGGAAAAGTGTCTGCACGAAGAGATTCTTCCGGCCGAAAGGCATCGGGCTGCGGCGCGCATCCTCTGCGCGCCAGCCGTAGCGGTCGAAGTGCTCGGCCAGCGTGTGCCGCGAAGTGGTGAAGAAATTCGCAGCCGGTTGGAAGGTGTCGGAAAACGCGTGGTAGTAGCGGCCGTCTTCGTGTGCATCGCCGTGGTAGACGGAAGGGCTGGGACGTGCCGGCGTCATTCGGCACCCCGACGACCGACGAGGGCCAGTTTGTACACGTGGAAGGATTCGCCCGGGTGCCGATCGGCAAGGCGCTGGGCCTCGGCGAGCGCGACACGTTCGTTGTCGTAGCGCTTGCTGGGACGCTTGCACCGTGCAGCCATGCCCCACACCACGAACACTTCGGGGATGCGTACACGCGCGCCTTTGAGAGTAATTGTTGGCCGCGCGGGAATCGCCGTGGTAGCGTCTATTTGTCTGTTCATGTATGACACCTATGAGAGGCGTTCCCGATTCGGGGCGCCTTTCGCGTTTGTGGGCTCCGCGATCGTCTCCCGGTGCCGCACGAGCCACTTCCGCAGCGCCATGGGGCTGCGCGACAGCACGAAGCGGACGGCCGCGTGCTCGTCGCTGCCCGGCTGTAGTCGTTTGGCCAGCTTCGAAAGTTCACGGTGGATAGCAGCCACGTGGAGCGAGCGGGCGTGCAGCTCGGGGCGCCCTAACAACTGCAGTGCGCGCGGGATGTGCGTCGCAGGCTTCGACACGCGCGGGTCATACGCGAGGCCGCGTCGAATGGCTTCGATCCGTTCGGCGGAGTGCGCGGCCATAGTTAGGCGGCAGCTTCGGCGACGCCGAGAATCTTGCGAGCGTCGTCGGTGGCCCAGCGAAGGCGGCCATTGACCCGGACGGGGCTCACGGGGCCCGAGCCGTAGCAGGCCCAGCGGCGCAGGGTTTGAGGGCTTCGGCCGATCATGCTCGCGAAAGTCGCGGTATCGACCGTGTGGCGGACGCCGTTGGCGGCGCACAGTTTGCGCGACTCGGCGGCAATCTCTTCGGTGGTCACGGTGCTCTCCAGTATTGTGCGGCATGTCGCGCCGCCATGGAGAACATCAGAGCATGGCGCCAAAGGCGCCACGGACACACTTATTTAAGGACCTTTATCAGCCGAAGGCCGGGGAATAGTTCGTAGATGTCGAGCGGCGGAGGGGGTTGGATCACCCCGTGGCGAACGTCCAGACGCTTCGCGACACTACCGCCGGTGCGTTCGCGATTACGGAGTGCAGCAGCTTTCTCCCCGTCTCGAAATTGCCGTGTGAGCTGGCGACGCAGTGCGTCGAGTGATGGCGGGCGCTTCGTGCCGGTGACGGCGCGCACCATTTCGCGCAGCCGCGATTCAGGCAACGGCTTGCCACTCTTGAAGCGAGCGATATCCCGGGGAAACTGTCTTGCGAGCGCATCGCAGAGCGTTCGCGTACGGGCCGGAGCGCGACCACTAGCTGCCCGCCCGGCACTGCGCGCAAATCCTCGCTCTCGCGCCTTCAGCGTAGCCATCATGCGTGGGATCGCGGTTGTGTGGGCTCGCAGGTACGCCTTCACCCGCGCAGCGGCTTGTTCGTAGGTCTCCGTCGGATCAATTTCAAACGACGCGCCAGCGTCGGCTACGGCCTGTTCAAACTCCCGCACCAGATCGCGCTGACGCTTCGGAGGCGGCTTTTTCTTCTTCGCCACGGCTAGGCCGCCTTCACCGTGCCGTCGCTATCGACCACGCCCAGCGTCTTCTTCTCGCCGGGCTTCACGAACGGGACGCCGCCCTTGTCGAGAATCCACGCCTCTAACTTCTCGTGCCACGCGCGCAGCAGATCGAGCGGCCGGCGTCGGTAGTGCTTCTCCGCAAGCGCAGAAGGCGCGTGGCCCTGAATCTGCGCGACGATGCCGGTAGGCAGCTCCACCCATTCCGCAAGCGTGCCGAAGCTGCGGCGCAGGCCGTGGAGCGTCACGTGGGGAATCTCGGCGCGTTCCAGTGCGCGATTGTGCGCGGTGCGCGGCTCCACCATTCGGCCGCCCTTGGCCGTGGCGCTGGAGAAGACCCATTCGTTCTTCCGGGCGAGCGGCTTCAGCAGCGAAGCAACGAACGGCGTGAGCGGGATTGTGCGACGGCCTTCCACCTTGTCGCGGATCGTAAGGCTATTCCACGTGAAGTCCACGTCTTCCCAGCGCAACGTTGCCAGCTCTTCGCGGCGCGCGCCGGTCAGTAGCAGCGCCTGCAGGTAGGCGCTGATCACCGGGTTCGAGAGACCGCGCACGCCCTTGAACCAGCCCGGCAGCTGTTCAACCTGCAGACAGTCGCCTTCCTTCGTGCGGGCCTTCGGCACCACGTCGCGGACGGCGCGTGTGGTGTACGCATCGGCGGGAACCACGCCGCGCAGCTCGGGCACGTCCTGCGACCAGCGGATGAACGCCCGCAGCGCTCTGAACGCCTGCGCGGTGCTGGTCGGGCGTTGCCGGGATTCGCGCTTGAGCCACGACGCGATGCGCTCGCCGGTCAGCTCTGACAGCTTCAGCGCCATGAGCGATGCGAGCGGGCCCGGGATGGTCAGGCCCTTGCCGCCGCGCCTTTTCTTTTTCTCGCCGCCAGCGTGGGCGAGGGCGCAATGGTTCGCGTAGTGACGCTCGCCCCAACGCTCGCGATTGCCCGTCACGTAGCCGTCCCACACGCCCGCCATGACGAGGTCGCGGCGCTGGGCTTCCACACGTGCGGCGTCCGCCTGCGCCTGTTGTGCGGCCTTCTCTTCGCGTGGATCAACGCCGCTGTCGCAGAGAGTGGCCAGCCGCTTCGCTTCCTTCCGAGCGTCGGCGAGTTTCCACGTGCGCGCGTCACCGATCGTGACGCGCAAGGTGCGGCGATTCACTCGGCCGTCGAAGGTGTAGCTGCGGGCGCCCGCGCTCGTCACACGCAGGCCGAAGCCGGGCGTCTTCCCTTCGTAGAACTGGGTGTAGCCCACGCTCGGCGCGGGCAGCGACTGGACGCGGTTTTCGGTGAACGACTCGGGGCGTTGCATAGCGGCTCCATGTAGGCACTGTGTAGGCAGGAAACCGCTATAGTCTGCAATCAAGCGCTACGGCTTTTGGGGTCGATTTAACCGCAAGTCATTGCCGCTCAAGGGAAAGGCGAATAGTTAGGCACACTGTGCAACGTTGCGGAATGCCAACGTGGTTCGCCTCCTAAGCGGTAGGTCGTCGGTTCAACTCCGGCCGGGGGCGCCACCGTACAACAAGAACGAAAATGGAACACGGCATGACGCGGTCTTTCGCCCCGATTCGTCGCACCCTCCGGCTCCTGTCCGTCCCGCTCTGCCTGCTGCTCGCCAGCCAATCGCCCGCCGTCGCGGCCGAGTCGCTGGCGGACGCCGACGCTTTTTCGCTGTCGCCCCAGGCGCTGTACGCGGCGGCATCCGCGGTCCGCGTCCCCGACGGCACGGTGATCAGCATCGTCGAGCTGCAGGAGAAATATTCGTTCGACGCCGACGGCAGCAACGTCTACACGCAACGCTTCGTCTATAAGGTCCTCGGCGCGGCCGGCGCGGACGACGGCTGGGACGAGCTCGACATCCACTGGTCGCCCTGGCGCGAAGACAAGCCGCAGATGCGCGCGCGCGTCGTCGCGGCCGATGGCACCGTGTACACGCTGGATGCGTCGACCATCTCGGAGTCGCCCGCGTATTCGGGTGACTCCGCTACCTACAGCGACGAGCGCGTGCTGCGTGCGCCGCTGCCGGGCTACGCGCCGGGCGCCGTCGTCGAGACGGAGATCGTGCTCAAGGAGCGGCTGCCGTTCGTGGGTGCGGGCAATGTCCGCCGATCGCTGTTCGAGATCGGGCAACCCATCGAGCATCGCCGCGTCATCCTCGAGGCGCCGGATTCCATCCCGCTGCGTCATCGGCTGGACGCCGCGCCGCGCGTGACCACCACGCGTTCGACCGCGGACGGCCGCCAGCGCTGGGTCTTCGACGGCGCGCCCGCGCCGGCGTACCTGGACTACGTCGAGAACGTCCCGGGCGATCAGTATCAGAAAGCGACGCTGACGTTCTCGACGGGAAAGTCCTGGCAGGAACTCGCGCAGGCCTATTCGGCGATCGTCGCGGAGCGGTTGAAGAACACCAGCGTCAACGAGCTGGCCCAGCGGCTGACCAACGGCCGCACGGGACGCGAGGCGAAAGTCGCGGCGCTGGTCGAGTACCTGAACCGCGAGATCCGCTACACCGGGATCGAGTTCGACCAGTCGAGCGTCATTCCGCACACACCGGCGGAGACACTCGCGCGCCGCTACGGCGACTGCAAGGACAAGTCTCTGCTGCTCGTATCGCTGCTGCGCGCGGCCGACATTCCGGCCACGCTCGCGTTGCTCAACGTCGACGGCACCGCCGATTCGATCGCGGAGCTGCCGGGCATGGGCCTGTTCAATCACGCGATCGTCTACGTGCCGGGCGAGCCGGCGTTGTGGATCGATGCGACGGCGGAGACCTCCCGCCTCAACCAGGTGCCCGACGCCGACCGCGGCCGGCTCGCGCTCATCGTCGCTCCGGAATCGACCGCGCTCACCCGCATCCCGGAGACGTCGTCCACCGACAACGTGCTCGAGGAAAAGCGCGAGATCCGGCTGGCCGACTACGGCCCCGCGGCGGTGACCGAAATCTCGACGCCGCAGGGCACGTTCGAGGCCGACTATCGCCGCGCCTATGCCGACATCCGCGCCAAGCAGACGGCCGAGGAGCTCACCGACTACATCAAGTCCGAATATTCGGCGGAACGCATGAGCAAGTCGGATCGCTCGGATCCGAAGGATTTCGCGGTTCCCTTCCGCCTGACGCTCGACGGCGAAAAGGCCTCGCGCGGCTACACGTCGCTCAACGACGCCGTGCTGTACATCCCGATCGACGGCATGTTCCGCACGTTGCCGTACGACTTCCGCACGCGCGAACGGACGGACGAGCAGAACGCGAAGGCGACGCACCCGGAGAAGAAGCGCACGCTCGACTATCTACTGCCGCGGCCGTTCTCGGTGCGCTGGAACTACCGGATCGTGCCGCCGGCCGGATTCGAGGCGGCGTCGCTGCCGGACAACGCGACGCGGTCGCTGGGCGCACTGACGTTCAGCGAGAGCTATTCGGTCGATCCGGACGGTGCCGTGAAGGCCGAGCTCAAGCTCGATACGCGCCAACGGCGTTTCACGCCCGACGAGTACCGCAAGGCGCGCGAGGAAGTCGCCACCATGCTCGAGCGGGATTCCGTCTCGATCAAGTTCAACCTGAAGGCGCACGCGCTGTACTCGCAGGGGCAGGGGCGCGAAGCGTTCCAGCGGTATCGCGAGCTCGTCGCACAGCACCCGAAGGATCCGATACAGCACCTGCGGCGCGCCGAAGCGCTGATCGAGGCCGGCATGGGTGATGCGGCGCGCGCCGAAGTCGCGACCGCCATCAAGCTGGATCCCAAGCTGGCGTTGGCGCGATCGAGGCAGGCGGTGATCCTGCAATACGATTCGATCGGCCGCTGGCATGTCGACGGTGCCGACTATCCGGGCGCCGCGGCTGCCTACCGCGCGGCGATCTCGCTGGATCACGACGACCACGCACTGGTCGGCAACTACGCCATCCTGCTCGAGCACAACGACCATGGCATGCGCTACGGCACGGGCGCGGACCTGAAAGGCGCGATCGCCGCCTACCGGCAACTGACGAGCGACCAGCGGCAGCAGCTCAAGATCGCGTCGAACCTCGCCTTCGCGTTGTTCTACGACCGGCAGTACGCCGCGGCGCTGGAGGCGGCGAATGCACTGGAGTCGCCGCCGCTCGCGCTGGTCATGGCATCCGATGCGCAGCTGAACGGCACCGCCCATGCGCTCGCCGAAGTGCAGCGACGCAGTTCGTCGATGGACGTTTACAAGCAGTCCGCCGCGACGGCGGGAAACATGTTGATGAGCCTGCGCGAGTACCAGAACGCCGCGGCGCTGCTCGAGGTCGGCGCGAGCGGCAATGCGACGGCGCCGGTGATGACGCTCGTCAAGACGCTGCGCCTGGCCAGGAAGTACGAGGACCTGCCGAAGGAGGACACTCCCGTGGGCGTGTTGCGCGAAGCGTTCGTCGCGGTGATGACCAACACGAGGGCGGCGACGCAACCGGGCGCCTATCAAAGCCGGAATGCCCGTGCGGAGTGGGCGCGCCTCACGGACGAGCAACGCGGCTCCGAGCAGGAGACGGCGCAGGGGATGCTGAACGTCGCGCAACGGTCGGGGCTGCCGGTCAGCGTGCTCACGGACGTCGCGATCCAGGCCATGGAGTTCAAGCTCGCGGGAGACGACGCGACGGGTTACCGCGTCACGCTGCAGGCCATGGGAATGCCCACGCAGACCGCGTTCGTGGTCAAGGAAGACGGCAAGTACCTCGTGCTCGCGTTCAAGGACTGGCCGGCGCCGATCGGTACCGAGATCATCGAGCGTGTGCAGAAGGGCGATCTCGCCGGTGCCGCGACGTTGCTCGCGTGGATCCGCGAGACCTCGGCGGCGGGTGAAGGTTCGGACGATCCCTACGCGGCGATGCCGCTGACGAGGTTCTGGGCGCAGGGACAGCGGCAGGGCGATGCAAACGCGTTGCGGCTCGCGGCCGCGTCGATCTGGGTGATGCTCCCGAGCACGGCGGAGCGCGGTGTCGCGCTGCTCGAGCAGGCGAAGGCCGGCGCCACCGATGCGCAGGTCGACGCCATCGAACTCGCGCTGCTGTCGGGGTACGAACGCCTGCGGGATCACGCGCGCGCGCTGGCGATCACGGAAGCGCTCGCGAAACGCGCGCCGCAATCGTTGCGCGTGTTCCGTTCGCGGTCCATGCACCTGCGCGCATTGAATCGCGTCGCCGAGGCGGATGCGCTGGCCGACGAACGCCTGAAGACCCTGCCGGACGACATCGATGCGCTACGCGCGCGGTCGACGAACGCCGCCGCCGGACGGGACTACGCGACCGCGTACGACCGCGGGATCAAGCTGCTCGCGGATCCGCGCGCGACGCCGTCGGATTCGAACCTGGCGGCCTGGCACAGCCTCTTCTTCGATCGCGAAGGCGGGCCCGACGTCGACAACGCGATGCGGGCCAGCCAGAGCCGCGAGGGCGGTGCGGTGTCGGCGATGCACACGCTCGGATGTGCGTACGCGGAGGTCGGCAAGACACTCGAGGCGCGCTCGATGCTGCTGCAGGCGATGACCGCGAAGAATCTCACCAAGCCCAACAGCGACTACTGGTATGGGTTCGGGCGGATCGCCGAGCAGTACGGCGAGCGCGACACCGCGCTGGCCGACTATGCCAAGGTCAAACCACCCGAGGATCCGGCGTTTTCATTCACCTCGAGTTACGAGCTCGCGCAGAAGAGATTGAAGGTGTTGTCCGCGAAGGGCGCGGTCAGTTCGTCCACCACGCGATGAACTCCTTGAACTCGATGTAGCCATCGCCGGCGGTGTCCGCGACTTCGAAGTCGAGCAGGCATTCTTCCATCGACACGTCACCGTCGAGCGCCTGGAGAAGCACGTGGAACTCGCCGGTGTCGAGGTAACCGTCGCCGTTCAGGTCGCAGGCTTCGAAGACCTTCCGGGTGTTCGCGATCTGTGAGTCGGTGTGCGTCATGGGCTTCTCCTTACCTTGGTGCCCAATCTACGGGGGCGCTCCTTAAGCCCAACTGAACCGGTTTCATTTGACTTATATTCCGCGCATGAACGTGGCGTGGCACCAGAAACACCGCATGCCGAAGAACGCGACGCCGGCACAGCGCGTGAAGTGGCACGTCGCGCATGCGAAGGCGTGCGCGTGCCGGCCGATTCCGGCGGGCGTGAAGAAGCTGATGGCGGCGAAGAAATGAAGCAGGCGATGCACGTGCTCGATGTCCACGCGCGGCGTCGCGGGCTGCACGAGTTCACCGGCGACGTGCGCGCGTGGGTGGGCAAACAAGGCATCGCCGACGGCATGCTGACGCTGTTCTGCCGCCACACCTCGGCCTCGCTGATCATCCAGGAGAACGCCGCGAGCGCCGTGCGCCGCGATCTCGAGAAGTATTTCAACGAGCTCGCGCCCGAAGGCGAGGGGCTGTACGAGCACGACGACGAAGGGCCGGACGACATGCCCGCGCACCTGAAGACCGCGTTGACGCAGGTCCAGCTCGCGGTGCCGGTGATGAAAGGCAAGCTGATGCTCGGGACGTGGCAGGGCATCTATCTATTCGAACACCGCGACTCGGCGCCCGCGCGCGAGATCGTGCTGCACCTGACGGGGGAGTGATGACGAACCGACGCACTTTCATGCGCGGCGCTGGCGCGCTCGCGACCTTGCCGCTGATCCGCACGGCGCGCGCGGCGTACGACGAGATCACGCCGAAGGAGGCCTGGCAGCGCGCGGCGGATTTCGTGCGGTACATCAAGGCGCCGACGTTTCCGGACCGGGTGTTCGACATCACGAAGTACGGCGCGGTGGCGGATGGGGCCACGCTGAATACGGCGGCGATCGCGAAGGCCATCGCCGAGTGCGCGGCTTCCGGTGGCGGTCGCGTGCTGGTGCCGAAGGGCAGGTTCCTCACCGGTGCCGTGCACCTGCAGAGCAACGTCGAGCTGCACGTGGACGAGGGCGCGACGCTGCTGTTCGACCCGGACCCGTCGAACTACCCGATCGTCTTCACGCGCTGGGAAGGCATCGAGTTGATGAACTACTCGCCGCTGATCTATGCGCGGCGGCAGAAGAACATAGCGATCACCGGCAAGGGCACGCTCGATGGTCAGGGCAGCGCGCGCAACTGGTGGTCGTGGAAGGGCAAGTGGGGCGGCACGACCGAATACGGCTGGAAGGAAGGCATGCCGACGCAGATCCCGGCGCGCAACAAGCTGTTCCAGATGGCCGAGGACTGGGTGCCGGTGGAGAAGCGCGTGTTCGGCGACGGCGCGTACCTGCGGCCGCCGTTCATCCAGCCGTATGAATGCGAGAACGTGCTGATCGAAGGCGTGCGCGTGCGCAATTCGCCGTTCTGGAACATCCATCCGGTGATGTGCCGGAACGTCACGTTGCGCGGCGTGGACGTCTACGGGCACGGGCCCAACAACGACGGCTGCGATCCGGAGTCGGTCAATGGGATGTTGATCGAGAACTGCACGTTCGACACGGGCGACGACTGCATCGCGGTGAACTCGGGGCGCAATGCGGATGGACGGCGGTTGAGCATTCCGTCGCAGAACATCCTGGTGCGGAACTGCCGGATGAAGGAAGGGCACGGTGGAGTAGTGGTCGGCAGCCAGATCTCCGGCGGGGCGCGCTGGGTGTATGCGGAGAACTGTCACATGGACAGTCCGGATCTCTGGTACGCGATCCGGTTCAAGAACAATGCGCTGCGGGGTGGGTTGCTCGAGAACTTCTACTACCGCGATATCGATGTCGGGCAGGTGGGGCGCGCGGCGATCACGTGTGATTTCAATTACGAGGAAGGGGCGGAGGGGGCGTTCACGCCGCGGTTGAGGAACATCGTGGTGGAGAGATTGCGGGTGAAGAACGCGGTACGGGTGCTGGATTCGCAGGGGTTGCCGAAGGCGCCGGTCGAGGACATCACATTGAAGGATTGTTCGTTCGGCGGGGTGAGTCAGCCGAGCATCGTGAAGTACACGAGAGGCGTGAAGTTGGAGCGAGTAACCGTTAACGGCGTGCAGACACACGAAATATAGCGGTCTAACTGCAAGCGGCCTGCGCCCCTAAGAGTCTTGCGTGACGCAGTAGATTGTGTGCGGCGATCGGTTCATCTAGATAGTGCCTAGTCTCCAGATGGGAGTAGGCGCATGACGATTCGAGAAACAGTAAGAAGCAGGGGTATTCGCTGTTTGACGCACTTTACGCGCGTCGAAAACATTGATTCGATCTTGGCCCACGGTCTCGTGACAAGGACTGCATGTAGGGGCCGAGGGTTCGAATCGATTTTTAGTGACGAGTATCGACACGATGGCCAAGATGCGATCTGTCTTTCGATTTCGTTTCCAAACTACAAGATGTTCTATCAACTTAGGCAGCGTAATAGCGACGCGAAGTGGGCGGTTCTTGGAGTTGACCCAAGCGTTTTGTGGAAAAAAGATTGCGCGTTCTGCGTGACAAACGCCGCGAAGAATGAGGTTAGCGGCGTACCTATTCAGGAAAGAAAAGGTGCGCCAGCTCTTGAGCTAATGTTTGCTGAGCGCGGTTCTGTGAGTCGAAAAGAACTATCGATTCCGGAGTCTTATCCGACTGATCCGCAAGCGGAGGTTTTGGTATTTGAAACCATTGAGCCCAACTTAATTACAGGTTTGGCGTTTAACGATTCGGATGTTCGGAAGAAATTCAAAGAGCGGTTGGAGGGCCGGTATAAAGTGCTCGATAACAGTCGATATTTTGATGCGCGAAGAGACTTTCAGAGCTGGAGATAGTTGATGGCAGTTAGGCCCGTTTTTGTCGCATCCACATTGCCTGGAAGTTACGTGATTGAGCGTTCTGTGAGCTTCCAGTGGCACCCTGGGATGGCGAAAAGCCAGTCGCAAAAGTCGATAGATTCGCTGCATAGCGCGGCGAGGATGCAGTTTGATCTGCAGAGAATTCTCGAAATCTCTTCGAAATCGCGTGATGAGCTTGGGGTGTGCGCGAGCGCGTTCAACTTGCAGATCAAGACAGTGCGCAATGCCAGAGAGTTCAGTGTTGAAAGTGCGTATCAAGCAAGCAAAGTGTTTGAGAACGGAGGTCCATACGCGGATTTGCTAGATGTGGGATCTCGAGAGGCAAGAGCAGACCCTCGTTTGCGAAGCTCTGGACGCCTCATTGCATTTCAGTTTTATGGCGACCGATGGAAGTTGCTTCCGCGGCGTGCCTTCTATGATTGGCTATACGTCCAGGCGCTTTCAAAGCAACCGGAAATAGCGAACAAGATAGTCGAATATCAGGCCTTTACAGATATCGCGTTCAATCCAGAAAAATCTATAAATTGCCAAGCACATGCGGCCGCACTTTATGTGTCGCTTTTCCGCAAGGGACTCGTCGACGAGGTGCTTGATGATACGTCGATGTTCTTGCGCGCATTCGCTGGAGAAAGGGAACGGGAAGCGGTGGTTGGAGATGAGATTCAGCGCGGAATGAAGTTTGATTAGGTTTGATTTGCAATCACCGTCTTTGTCACCGCGCGGTCATCGGCCATCGTCATCAACACAAACAACATCTCTTCCAGCGACTCGCACCGCTTCATCCTGAACTCGAAGAAATCCGTGCTCTTCGTATTCAACACGACCAGGTCCGCCTCCATCCCGACCGCGATGCTCCCGATCCTGTCCTCGAGATAAAGCGCCTGCGCCGCGCCGCGCGTCGCGAGATACAGGATCAACGGCGCCGACAACGGATGCCCACCCAGCTGCGACACCTGATACGCCGCACCCATCGTCTTCAACATCGACAACGACGTCCCCGCGCCGACATCCGTCGCGAGCCCGACACGCACCGGCCGATCCTTCTGCTTCGCCTTCCGCATCTCGAACAATCCACTGCCGAGGAACATGTTCGATGTCGGGCAATGCGCGATCGCCGTGCCGGTCTCGTGCACGCGCGCCCACTCCGCATCCGTCAGCCAGATTCCGTGCCCATAGATCGCGCGCGGCCCGAGCTGCCCATAGTGATCGTAGATGTCGAGATACCCATTGCGCTCCGGGTACACCCGATGCGCGAACTCCACCTCGTCCCGATTCTCCGACACGTGCGACTGTAGATAGGTCCCCGACGATTCCTTCCACAACGCCCCGGCCATCTGCATCTGCTCCGGCGTCGACGACGGCGCGAACCGCGGCGTTACCGCATACGACGCGCGCCCCTTGCCATGCCAGCGCGCGATCAGCGCCTTCGACTCGTCATACCCGCGCTGCGCCGTATCCCGCAGCGCCTCCGGCGCATTCCGATCCATCAGACATTTCCCGGCGATCGTCCGCATGCCGCGCTTGGCCGCCGCCTCGAAGAACGCATCCACCGACTGCGCATGCACCGTGCAGAACGACGCGACCGTCGTCGTGCCATTCCGCAAACACTCGTCGAGGAAAATCTCCGCCACCGCCCGTGCGTGCGCCGGATCCGCAAACTGCTGCTCGGCCACGAACGTGTATTTGTCGAGCCAGGTCATCAGCTGCTCGCCGTACGCCCCGATGATCTGCGTCTGCGGGTAGTGCACGTGGCAATCGATGAACCCGGGCAGGATCAGGGCATCCCGCCCACACTCTTTTATATGTGTCCCGGGCGGTAGTTCGGCCCGCACGGTGTCCGCCGGCCCGAAATGCGTGATCAGCCCATCGGCCATCGCGACGATGGCGTCGCTCTCGTACCGCATCGTCGCGTCGACTCCGTCGACGAAAGGATCCCCGGTGAACGTGAGGGCAGGGCCGCGCAACGCGGTAGTTGGACCGCCACTCACGCGCTGTTCGCCGTATCCGACGAGGGTTTTGCACCGGGCCGCGGCGCATCGGGTCTCAACAGCTCCGCCAGCACCCGCTCCACGTTCTCCGGATCCACCGGCTTCGTCAGGTGCGCATCGAACCCGGCCGCCAGCGCGGCCTGCTTGTCCTGGTCCTGGCCCCAGCCGGTCAAGGCGATCAGCGCGGCATGTCTGCCCCAGGCCTCGAGCCGCATGCGCCGCGCCACTTCGTGCCCGCTCATCCCCGGCATCCCGATATCGATGATCGCCGCCGTCGGCCGCTCGCGCGCACCGAGCTCCAGCGCCTCCGCGCCGCCGAACGCCGTCACCACTTCATATCCCGCAAACCCGAGCACCAGCGCCAGCGACTCCGCCGCATCGCGGTTGTCATCCGCGACCAGCACGCGCGCACGGCGCACGACGCTGGCATTGGCGGCCTCGGTTACCGGCTCCTCGCGCGACGCGCCCGCCGGCGCCAACACGCGATGCGGCAAGTGCACGATGAACTCGCTGCCGCGCCCGAGCCCCTCGCTGCGCACCTCGACCCGCCCGCCATGCAAGGAGACCAATCCCTTCACCAGCGCCAGCCCGATCCCCAGGCCGCCTTCCGCGCGATCGATCTCCGAATTCACCTGCGAGAACATCGTGAACAACCCGGGGATCACTTCCGGCGCCAACCCGATGCCGTCGTCGCGGATCGAGATCATCAACTCGGCATTCTGCAATCGCGCGGTCAGCGAGATGTTCCCCTCGGGATCCGTGTACTTCGCCGCGTTGGTCAGCAGGTTGCCGATCACCTGCGACAAGCGCAGCGGATCCGCATCCAGCTTCACGTTCTCCGCCGGCAACGACACGCCGAGCTTGTGCTGCTTGGCATCGAGCAACGGCCGCGCCGTCTCCACCGCGACGCCGACGACGCTCTTCAGATCCACGTAATCGCGCTTCAGCTCGAGCTGCCCGCGCGTGATGCGCGACACGTCCAGCAGGTCGTCGAGCAGCAGCGACATGCGATGCACCTGCCGCGCGATCACCTCGCGGCCCCACTTGCGCTGCCGCTCGTCGGCTGCATCCGAATCGAGGATGCGCACGGCGTTGCGGATCGGCGCCAGCGGATTGCGCAGCTCGTGCGCCAGCGTCGCCAGGAATTCATCCTTGCGCCGGTCGGCTTCTATCAGCGCGCGTTCGGTGTTCTTCAGCCGGCTGATGTCGAGGTTGATGCCGGCCCAGCGTTCTATTTTCCCGCTCTGGTCGCGGATCGGCACGCCCTGCGCGAGGATGTAGTGATAGCGCCCGTCCACGCCCATCATGCGGTGCTCGCGATACCAGTTGTTGCCGGTGCGCGCGCATTCGAGCCACGCGGCGAGCGTATCGGCCGCGTCGTCCGGATGCAGCGCGCGGCCCCAGCCGTCGTTGCGCGCCTGTTCCGCCGTCATGCCGATCAGCTTCAGCATGGACTCGCTGATGTAGATGGCGCGGCCGTCCGCATCCGTGACCCAGACGCCGTAATTGATGGATTCGCCGATCGCCCGGTACAGCTTCTCGCTGGTCTCCAGCGCGCGTGACCGGACCTGCACCTCGTCCAGCATCTTGTTGAAGGCATCGACGACGACGCCGATCTCGTCGTCGCTGATCTTGTCCGCGCGGAACGAATAATCCCGGCTCTCGACGATCTGCCGCGCCACGTTGGCCATCGACTCCATCGGCCGGCTGACCACGCGCTGCAGCCACACGCCGGCGAGCAGGGCGGCGACCAGTCCGATCAGCATCACCGCGCCGAGCACGGATAGATAGGCGACGACGCGCCCGCCGACGTCGTACTCCGCCTTCAGGTAGATAGCCCCGAGGTATTCGCTGCCCTGGACGATGCCGTGGGTCAGCTCGACGCGGCCGCCGTCGACGTGCACGCCGGGCGCGAGGTCCGGCAGCCGCAGCGGTGCACCGACGCCGCCCTGGCGCGTGTATTGCACGAACAGCGTGCCGTCGGTGGTGTACAGCCCGGCGACCTGGATCGAGCCGCGCGCCTGCAGCGCATTCAAGGTACGCTGTGCGCCATCCCGGTCGTTGAACGACAACGCGGGCTGCACGGCCAGCGAGATGATGCTGGCCTCGGTCGCGAGGTCGTCGGCCCAGGCGGCGCGGTTGTCGCGCAGATCGGTGAACAACAACGCGGCGCCCGCGGCCGTGAGCGCGATCGCGGTGGTGGCGAGCATCACGATCATCAGCTTGCCGCTCAACGAGCGCCGCGCGTGCCCCATGGACACGAGCGCCCGGAAGAGGCGGCCAAAGTCGGAACGTCGCTCGGCGGTCATGAGTTTCTACTTATAGGAATCTCGGTTCTCTGCAATCGGAATCGTCCTACAACTTGAAATCGTTCGCGCGCATTCTGCTGCTGGCAGCTTGTTTGTTTGGCGTCGTGCCGGCGCGCGCGCAGGTATTCTCGGCGGACGCCGTGAAAGCCGCCTTCCTGTTCCGCTTTGCCTCCTACGTCCAGTGGCCCGCGGACGCGCCCGCCGGAACCTTCGTCATTGGCGTCGCGGAATCCGATGCCGTCGCCGATCAATTGGACAGACTCCTTCCCGGCATGAACGTTCGGGGCCAGCCCGCCGAGGTCCGCCGCATCCTGAAACCCTCCGACGTCGACGGCGTACACATCCTGTATGTGGGTTCCGGCAGTCTCGCGAAGACGCGCGCATTCCGCACGAAAGCGGCGACGCTGCCGATCCTGCTGGTCACCGATGACGACAAGGGTTTCGAAGCCGGCGGCGTCATCAACTTCCTCGAGGCGAAACGCAACGTGCGCTTCGAGATCTCGCTGATCGCGGCGGACCGCGCGCGGCTGACGATCGACTCGGCGCTGCTCGCCGTCGCGGCCCACGTCGAGCGGCGCCCACAGGCGCGGCTCGACTGCGCCCGGTGCGAGCGCGTCGCGGCGGTAGCGCCATGAAGCGCCAGCTCCTGCTCGCGGTTCTCGCCATGCCCGCGCTCGCGCTCGCCGCTGATCCCGCGCCGCTGCGCGATCCCATCGCCGAGCTCTCGCACATGTCGCTGGAACAGCTGGCGAAGGTCGAGGTCACGTCGGTCTCGCGCGCGGCGCAGAGCCTGTCGCGCGCGCCGGCGTCCATCTACGTGATCACGCGCGAGGAGATCCTGCGCTCCGGCGCGTTGAGCATCCCCGAGGCGCTGCGCCTCGCGCCGAACCTGCACGTCACGCAGATCAGCGCCACCGACTACCAGGTCGGCGCGCGCGGCTTCGGCGGCGCACTCGAGGCACAGAACTTCTCGAACAAGATCCTGATCCTCATCGACGGCCGCAGCGTCTACAACCCGCTGTTCTCCGGCGTCGCCTACGACGCGCAGGACGTGTTCATGGACGACGTCGACCGGATCGAGGTGATCTCGGGCCCGGGCGCCACGCTCTGGGGCTCGAACGCGATGAACGGCGTCATCAACATCATCACGCGCCGCGCGGCGGAGTCGCAGGGCACGACGATCCGCGCCACGGCCGGCGACCGCGAGAACGCGCTGGCCGCGCGTTACGGCGGCGAAGTCGCCAATGGCGCGTTCCGCGTGTACGCGAAGGCTTTCGACCGGGGACCCACCGAACTCGAGGACGGCGCGAGCGCCGGCGATCGCTGGCACAAGGTGCAGGGCGGCTTCCGCTACGACACCGGCAACGACACGAACGACGTCACCGTGCAGGGCGACTGGCAGCAGGCCGGCCAGAACATGGGCGCGAACCCCGAGGTCGAGTTCAACCAGTTCAACGTGCTCGGCCGCTGGGAGAACGACGGCGAGCGCGTCGATTCGCGGCTGCAGGCCTTCGTCGACCAAACGCGGCGCGACCGCCCGACCGATGGCGTCGCGTTCTCGCTCGACACCTACGACCTCGAGTTCCAGCAGACCGTCGCGTTCGGCACGAAGCACCAGGTCGTCTGGGGTCTCGGCAAACGCTTCAACGACGTCGACATCACGAACACGCCGACGCTGGCGTTCGATCCCGCCAACCACACGATCGACCTCACCAACGTCTTCGCGCAGGACACGATCCGCATCAGCGAACACTTCTCGGCGACGGCCGGCATCAAGTTCGAGGAGAACTCGTATTCGGGCTGGACGACGCTGCCGGACCTGCGGGTTTCGTGGACGCCGACCGACACCACGCTGGTGTGGGCCGCCGCGGCGAGGGCCGTGCGTGCGCCGACGCCGCTGGACGTCGACGTGCGGGAGACCGTCGGCGGCCAGCTGTTCCTCGTGGGCAACCCGGATTTCCGCACCGAGAAGGTGACCGCGTACGAGCTCGGGTATCGCAGCCAGCCGCACCGGTCTATCTCGTGGTCCGTCTCCGCGTTCTACAACGACTACGAGGATCTGCGCAGCATCGAGATCACGCCGGTCACGCTGTTGCCGCTGCAGTGGGGCAACGAGATGGCGGGCAGCACGTACGGCGTGGAGATCTGGGGCAACTGGCAGGTCGCGTCGTGGTGGCGCCTGTCGCCGGGATTCCGTTCGTTGCACAAGCGACTGCATTTCACCGCGGCCGGGTCGGGCCTGGGCGGTTTCGCGCAGTCGGGCAACGATCCGGACAAGCAGGCATCGCTGAAATCGTCGATGGCCTTCGGCCGCGTGAACTTCGACGCGATGTTGCGTTATGTCGGCAGGATGCCGTCGCCCGCGAATCCGGACTACACCGAGCTCAGCGCGCGGCTCGCGTACCGCTTATCCGACGCGCTCGAGCTGTCGATCGCCGGCTTCAACCTACTCGACGATCGCCATCCCGAATACGCGCTGCCGACCGGCCGCGAACTGCGCCGCTCGGTGTACGCGGAGGCGCGCGTCGAGTTCTAACCTGGGTTGAGACTTGACCGTCGCTTATTGCGACGCGCCTCTCATCGACATTTCGCTTGACGTCGTCCGCGCTGCGAATCGCTGCCTATGATCCGATGACAGATGTCGACACCACTCCAGGAACGGCGCGCCCCGATCGAACGACGCCGCTCCGTCCTCCGCGCTCTCTGGCACGGCAACTTCAAGCGCCGCCGCATCGCGCCGCGCCGGGACACCGAGCGCCACGTGGTGGTGACCGACTGGTTCCACCCGCAATGGCTGGGCGTCGGCATCCTCATCCTGCTGCTGTGTACGGTCGACGCCATCCTGACCTTGCGCCTGATCGCGCACGGCGCCTACGAGCTCAACCCGTTCATGGATCCGTTCGTGCGGGGGTCTGGTCGCGGCTTCGCGCTGGTCAAGTTCGGGCTGACCGCCGCTGGCGTCATCCTGATCACCGTTTTGGGGCGACTGAAGGCGTTCGGCCGTACGGTGGGTTACGTGCTCTACCTGGTCCTGGCCGCGTACATCGTGCTGGTGGGTTACGAGCTCTTTCTTTTACGTAACATTCCCCTAGATTAGGCACTGTTCGCCTTCCGGGGTGGGGCTGCTTCGGCTAACATACCGCCCCCTTCTCGTTCCAGGACCTTGAGTCCAAAGGTTTTTTTCTCCTATGGCCCCCAGCCTTAGCGAGCTGCTTGCTTCCACGCCGTTGTCCGGCGGAAACGCTCCCTACGTCGAAGCTCTTTACGAGCAGTTCCTCGCCGATCCGCAGAGCGTCGACCCCAAGTGGCGCGAATACTTTCAGAAACTCCGCGACGGCAGCAGCGGAGAGCAGATCCATTCGACCGTGCAGGCCGGCATCGCCCAGCGGGCCACCAAGCCCCGCATGCTCGCCGGTACCTCGACCTCGCTGACGGCGGACGCCGCCGCGAAGCAGGGCGCGGTCTCCCGCCTGGTGCAGATCTACGCGAATCGCGGTCACCTGATCGCCAAGCTGGATCCGCTGAACATGCAGACGCGCCCGCGTCCGCGCGTGCTCGAGCTCTCGTACTTCGGCCTGTCCGAGGCGGACCTCGACACCGAATTCCTCACCGGCTCGCGCCCCGTGGAAGTCGCCCCGAAGCTGAAGCTGCGCGAGATCATCGCGCAGCTCGAGCACACCTACTGCGGCACGATCGGCGCAGAGTTCGCGCACGTGTCGAACACCGACGAGCGCCTGTGGCTGCAGGACCAGTTCCTGGTCGGCCGCATCAAGGGCAAGTTCTCGGCGGACGAGCAGAAGAACATCCTGACGCAGCTGTCGGCCGCCGAAGGTCTCGAGCGCTACCTGCACACGAAGTACGTCGGCCAGAAGCGCTTCTCGCTCGAAGGCGGTGACTCGCTGATCCCGCTGCTCGACGACGTCATCCAGCAGGGTGGTCAGAAGGGCATCGAGGAAGCCGTCATCGGCATGGCCCATCGCGGCCGCCTGAACGTGCTGGTGAACGTGCTCGGCAAGTCGCCGTCGGTCCTGTTCAACGAATTCGAAGGCAAGTACGACCTCGCGCACCTGCAGGGCTCGGGCGACGTGAAGTACCACAAGGGCTTCTCGTCGGACCTGCGCACGCCCGGCGGCAACGTGCACGTGGCGCTGGCGTTCAATCCCTCGCATCTCGAGGTCGTGAACCCGGTGGTCGAAGGTTCCGTGCGCGCGCGCCAGGAACGGCGCGGCGACACGAAGGGCGAGCGCGTGCTGCCCATCCTCATCCACGGCGACTCGGCCTTCGCCGGCCAGGGCGTCGTCATGGAGACGCTGCAGCTGTCGCAGGCGCGCGCGTTCTTCACCGGCGGCACGCTGCACATCATCGTCAACAACCAGGTCGGCTTCACGACCTCGCGTCCCGACGACGTGCGTTCGACGATGTACTGCTCGGACGTCGCGAAGATGCTCGAGACGCCGATCTTCCACGTGAACGGCGACGATCCGGAAGCCGTGGTGTTCGTCACGCGCCTCGCGCTGGCGTACCGCCAGCGCTTCCGCAAGGACGTCGTCATCGATCTCGTCTGCTATCGCCGTCACGGCCACAACGAGGCGGACGAACCGGCCGCCACGCAGCCGATGATGTACCAGGTGATCCGCAAGCAGCCGACTACGCGCCAGATCTACGCGGACAAGCTGGTCGCGCAGGGCGTCATCGGCAAGGACGAGGCGCCGTCAATCGTCGAGCAATATCGCCAGGGCCTCGACGCCGGGAAGCAGCAGGCGCGCGCCTCGCTGGGCATGATCGGCAACAAGTACACGGTCGACTGGAGCAAGTACCTCGGCAACGACTGGTCCGAGCGCGTGAAGGGTGTCGGCGACATCGCCCGCCTGAAGTCGCTCGGCGAACGCGCCGTGAAGTTCCCGGAGAGCGTGACGCTGCATCCGCGCGTCGCGCAGGTCATGACCAACCGCGCGAAGATGTTCCGCGGCGAGATGCCGCTCGACTGGGGCGCGGCGGAGACGCTGGCGTACGCGAGCATCCTCGAAGAGGGCAACTCGATCCGCATCACTGGCCAGGACTCGGGCCGCGGCACGTTCTTCCACCGTCACGCGGTGCTGCACGATCAAACTACCGACGAATGCTACGTGCCACTGCAGCACATGGCCGAGCGCCAGCCGCACTTCCAGGTGACGGACTCGGTGCTGTCGGAAGAGGCCGTGCTCGGTTTCGAATACGGCTACTCGACCACCGACCCGTCCGCGCTCGTCATCTGGGAAGGCCAGTTCGGCGACTTCGTGAACGGCGCGCAGGTCATCATCGACCAGTTCATCTCGTCGGGTGAAGCGAAGTGGGGCCGGCTCTGCGGTCTCGCGCTGTTCCTGCCGCACGGCTACGAAGGCCAGGGCCCGGAGCATTCCTCCGCGCGCCTCGAGCGCTTCCTGCAGCTGTGCGCGGAGAACAACATGGCAGTGTGCGTGCCGTCGACGCCCGCGCAGATGTTCCACATGATCCGCCGGCAGATCCTGCGTTCGCTGCGCAAGCCGCTCATCGTGATGACGCCGAAATCGCTGCTGCGTCACGAGTTGTCGGTGTCCTCGCTCGAGGATCTCGCGAACGGCGAGTTCGCGCTGGTCATCGACGACATCGACAAGCCCGTCGCGGCGAACGTGAAGCGCGTGGTGCTGTCGTCGGGCAAGGTGTACTTCGACCTGCTGAAGCAGCGCCGCTCGACCGGCAACAACGAAGTCGCGCTCGTGCGGGTCGAGCAGCTCTATCCGTTCCCGGTCGCCGAGACCGAAGCCGTCCTCGCGAAGTATCCGAACGCGAAGGAAGTGGTGTGGTGCCAGGAAGAGCCGCAGAACCAGGGTGCGTGGTACCAGATCCGCCATCGCCTGCAGACGCTGGTCGGCAAGCGTGAGCTGCTGTACGCGGGTCGCGCGCCGGCCGCGGCGCCGGCCACCGGCATCTCGAAGATCCACGACATGGAACAGCGCGGCCTGATCGACGCCGCCTTGACCGCGACCAACAAAGAAGACGGGGCGCGCGAGACCAAGCGCCTGACCGCCGCGCCGGGTACGCCCGTGCCGGCGGCCGCCACGTCCCGATAAGCCCACGGAAGAACGAACATCATGGCCATCGAAATCAAGGTTCCGCAGTTACCCGAGTCCGTCGCCGACGCCACGCTCGTCACCTGGCACAAGCAGGTCGGGCAGTCCGTCACGCGCGACGAGAATCTCGCCGATCTCGAGACGGACAAGGTCGTGCTCGAAGTCCCCGCGCCGGTGAACGGCGTGCTGAAGGAACTGCGCATCACGGCGGGCACGTCGGTGACGAGCGGTCAGGTGCTGGCGGTGCTGGAAGAGGGTGCGGCCGCTGCGGCTGCGCCTGCTCCTGCCGCGAAGCTGGCTGCCTCGGTCGCGCCGGCCGCTGCGCCCGCGCCCGCGGCCGCCAAAGCCGCCGCGCCCGCGAACGACAAGCTCGCGCCGTCGGTGCGCCGCATGGTCGAAGAGAAACAGCTCGACCCGGCGAAGATCCCGGCGACGGGCAAAGACGGTCGCATCACGAAGGGCGACGTCGTGGAATACCTGGACAAACCGGCCGCCGCCAAAGCGCCTGCCGCGCCGTCTGCGCCGGTCTCCGGTGCCGCCGGTCGCCAGGATCAGCGCGTGCCGATGACGCGCCTGCGCGCGCGCATCGCCCAGCGCCTGCTCGAAGCCCAGCAGACCCAGGCCCAGCTGACCACCTTCAACGAGGTGGACCTGAAAGCCGTGATGGACCTGCGCGCGAAGTACAAGGACGTCTTCGAGAAGAAACACGGCGTGAAACTCGGCTTCATGTCGTTCTTCGTGAAGGCCGCCATCGAGGCGCTGAAGAAATTCCCGGTGGTCAACGCGTCGGTCGAAGGCAGCGACATCGTCTATCACGAGTACTACGACATCGGCGTCGCTGTCTCGACGGAGAAGGGCCTGATGGTCCCCGTGCTGCGCGATGCCGACCTGCAGAGCATGGCCGACATCGAGAAGAACATCGGCCTGTACGCGACCAAGGCGCGCGAAGGCAAGATCACGATCGACGAGCTCACCGGCGGCACGTTCTCCATCACGAACGGCGGCACGTTCGG
>DATJTW010000080.1:0-35446 GCA_035502995.1 Steroidobacteraceae bacterium | reverse complement strand
GCGGAGAAATGGGTCAGCAGGCGCAGGTCCTTGCTCTGGGCCAGGGCCTCGAGCGACGCGGACTTGAGCTCGCGCCAATCGGTTTCGGGCAATTGAACGGTTTGACCGAACAGGTGATAGGCGTCGAACGACGCCAGCAGCTGTGTGTCTTCGAGGCTGGCACCACAGGGGTTGTCCGCCGAGACCGGCGTCGCCAGCGAATCCAGTTCAGACTCGATTGCCATCCTTATTCTTGTGCACTTTTGGGGCTCCCTCCCGTCGGGAACTTACCGAAAGTCTCCAAGCCTTCCAAAGGTTTGCCGCTGATTTGTAGGAGCCGCCGTACTTTGGCCCTTTCGGCAGGGATGTCAACAAAAATCCGGGGTTAAGTTCACTGGAGTTTCGGCATTCATCGACCCGATCACACGTCTTAGGACTGCCGATAAGCCTAACGACGTACGTGCCGCTGCCGGATTGCTTCGTACAACAGCATCCCCGTCGCGACCGAGACGTTCAGGCTCTCGACGCTGCCGGCCTGGGGCAGTCGGACGAGGAAATCGCAGGTGTCGCGCGTGAGCTGGCGCAGGCCGGCGCCCTCCGCGCCCATCACCAGCGCCACCGGACCGGCGAGATCCGTCTCGTGCGCGAGCTTCGGCGCCTCGGCGTCGGCGCCGACGATCCACAACCCGGCTTCCTTGAGCAGGCGCAGCGCGCGCGCCAGGTTCGTGACGACCGCGAGCGGCGTCGTCTCCGCGGCGCCGGCGGCCACCTTGCGCACGGTCGCGTTCATCTGCACGGCGCGGTCCTTCGGGATGACGACGGCCAGCGCACCCGTGGCGTCGGCGGTGCGCAGGCAGGCGCCGAGGTTGTGAGGGTCCTGCACGCCGTCCAGCACCAGCACGAACGGCGATTCCTTCGCCTCGAGCGAGCGCGCGATCGCCGCCACCAGCTCTTCCTCGCGCCACGACGGCAGCGGCTGGATGTCAACGTACACGCCCTGGTGCACGGCATCACCGAACAACTGCTTGAACGTGGCCGCGGAGGCCCGCTTGACCGGCTTGCCCGCCGACTGCGCCAGCGACTGGATCTCCGCGAGCTTCGGCTCACGGCCCTCGGCGATCGTGACCTGCGAGATGCGCGCCGCGTGCCGCAGGAGCAGCGCGCGCACGGCATGCAGGCCGTAAACCTTCTCGGTCAATCTACTTCTCCCGCTTGCCGCGTTTCGACTGGCGGGCTTGTTCGGCGCGCGCCGGCGAACGGGCCGGCTTGCCGCGGCGCTGGTCCGGCTCGACCTCGACCAGCGTCAGGTCGACCAGCCCCTCGATCGGATTCACGCTGGTGACGATCACGTGCACGCGCGTCCCCATGCCGAGCCGGCGCTTGTTGGCACAACCGATCCAGGCGCGGCCGCCCGGCTCCATCGTGTAATCGTCGTCGCGCAGGTTGTCGATGTGCAGCAGCCCGTCGGTGCCGACCGCGGTCAGCTGCACGAACGCGCCGAACTCGACCACGGTCGTGATCAGGCCTTCGAACGTCTGGCCGATCCGGTCGCGCAGGTACACGCACTTCAGCCAGGCGTTCACGTAGCGATCCGATTCGTCGGCGCGTTTTTCGAGCTGCGTCAGCTCGGTGCCGGCCAAGGCCAGCGCCGCGCCGTCGTAGCGCTGGCCGTAGGCATCGATGTCCGACAGCAGCGACCGCACCGTGCGGTGCACGACCAGGTCCGGATACCGGCGGATCGGCGACGTGAAGTGCGCGTAGTGACCCAGCGCCAGGCCGAAGTGCCCGATGTTGTCGGGTTGATAGACCGCCTGCTGCATCGAGCGCACGACCAGCGATTCGAGGAACGGCCGGTTCTCGTCGTTCGGGAAGCGGTCGGTGATCGCGCGGAAATCCCGCGGCTGCACGTCTTCGGGCAGCTCGGCGCCGATACCCAGCGAGGTCAACGTCTCGAGCAGCACGTTGATCTTCTTTTCCTCGGGCTTGCCGTGCACGCGGTACAACGTGCCGACGCGCCGCGAGTCCAGCTCGCGCGCCACGGCCACGTTCGCGAGGATCATGCATTCCTCGATGAGCTTGTGTGCCTCGTTGCGCTCGTACAGGTACACGCGCTGGATGCGGCCGGCCGCGTCGATGTCGAACTCCGCCTCGGCCGCGTCGAACTCGAGCGCGCCGCGCTTGTGGCGCGCCTTCAGCAACGCGCGGTACACGTCGAGCAGCGGCATGAGGCGCGGCGTCAGCGCGCCGAGCTCGGCGCGCGCACCCGCGTCTTCCTGGAACAGCGCCGCGAACGCCTTCGTGTACGTGAGGCGGCGCGCCGAGCGCATCACCGCCGGATAGAACGTGGCGTCGAGCAACACGCCCGACTTCGACACGATCATGTCCGCCGCGAAACACAGGCGGTCGACGTCCGGCTGCAGCGAGCACAACACGTTCGACAGCTGGAACGGCAGCATCGGGATCACGCGCGTCGGGAAGTACACGCTGGTGCCGCGCTCGCGCGCGCTGGCGTCGAGCGCCGTGCCGCGACGCACGTAATAGCTGACGTCGGCGATGGCGACGATCAGCCGGTAACCCTTCGCATGCGGCTCGGCGTAGACCGCGTCGTCGAAATCCTTCGCGTCGTCGCCGTCGATCGTGACCAGCGGCAGGCCGCGCAGGTCGACGCGTTTCGACGCCTCGGCGGGATCCACGGCAGCGCCGTAGCTCTCCGCTTCGCGGATCGCTTCGGGGGAAAATTCCTGCGGCAGGTCGAAGCGCGCGATCGCGGCTTCGGTGGCCAGGTCGACCGGTTTCTCCGGGTCGAGGCGTTTCACGACTCGCGCCGTCGGCGTCGATCCTCCACCCGGGTATCGAGTGACGCCGGCGATCACCCAGTCGCCATGGCGCGCGCCGCCCAGTTCTTCGGGCGGCACGAAGCAGCGCAGACCGATGCGCCGGTCCGCCGCGGTCGCGAACGCCGTGCGGCCGTGGACTTCGAGCGTGGCCAGGAACGCCTTCGTCGCATGCACGACGACTTTCTCGAGCTTGCCGGAGTAGCGGCCGTCGCGGCCGCGCTCCACCGAGATGCGGACGCGGTCGCCGTGCATGACGCCGGCCATCTGCGGCGGCGGCAGGAAGACGGCCTCTTCCTGCCCTTCGATCTTCACGAATCCGAAGCCGGCGCGGTTCGCGCTGACGATGCCTTCGGCGGTGCGGATCTGACCCGGCGACGGCGCGGGTTTGTGGGGGCCACGCGGGGCTTCGTGCCGGCCGCGAGGTTTCTGATGTCTACGTTTCAACGAATGTTTTCCATATATAGAAGAAGGCGACGAAGCCTTCGATTGACAGCTTTCGAACCGGTGCGTACCTTTCGCCTCCCTTCGCACCCTGCCCGGGTGGCGGAATTGGTAGACGCACTAGTTTCAGGTACTAGCGGGTAACACCGTGGAGGTTCGAGTCCTCTCCCGGGCACCATTCGAAAACAATGACTTAGCGCCTTCTTTTGACAGGAACGGCGCCGAGAGAGACGCGGATTCTACGCCCGCTTCTTTTTATTGTTCGCTCCTTCTGACCGCCGGCAGCCGCGAAGTTCCCCGCGGACCGGCCCGCTCGCGGATGACGACATGAATCAACACGGCCTCGGCCGTTCCTTCGCCGCGCTGTTGTTCGACATGGACGGCACGCTGATCACCTCCATCGAAGCCGCCGAACGCGTGTGGACCCGCTGGGCCGCGCAGCACGGCCTCGATGCGCGCGCCTTCCTGCCGCAGATCCACGGCAAGCGCGCCGTCGACACGATTCGCAGCCTGCGGATCCCGGGCGCGGATCCGGTCGCCGAAGCCGAACGACTCACGTTGATGGAGATCGAGGACACCGACGGCGTACGCGAGATTCCCGGCGCCGCCGCCTTTCTCGGGGCGCTGCCACGCGACCGCTGGGCGGTCGTCACGTCCGCGCCGCGCGCGCTCGCGACGCGCCGCCTCGCGGCCGCGGGATTGAACTTGCCGGCGGTGCTGGTCTGCGCGGATGACGTGCGCGTCGGCAAACCCGATCCGTCCGGCTATCGCCTCGCGGCGCAGAGGCTCGGCGTCGAGGCCGCGGACTGCGCGATCTTCGAGGATGCCGATGCCGGAATTCGCGCGGGTGAAGCCGCCGGCGGTCAGGTGATCGTGATCACCGCGACGCACGCGCACGCCCTGGAGTCGGCACACCCGGCCTTCCCCGACTTCCTCGCAGTTGAGCCGCGCGTCGACGCGGGCCGCATCCGGATCGAGCAGCGGCGCTGACGCCAGCGCGCGATCAATTCGCCGCGCGCCACTCCGACGCCGTTTCCGAGCCGCGGCCGAACGCCATCTCGGCGGCATGCATGCCCGCCTCCCACGCGACCGCGAGCTGATCGAACACGGCCGAGACGTCGAGCGGCTTGCCGTTCGCGAGGCGCGCGCCCTTCAGGATGAAACTCTTCGCCGTCGTCGCGATCTGGGCGAACGCGTCGCGGGCGCGCTCGACGTGCGCGTCGTTGCCGGCATTCAGCCAGGCGAGGTTCTGCGCCGCGAGCTCGAACGCCGCGCCGAGCTGGCGCGTCGAGCCGAACGCCCACGCGTGGTAGTGAGGCAGGCCGCGCTTCTGGAACTCCGGCATGTCGCGTTCGAACCGTTCGCGGAAACGGCGGATCGGGTTGTCCGGCGGACGGCGCGCGAGGTGCCGCTGCCACAGGCCGCGCGACAACGCGCGCAACTCGGCGTCCTCGCGCCGCACGAGCCGGTCGATGCGCACCACCTCGGCGAACAGCGGCATGAACGCCGGATCCGGCGCGGCGTCGAGGCGGAACGTCTTCACGAAGTCCTCGCCTTCGAGGCGGTAGTAACCGGCGTTGTGGAAGTACCCGAGGCGCCGCCCGTCGACGTCGAGATCGTTGATGACGATCGTCGTCTTCGTGTGCTGCCGACGATAGTCGGTGCCCGAGGTGTCCGGCAGCCAGAACGCGTCGGACTCCGTGCAGATGAGCTTGCCGGCCGCGAGATGCTCGCGCGCATGCTCGAGGAGCGGCCGCCAGACGTTCAACTCCTGCACGTCGATGCCGTACAGCGCGCGCAACTCGTCGTGCGACGGCTTGAAGAACGTCCACTGGTCGCCTTCGAAATCGATGGCCGCGCAGAACGGCAGGACCGCGCGCGGCTCGACGCGCAGCGCATGCAGCAGTTCGATCCACAGGTCGACGTAGCAGTTCTTCTCCACCCAGACGCTGCCCTCGCCGTGCACGGCGTGGCGCGGGTAGTTGGACGGGTCGAGTCCCGGGATCACGGCGAGGCTCACGAACGGCCTCCACGCGGCCACAGCCGGTCGCGCACGCTCTGCGGCCAACGCGCGACGTCGAAGCCGTGCGTGTTGAACAGCGCCATGACGATGCGTTCCATGCCGAACCCGAGGCAGGCCGTATTCGCGACCGAACCGTCGGCCTGCCGGATGCCCCACTTCGAACCGAAATGATCCTGGTGGAAATTGAACGAACAGCAGGCGGTGGGATTCTCGGCGGACAGCACCGGGATCAGCACCTCGAACTTGAGCCGCTGTTCCACCTGGTTCTGCGCCATCATCTTGCCGCCGCGGCCGAAGAACGGATCCGCGGCGACGTCGGAATTCGCGTCGAGACCCAGCGAGCGCAGCAGTTCGAGGCCGCGTTCGAGCCACATGTCGCGCCACGCGACGACGTCGTCCGCCGAGCCCGCGCGGATGAACTCGCGCATGCGGAACGACTGCAGCCGCGTCGGTTCGTCGGAGGGTTCGTGGCGGAACGCCCAGCCCAGCAGCGAGAACAGCCGGCCGCCCTTCGGCAGATCGCCGGCCAGCGTCGGGTACAGCGGATAGCAGATGGCCGGCGTCATGCACAGGTCGGTGATGCCGAGATGTTCGGACCACGGCTGCCCGTTGCGCGCCTTCTCCGCCATCTGCCGCGCCTCGAGCTCCTTGCCATGGAAGCTGAACACGGCGCCGCACAGGTGCGGGAAGGATTCGAGGTAGTTGTTCTTCTCGATGACGTGGCGGTTGACGACGGGTGGATAGGTGCGCATCTCGGCGCCGTCGTCGCGCGCGATCCACGACACGAGGTCGTTGAAGCGGTCGACGATGTCCTCGAACACCGGGCCGCGGCCGAACGCACCCTTCACGCCGACCGGGAAGATGTGGCCATGCCGCACGAGACCGTCGTGCAGCGCCTGGGGATCAAATTTCACCACGGCGTTCATTCGTCCTTGAAGACCAGCAGCATCGAGCTCGACTGCTGCACGATGCGATCGTTGGAGATCATCAACGCGCCGGACAACGCGTCGCGGTAGTGGCGCGCGACGCTGAACGGCGAGTCGTTCTTGTAGGCGAGCACGCCGATGATCTGCATCGCCTCGTGCACGATCTGCGGCGCGAGCTCCGACGAGCGGATCTTGAGGTTGTTCATCTTCAGCGCCCAGCCCAGCGTCTGCAGGTGCTGCGCGCCGTCATCGCGCGCGGCGGCCTCGTCGAACTCGGTCGCCAGCGTCTGCCAGTTGTGCCGCATCGCCTGGATCTCGGTGACGACGCGCGCGAGACGCGGCGCCGCCGGCGGGATCGTGCCCGGCTTGCGGCGCGCTTCGGCGCGCACGAAGCCCGCGGCCTTCGCGATGGCGTCGGCGGCGATGCCGTGCCACAGCGCCGACCAGAGGATGTGCGAGTACGGCACCATCGACTGCGTCGAGATGTCTGCGAACGGCACCGGCAGGATCTGCGCCTCGGCGCCGGAGGATTCCAGCTTGAAGCCCGGGCTGCACGTGCCGCGCATGCCCATCGTGTCCCAGGTCGTGGTCTGCGTGAGCTTCGCGTCGGCCTTGTGCACGAGCACCAGCACCTGGTCGCCGGCCGCGGCATCGGGCGCGCGCTTGCAGGTCACGAGGATGGCATCGGCGTGCGCGCAGTAGGAACCGGTGGTCGCTTCCTTCGTCAGCGTGAAGCGACCGTCCGCGCGGACGACCGCGCAGATGCTCGAGCGCGTGTCACCGCCCGTGCCGACCTCCGAGGTCATGGAGGCGAGGACGAGTTGTCTGGCGACGATCTCCTTCGCGAACGCGCGGAAGAAATCGGTGTCGAGCCCGTGCCGGGTGATGCAGGCCAGCTGGCTGTAGTGCATCGCCAGCACCATCGCGCTCGACGAACAACCCTGGGCCAGCGCCGAGCAGAACCCCGCGGCCTCGCGCATCGAGCAGCCCCAGCCTCCGAACGACAGCGGCACCAGCGCGGAGAAGAAGCCCGCCTCCTTCAGCGCCGCCACGGATTCGGTCGGGAACCGCGCCTTCGAATCGACGTCGGCCGCGTGTTTGGCGGCGACGTTGGCGGCGATCGCCTTGATCGCGGCGAGGCGCTCGGCGGCGCCCTGCGGGCGGCCGGCCTCGGTGACGGAATCCTTCGGAGTGGTTTGCATGGGTGCCTCGAAAACGGGATCAGGGAGCGATCAGCGACATGGCCGCGACCAGGTAGGACGTCAATTGCTGGCGCGCCGCCCACGCGGTGAACGTGTGGTCGGCGTTGGGGATGATCTGCAGGTCGAGCTTGCGCGCGTCGCGCAGCTTGCCGACGGCCGAGCCGCCCTGCAGGCGCAGCAACTCGATGCCGGGCTCGTGGTCGGCGAACACGAACAACATGTTCGTGCCGCGGCCGGCGACCGTCTCGAGTTCGCGGCCGAGGTCGTCGCTGACCTTGAGGTTCAGGAACTTCGCGACGTCGCGCGTCGCGTGGCGCAGCGTCACCGCGGCGCGCGACAGCACGATCTGCGCAACGTTCAGCACGTTGACCTCGCCGCGCAGCAGCTTGCGCCAGATGGCGCCGCTGAACGCGTTCTTGCGGTAGTAAGCCGCGCCCTGGATCACGCGCTGGTCGGCGAGTTTCTCGTCGAGCGACATGCCGTCCTTCCAGAAGAAGGTCAGCGGATTGATCATGACGACGCCGTCGAGCGGCACGCCGCCCACGGCGGCCTTGAACGCGTGATAGGCGCCGGCGCACAGGCCGAGCGCGTAACACTCGGCGACGCCGACCTTCGCGCGCAGCCAGTTCGCCGTCGCCGCGACGTCCTGCGCCGCGTGCCTGGTGTAGACCACGTTCTCCGGCTCGCCCGGATGCGGCCGGCTGTCGCCGATGCCGGAGACGTCCATGCGGAAAACGGCGTAACCGAGCGCGGCCCACTGCCGCGCCAGCGTGACGTACAGGCGGCTCGGCCCGATGTGATGCGTGGCGCCGGCGCTGAGCAGCACGATCGCCGAACGCGGCGTCGCGTCGCGCGGCGCCGTCAGCACGCCGAACACGGTCCGGCTCGCGTCGACGTATTCGACGCTCTCGCGGACCCGCGTCCCGTCGCCGGCGTCCTGCAGCACCGACGTACGCGTGACGTCGCCGGCCGGCGCGGCGGCCGTGGCGGTCGCGACTGCCGGGGACGGCGCGGCGCGCCGCGCCGCGAGGAACTGCCGCGTCGCGTCCAGCATCGCGGCGGGCACGATGCTCGAATGCGGCGCCAGCATCATCTCGACGTAACCGGGCAGCACCTGGCGTTCGGCGCTCACGCCCTGTGCCGCGAGCGCGGCGTGCCATTTCTCGGCAACCGGCAGGTCCTGGCGATCGAGGATCAACACGTGCGGCGCGGGCGCCCTGGCGGCCTTCGCCAGGTCGATGGCGGACAACGCATCGCGCGTCTCGGCCGACACGATGAAACCCATGGCCTCGAGCGCCGGCTGCGACGCGGCGTCGCCGCCCATCGAGCTGGCGGTGCCGACACTCGCGCTCTGCATGGCGCGCAGCTCGCGTAGATAGGTGCGCGCACTGACGACCGGCGCCAGCGCGATCACGCCCGCGACGTCGTCGCGTTCCGCGGCGGCCAGCGTCGCCAGCGTGGCGCCGAGGCGCACGCCGAGCAGCGCGATGCGCGTGCACCCGGTGACGCGTTTCAGCTCGTCGGCCGCGCCGTGCACGCTGCGCAGCCAGGCGCCGAGCCGATCCGGATCCGAATCGCTGCCGGCCGAATCGCCGCTGCCGTCGTAGTCGAAACGCAGCGCGGGAATGCCCGCGGCGGCGGCTTCGTCCGCGATGTGGCGCAACGTGCGATGCGCGCAGATCGATTCGAAGCCGAAAGGATTGCAGAGCACGAGTCCGAGCGTCGCGCCGGGCGACGCACGATGCAGCACGCCGAACAACGGGCGCGTGTCGTCGCCGAAGAAAAAGGGTTGGGACACGCCGTCGCTCATGCATCCACCTGGATGCGCGTGGCGTTGAGCGCGTTCAGCGCGTGCAGCGTGCCGCGCGGCACCGGGCCGGCATGGGCGTCCGGCCGCAGCGTCAGCGTGCGGCTCGCCCCGGGAGCCAGATGGAAGCAGTCGTCGTCCGCCACGAACCCCTCGACCTCCACGCGCACCGCCTGCGCGAAGCGCGCGGTCTGCACCGTCAGCGCGAATGTATCATCGCCGCGCGCCGCGGCGCGCGCGCTCAGCCCGAGATCGGACTCGCGCGGACGCGCGTGACCGCCGACGAGGTGGAAGGACTCGGCCAACGTCGTGCCGGCCGCATCGCGCAGGCTAGCTACCGCGAGATCGTGCGGCGGCGGACCGAAGCGATGGGCATACGCGGTGTCGACGAATCCCGGAAACAGTTCGCCGGCGGAGCGCTCCAGCGCGCCCCGCGCCGGCAACAAGAGCGCCGCGCGATCGCGGTTCACGACCGTCTGACCGTTGCGGAACAGGACCAGCTCGAGCGTCGCGTCGATCGGCTGCGCCGTGTCGTTGGCCGCCTGGATGACCAGTCCGTTCAATCCTTCGTCGCTGATCGACACGGTCACCGGGCGAAATGCGCGGCGCAGGTAATGCCACGCCGCCTTCGGCCGGCCGGTCGAATCGACGACTCCCCAGCCGGCACCCGGCCACAGGTCGCGCAGGAACCAGACCAGCGCGCCACCGCAGGTCGACCGTTGGCGCCGCCACTCGGCGAACGCCGCGGCCATCACCTCGCCGCTCGCGGCGCGGCTCAGCTCGAGGTAACGCGCGTGATCGCTGTAACGCAGCTCCACCGGATTCACGCCGAAGGTCTTCGCCAGGTAGAAATCGCGCACGTCGTCGAAATCCCAGCCGGCGCCGAGATCGCGCGGCGACCGCGTCTTCCACGCCGCGCCGTGGCTGCGCAACGTGCCGTCGGTCGGCACCTTCGCCAGCGTCACGTCGTCCGGCACGTTCGCGAAGGCCAGGCATTCGGTGGCGAATCGCAGCTCCGAGCGTCGCGCGTCCTCGGGCGGACGCAGGTACGCGCCGACGCCGTAGTAGGAAGTCGTGCCCGCGTTCGCCTGGTGCGGGAACGCGCCGCCGTGCGCGCTCGACGGCCAATAGAAAGTGCGCGGCGAATGTTCGGCGACCAGCGCGGCGAGCAGCTGGTGGAACAGCGCCGGACTCCACGACTCGCGGCCCGCGCCCCACATCGCCGCCTGCTGTTCGACTTCGCTGTTGCCGCAGATGACGGCCAGCGACGGCCGCGCGCCGAGTCGCGCCAGCTGCTGCACGGCCTCGGTGCGCACGCTGTCCGCGAACGAAGCGTCGTCGCCCGGGTAGTCCATGCTGGCGAACATGAACTCCTGCCACAGCAGGATGCCGAGCTCGTCGCAGGCGTCGAGGAAGTCGTCGCTCTCGTAGACCATCGTGCCGCCGACGCGCAGCAGGTTCATGCCCGCCTCGCGGGCCTGCGCCACGGCGGCGAAGGTCGCGGCGCGCGACGCGCCGAGCGACACCGCGTCGAGCGGCGTCCAGCAGGCGCCGCGGCAGAACACCGGCACGTCGTTCACGCGCACGCGGAATTCGTCGGCGGTCGAAACGTCGATCGTGCGGAAGCCGAGGCGCCGCAGCGGGACCGCGCGCGCATCGGCGCCGCCATCGACGCGGACGAGTAGTTGGGCGTCGTACAGGGCAGGCTCGCCGTGCGTGTGCGGCCACCAGCGTTCGACGTCGGGAATCGTCACGCGGCCGGAAAATCGGCCGGATTCGCGGCCCGCGGCCAGCTCGCGTTCGACGACGACCTCGCCACGCGACACGCGCAGCGTGACCGCGCGGACGCGCGTAGCGCCCAGCGGCGCGAGCGTCACGTCGACTTCGACCAGGCCGGAGGATTCCTCGACCTTCGCGTCGACCGTCAGCGCGGTCAGCGAGAATTCATCGCGCGTCTCGAGCCACACCGGACGCCACGGACCGACCGGCGCCGCCGGCGGCGACCAGCCCGGCGTGCGGCCCAGCAAGGTGGTGCGGAACCAGCGCAACTGCTGGTTCTCCAGCATCGGCACGCGCCAGCGCGGCCGCGGCCGTTTGGCCGACAGCGCCGCATCGAGCGAGCGGCAGCGGATCACGATCTCGTTGTCGTCGCGCAGCCGCGCATCGATGCGCGCGGCGTGCGAGACGAACATGTTGTCGCTGTCGAGCAGCGGTTCGCCGTTCAGCCAGACGCTGGCGAGCGTCGCGAGGCCGTCGAAGCCCAGCATCACCTCGCCGGCGCGCGGCGCGGGGAAACGTGCCTTGAACCACCAGTCGTCGGCGTCGAAGCGGCGCGCGGGTCCGTCGAGCGTCCAGTTGCCCGCGGCGCGCAGCATCGCGGCGGCGGTGCCCGTGTCGGCGGCGCCGGTCCAGCCGGAGCCGGGTAGTTTGGCCGGGTCGGTGATCGAACCGGGTTCGACCGCACGCACGTGCCAGCCGGTCACGGGCGTTCGACGCCCCGAACCTGCGACGCGAAGTGTGTGGCCGGGCATGGAATCGTCAGCGTTGCAGCGTGCTGACGGCCGTCGCGATGGACTGGATGCTCTCGAACACGCCGCGCGACAGCATCTGGTCCGGGAACTCGATGTCGAATTCGGATTCGATGGCCAGCATCACGTTGACGCTGGCATGCGAGGTCATGCCGGCATCGTAGAGGTCGTCGTCGACCTGCAGCGAGGCGGCGTCGATGTCGAGGCGGCCATGGTCCTTCAGGATCTGGCGGATGGCGTGTTCTTGTTCGGCTTGTGGGGCGGGCATGGCGCGGCATTTTAAGTAGGGTCGCGGCATGCCGTGGGCCCACCATTTATATGTGTGAACCGCGTGGATATCCGTGGGGCCGCCGGCGCCGACCGACTTGCCGTCCGAGAACCCCGTCACGGTTTGGCGGCGGTTTTCGCTGGAATTGGTCCAGGATCGGGGCGCCCCGGCGGGGCCCGCCGGGTTTTCTAGCTACCGTCGGCCAGCCACTCGGCGAGCTCGTCGCGCGTCTCTTCTATATGTGCCTTCGTCAGCCGCTGGGCGGTCCGGGCGTCGCCCTTCGCCCAGGTCTGGAACAGCGTGTTGTGCTCGCGCGTGGCGCGGCGCATGCGGCCGGCCGGCAGCAAGTGCATGCGCACGTAGCGTCGCGACAGCGTGTGCAGCCGCGTCAGGATCTCGAACGACACCGGCTGCGAGCGCGGCACGATCAGCGCGAGATGGAAGCCGCTGTTGAGATTGCCGATGTCGGCGAGCGTGCCGGCCGCCAGCGCGGCATCGAGCGCGCGCAACGCGTCGCGCGCGGCGTCGTGGTCGGTCACCTCGGCCAGCTTCGCGCCGGCCGCGACGGCCGCGGGCTCGAGCGTCAGCCGCAGCCGGAACACCTCGTCCACTTCCGCGGCCGAGAGAGGCCGCACGCGAAAACCGCGGTGCGCCTCGATGTCGATCAGGCCTTCCGCACGCAACCGCACCAGCGCCTCGCGCACCGGGATCTTGCTGACGCCGAACTCGGCGGCGATGGAATCCTGCAGCAGCGCCGTGCCCGGCGCGTAGTCGCCGACCAGGATCTTCTCGCGGATGCGCGTCGCGATCTGGCCGCTCATCGTACGCAGCAGCGGCGCGTTCACCGGATGCCCCAGCAGAACGGGTCGGCGGGATCGAGCAGCAGCGTCGCCTCGGCGTTCACGTAGGCGCGGCCGGCGATCGTCGGCGCGATGCGGCCCGCGGCGCGATCCAGCCAGCGATAACGCGCGTCGAACGAACTACCCAGCACGCTCTGCTGCACCCAGCGTTCGCCCTCGGCCAGATCGCCGTCGGCCGCGAGGCAGGCGAGCTTCGCGCTCGTGCCGGTGCCGCAGGGCGAACGGTCGTATGCCTTGCCGGGGCACAGGACGAAGTTGCGGCCGTCGGCGTCCGCCTCGGGCGCGGCCGAATACAGCTCGACGTGATCGACGTCGGGATGGCCCTGCGCGTTCAGCGCCTGGCGCACGCGCCAGCTGAAATCGGTCAGCGATTCCACGTGGCGCAACGCGATCTCGCGATCGCCCGCATCGACGAGGAAGAACCAGTTGCCGCCCCAGGCGACGTCGCCCGTGACGCGGCCGATCCCGGGCACGTCGACGACGACACCCTTCGCCGCGCGATGACTCGGCACGTTCGCGACCTCGACCGTGCCGTCGGCCTGCAGCAGCGCCTCGACGGCGCCGACCGGCGTGTCGATGCGCAGCGGTCCGGGCCGCACGCGCCCCGCATGCGCCAGCGAGGCGACCAGGCCGATGGTGCCGTGCCCGCACATGCCGAGGTAGCCGACGTTGTTGAAGAAGACGACGCCGAGGTCGCAGTCGGCGCGATGCGGCTCGACCAGCAACGCGCCGACGATGACGTCCGAGCCGCGCGGTTCGTTGACGATGGCGGACCGCCAGGCATCGAAGTCGGCGCGGAAGCGCGCGACGCGCTCTGCCAGCGGGCCCGCACCCAGGTCCGGGCCGCCGCCGACGACGAGCCGCGTGGGTTCGCCGGCGGTATGCGAGTCGATGACGTCGATGCGCTGGAGTTTCATAAGCTTCGTAGATCGTATACGGTAGCCGAATGCGGGAGCAAGAACGGGTCGCGGTCATCGGCGCCGGCGTCATCGGCGCGTCGGTGGCCTATGCACTGTCGCGCGCCGGCCGCGACGTCGTGCTGATCGATCGCGCGCCGCCCGGCGAGGCCGGCGCGAGTTACGGCAACGCCGGCCACATCGCCACCGAACTGGTTGAGCCGCTGCCCTCGCCCTCGCTGCTGTTCAACTTCTGGCGCGAATCCTTCGCGCGCGGCGGCGTGCTCGACATCCCCGCGCGCCGGCTCGGTGCGTTCGCGCCCTGGGCGCTGCGCTTCGCGCGCGCCGCGTTCCGCCGCGCGGCGAACACGCGGCAGCTCGCGCCGTTCGTGCGGCCTGCCGTGCCCGCGCTCGTCGGCCTGCTCACCGATGCGGGCCGCCCGGACCTGATCCGCCAGCACGGCCACTACGAGGCCTGGCTCGGCGGCGACGTCGACGCGTCGCTGGCCGCCGAGGTCGCGGCGATGAACGCGCTCGAAGTGCCGACGGCGCCGGCGCCGCGCGACGTGGTCGAAGCGATCCGCGTCGCGGCGAATGCCGATCGCGCCACGGGCCTCTACTTCCCGAAGTGCGCGCACGTGCTCGACCCGCTCGAGGTCGTGCGCGCGTTCGTCACCGCCGCGCAGCGTCACGGTGCGACGTTCGAACGCCGCGAGGCGCGCGCCATCCAGGTGACCAGCGCGGGCTACGAGGTGCTGACCGGCGGCGACCCGGTGGTGGCCGGCACGGTCGTCATCTGCCTCGGCGTCTGGTCGGAGCCGCTGCTGAAACCCTTCGGCCTGCGCGCGCCGCTCGAGGCCGCGCGCGGTTACCACATCCAGATGCCCGACGCGCGCGCGCTGGTCGACGCGCCCATCGTCTACGCGAACGAGAAGATGGTCGTCACGCCGATGGCCGGCCGACTGCGCGCCACGAGCTTCATGGAGTTCGCCGGCACCGCGGCGCCGCCCGATCCGCGCAAGCCCGCCTGGCTGCGCACGAAGGTGCGCGGTCTCGGTTACGCCTGCGGCGACGACGTGGCGTCCTGGGTCGGCCCGCGCCCCGTGCTGCCGGACTATCTACCGGCGATCGGCCGCGTGCCGGGCGCGCCCGGCCTCTTCTACAGCTTCGCGCACCAGCACATCGGCCTCACGCTGAGCGGCATCAACGCGCTGGCGATGGCCGATCTCGTCGCCGGACGTCCGCGCCCCGACCTCGACGCCTTCGATCTCCGGAGATTCGGATCATGAGCCGCGCCGCCCTCGTCCTGCTGGCCCTGTTGTCCGCGCTCGCGTTGTTCTACATCGCGCGCTGGTTCGTCATCGAACGCGCGCGGGCCGGCGTCGCTTCGCGCCGGCCTGGCCTGATCAACACCCTCACCGGCTTCGTCGCCAACTTCTTCGACACGCTGGGTGTCGGCTCCTTCGCGCCGACCACGTCGGTGTTCAAGCTGTTCAAGCTCGTGCCCGACGAGAAGATCCCCGGCACGCTGAACACGGGCCACGCGCTGCCCACGGTCGCGCAGGCGTTGATCTTCATCGCCGCCGTCAGCGTCGATTCGCTGACGTTGATCACGCTGATCGCCGCCGCGGTGCTCGGCGCGTTCATCGGCTCGGGCATCGTGTCGAAGCTGCCGCGCCGCGCGATCCAGGTCGGCATGGGCGTGGCGCTGCTCGCGGCGGCGCTGCTGTTCGTGCTCGGCAACGTCGGCGCGATCCCCGCCGGCGGCGACGCCACCGCGCTGCGCGGCCCCATCCTCTACGCCGCGATCGCTGGCAACTTCGTGCTCGGCGCGCTGATGACGCTCGGCGTCGGCCTGTACGCGCCCTGCCTGATCATGGTCAGCCTCATGGGCATGAATCCCATCGCGGCATTCCCGATCATGATGGGCTCGTGCGCGTTCCTGATGCCGGTCGCCGGCCTGCGTTTCATCGCCGCCGGCAGCTACGATGCGCGCGCCGCCATCGGCCTCGCGCTCGGCGGCGTGCCCGGCGTGCTGATCGCCGCCTTCATCGTCAAGCAGTTGCCGCTGGCCACGCTGCGCTGGCTGGTCGTCGTCGTGGTGCTCTATGCGGCGGTGGCGATGTTGCGCGCCGCCGCGCGCACCCGATAACGACAGCGCCGCCGCGCGCACCCGATAACGACCGCGCGACGCACACCCCGTCAGCCCCCTCCGACATCCGCACCGATGCGGAGGTCAAACAAACACGTCCGGTACTAGAATCGCCGGCCATGAACACCCCCCGCCTCCGCGCGACCCTCGCGCTGCTCGCCCTCGGCGCCGTCGCGCCCGCCCTCTCCCTCGCCGCGCCCGATGCGCGCGATCTCGAGATCGTGCAGCGCATGACGCTGCAGGAGAAGGTCAACCAGCTGATGCTGCTCAGCAAGGGCACGATGACGGGCCCCGATTCCGCGGGCCGGCCGAATCTCTCCGCCGAGGAGCTGGCGCGCACCGGTGTCGGCTTCCAGATGTCGGCGTTCGAGTTCTCCGCCGCGGACATCAACCGCATCCAGAAAATCGCGGTGAAGGAATCGCGGCTCGGCATCCCCGTGGTGTTCGCGACCGACATCATCCACGGCTACTGGACCGTGTTCCCGGTGCCGCTGGGCCTCGCCGCCACCTGGGACGCGAACGACGCGCGCCGCGTCGCCGCGATCTCCGGCCTCGAAGGTTACTCGCACGGACAACGCTGGACGTTCGCGCCGATGGTCGATCACCCCGCCGATCCGCGCTGGGGCCGCGGCGTCGAGAGCTTCGGCGAGTCGCCGCTGGTGTCGAGCGACTACGCGGTCGCGACGATCCAGGGCTTCCACCGCTCGCTCGCCGCGCTGCCTGGCAAACCGGCGCCCGTGGATTTCGGCGTCGCGAGCTGTCTCAAGCACTACCTCGGCTACGGCGCCGTGCAGGGCGGCAAGGACTACGCGTACGTCGATCTCTCCGAGCGCGCGATCCGCGAATTCCACCTGCCGCCGTACATCGCCGGCGTGCAGGCCGGCGCGCCGTCCGTGATGCCCGCTTTCACCACCGGCACCGGCGGCGTGCCGATGTCCGCCAACAAACATCTGCTCCAGGACGTGTTGCGCGGCGAGCTCGGCTTCGACGGCGTACTGGTCTCCGACTACGCCGGCATCACCGAGATGCGCAACCACGGCACCGCCGGCGATGACCTCGACGCGGCGGTTGCCGCGCTGCGCGACGGCACGATGACCATCGACATGGAAGACGGCGTCTACTACGCGCAGTTGGCGAAGGCCGTGTCCGCGGGCCGCGTGACGATCCCGGAGATCGACCGCGAGGTGCTGCGTGCGCTCGCGTTCAAGCGCAAGCTCGGCCTGTTCGACAACCCGTACGTGCCCGAGAACCTCGAGAAGGAAGTGCGCCTGTCCGCGGCGCATCGCGCCGCCGCGCTCGACATCGCGCGCAAGTCGGTCGTGCTGCTGAAGAACGACGGCGTGCTGCCGCTGACCAATGCGCGCCGCATCCTGGTGACGGGTCCGCTGGCGGATGCCCCCGGCGACATGCTCGGTCCCTGGCACGCGCGCGGCCGCGCCGAGGATTCGGTCAGCGTGCTGGCGGCGCTGAAGGCGCGCGCGTTGCGCGGCGCGACGCCGGTGACGATCGACTATCGCGAAGGCACGAAGCTCGACGATCGCGGCTACGCCGTGCCCGGCGACGAACGCGGCATCGCCGCGGCGGTCGCGGCGGCGAAGCAGAGCGACCTCGTCGTCGCCGTGGTCGGTGAGCGGCAGTCGCAGAGCGGCGAGGCGATGAACCGCGCGCACCTCGATCTGCCCGGCCGCCAGCAGGCACTGGTGGATGCGCTGGTGGGCACGGGCAAACCCGTCGTGGTGGTGCTGCTGACGGGCCGCGCGCTCGCCGTTCCCGACCTGTTGGAGAAACCGAATGCCGTCGTGCACGCGTTCTTCCCCGGCATCGAAGGCGGCCCGGCGCTGGCGTCGGTGTTGTTCGGCGACTCGAATCCGGGCGGCAAGGAACCGGTGACGTGGCCGCGCAGCGTCGGCCAGCTGCCTATCCACCACTACGACCCGCCGAACGGCCGGCCCAACATCCCCGAGCGCGGCGACTACAAGGCGCACTGGCTCGACGAATCCGACGCGCCGCTGGTGCCGTTCGGATTCGGCCTCAGCTTCACGAAGTTCGCGTACTCGGCGCTCGAGGTGCCGGCCCAGCTCGGCCGCGACGACGGCCTCACGATCCGCGTGCGCGTCGCGAACACCGGCGCGCGCGACGGCGACGAAGTGGTCCAGGTCTACGCCCGACCGCTGGTCGCGAAATCCGTCACCGGCAAGCGCCTCATCGCCTACCGCCGCGTGCCGGTGCGCAAGGGCGAGTCGGTGGCGGTGGAGTTCAAGCTGCCCTCGTCCGCGCTCGCGACGCTCGATCCCGACGATCGCTGGACGTTGATGCCCGGACGCCACGAGTTCCTCGTCGGCGGCGACTCGGCCCAGGGTTTGTCCGGTTTCACGACGGTGGTCGACCTGCCGCGTGCAGTGCGGCAAGTCGCCGGCTCGCGCTGACCGCCGCGCCGCAACTCTAACTAGTCGGTTCCTGTCGGACGATTCCGGCGGCGCAGCGTGGCGCGAACCGACATTACAAACACGTAACGGAATCGTGGGCGGCGTGCGTTAAGTGTAAGAATGCCGCCACAACGCGAAACCGCCGCGCGCGGGTTTGCAGACCCACGCGTTCCCTTCCGACGACGGCGCTGTCGCGAAACACAACAGAGGGTGTTTCATGAACCATTTCCCCCGCTCATTGATCGGCGCGGCCATCGCGTCGATCCTCGCCGCGCCGACGATCACGCTGGCGCAATCCGCGGACGCCACGCTGCGCGGCAACGCGCCGGCCAACGCGGACGTCACAGCGAAGAACGTCGCCACCGGCGCGACGCGCCGCACCAGGGCCAGCGACTCGGGTAGTTATACGCTCGCCGGGCTGCCGCCCGGCACGTACCGCGTCGACGCCGGCGCCGGCACCGAACAGGTCGTCACGCTGTCGGTCGCGTCGACGGCGACGCTGGATCTCGGCGGCGGCGGCGAAACCGTCGTCGAGGCGCCGATGCAGGAAGTCACGGTCACGGGCCGGCGGCTGCAGGAAGTGCGCACGTCCGAGATCGGCACCACCGTCTCGCAGCAGCGCATCGAGACCACGCCGCAGATCACGCGCAACTTCCTCGAATTCGCCGACACCGTTCCCGGCGTCGTGTTCGAAGTGGACGGCAAGGGCAGGACGTCGATCCGCGGCGGCGCGCAGAACGAGAACGGCGTGAACCTGTACATCGATGGCGTCGGCCAAAAGGGCTACGTGCGCTCCGGCGTGTCGGGCCAGGCCGGCGACACGCAGGGCAACCCGTTCCCGCAGCTCGCGATCGGCGAATACAAGGTCATCACGTCCAACTACAAGGCCGAGTACGACCAGATCTCCAGCGCCGCGATCACCGCGTTGACGCGCTCCGGCACCAACGAGTTCAAGGGCGAGGCCTTCGGCACGTACACGGCCGACAACTTCCGCGCGAAGACGCCCATCGAGCTCGACGACGGCCGGAAGACCGAATCCGAGAGCAAGGAGTACGGCGTCTCGTTCGGCGGTCCGATCATCCAGGACAAGCTGCACTTCTTCCTGACCTACGAAGCCAAGCGATACGAGACCCCGGTCGGCGTGATCGTCGACAGCAGTCCGCCGCCGGGCGTCGCCGACGCGTTGCCGGCCGACGTGCAGGCGCAGCTTGGCCCGGCCTCGATCGCCTTCGACGAGGACCTGTACTTCGGCAAGCTCGACTGGGCACTCGGCGACGCGGACGCCCTGCAGTTCTCCGCGAAGATCCGCGAAGAAACCAGCGCCGGCGACCAGACGGGCACCGGCGTCGCCGCCTCCGCCGCGGTCGACACCGACAACTCCGACAAGCGCTACGAGCTCTCGTGGAAGCACAACGGCTCGAACTGGCTGAACGAGGTGCAGGCCACGTACGAAGACGCCTTCTACCAGCCGCACATCAACGCGTCCGGCGTGAACGGCGCGCAGTACACGTTCATCCGCGGTTCCGACAATCCGCGCATCATCGCCGTCGACGGCGCCGACCCGCGCGCGGCGCAGAACAAGGGCCAGAAGGGCTGGTCGATCGGCGACACCATCACCTTCACCGACATCGGCTGGGGCGGTGGCGACCACACCATCAAGGCCGGCATCAAGTACAAGAGCGTCGAACTGACCGCCGCGGACTCGATCCCCGGCAACCCGGTGTTCTACTTCGACACGACCGCAGCCGGCGCCGCCACGATCCCGTGGAAGGCCGCCTTCGCGCTGCCGCTGTCGGGTTTCGATTCGCTGATCACGTCCGAGGACAAGCAGCTCGGCATCTTCGCGCAGGACGACTGGGTGGTGAACGATCACCTCACGCTGAACCTCGGCCTGCGCTGGGATCTCGAGAAGAACCCGTCGTATCTGAACTTCCGCACGCCGCAGTTCGTGATCGACGGCATCAACGAGGAGGTCGCGCCGGGGCTGACTTACGGCGAGACGCTGGCGTTGAGCAACGACCCGCACACGGCCTACGACATCAACGACTACATCAGCACCGGCAACAACCGCAAACCGTTCAAGGACGCGTTCCAGCCGCGTCTCGGCTTCTCGTGGGACCTGGGTGCCGACCAGCAGCACGTGATCTTCGGCGGCGCCGGCCGCGCCTACGACCGCACGCTGTACGACTATCTCCAGCTCGAGCAGACGAAGTTCGCGCTCGCGACCACGGAAGCATTCTTCAACACCGCGGATCATCCCTGCGACACGAGCACGACGAACTGCTTCAACTGGGACCCGGCCTTCGCCAGCAACCCCGGCGCACTGCCGGCGCTGTTCGCCGGCCGCGCCGGCGAGGTGGACCTGATCAACAACGACCTGAAGGTGCCCTACTCCGACCAGTTCAGCATCGGCATGCGCAACCGCATCGGCGACTGGAACACGAGCGCGTCCGTGTCGCGCATCAACAGCTACGACGGCTTCGTGTTCACGCTCGGCCATCGTCGCGAGGATGGCAGCTTCTGGCTGAACCGCGACGTGCCGTGGGACTTCCACCCGTCGACCACCGGCAACATGCTGCTCGGCGACAACGGCATCGAGACCAAGAGCACGCAGCTGCTCCTGTCCGCGGAGAAGCCGTTCACCGAAGAATCGCGCTGGGGCGCGAGCGTCTCGTACACGTTCACGGACGCGAAGCAGAACCGCGACATCAACGAGCACTACTCGTTCGCGCAGGTGTCCATCAAGGAGTACCGCTTCGTCACGTCGAACGCGGCCGCGAAGCATCGCGTCGTCGCCACCGGGTCGTACTCGGCGCCCTGGGGCCTGCTGCTGGCGGCCAAGCTCACGTACTCGACCTCGGTCCCGCGTACGGTGGATTCCTGTCTCGCGACCGGCGCCTTTCCCAACGGCGCCCCCTGCGAGAACTTCACCTACATCGTCGGCGGCACCGGCTACAACGCGCTCGACTTGCAGATCACGAAGAACTTCGAGCTGGGCAACATCGGCTCGATGTACCTGCGCGTCGACGCCCTCAACGTGACCAACGAGCACAATCTCGTCGACTTCACCGACACGAACTCGGCGGACGGCCTGGTCAACGGGGGACGCTACAACCAGGACGGCAACATCACGGGCGTGCCGCGCACCGTGCGCATGAGCTTCGGCCTGAAGTTCTGAGACCTGGATGCGAACGCCGGGGCTGATGGCCCCGGCGTTCGGTGCCACAATCGGCCCCGTGCAGGACCGGCTCACAAACATCGTCATCGTCGGCGGCGGCTCCGCCGGCTGGATGACCGCGGCCGCGCTGTCGCAACTGGTGCCGGGCCTGCGCTCGATCCAACTCATCGAGTCGGAGGAGATCGGCACCGTCGGCGTCGGCGAGGCCACCGTGCCGCACCTGCGCCTCTTCAACCAGTCGCTGCAGATCGACGAGACCGAGTTCGTGCGCGCGGTGAACGGCACGTTCAAGCTCGGCATCGAGTTCGTCGACTGGGGCCGCGCCGGCGACCGCTACATCCACGGCTTCGGCACCATCGGCCACGAGTACCGCGGCCTGCCCTTCCACCAGTACTGGCTGCGGCTGAAGGCGCTGGGCCAGGCGCGCGACATCGGCGAGTACTCGCTGAACACCGCGGCCGCACCGGCCGGCAAGTTCATGTCCTCGGCCAGCGACGTGCCGCCGCAGTCGCCGCTGGCGAACATCGCCTACGCCTATCATTTCGACGCCGGCCGATACGCGAACTTCCTGCGGCGCCGCGCCGAGGCGCGCGGCGTGCAGCGCATCGAGGGCAAGGTCGTCGACGTCACGCTGCGTGGCGCGGACGGCTTCATCGAGTCCGTGACGCTCGACGGCGGCGCGCGCATCACCGGCGACCTGTTCATCGACTGCTCGGGTTTTCGCGGGTTGCTCATCGAGCAGGCGCTGCACAGCGGCTACGAGGACTGGACACACTGGCTGCCCTGCGATCGCGCCGTCGCGGTGCCCAGCGAGAAGACCGCCGCGGCCACGCCGTTCACGCGCTCGACCGCGCGCGCTGCCGGCTGGCAGTGGCGCATCCCGCTGCAACATCGCACCGGCAACGGCTACGTCTACTCGAGCGCGCACGTCGGCGACGACGAGGCCGCGGCCACGTTGCTGGGTCATCTCGATGGCCGCGCGCTCGCCGAGCCGCGCGTGCTGCGCTTCACCACCGGCCGGCGCCGGCAGGTCTGGGCGCGCAACTGCGTCGCCATCGGCCTCGCGAGCGGCTTCCTCGAGCCGCTGGAATCGACCAGCATCTACCTGATCCAGTCCGCCATCGCGCGCCTCATCGACATGTTCCCCGACCGGAACATGGACCCGGCGCTGCGTGACCGCTACAACGCACAGGCCGCGTTCGAGACGGAGAAGATCCGCGACTTCCTGATCCTGCACTACTGCGCCACGGAACGGCGCGATACGAAATTCTGGGAAACCTGCGGCACGATGAGCATTCCCGCGAGCCTCGCGGAGAACATCGCGCTGTTCCGCGCCAGCGGCCGGTTCTTCCGCAACGCCGACGAGATGTTCGGGCTCACGAGCTGGGTGCAGGTGATGCTGGGACAACGCATCGTGCCCGCCGCCTGGCACCCGATGGTCGACCGCGTGCCGGAGGCGGAGCTGCGCCAGCTCGGCGACAGCGTGCGTGGCGTGATCGCGAGCTGCGTCGCCGCGATGCCGATGCACGAACAGTTCATCGACCGCGTGTGCCGGTCGCCGGAGGCCGCGTGAACCGCCGCGACCTGCTGCTCGGCGGCGCCGGCGCGCTGGCGCTGGCCGGTTGCAAGACGCGGCCGGCGACGCTCGACCCCGTCGTCGTGAAGGTGACGCCGGTGGCGTCGATCAATCCGCTCGATTCGTTCTTCGAAGAACTCGAGAAGCGCACGTTCAACTATTTCTGGGACACCGCCGAACCGGAGACCGGCCTCGTCCCGGATCGCTGGCCCAACTCGCCGTTCGCCAGCATCGCCGCCTGCGGCTTCGCGCTGAACGCCTATGCGATCGGCGCGGAGCGCGGCTGGGTGACCCGCGCGCAGGCGCGCGCGCGCGTGTTGCAGATGCTGAAGTTCCTGTACTCGCTGCCGCAGGGTCCGGACGCCTACAGCACCGCCGGCTACCAGGGCTTCTTCTATCACTTCCTGAATTTCCGCACGGGCCTGCGCTACGGCGGCTGCGAGCTGTCCACGGTCGACACCGCGTTGTTCATGGCCGGCGTGTTGTTCGTCTCGGGCTACTTCAACGCCGACCATCCCGAGGAAGCCGAGATCCGCAAGGTCGCGGACGATCTCTACGGCCGCGTGAACTGGCCGTGGTCGATCGAACACGTGCCCGACATCCGCATGTCGTGGAGCCCCGAGCAGCTGTTCAACATCCACGACTGGCGCGGCTACAACGAGGGCATGATCGTCTACGTGCTCGCGCTCGGCAGCCCGACGCACCCGGCGGCGCCGGGCACGTGGGTGTCGTTCACGTCCAACTACTACCAGCACTGGGGCACGCTCGAAGGCCAGACACATCTCACCTTCGGCCCGATGTTCGGCCACCAGTTCAGCGCGATCTGGATCGACTACCGCGGCATCAAGGACGAGTTCATGTGGCCGCAGGGCATCGACTATTTCGAGAACAGCCGGCGCGCGACGCTGGCGCAGCGCGCCTACGCGATCCGCAACCCGATGGACTGGAAGGGCTACGGCCCCAACATCTGGGGCTTGACCGCCTGCGACGGTCCGGCCGACGTCAGGATGCCCTACCTGGGTCAGACGCGGCAGTTCCACTCGTACGCCGCGCGCGGCGTGAGCCGCGTCGACACGGTCGACGACGGCACCATCGCGCCCTACGCGGCGATCGCCTCGCTGCCGTTCGCGCCCGAGATCGTGATGCCCGCGGCGCGCGAGATGTACAAGAAATACGGCTCGCACATCTACACGAAGTACGGCTTCGTCGATTCCTTCAATCCCAGCTTCGACTACGACAACGTGCCGCTGCGGCACGGCAAGCGCGTGCGCGGCGGCGGCTGGGTGGCGACCGACTATCTCGGCATCGACCAGGGCCCGATCATCGCGATGCTCGAGAACTACCGCAGCGAGCTCATCTGGTCGGTCATGCGGCGCAATCCGTACATCCGCAGCGGATTGCAGCGCGCGGGTTTCGAGGGCGGCTGGCTCGACAGTACAGCCTGACGATCCCCGATCCGGGTGGCCTGTAACCGGATTGCGTGCGCGGCAGTTCAAAGCGCATGACACGCACAACCCTCGCGCTGCTCGCGCTATTGGCATCCTTCCCGGCCTTCCCCGACACGACAGCCGCCCCCGCCGATTGCGGCATCGGCGTTTATGGGCTGCCGCGCGGCGAGGTAGTCGACATCTCGCCGTCATCGGAACGCACGTTGCGCTGGCGCAAGTTCGACGGCACCACCGGCGCGCTCGAGCAAGGCGCGGACGGGGCCTGGCACGGCACGGCCGGCTGGACGAAGAAGCCGGACGGTTTGAAAGTGACCTTCAACTGCGCGCACGACACGCTCGACTTCGGCGGCGCACGCGCGACGCGCGTGCCGCTCGACGTGCGCGAGGGCCGCTTCGATGCCGATGGCACTCCGCTCGCCGGGCGTCTCGTCCTGCCCGCCGGCCGCCAGCCCGTCGCCATCGCGGTTCTCGTCCACGGCTCCGAGGGAGACTCCGCGCTGCAGTTCTACGCGATGCAGCGGCTGCTGCCGGCGCGCGGCGTCGGCGTGTTCGTCTACGACAAGCGCGGCACCGGGTCTTCCGGCGGACGGTACACGCAGGATTTCGCGCGGCTGTCCGCGGATGCGGTAGCCGCGCTGCACGAGGCGCGCCGGCTCGCGGGCCCGCGCGCCAGACGCCTCGGGTATCTCGGCACGAGCCAGGGCGGTTGGGTGGCGCCACTCGCCGCGCAACGCGAGCGCGTCGACTTCGTGATCGTCGCGTATGGCCTCGCCGTCTCGGTGATCGACGAGGACCGCGAATGCGTCGAGCTGCAGATGCGACTGAAGGGCCACTCGTCCGCCGACATCGTGAAGGCGCTGGAGGTGGCGACCGCCGCCGAAACGGTGTTCGAGAGCGGGTTCACCTCGGGTTTCGCGCAGTTCGCCGCGTTGCGTGCGAAATATGCCGCCGAACCGTGGTATCGCGACCTGCATGGCAATTTCACGTTCATGCTGCTCGGACTGCAGGAATCCCAGCTGGCCGACACCGCGCGCCAGTTCGAGGGCTGGAACACGCCGCTGCGCTACGACCCGATGCCGACGCTGCGCGCGCTCGACACGCCGCAGCTCTGGGTGCTGGGCGCCGACGACATCGACGCGCCGTCCGCCGAGACCGCGCGCCGCCTGCGTGGCCTCATCGACGACGGCAGACGCATCGCGATCGCGACATTTCCCGGCGCCGAACACGGCATCACGGAATACGAATCGGCCGCCGACGGTTCACGGGCTTCGACGCGTTACTCCGCGGGCTACTTCGAGCTGTTGCGCGACTACGCGCGCGACGGCCGGCTGAAGCGCCATTACGGCCGCGCGCACCTCGAGGGCGCGCGTTAGCCGAACTTGAGCTTGAGGTCCGGCGCGCGGCCGACGATGGACTCGAGCGTGTCGATGAAGCTCGTGTGCCAGGCCGTGATGGAATTGCGCTTCAGCACGTCGAGCATCGCGACGTGGCGCTCGCGCCGCTCGGCCAGCGGCATGTTGAACGCCTGCTGGATCGCGTGCGCCATGCCGCGCGAGTCGTACGGGTTCACCATGACGGCGCTGGTCAGCTCGCGCGCCGCGCCGGCCAGCGTCGAGAGGATCAGCACGCCCGGGTCCGCCGGGTCCTGCGCCGCCACGAATTCCTTCGCGACCAGGTTCATGCCGTCGCGCACCGGCGTGACGATGCCGATCAGCGCGGAGCGCATGAAGCCCATCAACACGTCGTGCGGGAAGTTGCGGTTGAGATAGCGGATCGGCGTCCAGTCGGTGTCGGCGAAGCGGCCGTTCGTGCGGCCGGTGGTCTGCTCGAGATCGCGGCGGATCTCCGCGTACGCGCGCACGTCGCTGCGCGACAGCGGCGCGATCTGCAGGAAGCTCACGCGGTTCTGGTTCTCGGGATGCGTTTCCAGAAAACGCTCGTACGCCTTGAAGCGTTCGACCAGGCCCTTGCTGTAGTCGAGGCGATCGACGCCGATCATGAGGCGCCGTCCCAGCAACCCCGCGACCATGCGTTTCCACGCATCGGTGCTCTGCGACTCGACGGCCTCGCGCTGGATCGCATCGACGTCGACGCCGATCGGGAACACGCCGGTTTCGATGTGCCGGCCGCCGAGCGTGATGCCGCCGTTCGACGTCAGCACGGAGTCGCCCCACACGTACGCGACCGCGGAGCGGAACGCCTGCATGTCGGTCTCCGTCTGGAAGCCGAGCACGTCGTACGCGAGCATCGCCTGCAGCAGCTCGCCGTACACCGGCAACACGCGCAGCACCTCGATGTTGGGGAACGGGATGTGCAGGAACAGGCCCATCGGCTGCGTCGCGCCCGCCTCGCGCAGCTTCTGCGCCAGCGGGAACAGGTGGTAGTCGTGCACCCAGATCAGGTCGTCGGGCTCGAGCAGCGGCAGCAGCGTGCGCGCGTAGCGCTGGTTCATGCGCTGGTAGGCGTCGTACTGCTCGTCGTTGTAGCGGAAGCCGTCGACGAAGTAGTGGAACAGCGGCCACAACGTGCCGTTGCAGAAGCCGAGATAGAAATCCTTGTACTCGGCCTGGTCGAAATCGATCGACGCGTAGGTGACGCCGTCCTTGCGCACGATCGACGGATCGGGCGCCGCGGTTTCCGCGGTCTCGCCATCCCAGCCGAACCACATGCCGCGGCGCGCCTGCATCGCAGCCAGCAATCCGACCGCGAGGCCGCCCGGGACCGCGCCGCGTTTCGGCACCGAGATCCGGTTCGACACCGCGACCAGCCGGCTCATACGAGCTCCTCCCAGCTGCGCGACAGGCGCAGCGCGCTGGCGATCACGCCGACCATGCTGTACGTCTGCGGGAAGTTGCCCCACAACTCGCCGGTCGTGGGCGCGATGTCCTCGGACAGCAGCCCGAGCGGATTGCGCCGTTCGAGCAGGCGCGAGAAACGTTCGCGCGCCTCTTCCAGGCGCCCGGCGGCGGCCAGCGCGTTGACGTACCAGAACGCGCAGATGGTGAATGCGTTCTCCGGCGCGCCGAAGTCGTCGGCGTGTTTGTAGCGGAACAGCAGGTCGCCGTTCGTGCCGCCGATGCGCAACTCGGCCTCGATGCGTTCGAGCGTCTTGAGGAAGCGCGGATCGGTGGCCGAGATCAGCCCGAGCTCGGGCAGCAGCAGCGTGGTGGCGTCGAGGTCCTCGTTGCCGAAGGCGGACGTGAACGCCTGGCGCTTCTCGTTCCACGCGCCCTTCAGGATGTCGTCGCGCATGCGGCTGGCATGCGCGCCCCACTCGCGCGCGGCCAGCGAATCGCCGACGCGCGTCGCGATGCGCGACAGGCGGTCGCAGCCGGCCCAGGAGATCGCGGCGGAGAACGTGTGGCGCTGCATGCGGCCGCGGAATTCCCACGGCCCCGCGTCGGGTTCCTCGAACGTCGCGACGGCGCGTTTGCCGAGGCGGTACAGCCGTTCGAGCAACGTCTGGTCGCCGGAGCGGACCAGGCGCTGGTCGAAGAACAGCTGCGTCGCGGCGAGGATCACCGAGCCGTAGACGTCGTGCTGCAGCTGCTCGGCCGCGAGATTGCCGAACCGCACCGGGCCCATGCCGCGGTAGCCGGTGAGGCTGGTGGCGATCTTCTCCTCGGCGCGCGGATCGCCGGTGATGCCGTACAGGGGCTGCAATGTGTCGGCGGTCGACGAGGCGATGATGTGGTCGATGTAGTGTAGATAGGCCTCCATCGTGCGCGTGGCGCCGAGGCGGTTCAGCGTCTGCACGACGAAGTAGCTGTCGCGCAGCCAGCAGTAGCGGTAGTCCCAGTTGCGCTCGGTGTGCGGCGCCTCGGGGACCGACGTGGTCAGCGCGGCGAGAACGGCGCCGGTGTCCTCGTAGGTGCACAGCTTCAGCGTGATCGCGGCGCGGATCACCGCGTCCTGCCAGTCGGCCGGCACGGCGAGCGTGCGGACCCATTCCTGCCAGTAGCTGAGCGTGGCGCCGAGGAATTCGCGCGTCAGCGCCTCCGGCGATTCCTGCAGGGTTTCGTCCGGGCCGATGATGAAGTGCAGCGCGCGCTCGAGCACCACGGGGCGGTTCTCCAGCAGGGCGGCCAGCGACGCATCCGTCGTCACGCGGTAGTTGAGCCCGGCCTCGGCCGTGTAGCGCACGTGGTGACTGCCGCTGACGCCGGGCTCGCAGCGCGCGCCGAAGCCGGCGGTGGGTCGCAGCCGCAGGCGCAATGTCGGCCGGCCGGCGAGCGGCTCCACGCTGCGCACGAACATCATCGGCCTGAACACGCGGCCACGGCTGCGAAACCGCGGGGAGAAATCGAGGATGCGCAGTGCGCCGCCGTGCGCGTCGTACAGCTTCGTCTCGAGGATGGCGGAGTTGCGCAGGTAGGTCTGCTCGGAGCGCGTGAGGTCGACCATGTCGATCGCGAACACGCCTTTGTCCGCGTCGCCGCCCTCCTTCTGCAGCAGCGCCGAGAACACGGGGTCGCCGTCGGGGCGCGGCAGGCAGGCCCAGACCAATCGCGCCTGGTCGTCCACCAGCGCCGCCACCTGGCAATTGCCGATCACGCCGTAGTTCATCCGGTCACCAGCCTTTCGAGCCATTCGCGCACGGCCGGCGGGCCGGGCAACCACCACTCCGCCTTCACGCGCGAGCCGACCGCGATCGCCACGCCGTCGAAGCGGCGCACGGCCGCGAAGCCACCGTAGTCGGTGACGTCATCGCCGATGAAGATCGGGATGCGCCCGGCGAACGGCGGTTCGCTCATGAACGCGGTGACGGCGCTGTCCTTGGTGTGCGCCGCCGGCTTCACCTCGATGACCGCGTGCCCGTCGAGGATCGCGAACTTCGGCACCAGCGGCGCCGCCAGCAACGCGACCTCGGCGCGCAACTCGTGTTCGAGCTCGCGCGCCTTGAGGAAATGCAACGCGACGCCGGCGCCCTTGTCCTCGAGCAGCAGGCCGGGATGGCGCATGACGAGCCGTCCCAGTCCCTCGCGCAGATCGGCGAGTTGTTCGCGCGCGATCGGCGCGACGTGCATGTAGCCGTTCGCATCGCGGCGCTCGCAGCCGTGCAGGCCGGCGATCGGCAGGCGGAACGAACCGAGCAGCTGGTCGAGGTTCTCGATGGTGCGGCCGCTGACCAGCGCGACCGCGCCGTTCGACACGACGCGCAGCCGCGCCAGCAATGCCAGCAGCGCCTCGTCCACGGCCACGCCGCCGGGCGAATCCGCCAGCTCGAGAAGTGTTCCATCGACGTCGAGGAACAGGCACCAGGCGCCATCCGGCGGCGGGACCCGGTGGACCGCCGCGGCGTCGTGCTCCGCCAGTAACATCATCCGGCCAGTATAAGAACCCGCGGGCGAGCCGCGGGCGCGATTTCCGGTAGTTAGGCGTGGGATTTTTTCGACAAGCGGCCGCGTCCGCCGATGCGTGTCGGAGCCCGCCTACGGCGGCGGGCCGGCGCTCAGTCGAACGGGTGCCGCAGCACGATCGTCTGGTCGCGATCCGGCCCGGTCGAGATGATGTCGATGGGCACGCCGGCGAGCTGCTCGAGCCGCTTCAGGTAATCGCGCGCATTCTTCGGCAGCGCGTCATACGAGGTGACGCCGATGGTCGATTCCTTCCAGCCGGGCATTTCCTCGTACACCGGCTCGACCTCGGCGAACGCGTCGGCGAACAGCGGCGGTTCTTTCGAGACGACGCCGTTGCTCTTGTATCCCACGCAGATCTGCAGCGTATCGAGACCATCGAGCACGTCGAGCTTCGTCAAACAAAGTCCGGACACGCTCGAGTTGATGATGGAACGGCGCAGCGACACCGCGTCGAACCATCCGCAGCGGCGCTTGCGGCCGGTGACCGCGCCGAACTCGTGACCGACGCGCGACAGGTGCTCGCCGTATTCGTCGAACAGCTCGGTCGGAAACGGGCCGCCGCCGACGCGCGTGGTGTACGCCTTCACGATGCCGAGCACGTAGTCGAACGCGCGCGGGCCCAGGCCCGTGCCGGTGGCCGCGAAACCGCCGGTGGTGTTCGACGAGGTGACGTAGGGATACGTGCCGTGATCGACGTCGAGCATCGCGCCCTGCGCGCCCTCGAACATCACGTCGGCCTTCTGTTCGCGCAGCGCGGCCAGCGTCTGCGTGATGTCGCTGACCAGCGGCTTCACGCGTTCGGCGTACGAGAGTTGTTCGTCGAGCGTCTTCTGGAAATCGACGGCCGGTTGCTTGAAGTAGTGCTGCAGCGTGAAGTTGTGGAAGTCGAGGATCTCGCCGAGCTTCGCGGCGAATTTCTCGCGCTGGAACAGGTCCTGCACGCGCACCGCGCGCCGCGCGACCTTGTCTTCGTAGGCGGGACCGATGCCGCGGCCGGTGGTACCGATGGCGTTCGCGCCGCGCGCGGCTTCGCGCGCCTTGTCCAGCGCGACGTGCGACGGGAGGATCAACGGGCAATTGGGAGAGATCCGCAGCCGCGCGAAGACGTCGACGCCCTGGTCGATCAGCGTCTGCGCCTCGCGGAACAGCGCCTCGAGCGACAACACGACGCCGTTGCCGATCAGGCAGCGCACCGACTTGTGCAGGATTCCCGACGGGATCAGCGAGAGCACGGTCTTCTTGCCGCCGATGACCAGCGTGTGGCCGGCGTTGTGGCCGCCCTGGAACCGCGCCACCGCGGCCGCGCGTTCGGTGAGCAGGTCGACGACCTTACCCTTGCCCTCGTCGCCCCACTGGGTCCCGATGATGATGACGAATTTGCCCATGATTACTCGGCGCCGCGCGCGCGACGGATCGGAAGGAAGAAGATGTGGGTGCTGACCGGAGAGCGGCGCCGTCCTGGCGCCATCAACGTCGTTGGGGCGCCGGGCTCTTCAGATACTTGAAGAACTCGCCGTCCGGCGAGACCACGATCAGATCGCGATCCTGGCCCAGCGAATTCCGGTAGGCCTGCAGACTGCGATAGAAGGAATAGAACTCGGGGTTGCGGTTATACGCGGCGGCATACAGCGTGGCCGCCGTGGACTCGCCCTCGCCGCGGATGCGCTGCGCATCGGCGTTCGCCTTCGCGATGATCTCGACGCGCTTGCGCTCGGCCTCGGAACGGATGATCTGCGATTCGCGGTCGCCCTCGCCGCGCTGCGTGCGCGCGATGCCCTCGAAGCTCTGCTTCATGCTCTCGTACACGCGCGCCGCGACGTCTTCCTGCAGGTCGATGCGCTGCACGCGCACGTCGATGAGCTGGATGCCGAACTCGGCGAGCAGCTTGCTCACGGCCGGCATGAACTCGCCCGTGATCTGCTGGCGGTCGGAGATCACGATCTCCTTCAGCGTGCGGCCGGCGATCGCGTTCTTGATGCCGTCCTGGATCTTCTGCCCCACCAGCACCTCGGCGCGGCCTTCGTCGCCGCCGCTGGTCGCCTGGTAGAACTGCTCGGGATCCGAGATGCGCCACTTGATGTAGTAGCCGATCGTGAGGCCCTGGCTTTCCTTCGTGAGGAACTGCTCGCCGTCGAACTTCAGCGACAGCACGCGGCGGTCGAACTTCACGACGTTGTCGATGAACGGGTACTTGAAATGCAGGCCGGGCTGGTAGTCCTTGCCGACGATCGACTGGATCTGGACGCGGAGCGCCTGCTCCTGCTCCTTCACGATGAACGTGGACATGCTGACCGCGAGGATCACGGCCAGGATGAGTACCAGGATGGCGAGAGTGCGCGAGCCCATCAGCGTTCCACCCGGGCGCGGGAATCGGTGGACGGCTGCTCCTCGACGGTCACCGTCGGGCGTACCGGGATGCCGGCGGAGTCGGAATCGCGGGCGCGGTCGACCAGCTTGTCGAGCGGTAGATAGAACATGTTGCCGTTGCCGCCGCTCTTCGAATCGATGATGACCTTGCGCGAACCGCGCAGCACGCTCTCGACGGCCTCGATGTACAGGCGTTCACGCGTGACCGCCGGCGCCTTCTCGTAGGCGGCCATGATCTGGCTGAAACGCGACGCGTCGCCGGTGGCCTGCTGCACGATCTGCGCCTTGTATGCCTCGGCTTCCTGCACCTGGCGCGCCGCGAGACCTTCCGCCTGCGGCAGGATGCCGTTCGCGTATGCCTGCGCTTCGAGGATCACGCGCTCGCGGTCAGCCTTCGCCTTGACCGAGTCGCGCTGCGCCTGCTGCACGGCCTCGGGCACCTGCACGTCGGTGATGTTCACGCTGCTGACCTCGATGCCGGCGCCGTACTGGTCGACGGTGCGTTGCATGATGTCGCGGGTGTCGGAGGCGATCTTCGGACGGCCGGCCTCGAGGATGGCCTGCTGGTCGTTGCGGCCCACCACCTCGCGGATGGCGCTCTCGCTGACCTCGCCGAGCATCTTCTCCGGCTCGCGGACCTTGAATAGATAGTCCTCGGCGGACTTCACGCGGTACTGCACGGCCACTTCGATCTCGACCATGTTCGGTTCGGCCGTCAGCACGCGCGACTTGTACGACGCGGACTTCACGCCCTGCGTGTCGACCTTGGCGACGGTTTCGATGGGCCACGGCAGGCGCCAGCCCCAGCCGTTCGGCACGGTCTGGACGTATTTGCCGAAGCGCTGCACCACGCCCTTGCTGCCCGGCTGCACGGTGTAGAAGCCGGTGGCCGCCCAGACGCCGAGGACGATGATCGCGATGATCAGGAACGGCGTGGACGAGCGGCCTTCGCCATCGCCGCCACCGCCGCCGAACAGGTTCTCGATGCGCTTCTGCCAGTCCTTGAAGGCCTGGTCGAGATCGCCACCCTGGCCCGGCTTTTTGCCCCAGGGGTTGTTGTTGTTCGAATTACCGGGTTGGTTCCAGGCCATGGTTCAGGTGCTTCGCAAGGCGGGCGAGGATTGTAGGTAGCCACTCGGGGCCGTACAAGCCGAGCCTGCGTCGAGCGCCCGGATCTGCACACCGGGCTCGCGGGCCCATTTGAGCAGCTCGAATTCGGAAAGTTCGGTGTCGATCTCGAACGAGCCGTCTTCCGCGATGCGCTCGGCGCGCACCAGGCTCGCGGCATACAGGCGCGCCCGCACCTCGCCGGCCGTCACGGCCAGGTGCAGGGTGGCGCGGCGTGCCACGCGCGCCAGGCGTTCGGCCACGGCCTCGCGCAGCAGGTCGAGGCCGCGGGCATTCAGGGCGGACAGCCAGACGTGCGTGATGCGACCGGCGTCGTCGCGGTCGATGCGCGGTTCGGCCTCGAGCCGGTCGATCTTGTTGAAGACGAGGATCTGCGGCAGCTCGGCCGCCCCGATCTCGGACAACACGCGGTTCACCTCGTCGATGTGTTCGTCGCGGCGCGGATCGGCCGCGTCGACGACGTGCAGCAACAACGTCGCTTCGCGCGCCTCGGTCAGCGTCGACTGGAACGCCGCGACCAGCTCGTGCGGCAGCTCGCGGATGAAGCCCACGGTGTCGGCGACCACGACCTGCGTGTTGCCCGGAAGCATGATCTTCCGGACCGTGGGATCGAGCGTCGCGAACAACTGGTCGGCGACGTAGGCGTCTGCGCCCGTCAGCGAGCGGAACAGCGTCGACTTGCCGGCGTTCGTATAACCGACCAGCGCCAGCGACGGCACCGGGATCTCGGCGCGCTGCTGCCGGCCGGTCTCGCGCTGCTGCTTGATCTTCTCGAGTCGCGCCGTGAGCGTCTTGACGCGCTTGCCGAGCAGGCGGCGGTCGGTCTCGAGCTGCGTTTCGCCGGGACCGCGGTTGCCGATGCCGCCGCCGCGCTGACGCTCGAGATGGGTCCAGCCGCGCACCAGGCGCGTCGCGATGTGCTTGAGCTGCGCCAGCTCGACTTCGAGCTTGCCTTCGTGGCTGCGCGCTCGCTGCGCGAAGATGTCGAGGATGAGGCCGGAGCGATCGAGCACGCGGCGCTCGATCAGCTTCTCGAGATTGCGTTCCTGTGACGGCGACAGCGGGTGGTCGAACAACACGACCTCGGCGTCGTGCGCGGCCGCCGCGGCCTTGATCTCGTCGGCCTTGCCGCTGCCGACGAAGAAGCGCGGATCGGGACGATCGCGGCGGCCGCCAATGCTGGCCACCGGAAAGGCGCCGGCCGATCGGGCGAGCTGCTCGAATTCGGAGATGTCTTCGGGATCCGCGGGTGCGCCGATGCCGAGACGCACGAGCACGGCCCGCTCACCTGTGCGCGGTCGCTCGAACAATTTTCAATCTCGAGAAAACGGGGAACGAGCGTGCGACCGCTGCAGTCACTCGCCGGCGACTGCCTCGATCGTCGTGCCGTCTTCGTTGGTGATGCGCACGTTGCGCGCGGGGACGACCGTCGAAATCGCGTGTTTGTAGACCATCTGGCTCACGCTGTTCTTGAGTAGCACCACGAACTGGTCGAAAGAATCGATCTGGCCCTGCAACTTGATTCCATTCACGAGGTAGATCGACACCGGGATCCGTTCTTTACGCAAGGTGTTCAGGAACGGGTCCTGCAGTGACTGGCCCTTGGCCATGACGTTCTCCTTATTTTTCAAGCAAGCGGACGGCGGCGAGCATATCACGGGGTCCTGGGACCGCGACCCCTCAAACGAGGCAGGCCGCCGCGACGAAGACATCGCGGATGCCTACAAACCGTTGCGCATCATAGGGATCGAACACCCTGACGTCGGGCATCGCGCGCAGCCAGGTCATCTGCCGCTTGGCGAGCTGGCGCGTCGCGGCCTGGGCGCGCTCGACCGCGGTCTCGAGCGGATAACTTCCATCAAGGTGTGCCCAGAGCTGGCGATAACCGACGGCGCGGATCGCCGGATGCGCGTCGGTCAGATCCCCGCGCGCGCGCAGCCGCGCGACTTCCGCGAGCAGGCCGGCCTGCATCATCTGCTGGAACCGCGCATCGAGCGCCGCATGCAGCCGCGCGCGGTCGGCGGGGATCAGCGCCGCGACCACG
>DATJTW010000079.1:0-10379 GCA_035502995.1 Steroidobacteraceae bacterium | reverse complement strand
TGCGCACGACTCGCGACGCGCGCTACCGACACGTCGGCACCATGACCCCTCCTTGGGTCTTCTCGAATGTCGTCGCCGATCAGCCGGCGGGATCGACCTTCGCTTCCAGCTCCGCGACGCGCTTTTCCAGCTCCTCCAGCCGCGCGCGCGTGCGTTCCAGCACCTTGCGCTGCGCATCGAATTCCTCGCGCCCCGCCAGGTCCAGCTTGCCGAGGTTCGCGCGCAGGACGGCACGGAAGTTGTTCTCGAGGTCCTCGCGCAGTCCGCTGGCACCGGATGCGAGCCCCGGGGGCAGCCCTTGCATCAGGCTGCGGAGCAATTCTTCGACCCTGGGAATCTCCACCGGCGGCTCTCCTGTTCGATTGACATCACGCTGCCCCGTTTTGTCGCGACCCCGAAATGCCTGCCCCGATACGGGGCGCGGGATTTCGGCGCTGGCTTCTTTCGCGCCGCAACGGCGCTCTATCCACCGCGTTGCGGGCTGGCATGGAACCTGCAATTCGGCAAAGGGCTGATTGGGAGCATACGCGCCGGCTCGGCGCGCGATCCATCGGATAACGATGCCAAAGCGATGAAAATGATCACTGCCATCATTCGCCCGTGGAAGCTCGACGACCTGCAAATGGCCGTCGCGCGTCTCGGCGTGCAGGGGATCACCGTCACCGAAGTCACCGGTTACGGCCGTCAGCGCGGGCATTCGGAGCACTACCGCGGCTCCGAGTACCAGGTGGAGTTCGTGCCGAAGCTCCGCGTGGAAATCGTTCTCGACGACAACTCGTCCGAGGCCGTCGTCGAAGCCATCAGCAACGTGTGTCGTACCGGAAAAACCGGTGACGGCAAGATTTTCCTGGCGCCCGTCGGGGAAGCAGTGCGGATACGCACTCGCGAATCCGGCGCGGCGGCAGCCTGAGATGTCGTTGAGGAGCTTTTACATGCAAGAAGATAAGAAGAGAACGAAGGGTGGCAGCTGGCTCGCGCGCGGTCTCGGCGCGGCGCTGTTGACGATGGGACCGGCCATGGCGTTCGCGCAGGATGCGGCGGAGGCGGCACCGGTTCCTAACAAGGGCGACACGGCGTGGATGATCGTCGCGACGCTGCTCGTGATCATGATGGCCGTTCCCGGCCTGGCACTGTTCTACGGCGGCATGGTCCGTTCGAAGAACGTGTTGTCCACGTTCATGCAGGTGTTCGTGATCTTCTCGATCGGCACCGTGCTCTGGGTCATCTACGGCTACAGCTTCGCGTTCAACGGACCCGGCGAGTGGTTCGGCGACACGAGCCGCTTCCTGCTGAAGGGCCTCACGGCGGACTCGAACGCCGCGACCTTCACGAAGGGCGTCGTGATCCCGGAATACGTCTTCGTCGTGTTCCAGGCGACCTTCGCCGCGATCACCACGGCGCTGGCGGTCGGCGGTTTCGCCGAACGCACCAAGTTCAGCGCAGTGCTGCTCTGGGCGGTGATCTGGTTCACCTTCTCGTACCTGCCGATCGCGCGCATGGTCTGGTACTCCGAGGGCTACCTCTTCAAGCTCGGCGCCCTCGACTACGCGGGTGGTACGGTCGTGCACATCAACGCCGGTATCGCGGGCCTCGTCGGCGCGCTGATCGTCGGCAAGCGCACCGGCTACGGCACGACGCCGATGCCGCCGCACAACATCCCGTACGTCATGATGGGCGCCTCGCTGCTGTGGGCCGGCTGGTTCGGCTTCAACGTCGGCTCGGGTCTCGAAGCCAACAACTTCGCCGGCCTCGTGTTCCTGAACACGTACGTCTGCACGGCGATGGCGGCGGTGGCCTGGTCGTTCGGTGAGTGGATCTTCAAGGGCAAGCCGACGATGCTCGGCGCCGCCTCGGGAGCCATCGCCGGTCTCGTCGCGATCACGCCGTCCTGCGGTGTGGTCGGTCCGAGCGGCGCGATCATCCTCGGCCTCGTGGTCGGCCTGGTCTGCCTCTGGGCCTGCGCCAGCCTGAAGAAGATGCTCGGCTACGACGACTCGCTCGACGTGTTCGGCGTGCACTGCATCGGCGGTATCCTGGGCGCGCTCTCCTGCGCGATCCTCGGCCACGCGTCGATGGGCGGTGTCGGCACGTTCGAGAGCATCGGCACGCAGCTCGGCATCCAGGCCACCGGCGTGGGCATCACGCTCGTCTGGTCGGGTCTCGTCTCGGCGATCGCGTTCTACCTCATCAAGTTCACGATCGGCCTGCGCCCGAGCGAGGACGTGGAACGCGAAGGTCTCGATACGAACGAGCACGGCGAACGCGCCTACGACAATTGACGATCCGTCCCGCCGCGCGTCCCAACCGGGGCGTCGCGGCGGGGCTTTCGACTCACAGGGCCTCCCGGGACGCCGATCCCCTCATCGGCGAAACCCTGGAGGCCCTGCCTTTTGGTGGCCTTTTTATCGTCGGGGACCCGATTCGGGGGGTTGTCTGTGATGGACATCGGGGTTTTCATAAGGCCCTTCCTGCAATAATCCGGCACCGGAGGAAGCATGCGTCACCCGACAATCCTGGTCCTCGTAGCCGCCGTTCTCACCTGCGCCCTCGCGCAGGCCGGCGACGTTTACAAGTACACCGACGAGCGCGGCCAGACCATGTACACGGACAAGCCGATCCCGGGCGCCGTGCGCGTCAGCAGCGGCACGCAGCGTCCGCCCGAAGTCGCGGCGCGTTCGTACGCCGCCCAACAGTCCGCGCAGAACACGCAACTCGCCGCCAGCAACCAGCGCATCGCCGACCAGAAGAACGACTCGCGCATCGCCGCGAACGTCGCGAAGGATCTCGAGTCCACGCGCGTCGAACGCTGCAAGAAGGCGCGTGCCGACTACCAGACCACGATCAACTCGCGCCGCCTGTATCGCGATCAGCCGGACGGCAAGCGCGAGTTCCTGTCGGATGCCGAGCTCGCCGCGATCCGCGTCGAGGCGGCGAAGCAGGTCGAAGCCATCTGCGGCCCGCAGGGCTAGTCCTCTTCTTGAATACGCTCACGGACGCCGCCTTTTGGCGGCGTTTTCCTTTGTGGCGCTTGCGCCCGACGACCTGACCCTGATAATCGCGCCCATGTTGCGTGTCGGCTTCGCGGGTCTCGGTGCCATGGGTATCCCCATGGCGAAAAATCTCCACAAGGCTGGACTGCTCTCGGCGGTCTGGAATCGCAGCCGCGAGAAGGCCACCGCGCTCGCCGCCGATACCGGCTGCGCCGCGCCCGAATCGCTGTCGGCCTTCGCCAAGGGCCTCGACGTCGTGGTGGTCTGCGTCTCGGCCGACGCCGACGTCCGCGCCGTCATCGAAGGATTCGCCCCCGGCCTCGCGAAAGACACGCTGGTCATCGACTGCTCCACCGTCAGCGCGGACACCGCGCGCTGGGCCGAGGGTTTCCTCGCGCCGCGCGGCGTCGCGTTCCTCGACGCGCCGGTGTCCGGCGGCGTCGAAGGCGCGCAGAAAGGCACGCTCGCGGTGATGACGGGCGGCACGCCCGCCGCGTTCGAGCAGGCGCGCCCCGTGTTGCAGGCGATGGGCAAGACCATCGAACACTTCGGCCCGGCCGGTGCGGGCCAGGCGACCAAGGCGACGAACCAGATCATGGTCGCGGGCATCATCCGCGCCGTCGCCGAGGCGATGGCGTTCGCCGGTGCGCACGGCCTGCCGCTCGACAAGGTGCACGCGACACTCGGCGCGGGCGCGGGTTCGAGCTGGTACTTCGTGAACCGCGCGCCGAACATGATCCGCGGCGCGTACCCGGCCGGCTTCCGCGTGAAACTGCACGCCAAGGATCTCGGCATCTGCCGCGACATGGCGGCGCGCTTCGGCGTGCACCTGCCGGTGGTCGACGCGATGCTCGAGGAATACGCCGAGCTGGTCGCGCAAGGTCACGGCGACGAGGACATCTCCGCGGCGCACCGTCTCAAGCAGGCGCTGTTCGCGCGCGCACCGCGCGGTTCATGATCCCCGGCGCGCGACCCGTATCCGCGCAAACGCCGCCCGGGGACGATTCCCACCCGGGTCAGCTCTATCTACCCGACTTCTGCACCGCGAACGCGGTGCTCGCGATCGTCATCATCTGCGAGCTGACGGCGCTGGTCCTCTCGCTGGCGCGCAACGAAGCCGCGTACGGCTTCTGGCCGGACCTGGCGCGCACCTCGATGTTCCTGCTGTGGATCGGCCTCTTCGGCGCCGGCATGTTGTGCGTGCTGCGCGGCTACCTGAACCGCCAGTCCGTCACCAAGGGATCGGTGCTCGTGCTCGCGTCGACGGCGGCGATGGTCGCGATCATCTCGTCGGTGGCGTACGCGCTCGGCAGCCGCGCCGGCTGGTTCTCCAGCTCGGCGCTGATCCTCGACGACCACTGGACCTTCATGGTGCGCAACGTCGTCATCGCCATCATCGTGACCGGCCTCGCGCTGCGTTATTTCTACGTGACGCACGAGTGGCGGCACAACGTGGAGCTGCAGGCAAAGGCGCGCGTGCACGCGCTGCAGGCGCGCATCCGGCCGCACTTCCTGTTCAACAGCATGAACACCATCGCCGCGCTGACGCGCAGCAACCCGGCGCGCGCGGAAGAAGCCGTGCAGGATCTCGCGGACCTGTTCCGCGCGAACCTCTCGGAGAAGCGCAACCAGATCTCGCTGGCCGAGGAGATCGACGTCGCGCGCACGTACCAGCGGATGGAGCAGCTGCGGCTGGGCAGTCGCCTGCACGTCGACTGGAAAGTGGACTCGCTGCCCAGTGATGCGCTCGTGCCCGGCCTCACTTTGCAACCGCTGCTCGAGAACGCGATCTACCACGGCATCGAGCCGCGCGCCGACGGCGGCACGGTGACGGTCACCGGCGAGTACAACAAGGGCATGATCGCCATCGTCGTGCGCAACCCGGTGCCGCCCGCGAACCTCACCGTGCGCGAGGGCAACCGGCTGGCGCTGGCGAACATCCGCGAGCGGCTCGACCTCATGTACGGCGAACGCGCCACCGTGAAGGCCGGCCGGTTCGACGAGGAGTACATCGTGACGCTGCGGTTCCCGTTCTCGCCGACGCCGGCCGCGGCCGCCGGGGACCGCCCGTGACGCTGCGCGTCCTGATCGTCGACGACGAGCCGCCGGCGCGCGAACGCCTGCGCTCGATGCTGGCCGAGGCCGGCGGGTGCGAGGTCGCCGGCGAGGCCGGCAACGGCGTCGAGGCGCTGGAGCTCGTCGACAAGCTGCTGCCCGACATCCTGCTGCTCGACGTGCGCATGCCCGGCATCGACGGTCTCGAGGTCGCACGGCAACTGGCCACGCAGCCCGAGCCGCCGGCCGTCATCTTCACCACGGCCTACGACGAGTACGCGCTGCAGGCGTTCGAGTCCGAGGCGGTCGCCTATCTACTGAAGCCGATCCGCGCGGAGAAACTGCGCGCCGCACTGGCCAAGGCCGGCCGCCTGACACGCCCGCAGCTGCAGCAGATGGCCAGCGCCGCGCGCGAGCCCGCGCGCCGCTCGCACATCGGCGTGCGCGGCCGCGACGGTCTCAAGCTGATCCCCGTCGACGAGGTGTTCTGCTTCCAGGCCGACCAGAAATACACCACCGTCCGGCACGCGAAGGGCGAGGACCTGATCGAGGACTCGCTGAAGACGCTGGAGGAAGAGTTCGCGCAGGCGTTCGTGCGCATCCATCGCAACGCGCTGGTGAATACGCGTTTCCTCGAACGCATCGCGCGCGACGCCACCGGCCAGCACTTCGTCCACCTGCGCGGCTTCCCCGACGCGCTCGAAGTCAGCCGGCGCATGGCCGGCGACCTGAAGGACCGCTTCCGCATCTGAGAGTCCTTGCCGGAGCGGCATGACGGGCAGGACGTCAGCGCAAGGCGTTGAATGGCCCCGTCAGTCGCAACGCGCTGCCCGGCGCGGCGTCTTCTTCCAGCCAGAGTCGCAACAGGCTGCCGTCGTCGCCGGCCTCGAGATCGATCTCGCCCGGCCGCGTCGCGATGACGGCCAACCGCTCCGACGCGCCCGCGCCGTTCGCCGCGTCGATGTACTGACCCGGTCGTGCCGACAGCAGCACCTCGGGCGCCAGCCGCAGCCGCACGCGCAATGCGCCCAGCGACAGCGGTTCGATCGCCACGATCTCGCCAGCGATGGACTCGGGCGCATCCAGCGCGATGCGCCGGGCCGCGACGACCAGGTCGCTGCGCGGCCGCGCCTGGCACAGCAGCACTTCGCCGCGCGCGATCTCGTCCGCCGTGATGCCGGGCGGCGGGCCCGCGGGATACTCGACCTCGCCGCGCACCAGCTTCGATTTGCACGACGCGCATCGCCCGGCACGGCAGCTGTGCGGCAGCCGGATACCGGCGGCCAGCGCCGCACCCAGCACGTTGTCGTCCGCGGAGACGCGGATCACGTGACCGCCGGGATCGATACGCACGTTGAACTCGGTCGTCAGGACAGCACCCTGCGCTTGAACTAGTCTTCGTCCCGGACGCTAACACACGCGAGGCGACGTCATGTTCGAGAACCCCCCGAAGGCCGAGATCGAGGCGCTGCTCCGCCGTGCGAAGACCATCGCGGTGCTCGGACTGTCGGAGACCGCAGGCAAACCCAGCCACAACGTCGCGAGCTCGTTGCAGCAGTTCGGCTATCGCATCGTCCCGGTGAACCCGACCGCGCGCGAGATCCTCGGCGAGCGCGCCTGGCCCGATCTCGAATCCGCGCTGAAGAACGCCGGACCGGTCGACATCGTCGACGTTTTCCGCCGTCCCGAGCACGTGGCCGCCATCGTCGACGACGCGATCCGTCTCGGCGTGAAGGTGCTGTGGCTGCAGGAGGGCGTGGTCGACGGTGTGGCGGCGCAGAAGGCGCGCGACGCCGGCATCTTCGTGGTCATGGATCGCTGCCTGTTCAAGGAGCGCCGCGCGCTGGGTTGAGCTCGCGCGCGACGCGCCTCAGCGAGCCGGTGCGAGCCCGCGCAGCGGCGTCAAGGTCACCGGCCCGAGCAGGCCCGACGGCTCGACGCTCCACCGCGACGCGTCGAACGCCTGGTATTTCAGCGACGCCAGGTTGATGTCGCCCATGATCTTCCAGTCCACCTTGCGGCGGTCCAGGTCGCGGATGCGGTTCGCCGGCAGGTTCGTCACGTCGACCTCGAGCACGTTGCCCGTCGGCCGCAACGCGCCGACGCGCAGCCGGAACGGCAGGCTCCAGGCCGCGTACTCGCTGCCGTTCAACCGCACGCGCGCGGCCTCGCGCACGTCGCCGAGGTCGAGCAACCACGCCGTGGTCCTGGCCGGCGTCGCCGGTGCGTCGAACGTCACGCGATAACGCGCGGTGCCCGAGAACGATTGCGTGCGCGGATCGTCGAGAGTCGTCCAGTCCGCGGGCGACGGCAGCGTCGCCGGCGCGGGCAGTTCGGGGCCGCCCGCCAGGAAGGTGAGCTGCCACGGTCCCACGATCGGCGCGCCCGCGCCGGCCGGTGTCACGTAGCGCCAGGGCCTGGCACGCGCGCCGGCGCGCGTGAACGTGCGCACGAACATCGACTGGCCGGGCTCGAGCTGTAGATAGACGGCGGCGCCGCGACCGTCCCGGCGCAACGCGGCGCGCCCGATCGCGCCGTCGAGCGGATCGAGCAGCAATCCCTGCTTCGCGGGCGTCGCGAGTTCGAGCCAGCCGTCGAAGCGTGGCGCGGAGACGTTCACCAGGAAGTAGTCGGCGCCGTCGTCGCGGGCGCGACGGATCCAGTGCAAGCCGCGCGCCGATGCGGTCTCGCGCCGCACACCGAGTTTCGCCAGCGCCACCGGGATGTCCGCGGCGACCGAATCGCGCAGCGCCGGCTCCGCCAGCAGCTCGCGCAGGGCGGCGCGGCGCGCCGCGAGCGCGCCGAGTCCGGGCACGTCCTCGGGCAGGGCTGCGAACAGCACCGGCACGCCTTTCGATCGCAGGTCGCGCAACGTCGCCAGCGTCCGCACGTCGATGCGCCGCGCCGCCGGCACCACGATCGCGCGACAGGCGGACGGCGCGACGCTCGCGAGCTGCGCGTCCGACACGAAGTCGAAAGCGAATCCGGCGTCGAGCAGCGCGAGCGCCAGCTGTCCGGTCGACGAGTCGCGCAGCCACTCGTTCTGGTGCACGCCGAGCTGGCGCATGCCACCCGCGGCATCGTCGACCAGGTCGTCGAACGGCCAGTACAGCAGGACGTCGTTGTCCGCACGGCCCGCGGTCAACATCGCCTGCGCGCGCGCCACGTAGTCGTTGAGTCCGCGCAACTCGCTCCACAACGGATTCTCCGGCTTGAGCTGCGACGCTGCGTAGAAGAACCAGCCGGGCCACGGCGCGTCCGGTGGCGAGTAGGTAGTGCCGTGGTAGATGACGTGGTTGATGCCGGCCGTGAACAGGCGGTCGATCTGCGGCTTCGCCGCCGACGGCGACTCGCGGAAATTCTCGCGCAGCCACGTCAGTGTTTCGCTCGAGGCCCTCGACCGGCCGGCCACGTGCATCGCCGAGGAGGCGAAGCGACCGACGAGGTTCACCGGCGGATCCGGATCGACGTTCACGTCGTCCGGCGCGGTGCGCAGCCCGGGGATCGGCAGCAACGTCGCCCCGAAGGACTCGGTCTCGGGGATGTCAGCGGCCGCGTACAGGTCCAGCAGGTTGCCGGGCGCGCCGTGCGCCTGGTTGCGCGCGTGGAAGCCGTGCGCGTGCGACCACGAGACCCAGGACCGCACGTAGTCGAGGTGTAGTTTGGCCAGCGTCCGGCGGTAGTCGCCCTTCACGCGCGACACCGTGTCGGCGTCGAGCGGCGACGGCTCCGCGAACGCCGCGGCGTAGTCCTGGATGTCGTAGCCGTTCAGGTCGCGAAATGCCGCCGGCAAGGCCGGCGTCCAGCCGGCGTCGTAGTACTCGAACGAATCGTGGAATTGCGCGCGCACCGTGTCGCGCGGGAAGCCGGCGAAGGCGGCCGAGAACGGTTCGAGATAGCGCGACAGCGCGTTGACCGAATACGGATCCAGCACGCGGCCTTCGCCGCCCGGTGCGGCCCGCTTCACTTTCATGCCCGTCGGCACGCCCGTGAGCCGGCCGTCGACGAGCACGAGCTTCATCGAGCCGTCGGCCGCTGCGACGCCGGGCCCGCCGAACGGCCAGCCCGTGCCCGTCGCCATGTCGATGCCGAGCCCGAGGCGCTGCGCCTCCCGCGCGGCGAACGTGAAGGCGTCCATCCACTCCTTCGACAGAAACGGCCGGTAGCGCGCCTCCGCGCCGCGGGCGCCGTAGATCGGCGTGACCTCGACACCACCGATGCCGATGGCTTTCATCGACTCGAGCTGCGCCGTGATACCGGCCGGGTCGACCGCGCTGCCCGGCCACCACCAGCGGACCCACGGCCTGGTGACCAGCGGCTGCCCCGGCCACTGCGGATCGGCCGCCAGCGCCGCGGGCGCCGACATCAACACCAGCACCCACGCGAACAGGCTCCGCATCATGCGTTCACTCCGCCGCGATCTCGACGCGATTGCCTTCCGGATCCGTGGCGACGCATTCGTAGTAGCCGTCACCGGTGCGGCGCGGGCCGTCGAGGATCGGCACGCCGGCCGCGCGCAGTTGCGCGGCCATGGCGTCCACGGCGGCGTCGCCGGGCAGCGTGATCGCGACGTGCGCGAGGCCGAGCGTTTCGCGCGGCGAGCGCTCCGTCACGTCGGTGCGCGTCATCAGCTCGAGCCGCGCACCGGCGCCGAACGACAGGAACCGCGACGCGAAGCCCTTGCGCGGATTCTCGTAGCGCTCGCCGATCCGCGCGCCGAAGTGCCGCGCGTAGAACGCCGCGACCCCCTCGAGATCGCGCACCCAGACGCCGACGTGTTCGATGCGCGCGTTCACAGCGGCTTCAGCATCACGTGGTCCGTCTGCGGATCGTCGCCGACGACGAAGATCTTGCTGCCTACCTTCTCGAAGCCGCACTTGCGATAGAACGCCTGCGCGCGCAGGTTGCGTTCCCACACGCCCAGCCACAACTCGCGGCCGCCGCGGCGGCGGGCGCACTCCTCGACCGCCGACATCAGCGCACGCGCGAGGCCGCGTCCCTGCCAGGGCCGGTCGACGTAGAAGCGCACGAGCTCGACGGGCTGGTTCGTCGCGACGCCCTCGGGAGCATGGGCGTCGCGCACCTGTGCGAAACCCGCGAAGGCGCCGCGCGTGTCCACGGCGAGCAGGATGTCGAGCGAGGGATCGCGGATCTCGCCGAGCTGCAGGTCCGGATGCCAGGCGGAGGCCAGGTGTTTCGCCAGATCCTCGGCGGTGTTGTCGGCACCGAAGGCTTCGGCGAACGTGCGCGCGCCGAACTCCGCGAGCGCCGCGGCGTCGGTGTCGGTGGCGCGGCGGATGTCGAAATCCGGCTCGCTCATCGACCGACCTCGAC
>DATJTW010000078.1:0-17403 GCA_035502995.1 Steroidobacteraceae bacterium | reverse complement strand
GGGCGCGCCGAATCCGGCGGCGGCGCGCCGGCCGTCGCCCGGCGTCGACCAACCGCCGAGCAGTCCGGGCCGGGCTGGCGCGTTCATGGCGTCACCCCGGCCGGCGCGTCGAGCAGCGCGGACGTCTGCAGCGGATGGATGTCGCGCAGCCACAGGTCGCAGCGCTCGGGGTCGACGATGCGGCCCGGCGACAGCGGCTCGTCCTGCAGCATGTCGACGCGGCCGTCGGGCGAGAGCTCGAAGCGGCACTTGAACAGCGAGCCGGCATAGACCATCGCGGCCGTGGCGCGCAGCGCCGTGTGCTCCCGGTCGCGCCACGACAGCCGCAGCGGCTGCAGCTGCCGCGTATAGGCCTCGGCGGTCGCGACGCCGAGCGCACGCAGGCCGCGCACTGACTCGACGATGCGGAACGTCACGTCCCGCTCGCGCAGCGCGTGCACGAACAGGCGCAGGTAGGCGCGCGCGGCCCGCGACGGCGACAGCCGGATCAATGCGCGCGGATACGTGGGCTGGCGTGCATCGCCGGTGCGCAACGTGCCGTCGTTCAGGCCATGCAGCACGTGCGGCTGGCCGTCCATGCACCAGAAGAGACCAGGCCCGCACAACGCGTCGAACCAGGCGAGGTGACCCTGCTCGAGGATCTCGGCGGAGATCTGCGTGAAGCCGGGATAGAACTCGAGCGGCTGCCACCACGCCTGGCGCAGCCGCACGCGGCGGGAGAAAGCCTCGCCGGCCAGCGTCGTGGCCGTGTAGGCATCCATTCGTTGCAGCAGCAGCGCGGCGGCGTCGGGGCCGAGCGGCTGCCAGTCGCCGGGCAGCAGGGTCAATCGATCGGGCAGTGGGGTCATGGCGGAGTCCTCCTGTCATGGGCAGGACGCCGCTGCACCGGAATCGTGAGCGCTAAGGATTTCCGCGGCCCGTCGTCTCAGCGGGTATCCGGGCCTGTTGCCCGGCCACGCGACCGGGTCGCGACGACATTGGGAGAGGTTGCCGGGTCATGACAGAGAGGTTGCACGAGGCCGCCGGCCGCGCGCCGCACCTAATAAGGTTCGGACGCTTGTGTTCGCGGCCGCGGTGGGATTTCGTAGACGGGCGTTCGAACCGGGAGACGACATGAAGACGATGCGTGCCAGACTGTTCGCGTTCCTCGCCGGGTGTCTGCTCGGTGCGATGCCGTTCGCGCAGGCGGCCGGGCCCGGCGACCTGCTGAACGGCCTGCTCGGGCGACTCGCCGGTTCGAACACGCGGCTGAATCCGAACGATGCCGACTATCTGAACGGCCGCACCGCCGAGTTGCGCCGGCTGGTCGCCAACGAGCAGGCGAACGACGCGCTCGCGCTGTCGGCCGAGCTCATCCGCTGGGTCAGCGCGCGTGTCGGGCCGGACGACGGCGCATTGGTCACGTTGTACGAGCTGCGCGCCAATGCGCGCGAGCCGTTCGTGAGCCTCGACGACCGCAACTACGCGCCGGCCATCGCCGACTACCAGCGCGCGCTCGACATCGCGACCAACTTCGACCTGCTCTCGAAGGACGCGCGCGCGCAGGCCATGAACCGCCAGCTCATGAACATGGGCACGCTGACGCTGGAGCGGACGGCGGTGCCGGGTTCGGTGTCGTACGCCGACGCGCGCTCGTACTACGAACGCGCGCTGCAGACCGCGCCGTCGGCAAAAGGCGAGTACTGGGAAACGCGTTTCCTGTCGCAGATCTACTACGCGCGCATGGCGTGCGGCGCGCGCGACCTCGCCACCTGCGACCGCGTCTACGCGGAATACCGCCGCGACTTCGGCAAGCGCCAACTCAACGTCGAGGATCGTCTCACCGTGCTGAACGTCGAGGCCGCGCTCGCGCGGCTGAAGGGCGACGACGGCGCCGCGCTCGCGGCCAGCCAGGCGCTCGTGAGCTGGATCCGCGGCAACCGCGAGCCGCTGACCGAGGAACGGCTGTCGCTGCTGTACGAGCCGGTCGGCGCGCTGAGCGGCTACGGCAGCCGCGAATCGGCCAACGAGCTGCACGCGTCCATCCTCGCCGCCATCGATGCCCTGCGCATCGATCCGCGGCGCGTCTCGGGCGGCTGGGCGCACCTGGTGCCGGCCGCGTACCTCAACGTGGCGCGCGCGCGGGTCGATCTCGGCGACGTGAACGGCGCGGCGCTGCTCGTCGACCGGACCTCCGCGTTCCTCGCGGCATCGAACTCGGTGTCGAGGCAACAAGACTGGGAGCTCCTCGAGCTGTACGCCAGCATCGCCGAGCGCAGCGGCCGCAACGAGGAAGTGCGCCGCTTCCTCGCGCGCATCGTCGACGGCGGCTGCGCGAGCCACGTCGCGCGGCTCGCGCGCCTCGAGGCGCTGGCCGGCGACGGCGCCGCCGCGCGCCGCCATCTCGAGCTCGGGCTGACCAAGCTCGATCGCGAAGGCTGCTTCGATGATTGGCGCTACTTCGCGTTCGCCGCGCGGACGATGGCGCTGCTCGACGACGTCGTCGCGGCGATCGCGTTCGGCAAGGAGGCCGTCCTGCGCAGCGAAGACGTCCGCCGCACGCTGCGCGCCGACCAGCAGCAGTTCGATGCGGACTTCGTCGTGGCGCGCAGCGAGATCTATCTCGAGACCGCGGGCTGGCTGATCGAACGCGGCCGCGGCGACGAGGCGCGGTACATCCTGGACGCGTTGCGCCAGCGCGCGGCGGGCGAGCTGACGCGCGGCGGTTTCGACTTCGCGCCGTTGAAAGCCGAGGCGCTGTTCCGGCTCGACGAGATCGAGTGGCGCCGCACGTTGACGAAGCTCGTGCCGGGCGTGCTGCAGAAGGCGTTCGACGCGCTGAATCGCAGCGCGAACGCGCCGGCGCCGCAGGCGCCGGAATCGCGCAGCGGCACCGTGCCGCTGGCGCGCAACGACGTCGAGGTCATCGCGCTGCCGCTGCCGAAGTCCGTGCGGCTGTCCGTGCGCCACGCGTCGGGTCCGGACGAAACGTTCGAGGTGCCGCTCGATCCGGCCAGGCTCACGAACCTGGTGATCCGCACGCAGACCGTGACCACGAACCCGGGGAACGCGTCGCTCGAGGCCGCCACCGGCAAGCCGCTGCGCGAGCTCTACGACCGGCTGTGGGCACCCATCGCCGCGCGTCTCCCCGAGGCGGGCGCGGGTACTATCTACCTGAGCCTGTACGGTGAGCTCGGCCAGGTGCCGTTCGCCGCGCTCGACGACGGCAAGCAATATCTCGTCGAGCGGTACGAGCTGGCGGTGCGCGTCAGCGGCGAGCCCGTGCCGGCGGCGGCGCTGTCGGCAGCGCGGCTGGCCGGGTTCGGCGCGGACGATGCGCCGCCGGGCTTCGCGGATCTCAAGTTCGCGGTGCGCGAAGCGCAGACCGTGGTCGACACCGTCGGCGGCACGCGTGGCGGCAACCGCCTGTATCGCGACCGCGCGTTCGATCGCGGTTCGCTGCTCGGGGCGCTCGCGGATGCCGGTGTGCAACGCGTGCACGTCGCCAGCCACTTCCGGCTCGCGGCCACCGATCTCGGCGCGTCGACGCTGGCGCTCGGCGACGGCACGACGATGTCCGTCGAGGAGCTCGCGAAGGCACCGATCGCCGCGAAATCGCTGATCGTGCTCTCCGCCTGCGACACGGCGCGGCCGCCGTTGATCCGGGCCGCCAATGCGGTCGACTCGCGCGACAGCGTCGCCACGGTGTTGCGCCGGCGCGGTGCGCGCACCGTGATCGCGTCCGGCTGGCGCGTCGACGACGCGTCGGCGCCGGACTTCATGGCGGATTTCTACCGCGAGCTCGCGCAGCCCGGCACGTCGACGCCGGCGGCGCTGCGGCGCGCGCAGCTCGCCTTCCTGCATTCGGACGATGCCGCGCGCCGGCATCCTTACTACTGGGCCGGTTTCGTCACCATCGGGGGCGAGTGATCTGCATGAACGACTTCATTCCATCAAAGATACCCGACGCCGCGACGTTGGTCGGACCGCCGATCGAGGACGCGATCAGGTGGTTCCGCGGCGTGCATTCGATCGCCTGCGGGCGAGTCCTCGAGTTCCTCGCGCAGACCTGGCGCCTCGATGCCGGCGAGGCCGCGAGCTGCCTGGACCGTATCCTGGCCGCGCGCCTCGGCGTGCTGCGGCGCTCGGGAGCTGGAGCCGGCACGTTGGCGAAGGCGCTGATCGATGCGTGCAATCCGTCCGCGAAAGCGACGTTCGAGCGGCGGCTCGCGAGACTGGGCTCATCCGCCATCGGCAAACTGCGCGGGAAGGGTGTTGCCGAACCCGATGCCAACGACATCGTGCAGACTGCCTTCACGCGAGTCTTCGCAAACCTGAAAGCCGGACAACTCGAGATAAAGACCTCTCTCGAAGCGTTCTGCCGGACTTCGTTCCACAACGCGTATGTCGACTACGTGCGGAAGAGGCACCGCGAAGGAAAAATCGACCGCGTTCCCGCGTCACCGTTCGAGGAAGAAGATGGTTCGGGTTCCCCCGGCGTCGGAGACGACCAACTCTGGTATCGCCCTTTGCATCTCCTCTCTCCGGAAAAGGATGCGGAGATGCGGTCGTTGCTCGACTGCGTCGACGCCAACCTGGAACGGGCGCTGGCGTGCGGAGTCAATCCGAAGCACGTCAGGACTTTCCGTCTGAGGGCTAAGGGATGGCAGCGGGACGACATTCGCCGGAAGTTCCGGTTGCCGAGCAACAATGCAGCGAGCGTGCGGATGACAACCGCTTTCAACCGCTGCTATCCATACATCAAGGCGTGCCTCGAAGCGTGGCACGCGGAGAAGGGCTCCAAATGAATACTCCCAACCTGGACGATGAAGCGCAGGCCGTCCTCGACGTCCTCGAAGGCCGCCGCGATGCCGCGCCGCAGGACCCGCCGGTCGTGCACAAGGCGCAATCGATCCGCGAAACGCGCGACGACGCGAAGTTCGAGCAGTGGGTATCGAGCGAGCTCGAGGATTACTCGCCGACCCTGTCCGACGCGGAAGTCCGCGCGCTCGATGGCGAACAGGCCGCGGCGCCATCCAACGTCGTCGAGTTGACGCGGCCGGCGAAGTCCGCGCCGGCGGTTGCGCCGGCCACGCCCAGGCGCTGGTGGCGCGTCCCGAACACGATGGCGGCCTCGTTCATCGTCGCCGCGCTCACGGCGGGCATCGTCGTGCAGCTCTCGCTGCCGCCGACGCCACCCGGCGGAGATCGCGCGACGGTGCGCACCGAGTGGCAGATCGGCGCGAGCGCGCCCGCGGTCACCGCGTCGCGCGTCGCCGAGAAGCTGCGCGCCGCGGGACTGACGGTCACGTTGACCGAGCGGCCCGGCAGCTGGGTGCTGGTCACGAACGTGCCCGACGCGAACGTCGACGCCGCGCGACGCGCGCTCGAGGCGGTCGACGACGCGCAGCTCGCGGCGCAGCTGAAACTGCGCGCGCCGCTCGCGGCCGGCGAATTGTGGATCACGTTCTACGCGGCGGAACCGGGCGGCTGAGACACCGCCGCGATGGCGGTCTCGAGCTCGCGCGATGAATCGGCTAGGCAGCGCTCTTTCACGGCCGCGAGTCGCGCGCGCAGCGCCGCGAGCGAGCCGGCGTCGAGGTCGAGTGCGTGCCGCATCGCCGGCAGCAGGTCGTGCGCATACGTGATCGCGGCGCCGTCGAGCGAGTAGTGCCGCGACAGCAGCTCGTGCGCGATCGGCACGGCATTGAACCCCACGGCCGCCGCGATCGACGACGTCGACTTGCTGCGGAAGTAGGCGGGGTGCGATTCCGGGCTGATGAGCGGCAGCACGAAGTCCATGCTGTTCAGCAACCGGTAGTAACGCCGATACCCGATGCCCTTCCAGGAATAACGCACGTACGGCGCGAGGCCGGCTGTGCGCACCTCTCGCGCGAACGTCCGGAAGCGCGGGTCGAAGCTGCGTCCCATCGCGGTCACCTCGAAATCGGTGCGGCCTTCGGCGCGCAGTTCGCGCAGGGCCGCCAGCAGCACGTCGTAGTGCCGCCGCCGCGGATCGAAATAGCCCTGCACGCAGAAGCGCCGCCGGCCCGCGGACGGTTGCAGGCGTGGAACCTCGCGGTCGAAGAAGAACACCGGCGTGACGGTGTTCGATGGCGCGAGATGCGCGAAGCGCTGGCCGACGTACGGCGCGAGGACCATGAGCCGGCAACGCGGCTCGGCGAGGAACGGCCGATATTCCTCGAGATCGCAGACCATGCTGCCGTTGTGCATGAAGCCGAGCACGGGCGTGTGGCGCAGGACGTCCGCCGCGCAGGCCAGCACGTCGCGACCTTCGAACGTGTTGAACACCACGAGGTCGAAGCGTTCCCGGCGGATCGCCGCGAGGACGGCCGCGCCGGTCCAGTAGGAGTGGAATGTCGGCGCGAGCCCCGGGGCGTGCACGAACGAGTTGCGCAGGCGGTTTCGCCACACGTTGAACACGTGCACCTCGTAGCCGAGGCTCTCGAGCAGGCACACGGTGGTGAGATACACCTCGTCGTGGCGTCGATACGACTCGACGATCGCGCAACGGCGGCGCGGCGCGCCTTCTGCCGATTCCTTCCGCATGGGCCCTGCTGACATCGGCAGCGACGTTGGGGCGCGGCGCGCACGGCCGCAAGAGCGTGCCGCCGCGTTGCGACGTCGGGCTGACTCCCACGTCGAGGGGGGTGCGTGTAATCGTTGGTTGATGCGCGACCGGGATGCGGACCTGCGTCGCGCGCGAAACAGGCTTCCTATGCTGCGCGCCCTGGAACGAATCGAGACGACGCATGGGCGCAGTGGCGAAGATTGCCGGATTCATGAAACAGCACGTTGCCGGCCCGGGCCTGATCCGCCGCAATCCTTTTTTCTACGACAAGGCGCGCGCCGTGCTCGACGCCGAAGATCGCCAGGACCTCGCTCAGCGGCGTGCCGCGTCCGACGAACGCCTCCAGCGCACGCTGCGCGCCGCGAGTCGCTCGGCGTATGGCCGTCGAGTCGGTGGCGGCGAGACGCTGGGGAGCTGGCCGCTGCTCGAGAAGGAGAGCCTGCGCGACGACCAGGAGGCGTTCATCACCGGGACTCGCTGGTTGTCCGCACCCGCATCGACCGGGGGAACCACGGGCATTCCGCTGAGCCTCGTGCGCACGTTGCGCGGCGTCGTGTTCGAGCAGGCCTGCCAGGATCGTCTGATCGAACGTCTCGGCGCCGATCCGCGGAGCCGCGTCGCGATCCTGCGCGGCGACAACATCAAGGATCCCTCGGACCTGCGCCCGCCGCACTGGATCAAGGCCAACGGCGGACGCAGCCTCGTGTTCTCCTCGAACGTCCTGAACCGCGAGACCGTCGGCGACTACGCGCGCGCGCTGCGCGAGTTCTCGCCGACCTTGCTGTGCGCGTATCCGACCTCGCTCGAGCGCTTGTGCCTCCTGCTGCGCGATGCGGGCGAGCCGGTGCAGATACCCGCCGTGTTGACCTCGTCGGAGGTGCTGAAGCGCGAAGCATGGATACTCGCGCAGGACACGCTGGGATGCGATCTCGCCGACTACTACGGCCAGTCCGAGCGCGTCGCGTTCGCGGAGGCGCTCGAGCCGCGCACGTATCGCTTTCTGCCGTGTTATGGCCGTGTCGAGCTGCGGCCCTTCGCCTCGGACCAGATCGCGGATGCGGGCCGCGGCGGGCTCTACGAGATCGTCGGCACGACGCTCTGGAACGATCTCATGCCGCTGGTGCGGTATCGCACCGGCGACCTCGTGCGCATCCCGGACCACTGGGGCGAGCGCGAAATCGAGGAAGTGACGCTGGGGCTGCGCTCGTTCTCGGGAGTCCTCGGCCGCGAACAGGAGATCCTCGTGGGTCCGACCGGCGTGCGACTCAGCGGCATCGATCACATTCCGCGCGACGTCCGCCACATCCTGCGCATCCAGGTGATCCAGGAGAGTCTCGACGACGTGCGCATCCTCGTACTGCCCGCGCCGGGCTACGACGACAGCGACGCCGCGCAGCTGCTGCAGAACGCGCGCGCCAAGGTGCCGGTGTCGATGCGGCTGCGCATCGAGACGGCGCAGTCGCTCGAGCGCACGCCGCGCGGCAAGACGCCACTCGTGATCCATCGCGCGCCGGTGCGGGAACAATTGCGCCGCCAGGGAGTCGAGCCGATGCAGACGCGGTGACGACCGCGCCGCGCGCGAAGTGCGAACGCGGTCATGGTGCGCGCGATGCAGGCGGTACACGCGTCGTTTAAGATGGCGCCTCGCCAATTCCGGAGACGCCCGTGACCCGCGCCTTGCTCGTACTCGTATCCCTGATCTGCGCCGGCTGTGCGGTGACGGGCGGCGCGCGCGAGGAAGCGGAACCGACCGTGGTCGAGTCGCTGCCCGAACCCTCGGCCAGCACCGCCGCCGCGGTCGCCACCGTGGTCGCCGAGGACCCGAAGCCGCAGGAAGTCTCGAAGCAGGAAGAGGGTGAAGTTCCCGTCGCGGTGGCCGAAACGGAGAACCCCGCCGCCGGTGACGTGGCCGAAGTCGTCGTCCAGGGCCGCATCCGCAATCGTCACGAAGCGATCCACGACCTCGTCACCGAAGGCCAGGCGCTGCTGCGCGACGTCGATCTCAAATACGTGCTGACCGGCAAGGGCCGGCGCCAGACGTTGCGCGGACGCCCGGTCGCGTTCGCGTTGTGGAACGAGGCGACGGAGAAGTGGACCGTCGCCCAGCTCGAGCTGCCGCGCCCGCCGGTGCGCTGGAAACCGGGGCGCAAGCCGCTGCCGTTCCTCAGCCTCACGCCGGGCATCGAAGCCAAACACGTGAAGGGCACGGGCGCCGAGCGCCTGATGTTCTCGTTCTCCGCGAATGGCGCGCCGCTGAAGGTCTACGGCCGCAAGTTCCCGGTGTTCGACAACAAGCTCGTCAAGCGCAAGCAGTGGGCGGCCGTCGTCCAGACCGCGAACCCGATCGTCTATCTACCGTTCACCGAGGACACGTTCGACCCGGGCTTCGTCAGCGGCGGCAAGGAATTCCTCGAGTCGACGGTGGGCAAGGCGCTCGACGAGCTGCGCGCGGCGAAGGTGCCGAGCGCCGCGTTCCCGGGCGAGCTGCTCGCGGACGTCATCCCGCCGCAGGTCGTCACGACGCTGGCGGTCATCGAGCAGACCGACGACCGCGACTACGTCGAGAAGCAGGCCGTCGCCTTCGACGAAGTGCTGAGCCAGTACGGATTGAAGGAAGAAGAGGCGTACCGCTACAGCGTGTCGGTCGCCAAGGCGCTCGGGCCGATGCAGTTCACCAATCGCCGCGGCAACGGCACGTATTCGCTGGTGGTGCGGCGCTGCCGGGGCGCGGACCTCGACCCGGTGTTCGAGCGCGGCGCGACGAACCTGCTGAACGCCATGAAGGCGGCGGTGTGCCTGCTGGACATGGAGTTGTCGGCGATGCGCGCGGACATCCGCGAGGCGTACAAGAAGAACCCGGTCGTGCTCGGCATCTTCCCCGTTGCCGCGTACAACGGCGGGCCGCGCAACGTCGCGAAGCTGTACAAGGTGCTGGGCCGGATGAACGTGGAGCTCGACGAGCTGAGCCGCCCGCAGGCGCTGGCCGTCGACGAGGCCGTCCGCTGCCCCTGCGTCTGGAAGGCCGAAGGGACGTCGGCCGTGCCGGTCGCGATCCCGAGATACAACAACGAGAACCGCTGGTACATCGAGAAGTACCAGAGCATCGTCAGCCTGTTCGAGTGAGCATGCTCGCAGCGTAGACTGACGCCGGACTTCAGCGGCAGGGGAGAACTGGGTGGAAGCCATTTCGCGGGTGCTCTTTGGCCTCTTCGGCCTGGCGGTGCTGATCGGCATCGCCTGGCTGGCATCGAACAACAAGCGGCGCGTCGACTGGAAGCTGGTCGCCATCGGCGTCGGATTGCAGGTCGCGTTCGCGACCGTCGTGCTCCTCGTACCCGGCGGCAAGGACGCGTTCGACGCGGTGGGCCAGCTCTTCGTGAAGGTGCTGAGCTTCGTCAACGAGGGCAGCAAGTTCATCTTCGGCAGCCTGATGGACACCAGCACCTTCGGCTTCATCTTCGCCTGCCAGGTGCTGCCGACGATCATCTTCTTCGCTGCGTTGATGGGCGTGCTGTATCACCTCGGCGTGATGCAGGCCGTCGTGCGCGCGATGGCCTGGGTCATCACGAAGGTCATGCGCGTCTCCGGCGCCGAGACCACCAGCGTCTGCGCCAGCGTGTTCATCGGCCAGACGGAAGCGCCGTTGACGGTGCGGCCGTACATCCCGCGCATGACGGAGTCCGAGCTGATCACGATGATGATCGGCGGCATGGCGCACATCGCCGGCGGCGTGCTCGCCGCCTACGTCGGCATGCTCGGCGGCGGCGACCCGGTGCAGCAGGTGTTCTACGCGAAACACCTGCTCGCGGCCTCGGTGATGGCCGCGCCCGCCACGCTCGTGATCGCGAAGATCCTGATCCCCGAGACCGGCGAGCCGCTGACGCGCGGCACGGTGAAGATCGAGGTGGAGAAGACCACCGCCAACGTCATCGACGCGGCGGCGGCCGGCGCCGGCGACGGCCTGCGCCTGGCGCTGAACATCGGCGCGATGCTGCTGGCGTTCATCGCGTTGATCGCGCTGCTCAACTGGCCGCTGACCTGGCTCGGCGAGGTGACCGGCATCGCCGCCGCGATCGGCAAGCCCACGGACCTGGCCACCATCTTCGGCTATCTACTCGCGCCGCTGGCCTGGGTGATCGGCACGCCGTGGCAGGACGCGCAGGTGGTCGGCAGCCTGATCGGCCAGAAGGTCGTCATCAACGAATTCGTCGCCTATCTGCAGCTCGCCGACATCGTCAACGGCAAGGTCGCGGGCGTCGCGTTGACCGACCACGGCCGGTTGATCGCGACCTACGCGCTGTGCGGCTTCGCGAACTTCAGTTCGATCGCGATCCAGATCGGCGGCATCGGCGGGCTCGCGCCCGAGCGGCGCAAGGACCTGGCGCGTTTCGGCCTGCGCGCCGTGCTCGGCGGCTCGATCGCGACGTTCATGACCGCGACGATCGCCGGCGTGTTGACCGGGTTCGGCAGCTGAACGCAACGCCGGGCCAGCGCCCGTTCCGCACGCGCAGCGACCCCGATCTCGCGAGCGAGTTCGAGCGCGCGCTGGCGGCGGCCGACGGCATCACGGGTGCGCATTGCATCCACGAGCGCTGGATGCGCGGCCACTTCGCGGCACCGATCGAGGCGGACCTGGACCGGCTGTGGAAGCGCGCCGGCGATTCGATCCCCGACTGGCTGCCGATGCGTCACGTGAGCTGGCTGCCGGTCGCCTATGAAGTTACCGCCCGGTTCTCCGCGACCGGCCGTGGGCGGTCGAACCTCTACCTGATCCTGCTCGACTACTCCGACCGCCGCGGCGACGACCACGGCGTCTACGTCGGCATGAGCCGGTATTCGCCGGCGCAGCGATTCGACCAGCACAAGGCCGGGATCCGCGCGGCCGGCAGCGTGCTCAAGCGCGGCATCGAGGTCCTGACCGGCCCGACGCTGCATCTGCAGCATATAAAGAGGAGTGAGGCCGCCCGCCTGGAAAAGGCGCTGGCCGGCGCGCTGGCGGACGCGGGCATCCGGGTCGAAGGCGGGCACTAACCAGTCGGGCCGGTAGCGGTAACTGCCCCTGCCGGTAGCAGCATCCGCTACCAACTCCGCGCCGTTTGTTTACCATCGCGACCGGAGTAAACGTTCGCACCTAACTAAAAGACGGGGAGCGGGTCATGCGGAACATCTTCGTGCACCGGGCGTGGGGGCTGGCCGGCTGTGCCCTGGTATTGGCGGCCTGCGGCGATCCCAAGAGCAGTTCCACCAGCGGACCGGACGGCGGCGCGGTGCCGACCAGCCGCATGATCGCCGACCTCAAGGTCGTCTCCAGCGAGCCGGGGGTCGCGGTGGTGCGCGCCAATCTCAACGACGGCAAGGCGCTCGGCAACTCGTATCGGCTGGACGGCGGCGATTTCTTCCGCGCCTGCATCAGCGGCGTCTGCCGCAACATGGCCGACAACGACTCCGTGACGTCGCCCGACTACATCGCGCGCTTCGACTTCCAGTCGGGCGTCGACTACGTGGTGTCGTTCAACCGCCAGCAGGATCGCAATGCGCCGGATTCGCGCATCTCGCTGCCGCAGGCGTTCACGATCGTCACGCCGGCCAATCACCAGCAGGTCTCGAACGGCGACAGCGTCGTCGTGTCGTGGTCGCCGGCCGGTCCGCCGGCGCGCGTCGGGCTGAGCTACGAATCCGACTGCACGCTGCTGTCGGGTGGCCACTCGTTCGGCAGCGGCCCGCTGAACGACGACACGAACGGCGACGGGCGCGAGACGGTCCGCGTGGATCCGATCGTCAGCGCGACCACCACGAACGCGACGTCGACGGTCACCCGCTGCAGCATCGACATCAAGGTGAGCCACCAGCTGCAGGGCAAGGTGGACCCGGCGTTCGATCACGGCACGGCGGTGGGGATCGTGTCGCGCAAGATCAACCTGGACTATCTACCGCGCTGATCGGCCGCCGGCCTGCAGCGCGAATTCGATCGCAGCGCAGGTCGCGGCGACCTGCGCCGCATTGCACTGCGCCGGCGTGGCGCGCGGGCTGTCGGGGTAGACTTCCGTCGTCGTCGTGAACCGCGCGCCGGTGATGCCCGCGCACAGTCCCAGCTCGCGCAGCGGGTATTCGATGACGCCGGGCGCGACCAGCGCGGAGCCGATGATTTCGTTGCGCTCGTCGGCCGGCGCGATGTGCGTGACCTTCCCCACCGCCGCGATGATCGCGCGCTGGAAGTCCGGCTGCGGATTCTCGGTGTCGTCGACGAGGTAGAAGCCGTCGGGGATCAGGCCCGGCTCGAACGGCTTGCCGTCGCGCGCCGCGAGGGCGGGGCGGTATTCGCTCTCGTCGGTGTCGGTCGTCTCGTGCAGATCGACGTGCACCAGGAACCGGCCGCGCAGCGGCGCGACGAGGCGCAGCAGCGCGGCGGATTCTTCGGCCGTGCCGCCTTCCCGGAACGACCGGTTCGGATCGACGGCATCCGCGTTCCAGCGATGGATGCGTTCGTATGCCCACGGGCTCACGCAGGGCACGGCCAGCAGGTTGACCGGGTAGTCGGCGGCGCGTTCCTCGAGGAACTGCAGCGCGCCGTGCACGCCGCTGGTCTCGTAGCCGTGCACGCCGCCGGTCACCAGCACCCACGGGCGATCGTCATGCAACTCGCGGCTGCGCAGGGCGAGCAGGCGGTAGTGGTCGGGTGGATAGTCGAGGCGGCCGTACTCCAGGACGTCGAACCGCGACGCGATCCGTTCGACGCGCGCGACGACGTCGTCGGCGTAGCGGCGCAACCGCTGCTGACGCGCCAGCCACGACGCGCGTTCGGGCGCGCCCCAGGGCACGCCGGGCGTGCCGATCGGATACGGATTCGGGTTCGTCATCCTCGTCGGCCAGAACGGCAGCGTCAGTGCGACGTCCGGCGCACGAAGTCCGCGACCGTGTCGTGCAGCCCGCTCAGCGATGCCTCGTTCAGGTACACCATGTGTCCCGACGGGAAATACCGGTACTCGATGTTGGCGCGCAGCGCGTCCGGGATCGGCAGGTGCTCCATCTCGTACACGCCTTCGAAGTACGGCGTCGCGAGATCGTAGTAACCCCCCGTGTTCAGCACCTTGAGGTTCGGGTTCTGCTTCATGACCGTCGCGAGATCGAGCATCACGTTCGTGGTCTGGCCGGTGAACGGCGCTGGCATGCCGGGCGCCTGGTGCGCCATGTCCCAGGCGGGGAACACCGGCGCGAAGATCTTGAACCCGTCCGCCGCGGGGAAGCGCAGCGTCGTGCGCGAGTAGTCGTTCCACGCGGCGACGTACGCCGAACCCACCGACGTGATGAACGGGTCGTACAGCGCCTCCTTGCTCAGCACGTCAAGGCTGGGGCCGGAGAAACGCGTGTCGATGCGGCCGGTAGTCAGGCCGCCCGGCATCTGCAGCTGCTGCGAGAACTGGCCGCCGCTGATGCGCAGGTCGGACTTCAGCAGGTAGTCCGCCGGCAGGCCGAGATACGCGGACAACTTCTCGGCGATCCTCTGCCGGCCGGCCGGGTCGAGTCGGCCGCCCTGCTGGAGCGCCGCCGCGTAGTCGGTCAGCGCGAAGTGTTCGACTTCCTTGAGGAACGGTTCGAGCTCGGCCGGGCGAGTGCCGGGCAGCCGCTGGTGGTACCAGGCGGTGGCGGCCATCGTCGGCAAGGCGGTGACGTACGCGTTGTCGACGCCGGGGTTGAACGCCGGACTATCTACCGACAGGTCGAAGTTCAGGATCGTCGACAGCAGCACGACGCCGTTCAGGTCGATGCTGAAGCTGCTCGCGAGCTCGTTGGCCAGCACCGCCGACCGCGTCGTGCCGTAGCTCTCGCCGAACAGGTACTTCGGCGAATTCCAGCGGTTGTACTTGTTGAGGAACTGCTGGATGAAGAGCGCGAACGCGTGCGAATCGTTGTCCACGCCCCAGAACGCCTTTTCCTTGTCCTTGCCCGCGATGCGCGAGAAGCCGGCGCCGGGCGCGTCGATGAAGACGAGATCCGCGGCGTCGAGCAGCGAGTAGGCATTGTTGACGACGGGATACGGCGCGGGCGGCGTGTGCCCGTCCTCGCGCACGACGACGCGCTTCGGACCGAAGGCGCCCATGTGCAGCCACAACGTCGCCGATCCCGGGCCGCCGTTGTAGATGAACATCAGCGGCCGCGTCGCGTTGCCGGCCGGTTTGCCGGCGCTCGACTTCGCGCCGTCCGTCTTGAAATACGCGGTGTAGAAGATCGACGCCTCGGGCGGCAGGCCTTCCTTGTCCTTGTCCGGATTCGGCGCCGCCGCCTGTTCTCGCCACGCGATGTCGTCCCAGCCCGGACCGTGGACCACGATCGTTCCTGCGACCGCCTGGTAGGCCACCGGCTTGCCGCCGATGGTCACGGAGCCCGTGCTCGCGACTTCGGAGGACTGGAAGATGCGGTCGGGGCCGGTGGGCTTCGCGGGCTCCGAGGGCTTGCCCTCATCGGCCGGGAAAGCGGGTGCGGCCAGCAGAGCCAGCAGGGTGGTGGCCAAGGTCACCAGCGGACGCCGGTCGATCATTGTCGAGCTCCCCGAAGTTTTGATGGCCGCCAAAATGCAGCGTGTCGCGCGGCTTGGCAAGTGCTGCGCGCGTTCGGGAATCGACGAGCGGATCAGTCTTCGCGACGACTCGTGGCCGGCCGATCGCGTTCGTAGCGATGCGCAAGCGGCAACGCCGGCAACCACGCCTCGCGCCGGATCGTCCACAACTCGTAGGTCGGCGCGAATCGATCGGTTTCGTCCAACGCGCCCAGGTTCACCTCGATCTCATCGCCACTGCGCCCGAACACGGACGACCCGCATCGCGGACAGAAAGACCGCCCGGCGAACTCGCGCGTCTCGCCTTCGATGGCCACGGCGTCCGCGGGAAAGATCGCGGACGCGTGGAACAACGCGCCGTGATGTTTGCGGCAGTCGAGGCAGTGGCAGAGGCCGACGCGATACGGATCGCCGCTCGCCACCAATCGCACGTCGCCGCACAGGCAACCGCCCGTCACACGATCCATGGAACCCCCGAGGCTCAGTCCTCGTCGCGCTCACGCGCTTCGATCTCGCGGTTGCGTTGCTTCGCGCGCTCGAGCACCTCGGGCGAACCCATCGGCTGTTGGCGATCCTTCAGGAGTTTCATCAACCCGCCGACCAGGATGAGGGCGACGATGGCGAAGGCGATGACGAATTTGATCATGAGTGCGTCAGTCAGAAGGTGACCTTCACGGACTCTGCCGACTTCTTCGCCGGACCGTGGAACACCACTTCGATGTTGTTGCCGTCCGGGTCCAGCAGGAATGCGGCGTAGTAGCCGGGATGATAAGCGCGTTCGCCCGGCGCGCCGTGGTCGCGACCGCCACCGGCCAGACCCGCGCGATACGCTCGCTCGACGACGTCCCGGCTGCCGGCCTGGAACGCGAGGTGAACGCGTCCGGTCAGCGCTCCCTGTGCGGCCTTGCTTCCCGCATTGGAGACGAACAACTCGTCGGCCCAGAAGTGGTCCGCGGCCTCGCCACCCAGCGGGATCTGCAGCACGTCGAACAACGCGACGTAGAAACGCCGGCTCGCGTCGACGTCCTCGACGACGAGCTGGATGTGATCGATCAGCCGGCCCCGATGCAGTTCCTGCGTTTCCATGGCGAGAAACTACCGGGCCGGCCGGGATCTCGCCGTCAGAATCGAGGACGCGGTGCCGGCGACGGTGCCGGCACCGCGCCCCCGTACGCTCAACGCGCCGCGGTGACGCGATCCGACCGGCCGAGGGTAAAGGTCGGCAGCTGGATCACGTCGCCGGCGTGAACTTCGTCGGACAACGAATACATCACGCTGGTCCGCTCCGAGCCGTTGCAGCGGCCATCGCGGTTGTCATCGGCGCAGGCGTAGAACTTGTACTGTCCGGAGGTCAGCGGCATCGAGAACGCCTGCTTCGACTGCAGGAACGCGCGATGCGCGATCTGTCCCGACCCGCGGTCGACCGCGAGAACCATCACCGGCACGGCGGAGCCGCCGGTCTTCACGCGGCCCAACACGGTGCCGGTGGGGCGCTCGTGCGCCGCGTTCGTGGTGCAGGCCGTCATCGCGACGACGGCGCCGGCGGCGGCGATGCGCGCCAGGGTGCGGCGCCACGCGCCGATCTTCGTGCCGTAGAACTCGTACATGAGAAGACTCCATTCGCGCGCGTGCAAATCGCGGGGACGCGCCGACCCGTGAGAACGCGCGGGCGCTCCCTGAGGATGAGGGGACTCGGTGATCGAGCGGAGGTCGCGCCGGGCGCGAGTCATCCGCTCCTGTGTTTCAGACGCAGGAGCGGCGAAAAGGGTTGCAAGAAACAGCGCGAAATCGCGCCGGGGAGGAAGCTAGTAGAAGAGCGGCCCGTCTCCGAGCTCGCGGAACCACTTCGTGATGATCAGCTTGAAGCCGCTGGTGACCGGCTCGCCGCAATGCATCGTGGCCTTGTTCGGCGTGCCGTCCGCGTTGAGGTTGTTCCAGATCAGCGCGGTGCCGGTCTTCGGTTTCACCGCGTAGTCGATCTCGGTGAAACGCGTCGCGCCGCCTTCCATCTCCTGGTTGAGATACACCATGAACGTCCACGTGCGGTTGCCGCGCACGCCGGCGAAGCGGTGATACACGTGCGTGTCCGGCTCGTAGTAATCCCAATGCGGTTTGAACTGCTGGCCGACGTCGTAGCGCTGCGCCTGGATGCCCTCGGAATATTCCGGGCGGATGCCGAGGGTGCGGCAGATCTTCTCGTCGAGGCCGGTGGCGACCGGGCTCTTCAGATAGCAGAGATCCGCGGTCTGGCTGGTGCGGAACGCCTTGTCGTCGGACG
>DATJTW010000077.1:0-16498 GCA_035502995.1 Steroidobacteraceae bacterium | reverse complement strand
GCGAGCACCGTCTGTCGCGTCGCCAGCTGACGAAGCTCCTTCTCGAGCAGTGCCCGGTCGGCGTCCGGCACCGGTTGCTCCAGCGCGGCGAAGAGGTCGCGAATCAACTCGTCGGCCACGCCAGCGAAATCGCGCGGCGTCGGCACGTCGAAACCCTTGTGATTGGTGAAACGCGCGTGCGCCTTCACCGGCTCGACGAACAGCGGGATGACCGGCTTCTCGAGCCCGATGGCGCATTCGATTTCGAGACCGCACCACTTCGAATCGGCGGATTTCTGCGACGCGATCGCGACGACGACGTGCGCCGCCTCGATGTGCTGGCGCAGCGAGGAATCCAGCGTCGAACCAACACGCAGGTTGCGCGTGTCGAGCCAGGCATCGACGCCGTGCGCGGACAGGCGCTGCCGCAGGCGTTGCGCGACATCGGCATCCGCGTGCGAGTAGCTGATGAAGACCGAGGGAACGACGCTCATGGCGAGCTCCTCCTCCTCAAAAAAGAACGGGGCCGGCGCGAACGCCGGCCCCGCCATGATCGAACTGAACCGGATCAGACGAAGCGGTTGACCAGGTTCTCCAGCATTTCCTGGCGGCCCGACTGCGGCTTCGGATTGATGTTGCCGGCGACGGCCGCATCCGAGATCGAGGCCAGCGACGCGCCCTGCGCGTGGATCTTCTTGCCCAGGTCGCCGTCCCACTTCGCGTAACGCTGCTCGACGAACTTGTCGATGCCGCCGTGCTCGATCAGCGCGGCCGCGGACAGCAGCGTGCGCGCCAGCAGGTCGAGGCCGCCGACGTGGCCGTAGAACATGTCGGCCGGGTCGATCGACTGGCGACGCACCTTCGCGTCGAAGTTGAAGCCGCCGGTGGTGAAGCCGCCGGCCTTGAGGATCCGGTACATCGCCAGCGTCATGTCGAGCGGGTCGTTGTGGAACTGGTCGGTGTCCCAGCCGTTCTGCGGATCGCCGCGGTTGATGTCGATCGAGCCGAAGATGCCGAGCGCGTCGGCCATCGCGATCTCGTGGTCGAAGCTGTGGCCGGCCAGCGTGGCGTGGTTCGCCTCGATGTTCACCTTCACCTCGTTCTCGAGACCGTTCTTCTTGAGGAAGCCGTACACGGTCGCGGTGTCGAAGTCGTACTGGTGCTTGGTCGGCTCGTGCGGCTTCGGCTCGATCAGGATCGTGCCCTTGAAGCCGATCTTGTGCTTGTGCTCGACGACCAGCTGCAGGAAGCGGCCGAAATTGTTCAGCTCGCGCTTGAGGCTGGTGTTCAGCAGCGTGTCGTAGCCTTCACGGCCACCCCACAACACGTAGTTCTCGCCGCCGAGGCGCTTCGTGGCGTCGAGGCAATGACGCACCTGCGTCGCGGCGAACGCCCACACTTCCGGATCCGGGTTCGTCGAGGCGCCGCCCATGTAGCGCGCGTGCGAGAACAGGTTCGCCGTGCCCCACAGCAGCTTGATGCCGGTCTCGTTCTGCTTCTTCTCGAGACGGTCGATGGTCTTCGCCAGGTTCTCGACGTGCTCCTTGATGTTGTTCGCGGTCGGCATCGCGTCGACGTCGTGGAAGCAGTAGTAAGGTGTGCCGAGGCGCGTGAAGAAATCGAACGCCGCGTCCATCTTCTGCCAGGCCGCGGCCTGGTCCATCGGGCCGACGTTCCACGGACGGTCGAACGTGCCGCCGCCGAAGATGTCGTGGCCGTTCCACGCGAACGAGTGCCAGTAGCACACCGCCGGACGCAGCACGTCTTCCATGCGCTTGCCGAGGACGAGCTGGTCCTTGTTGTAGTAGCGGAACGCGAGCGGGTTCTCCGACTTCAACCCTTCGTACTTGATGGGCGGAACGGCGCCGAAATAGGAATGCGGGAGCGGGGTTGCGGTCGACATGGTTACTCTCCTCGGAATCTGGGCTTCAGGTCTTGATAGATCTTCGAGAACATCTGGCGCTTCGGCGCCAGCTGGTCGCAATCGCGGGCGTTCGGCTCGACGGTGGCGCGCACCGGCGGCGGACGGCACACGTCCTCGGGCTTCTCACCGGTCTTCGCGAGCCGCGCGAGCCGCGCGGCGCCGAAGGCCGGGCCGACTTCGGAGCCGTCGCGGTACACCAGCGGCCGCTTCAACGCCGACGCCAGCACGCCGCCCCACCACATGGAGCGCGCACCGCCGCCGATGACCGAGATCTTGTCGATGGTCGCGCCGGCCTCGATCAACGCGTCGAGCCCGTCGGCGAACGCGAACGCGACGCCCTCGAGCACGGCCTGGCCGATCGACGCGGCATCCGAATCGTGGTTGAGACCGAACAACACGCCGCGCGCGGCGGGATCGTTGTGCGGCGTGCGTTCGCCCGATAGATAGGGCAGGAAGATCTCGGGGCCGTTCAGCGCCGCGCGCTTCTCGACCTTCGACAGCAACTCGGCCGCATCCTTCGTGCCGGTGAGCTTCACGGCCCAGTCGACGCACGACGCGGCGGACAGCATCACGCTCATCTGGTGCCACACGCCCGGCAGGCAGTGGCAGAACGCGTGTACGGCCTTCGCGGAGTTCGGCAGGAACGTCGGCGTCACCAGGAACAACACGCCCGAGGTGCCGAGCGACAGGAACGCGTCACCGGGCTTGATGACGCCGATGCCCGCGGCACCCGCGGCGTTGTCACCGCCGCCGCCGGCGACCGGGACCTGCTCCATGCCCCAGTCGGCCGCGACGTCGGCGCGCAGCTTGCCGGTGGCGTCCGAGCCTTCGACGAGGCGCGGCATGTGCGATTCGTTCAGTCCCGTCGCCGCGAGCATCTCGGGTGACCATTTGCGTTTCGCGACGTCGACCCACAACGTGCCGGCCGCGTCCGAGCAATCGCTGGCCTTCTCGCCCGTCATCAACAGGCGCACGTAATCCTTCGGCAGCAACACGCAGCGCGTCTGCTTGAAGACGTCGGGTTCGTTCTCGCGCACCCAGACCAGTTTCGGCGCGGTGAAACCCGGCATCGCGATGTTGCCGGTGATGTCGCGCGAACGCGGCTCGGTCTTCTCGAGCGTGCGGCACTGCTTCTCGCTGCGGCCGTCGTTCCAGAGGATGGCGGGACGCAGCGGTTTGTCGGCCGCGTCGAGCAGCGTCGCGCCGTGCATCTGGCCGGACAGGCCGACGGCCTTCACGGCCGCGCGCACCTTCGCGGGCAGCGCCTTCACGGCGGTGTTCGTCGCGGCCCACCAGTCAGCGGGATTCTGTTCGGACCAGCCTGCCTGGGGCCGGGAGACGTTCAGCGCCGCCGACGCCTGTTCGACCACCGTGTCCTTGTCATCGACGATGACGGCTTTGACACTGGACGTGCCGATATCGATGCCTAGATACATCCACCCTCGCTGTGTTCCGGTTCGGCGGGGGGATGATCGTACGCGCATGAACTGGCGCCGCAGCGCTTTTACGCGACGGCCGGTTCAGCGACGTACGGCGGTCCCCTCGACTTGCGGGCGACTCCTTATCTAAGGGGCCACCGCGGGAAAAACGGCGGTAACGCTACCATGTTCACCCGCCCGATTTCATCCCCGGGCGCGGTGTCCTGGGCACTCCGTCAGGTCTTATGTACCTGCTCGAGCCGGTCGGTCGACTGGCGCGTGAGCATCCACTGCGGGTACTCGGACGGCATGGCCGACGCGTCGGCGATCGCGCGGACCTGCTCCGCCGACAACGTCAGCCAGGTGGCGGCGATGTTGTCGTTCAGCTGCTGCAGGTTCTTCGCGCCGATGATCACGGACGTCACGTGCGCTTGCGCCAGCAGCCAAGCCAGCGCCACCTGCGCCACCGAGACGCCGTGTTGCGCGGCGATCGGGCGCATCGTGTCGATGATCTTCCAGGCGCGCTCGCGATCGACGGGCGGGAAATCGAACGTGGCGCGCCGTGCGCCGTCGGGCTTGTCGTTGTCGCGCGAGAACTTGCCCGACAGCAGGCCGCCGGCCAGCGGGCTCCACGGCAGGATCGCGAGATTCTGGTCCTTCGCCAGCGGCACGATCTCGCGCTCGATGTCGCGGCCGGCCAGCGAGTAATACATCTGCAGGCTCTCGAAGCGCGCGAGGTTCTTCTTGTCCGAGATCCACAACGACTTCGTTATCTCCCACGCCGGAAGATTGCACAGCCCGAGGTAACGCACCTTGCCGGCGCGCACGCAGTCGTCGAGCGCGTCGAGCGTCTCCTCGAGCGGCGTGAACGGATCGCGACCGTGGATCTGGTAGAGGTCGATGTGATCGACCTGCAGCCGCTTCAGGCTGGCGTTCACGCCTTCCAGGATGTGATAGCGAGACAGGCCGATCTGGTTGTGGCCGGCGCCCATGCGCAGCAGCACCTTGGTCGCGAGCACGTAGCTGTCGCGCGCGAGGCCGAGCGACTTCAGGGAGTTTCCGGTGAGGATTTCCGAGCGGCCGTTCGAGTAGAAATCGGCCGTGTCGATGAAATTGATGCCGCGGTCGAGCGCCGTGCGGATCAACTCGGTGACGCCGTCCTGCGGGACGCTGCCGACCGTGGCCCACATGCCTTCGCCGGTGCCGAACGTCATGGCACCCAGGCACATTTCGGAAACGATGAGACCCGTATTACCCAGCTTGCGATAGCGCATCGACAGACTCCGTGCGGCGAGCGCGGAGTATGCGCGAACGCGAGGCCCGTGAAAGGGCCTCGCGTCCGCGGAATCAGGGTCGGGGGGAGATCAGAGGACCCAGACGATGCTGAGCGTCAGCGAGGAGACCTTCGAGTCGTTCAACGTGAACACGGTGACGTCGTCGTTGACGTTCGGCAGGCCGTGGTCGACGAACGTCAGGTCGTCGAATTCCGTCATCTTGTACTCGAGACGCAGCAGCGCGTGATCGAGCACCGTCTGCACGCCGACGCCGAAGATCGGCGCGCTGCCGGTCTTGTCGGAGGCGTTGATCGTCTTCTCGCGCGGGTCGGTCAGGTCGTACAGCGTCGAGCGCTGTTCGACCTTGTATCCGGTCACGCCGGCGCGTCCGAACACGGCGAACTTGGAGCCGATCCACGCACTGCCAACGACGGTCACGTCGCCATATTTGAAATCCGCGCGCGACGCCAGGCCCAGGGTTTGCTGCTGCGCGAGCGTACGGGCGAACGGCGTCGACGTGAATTCGGTGCCGCTGTTGATGCCGCCTTCGACGGCCAGCCACTTGTTCAGCGCCCAACCGCCGTTGAAGCCGTAGCCGAACCGGTTGGCGTTGATCGTGTAGATACCGGCGGCGCTCGAGCTGGTGTAGTCGCTCTCGAGCTTGTCCGAGCTGATGTTCATGCCCAGGCGGAAGCCCGAGAACTCGTCCGCGAACGCGGGCGACGCAAGCGTTCCCGCAAGCCCGAGAACTCCGAGAACCATTGCCTTACGCATGTCGATCATCCTCCCGGTTGACATATGTAAAGCATAGCCCATCGACCCCCCCTGTAAACCGGACGCTCGTCACGATTTCAGGGGCTTGCGCCCGTCACATCAAGTAGTGAGTTTGTAGTCGGACTGGGTGCGGGCGTAGTCGATGAAGTATTCCAGCGCCTCCACGTTGGCCATCGCGGCGCGATTGGCGGCCTTTTCCACCGGGACGCCCATCAGGATGCGGCGCACCGGGACCTCCATCTTCTTGCCGGTCAGCGTGTACGGGATGGAGGCCACCGGGAAGATCCGGTCGGGCACGTGCCGCGGCGAGTACTCCTGCCGGATCTGCCCGCGGATGCGCGACTCGACGTCCTCGGTCAGCGGCGACCCGCCCTTCAGCTTCACGAACAGCGGCATGAAGAACCGGCCGCCCGGCAGGTCCAGGTTCACGATCAGCGAATCCTCGACCTCCGGTACGCCAAGCAGCGACCGGTAGATCTCCGCCGTGCCGATGCGCACGCCGTGCCGGTTCAGCGTGGCGTCGGACCGGCCGAGCACGAAACAGCCGCCGCGCGCGTTCACGCGGAAGAAATCGCCGTGCCGCCAGACGCCGGGCCAGGTGTCGAAATACGAGTCGCGGTAACGCTGTCCGTCGGCATCGCCCCAGAAGCCGACCGGCATCGACGGCAGCGGCGCCGTCAGCACGAGCTCACCCACCTGGTCCACGACCGGCTTGCCCTGCTCGTCGAACGCGTACGCCGCGACGCCGAGCTGGCGCGCCTGGATCTCGCCCGCGTAGATGGGCAGGTTGACGACGCCGCCGACCAGCCCCGAGCAGATGTCCGTGCCGCCACTGCCCGAGTGCGCCCACAGGTCGCGCTTCACGTTTTCGTAGAACCAGTGGTGGCATTCGGCGGTGACCGGCGAGCCGGCCAGCACCAGCGTCTCCAGCTCGCGCAGCGCGAACCGCTCGCGCGGCACGATGCCGGCCTTCTCGAGGATCGCCTGGTAGGTGGGACTGGCGCCGAAGAGATGCGCGCCGGTTTCGTCGGCCATCTTCCACAGCAGGTCCGGCGTCGGCCAGGCGGGATTGCCGTCGTACAGCACCGGCACGACGTCCATGATCAGCGCGCTCGCGAGGAAGTTCCACATCATCCAGCCGGTGCTGGTGAAGAAGAACATGCGCTGCCGCGCGTGCATGTCCATGTGGAAGTGGAACAGCTTGAGCTGTTCGAGCGTGATGCCCCCGTGGCAATGGATGATGGCCTTCGGCAGGCCCGTGGTGCCCGACGAGAACAGGATCCACAGCGGATGCGAGAACGGCACCTGCTCGAACCGGAATGCCTCGCGGCCGGGGTCGGGACCCGACACCGCGTCGCGCCAGAAGATCGCGTCGGCGGTCAGCGGCGAGAGATCGTCGGGATCGAGATACGGCAGGAACACGACGTGCGACAGCGTCGGCAGCTGCGAGAGGATGTTGCGGATCTCGGCGCGGCGGTCGAACAGTTTGCCGCCGTAGCTGTAGCCGTCGACGCAGAACATCAGCTTCGGCGCGAGCTGCGAATACCGGTCGAGCACGCCGCGCGCGCCGAAATCGGGGCCGCAGCTCGACCACACCGCGCCGATGCTGGCCGTGGCCAGCATCGCGATCAGCGCCTCGGGCGTGTTCGGTAGATAGGCGACCACGCGGTCGCCGGGCGCGACGCCGAGCGCGCGCATCTTCGTCGCCAGCACGCGCACCTGGCGCGCCAGCTCGGTCCACGACATCCTCGCGAGCGGCCGGCGCTCGGACAGGTGGATCAGCGCGTCGACGCCTGCGCGTTCGTGGCGCAGCGCATGTTGCGCGTAGTTCAGCGTCGCGCCGGGAAACCACTCGGCGCCGGGCATCTCGCGCCGGCCGAGCACGCGCGTCGGCGGCGTCGTGAACTCCGCGCCGCAGAACTCGACGATCGACGACCAGAAGCCGTCGAGATCCTCGACCGACCAGCGCCACAACGCTTCGTAGTCCTCGAAGCGCCGTCCGCGCTGCGCCAGCCAGGCGAGGAAACGCGTCAGGTGCGAACGCGCCAGGCGTTCGGCCGACGGCTGCCACAGCAGCTGCCCTTCTGCCACGCGGCTCATGCCGTCACCGCCGGCGCCACCGGCTGCGGTGCGACCGGCTTGCGGATCGCGAACAGCACCAGCGCCCCGAGGAAGCACCAGCCCGCGAGGAAGTAGCAGGTGCCGCCATACCCGTAGCCGTGGTCGAACAGGAAACCCGCGACGTACGGCGCCAGCGCGCTCAGCGTCGTGTTGATCGCGATCGCGATGCCGGACAGCAGCGCGAACGCCTTGAGGCCGAAGTAGTTGCCGAGCACCGCCATCAGGCAGACCACGCCGCCGCCGAAGCCGATGCCGAGGCAGGTCGCGAACGCGTCGACCGCCAGCGTCGAACGCGCGTCGACGATGATCACGAGGCCCGCGCCGAAGAACAGCATGAACACGCCCCACAACCAGCGCGGATCGACGCGATCGCCGAACAGCATGATGACGGCCTTCGCCAGTAGCCCGGTCCACGTCATCGTCGCCAGCGCGCCGCGCGCCACGTCGACCGGGTGCCCGAGATCCTGCAGGTGCACGATGCCGTGCGCGAGAAACAGCGTGTAGCCGCCGCTGCCGCCGACCAGCGAGGCGACGATCAGCCAGTAGGTAGGCCGGCGCACGACGTCGCGGAACTCCCACGGCGTCGACGTGATGTACGCCGGCCGCGGCCGCGCCGCGCCGGCGCCGGCAGCGCCGACGCCATCCGGCTCGAGGCCGAGGTCCTGCGGCCGCTCGCGCACCAGCAGCATCGCCAGCACCGCCGCCAGCGCCGACAACGCGACGATGACCCACCAGCCCGCGCGCCACGAACCGCCCGCCTCCATCGCCCACGGCAGGATGAACTTCACGGCGAAGTAGCCGCCGATCGCACCGGCGGAATACAGGATGGACAGCGCCAGCGCGCGATGGCGCAGAAACCAGCGCGACAACGCCGTCTGGCTGGCGATGGCCGCGCCGGCGCAGACGCCGCCGCCGACCAGCAAACCGAAACCGAGATACGCGGCCGCGCCGGAATTCGCGACCGTCGCCATGAACGTGGCACCCGCGACGTTCATCACGCTGCCGACGACCAGCGTGCGGCGCACGCCGAACCGGTTCACCGCCATCGCGACCACGGGACCCGGCAGGCCCGACATGATGATGTAGATGAGCGTGATCGTGCCCAGCGTCTCGCGCGAGAAGCCGAGCTCCTTCGCCATCGCCGTGTTCAGCACGGGTCCGCCGTACGCCGGGAAACCCAGGTTGAACGCGAACACCAGCCACAACACGCCGAGCAGCACCCAGCCGTAGAACAACCGTTGGCTCACCGCCTCTCCCCTCGAATCAGGTCCACCGCCTTCTCCGCGATCATGATGGTGGGCGCATTCGTATTGCCACCCACGATGGCCGGCATGATGGACGCATCGGCGATGCGCAATCCCGACAATCCGTGAACTCGGAGCGCACCGTCGACCACGGCGCCGCCCGCGACGCCCGGGTCGATGCCCATGGCGCAGGTTCCGACGGGATGCATGGCCGTGCGGACCGACGCGCGGATGTGCGCGTCGAGCGCCGCGTCCTCGTCGATGCCGGGCCCGGGTCGCAGCTCCGCGGCGACCAGGTCGCGCGCCGGCGCCGTCGCGAAGAAGCCGCGCACGAAGCGCACGATCCGCCGCAGCGCCCGCAGGTCGGCGTCGGCACCCAGCAGGTTCAGCTCGATGCGCGGCGGGTCGCGCGGATCGGCCGACCGCAGCGACACCCGCCCGCGACTCTGCGGATGCAGCAGCACGCAGGCAATCGACAACAGGTGACCGACGCCGCGCCGCCAGCCCGGGAACCAGGGCCGCGCGAAGATCGACACCGGACTCACCAGCATCTGCAGGTCCGGCCGATCGAGCGCCGGGTCCGTGCGCACCAGTCCCTGCGCCGAGATCGGCGCGCGCGCGATGATGCCGTCGCGGAACAGGTGCCACTGCAACACGGACCACGCGAGCCGGTCGAGACGCAGCGCCGAATCGAAACAGAACTCGCCGCTGGCCGCGTACTCCACGGACACCGACTGGTGCTCCTGCAGGTTCGCGCCGACGCCGGGCAACGCATGCGCGACGCGGATGCCGTGCGGCTCGAGGTCCATTGGCGCGCCGATGCCGGACAGCTGCAGCAGCTGCGGCGAGCCGAAGGCGCCGGCGGCCAGCAGCACCTCGCGTTCGCAACGCAGGTCGGCGACGACACCGTCCGTCTCGGCGCGCACGCCGGTGCAGACGCCGCCCGCGATCGTCAGCCCGTGCACGCGCGTGCGCAGCCGCACCTCGAGATTCGGCCGCGACATCGCCGGCCGCAGGAAGCGCGCCACCGTGCTCGCGCGTTCGCCACCGTGGTAATTCAGGTCGGGCGCGCAGAAACCTTCGATGTCCTCCGCATGGAAATCCTCGAGGTGACGGAAGCCCAGCGCCTCGGCGGTTTCGATGATGCGTGGATAGATGAAGTCGTCGGTTTCGTGGCGCGCCGTGGTCAACGGACCGCTGGCGCCGTGGAAGCGGGACGCGCCGCGCCAGTTCGATTCGGAGCGGCGGAAGTACGGCAACACGCCGTCGTAGTCCCAGCCCGGCAAGCCGCGCTTCGCCCAGTCGTCGTAGTCCGCCGGGCAGCCGCGCATGTACATGAGGCCGTTGACCGAGTTCGAACCGCCCAGCACCTTGCCGCGCGGCGCCGGGATGCGGCGCCCATCGGCGCGCGGCGACGGCTCACTCTCGAAACCCCACGACGTGCGCGGATCGAGGAACGCGTCGCGCCATGCCAGCGGCATCCGGATGCGCGGGAACCCGCGCTCGTCGTCGCCGGCTTCGAGCAGCAGCACGTTGACCGACGGATCCTCGCTGAGCCGCGCCGCGAGCACGCAACCCGCGGAGCCGCCGCCGACGACGATGTAGTCGAAGCGCTGCATCGCGTTCAACGTGTCATTCGACGGTGTAGTAGCGGAACAGCGTGTGATCGGGATCCGTGTGCCGCTCGCCGCCGCCGACGATGACCGTGCGGTTCAGCCAGTCGTGCGGCCCGGCCGGTGCGCGGAAATACGGCGTGCAACGGAAGTACGGCGGGCCCGGCGAGTCCGGCATCGTGTTGTAGACGTAGCCGCGGTTGTGCACCTGGATCAGCGCGCCGTCGTCGGTCGCGAAGATGTAGTGGGCGTCGGCCTCGAGCACGTTGTCCTGGCGCAGCACGCCGAAGTCGGCGCCGCTGTATTCGAGGATGCGGCCGTTCAGCCGCGGGCCGCGCACCACGCCGTCCTTCAGCGAGACATAGCCGAGTCGCGAGCCGCTCGAATGCGGTCCGAACACGATGCGCTGATGGAAGTTCATGCGCACGTCGAAGGCGTGCACCAGTTTCACGTCGAACGTCGCGAGGGGTCCGGTCATGGGGTCTCCCGTTGCGGCGGCAGCGCACGGCCGCGGATGAGGTCGGCGGCGCGCTCGGCGATCATCAGCACCGCGCCATACGTGTTGCCGCCGGGCACGGTGGGCATGACGGACGCGTCGACCACGCGCAGGCCGTCGACGCCGCGCACGCGCAGCTGCGCGTCGACGACCTGGCCCGGACCCGCGGCCATCGAACACGTCCCGACCGGGTGTTGCGTGACGCCGGCCGTCGCGCGGATGTAGGCATCGAGCTCGGCGTCGCTGCGCACGTCGGGTCCGGGCGCGACTTCGCGCTCGATGAGATCGGACTGGGGCGCGGTCGCATAGATGTGGCGCGCGGCGCGCAGGCCGCGGCGCAGTGTCGCCAGGTCTTCCGCCTGCGCGAGGCTGTTGTAGAAGATGCGCGGCTTCGCGGCCGGATCGCCCGAGCGCAGGGTCACGCGCCCGCGCGAGCGCGGATGCAGCACCACGGCGTCGGCGGTGATCAGGTGCACCTGCTTCGCGCTGACGAGCGGCCACCACACCTTCGCGTCCATGCGCACCGGGTTGCACATCAGCTGGATGTCGGGCTGCGGCAGTTCCGGTTGCGTGCGGATCACGACGTTGCAGCTCGAGATCTGCGTCGCGAACACGCCGCTGCCGAACAGCCACCAGCGCAGGAACGACCACGCGACGCGATCGCCGCGCAGCTCGCGCAGGAACGAGACGGGCTCGCGCGTCGCGAACTGCAAACCGGCGCGCACGTGTTCGGAGAGGTTCTCGCCGACGCCCGGCAGGTCGACGCGGCAGCGGATCGCGTGCTGCTTCAGCTGCGCGGCCGCGCCGATGCCCGAGAGCAGCAGCAACTGCGGTGAGTTGAACGTGCCGCCGCAGAGGATGACCTCGCGCTGCGCGGCGATCGTCCGCACCTCGTTGCCCTGCCGCAGCTCCACGCCGACCGCGCGGCCGTTCTTGACCAGGACGCGGCGCACGACGGCGCCCTGCACCACCTCGAGGTTCGGCCGATGCCGCACCGGGTGCAGATAGGCGCGCGCGGAGTTCGCGCGCCGGCCGCGCGCATCGACGGTGATCTCGCCGCGCGCGAAGCCTTCCTCGAGCCGCGAGTGGATGTCGTCGTTGGTCCACCAGCCGGCCGGCGCCGCGGTGCGCATCAGCGGCTCGTGCAGCAGCTTGCGGCCGTCGATCGGCGCCACCGGCATCGGGCCGCCGGCGCCGTGGTACGGCACCGCGCCGCGCCAGCTGTCCTCGAGCTTCTTGAAATACGGCAAGACGTCGGCGTAGCCCCAGCCCGTGGCGCCGGCATCGCGCCAGCCGTCGAAGTCGCCGCTGTGGCCGCGCATGAAGAACATCCCGTTGATCGACGACGACCCACCGAGCACGCGGCCGCGCGGGATCGGCAGCACTCGCCCGTTCAGTTGCGGCTCGGGTTCGCTGACGTAGCCCCAGGTCAGGGTCGGGTCGCGGAATGCGCGCAGGAATCCCAGCGGCATGCGGATGAACAGCCGGTCGTCGCTGCCGCCAGCTTCGATCAGCAGCACCCGCGTCTGCGGGTCCTCGCTCAACCGGTTCGCCAGCACGCAGCCGGCCGCGCCCGCGCCGACGATGACGAAGTCGTGGCTCACAATCCCACGGTCACGGACTTCACTTCGGTGTAGAGCTCCGTGCCTTCGCGGCCGTTCTCGCGGCCCCAGCCGGATTGTTTGTAGCCGCCGAGCGGCATCGCCGGGTCGACGGTGCCGGCCGTGTTGATGCGCACCGAGCCGGCGCGGATCTTCTTCGCGAGCCGGTGCGCCGCGGAGATGTCGCGCGTCCAGATGCTGGCGGCGAGACCGTAGTCGGTGTCGTTGGCCAGCGCCGCGATGACGTCGAGATCGAGGTCCGCGAACTTCATCGCGCACAACACGGGGCCGAAGATCTCCTCGCGCACCACGCGCATCGACTGCGTGGTCTCCGCGAGCACCGTCGGCGCGATGAAATAACCCTCGCGCGCCAGCGCCGCGCCGCCGGCCAGCACGCGCGCGCCGTCCTGCCGGCCGGACTCGACGTAGCCGAGCACGCGTTCGCGCTGCTCCTGCGAGACGACCGGCCCGATCTCCGTCGTCGGCTCGGTGCCGGGGCCTTGCGTCAACGCCTTCGCGCGCGCGACCACGCCCTCGACCACCTGGTCGAACACCTGCTCGTGCACGAACAACCGCGAACCGGCGGCACACACCTGGCCGGCGTTCATGAAGATGCCGCGCGCCGCGACTTCGGTGGCCGGCTGCAGCGCCGCGTCGGGCAGGATGATGACCGGCGACTTGCCGCCGAGCTCGAGCGTCACGCGCTTCAGGTTGCCGGCGCAGGCTTTCAGGATCTCTTTGCCGGTCTGCGTCGAGCCCGTGAACGCGATCTTGTTCACGTCGGGATGCGCGACCAGTGCGCGGCCCGCGGTTTCGCCGAACCCGGTGACAATGTTGACCACGCCCTCGGGGAAGCCTGCTTCGGCGATCAGCTCGCCGAGCCGCAGCGTCGTCAGCGGCGTCTGCTCCGCGGGCTTCAGCACCACCGTGCAGCCGACGGCCAGCGCCGGTGCGATCTTCGCCACGCCCATCACGAACGGAAAATTCCACGGCACGATCTGCCCGACCACGCCGACCGGCTCGCGCAGCGTGTACGCGTGCCATTCGCCGGGCATGCTGAGGTTGATCGTCGCGCCGCCGATCTTCGTGGCCCAGCCGGCGTGGTAGCGCAGGCTCTCGGCGGCGCCGAACACGCCGCCGAACTTCGCCATGCGGAACGGCATGCCGTTGTCGAGCGTCTCGAGCAGTGCGAGCTCGTCGGCGTGGGTCTCGACCAGGTCGGCGAGTTTCAGCAGCAGGCGCGCGCGCTGCGCCGGCGTCGTCGCGGCCCAGGCGCCGGACTCGAAGGCACGGCGCGCGGCGGCGACGGCGGCGTCGACGTCCGCGGCGTCGCCGGCCGCGGCGCGGGCGAAGACACGCGCGGTCGCGGGATCGATCACGTCGAACGTCTCGCCGGAGCGCGCCGGCGACCAGCGGCCGGCGATGAACAACTCGCGCGGCCGCGACGTGAAGGCGGCGGCGCGGGCGCGCGCGGTGTCGGAGATCATCGGCGCCGGCGCCGTCATCACAGCACCTTGAAGTAGTGGATGCGGTTGCCCTCGGGCGTCTTCTCCGCGCGCCCGACGAACACGTGGCGATTCAGCCAGTCGTACCGGCCGGCCGGCGCCTCGAACTTGGGCGCGACGCGCATGTAATAGGAGTCGTCGGCGACCGGCTCGCGACGCGCCATGGCCGCCATCGACTCGGGCGTGCCCCAGCGGTAGCCGCGGCTCTGGAAGTAGATGTTGGCGCCGTCGTCGGTCTGCAGCAGGTAGCGGGCGTCGAAGTCGATGACGCCGTCGGGCCGCACCCAGGGGAAGTCGCCGCCGCTGTTCGGTACGACGATCCCGTTGATCGCCGGCCCGCGCACCGTGCCGTCCAATAGATAGACAGCCGCCCGTTCGGAGCCGTACTGCGTGGGTCTGACCCAGTACGCCTTCCCGAGGTTGATCGAGATGGTCATCGCGAACTCGAGCGCCGGTGGCGCGGGGACCGGGTGGCCCATGGGGCACCTCCTCGCGACCGATTCTCACCAGCCTCTTCGGGCCGATTCGACCGTGCGGGAAGTGGAACTCCACCGCGCCGGCAGTGCGGGCCGGAAGGCCCCTCGGCTGACCGTATCGGCCGACGCTGGAGAGACTTGAGCTGGTCCCAGGAAGCGCCTCACAAAGTCCGGCGCTGGCGCGGTTTTGCCGCCAAACAATGTCAAGCGCGGCAAATCGCCGCCGTTACGTTGTCGAATGGCCGTAAGGCCAGGAAACGGTATGCAGATCAACACCAACATAGCCGCGCTCAACAGCCATCGCATGCTTTCGCGTGCGACGGATGGCATGGAGCGCAGTTTGCAGAGGCTGTCGTCCGGCCTGCGGATCAATTCCGCGCGGGACGACGCGGCCGGCCTCGCCATTTCCGAACGCATGACGGCGCAGATCCGCGGCTTCAACCAGGCCGCGCGCAACGCCAACGACGCCGTGTCCCTGTTGCAGACCGCCGAGGGCGGACTATCAGAGGTCGCGAACATCCTGCAACGCGGCCGCGAGCTCGCCCTGCAGGCCGCGAACGCCACGTACGGCTCGCGCGAACGCGAGAGCCTGCAGGCGGAGATCAACCAGTTGATCGCCGAGGTCGACCGCATCGGCAAGACCACCGACTTCAACGGCGTGAAGATCCTGGGCGGCGGCGCTGGCGGCGCGGCCGTCATCACCGGCGGACCCGATCCGCAGGCCAGCGACAAGCTGGCGATCATCGACGCGCTGAAGCGCTCCTGGCTGCAGCAGGGCGAGGCGATGGTCGAGCAGTTCTACGGCATCAAGGGCGACGGCAAGGACATCGAGGTGAAGTTCGTCGACGGCGCGCCGTATCTCGCCGCGGTCAGCTTCACGGGTTACGAAGTGGCCACCGGCAAGCTGACCGGCATGACGCTGAACGTGGACTTCTCGGACTTCAATCCGGCGGACTGGCCGAACGGTTCGGGCTCGGGCTTCGTGAACAACGACCGCATCATCGCGCACGAGCTGACGCACGCCATCATGGCGCGCTCGATGGACATGCACGACCTGCCGCTGTGGTTCATCGAGGGCACGGCCGAATTCATCCATGGCGCCGACGCGCGCCTGTACGGCGACATCACGGCGACCGCCGGCGGCAGCACCGCCGCGAAGGTCGCCTCGCTGATGTCGAACTACCTGACCGCCAACGGCAGCGTGCAGCTGTATTCGGCGGGCTACGCGGCGGCGCGCTACATCCACAAGGAGATCATCGACAACGGCGGACAGGGCATCAAGGAGGTGTTCGACTACCTCTCGACGCACACGTTGTCGACGCTCGACGATGCGCTGGGCGCGGTGGCGACCGCGCACGCGGGCATGGACTTCAACAGCGTCGCGACGATGACGCCGCTGTTCGCCGCCGGCCAGGCGGGCAACACGTACATCGCCGGCCTGTACGACGGCGGTAGTTTGACCAACGCGGACACGGGCGCCATCGGCGGCGCGGACTCGACGCCCGGCGGCACGCGCAACACCACGGCCAACGGCGTGGTGCCGGACACTTCCAACTTCACCGAGCATCCGCTGAACTCGCTGAACGCGACGTTCGCGCCGGTGGACACCACCAGCCGCATGTTGCTGACGCTGTCGACGATCGACCAGCTGCAGTTCCAGGTCGGCGCGAACGCGAACCAGACGATCACGGTCGAGATGCGGGCGGTGCAGGCGTCGACGCTGAACCTGACGTCGGTCGATGTGAAGAATCACGCGCAGTACGCAATCAGCATCTTCGATGCGGCGATCGACGCGGTGGCCTCGGAGCGCGGGCGCCTGGGCGCCGTGCAGGGCCGCGTGCAGTTGACGGTGAACAACCTGTCGACGATGAACGAGAACATCTCGGCCAGCCGCTCGCGCATCGTCGACACCGACTACGCGATCGAGACCGCGACGCTGACGCGCAACCAGATCCTGCGACAGGCGGGCGCGGCGATCGCCGTGCAGGCCAACGCCTCCCCCATCGCCGCCCTCCAGCTCCTGAAGCGGTAGTCCTCGGATTGGGGAGTGGCCCCAAACGGCCGGTTGGGGCC
>DATJTW010000076.1:0-84032 GCA_035502995.1 Steroidobacteraceae bacterium | reverse complement strand
AGGTCGGGCTGTCCGGGCCACTCCGGACAGCCCTGCCTGCCTCGTTCGGCAGATGGGATCTGTCATGGGCCGCGCCCATGATGGCTCCATGAACCGCTTGGCCACGAAGGACATCCGTCGCGAGCGCATCGCCGACTCCCCGCGTTGGGACGGCGAACGATTCCGCAACACGCACCCGGCACCGCGCGGCACCGAGCCGATGCCGACGATGAAGGACTTCCTGTGCGGCGGCGTGCGGCGCGTGCCGCGGGCGCCGTTGCCCACCGTCGATCCTCGCGATTCGTGGACGCGCGCGCCGCAGAGCGGACTGCGCGCCACGTGGCTGGGTCATTCCACCGTCCTGCTCGAGATCGACGGCTTCCGCGTGCTGACGGATCCCGTGTGGGGACCGCGTGCGTCACCGACGCGCTTCGCCGGGCCGAAGCGTTTCCAGCCCGTGCCCGTGCCGATGAGCGAGCTGCCGAAGCTCGATGCCGTGCTCGTCTCGCACGATCACTACGATCACCTCGACTTCACGACGATGCGGCTGCTGCGGCGCGTGAACGTGCCCATCGTCACGTCGCTCGGCGTCGGCGGGCATCTCGAGTCGTATGGCATCGCGCCGGAGCGCATCGTCGAGCTCGACTGGTGGCAGACGCACCGCGTGCCCGGCACGGATCTCACGTTCACCGCCACGCCGTCGCAGCATTTCTCCGGACGCGGATTGAAGGACGGCAACAAGACGTTGTGGTCGTCATGGCTGATCAACGGCACGAAGCACCAGGTGTTCTTCAGCGGCGATACCGGGCTGACACCGGAGTTCGCCGAGATCCGCCGGCGCAGCGGACCGCTGGACCTCGTGATGCTCGAGATCGGCGCGTTCCATCCGGCGTGGAACAGCATCCACCTCGGCCCGCGCAATGCGCTGGCGGCACACACGATGCTCGGCGGCGGCAACCTGCTGCCGATCCACTGGGGCACGTTCAACCTCGCGCTGCATCCGTGGGATGCGCCGCCGGAAGAGTTGTTGTCACTGGCGGGCAGCAACGCGCGGTTGCTGATGCCGAAGCTCGGTGCGCCGATCGAACCAGCGCACGACGTGCGCCTCGAGACGTGGTGGCGCGGCGTCGACGTGCCACTCGCGGAAACGCCGCCCGACGATCCACCCGCCGAGATGCCCCGCGAGATGCCCTGGCCGATCGACTAATGGGGACAGTCCCCGTTTCCTAGCAAAAGGGGACAGTCACGATGACGGTGGTCGCCGGCGTGTCGTTCGGTCTCGCTTTTTCGCCCCTGGAGATCGGTGAGGAGCGAACGGCCGCGCGCCGCCGTAGTGAACTCGACGACTTGCATTGAGAAGATGTCAAGGCGCGCAGTGAGCGACGAACGAACGCGAAGGAATTCCGTCCGGAATTCCTTCAAGCGCGATCTCCCGGGGCGAAAAAGCGAGACCGAACGACACGCGGGCGTCCGCAGTCCCCAATGACTGTCCCCTTTTGCTAGGAAACGGGGACTGTCCCTATTTCTTCTCGACGTGGCCGCCAAACTGCTTGCGCATGGCGGACAACACGCGATCGGCAAAGCCCGCGTTCCCGCGCGACTGGAACCGGCTGAACAACGCCGCGCTGATCACCGGCGCCGGCACGCCTTCGTCGATCGCCGCGGCCAGCGTCCAGCGTCCCTCGCCGGAATCCGACACGCGCCCGCCGAACTCGGCGAGCTTCGGATCGTCGCGCAGCGAACGCGCGGTGAGATCCAGCAGCCACGAGCTGATCACGCTGCCGTGGCGCCACAGCTCCGTGATGCGCGACACGTCGAAGTCGTACTGGTAGTAAGGCGCCGCGGCCAGCGGCGCGGTCTCGGCATCCTTCTCGTGCGCGCGCCGGCCGATGTCGGCGGTGTGCAGGATGTTCAGCCCCTCGGCATACGCCGCCATGACGCCGTACTCGATGCCGTTGTGGATCATCTTCACGAAGTGCCCGGCGCCGCTCGGCCCGCAATGCAGGTAGCCGCGTCGCGCGGAATCGTCCGTGGGCGCGCGCCCCTCCTCCATCGCCGCATCGAGCCCCGGCGCCAGCGCCGCGAACACCGGCTCCAGCTCGCGCGCCGCAGCGGCGTCACCGCCGATCATCAGGCAGTAGCCGCGCTCGAACCCCGCGATGCCGCCGCTGACGCCGACGTCGAGATAGCGGATCCCGCGCGCCGCCAGCTTCTCCGCCCGATGGACGTCGTCACGGTAATAGGAATTGCCGCCGTCGATGATCGTGTCGCCGGCCGACAGCAGCGGCGCCACCGAATCGACGACCGCATCCACCACCGCCGCCGGCACCATGATCCAGACCGCGCGCGGCGCCGGCAGCTTCGCCACCAGCTCCGCGACCGTCGCCGCACCCGTGATGCCCGGCCCCGTCGCGGCCTGCACCGCGTCGGCGTGCGCGTCATGGACGACGCTGTTGATACCTGCGCGCGCGAGACGGCGAACCATGTTCGCGCCCATGCGCCCCATTCCGATCATGCCGAGCGATGCCATGCGGGACCCCGCGTGTAAACGAAGGTCCCGATGCTATCGGCTTTTCGCCCCGCTTTTCACTTGTCGCCGAAGAGTCCCTTCAGCTTCTTGATGCCCTTGTCGAGTTTCTTGTTGACCTTGTCGGTCACCTTGTTGCCGGCTTCGTCGACCTTCTGCTTGGCATCGGCCTCCGGATCGGGCACTTCGTCGAGCTTGCCCTGCACTTCGCCCTTCGCGTCGCCGACCGCCGTGCCGCTGGCGGAGTTCGACGCCACGGTCGAGCCGCCGGCTTTCTTCTTCGTGCCCGAACCCGATCCCGACTTGTCCGCCAGTTTCGTGTCGGACGATTTCCCGCCCTTGCCCATGTTCGCGGAGAACGATTCGATCGAGCTCGACTGCGGATCGACGATGAACCGCTGCAGCTGCTTGTCCTTGATCGCGATCACGCGCAGCTTGCCGTCGGGCTGGAACGCCCAGCTCTTCGGCAACTGCAGCAGCGGCTCGTCGATGTCGGCCAGCGCCTTGCCATCGAAGTAGATCTTGTACGTGCGCCCCGAGCGCTCGCGTCCCGCCATCGCGACGTGTTTGCCGTCCGGGCTGAACGTCGCCATCGAGTAGAACTTGCCCTCGCTGCCGGCGTTCAGGTCGACGAACACGTTCTCGGGCACTTCCGTGCCGCGCGCCATGAACGCGACGTGTTTGCTGTCCGGGCTCCACACGGCCGCGACGTTCGACTGGTTGCCCCACGACGTCGCGATCGCGAACGGATGCGACTTGCCGTCGAGCGAGGTCATGCCTTCGTTGAACGTCTTGTTCGCGCTGTAGATCAGGCGCGTGCCGTCGGGGCTGAAGCTCGCGGTGCCCTTGAGCTGGTCGCGGATGTCGCCCTCGTCCTTGCCGTCGACGAATACGTGCGTCTGCTGCGTGTCCTTCATCCGCGCCGTGTAGAAGTAGCGTCCCGTGGCGCCGAACACGAATTCCTCCGCGCCGGTCAGCAGCGGATCGGACTCCTTGCCGTCGACGACCACGAACGTGCCGGCCTGCGAGCCGGCGAATGCGACCACGTGCCTGCCGTCGGCCGAGAACTGCGGCTTGTTCACGTTCAGGTATTCGTAACCGAGCTGTTTGCCATCGACGACGAGCAGCTGCCGCGCCTGGTTGCGCACGCCCTTCGTCGCGACGTAAGCGAACCGCTTGCCGTCCTGGCTCAGCACCAGGTCTTCGATCCGGTCGTACGACGTGCCCGCAACGCCGTCGTGGACGACTCGGCAATTCATCGCGTTCGCCTGGCCGCGCGTCATGGAAACGTAGGCGAAGTGCGCGCCGTTTTCGGACATCAGCAGCTTCTGCTCGCCGTACGGGCCGTCCATCAGCAGCGTGCTCTGCGCCACGCCGTCTATGAATACGGTGAGATTGCCGTTGCCCTGGTTCGCGATGAAGCCGTACTTCCTGCCGCTGGGCGTCATCTTCGCCGCCCAGACGTTGTCCGCGAACGCGGCGCTGGCCTTGCCGTCGACGATGACGTGCCAGCCGCCGTCGAAGTAGCCGACGACCATCAGCCGCTTGCCGTCGTCGCTGAACTGCAGGTCATGCGTCTGGTTCATCTTCGGGCCGCTGGCGACGCCGTCGACGACGAGACGACCGCCATCCTGGCTGGAGAATTCGCGGTACGCGCCCTCGATGTAGGCGTAACGCGCGCCGTTCGGCGAGAACTTGAAGTCGTGCCCGGCCGGAAGGACCTTGCCGTCGACCACGACGAAATTTTCGCCGCCGCGGCGCGCGCCGTACGCGTAGCGCTTGCCGTCGTCGCTGAACACGACGATCGGCGCGTCGGTGCCGCCGCCCGCGTATTTCGACTGCACGATGTAGATGATCTCGTCGAACGCTTCGCCATCCACGCCGTCGATGCTGACGGCCATGCGGCTGCCGGCGCCCTTGACGATACCGACATGTCCGCCGTCGGGACTGACGACGTATTTCGAACCGGTGGACGTCGGCACCGCACCGAGCGGCGTCGACGTGATGGATTGCGCCAGCGACACGGCCGGCAGGATGGCGAGGGCGAGGATGGCAAGACGCATGGTGGACTCCCGGAATCGCCGCGCCTTGTTGATGTAGTTCGATGCGCGGTCGACGCGGCCGAGTGTGCGTCAGCGCCCCGCCGGCCGCAATGCTATCTACCTTGTCATAAATACGGGTGTCGCGACTGCCGGCGTTCGCGTAGCACCGCACACGCCGGCCGTAACTGCCGGGCCGCGCGGGAGTTTCAGTTCTCCGGCATCGGCAGCTGGACGGTCACACGCAGGCCGCCTTCCTTGCGGTTGCGCAGCTCGATGTGGCCGCCGTGATCGAGCGCCACGGAACGCACCGTCGTGAGGCCGAGCCCGATGCCGCCCGTATCACGATTGCGTGACGCCTCGGTCCGGAAGAACGGCTCGAACACGCGCTGCTGCAGGCTCTCCGGGATCCCGGGGCCGTCGTCGTCGATCTCGAGCGTGCACGTCGGCCCGTCCACCTTCAGCCGCAGCCGTGCGCGCTCGCCGTACTTGATCGCGTTCTCGACCAGGTTCACGACCATGCGCCGCAACGACAGCGGATCGCCTTCGAGCAGGATCGGCTGGCCGCCGGCGAGGCTCACGTCGTGGCCGACGTCCGCCTGGTCGTCGACGACGCTCTCGACCAGCAGCCGCAGGTCGAGACGCTGGCGCGCGCCGCCCGCCGCCTGGTCGCGCAGGAAATCCAGCGCTGCGGAGATCATCAGCTTCATCTCGTTGATGTCCGCTTCCACCTTCTCGCGCAGCGGCGAATCGAGCGAGTCGAGGCGGAACGACAGCCGCATCAGCGGCGTGCGCAGGTCGTGCGCGATCGCGCCGATCATGTGCGAGCGCTCCTGCAACAGCCGCGTCACGCGGCCCTGCATCGCGTTGAAGGAATCGATCGCGGCCAGCATCTCGGTCGGCCCGGCGCGCTCGAGCGACGGCGCATGCGGGTCCGTGCCGAGCCGCTTCGCCGCCTGCGAGAAGCGCTGGATCGGCGCGGCCAGGGCGCGCGCGAACAGCCACGACACCGGCAGCAGCACCCCGAGGCCGATCGCGAACAGCCACATCGCCTGCCGCTGGAACGCGTTGGGAAAACCTTCGACCTCGCTGATGATCACGCGCCACGAGCCGTCGTCCTTCTGCCACGCGGCCGTGAATCCTTCGCGCAGCAGCGGATCGTCGCCGAGGATCACCGGCGGTTCGCCGACCCAGACGCGCACGCGGTCGCGCGTGACACCGAGCCGCGCGGCCAGCGTGTTGCGCAACGCATCCGACGCGGACGCGTCGGCATCTTTCGGCGCGGCCGGCGGCGCGACGGCGTCGCTGACCGAGAACTCGCGGCGGAACAGGTCCAGGCGCCGCCCGCCGCCCATGAACGCACCCGGCGGCGCGTTCGGCGGTCCTCCCGAGAACGGCGGCGGCCCGAAGTCGCCGCCGGGGCCACCGGCCCCGCCAGGTCCGACAGTCCCGCCAGGTCCACCAGCCCCTCCGGGTCCGCCAGGCCGATCCGGTCCACCCGGTCCGCCATTGCCGCCCGGCGCGCCCGGCGGCGGCCCGCCCTCGCCGAACCCGGGACGGAACCCGCCACGCGGCATCGCGCCCGACAACTGACGCGCGATCTCTGACAAGCGAACCGGCGCGTTGTGCATCGGCGGCCGCGAGATCAGCAACGCGATGCCAACGCCCTCGGCTACCACGAGCGCGGCGATCGTCAGCAGGAACGAGCGCCCGAAGATGCCGAGCTGCGGCCACTTCATGGACGCGTGACCCTGGCCAGCAACATGTAACCCTCGTTGCGCACGGTGCGGATCAGTTCCGCTTCGGCGCGTTCGTTGAGCTTGCGGCGCAGCCGGCTGATCTGGCTGTCGATCGCGCGGTCGTACACCTCGACGTTGCGCCCGCGCGTGATGTCCAGCAACTGGTCGCGCGACAACACGCGCTGCGGATGCTCGACGAACGTGCGCAGCAGCGCGAACTCGCCGTCGGAGAGATGGATGAAGGTGCCGGCCGGATCGCGCAGCTCGCGGCGCACCGCGTCGAGCCGCCAGCCGGCGAACTCGTAGCGCGTGGTCTCGGCAGCCGGCGCGCCCGCGTCGGGCGTGGCGCGCCGGCGCAGCACGGCCCGCACGCGCGCCAGCAGCTCGCGCGGATTGCACGGCTTGGGTAGATAGTCGTCGGCGCCCACCTCGAGGCCGATGATGCGGTCGGTGTCGCTGCCCAACGCGCTCAGCATGATGACCGGCGGACCGTTCTCGGTGACGAGGCGGCGCGCGGCCGACAATCCATCCTCGCCCGGCATCATCACGTCGAGGATCACGAGGTCCGGCCGCTGCTTCTCGATCGCCGTGCGCATCGCCGCCGCGTTCTCCGCGACCTGCACGACATAACCGTGTCCTTCGAGGAATTCCCCGATGAGCTTGCGCAGGTCCGGGTCGTCGTCGACGACGAGGATGAGCGTGGTGTGGTCCATGTGGCTGGCGTCGGACATTCCCGTGAGCAGACCACGGCAGTTTAGTCGGCGTTTGCCAGGGCCGACACAAAGCCGGCAAAGACGGGCAAAGCCCTGCCACGCGCGCCGCGCAGGCTGCGGCCCCATGAAACACGCACACCACGACCACGATCACCACCGTCACGAAGACGGGGGCCTGCAGCGCGACCTCGAATTGATGATGCAGCGGAACATGGAACGGCGCCGGGCGCTGTCCTGGCTGCTGGCCGGCGGCTCCACGGCGCTGATGGTCGCGTGCGGCGGCGGCAGCAGCGGGACCACGGCGAGCGCGACGTCGAGCGGCAGCAGCTCGAGCTCCGGAAGCTCGAGCTCCAGCAGTTCCAGTTCCAGCTCGAGCAGCTCCAGCTCCAGTTCCAGCGGCGGCGCCGGCGCCTCGAGCTGCATCGCCAACCCGACCGAGACCAACGGCCCCTATCCCTCCGACGGCTCGAACACCGTCAACGGCATGGTCTCGAACGTGCTGCAGCAGTCGGGCGTGGTCCGCGCCGACATCCGCTCGAGCTTCGGCAGCTCGACGAACACTGCGCCCGGCGTGCCGCTGTCGCTGAAGATCTCCGTCGTCAACTCGAACGACAATTGCGCCGCCTTGTCCGGCTACGCCATCTACCTCTGGCATTGCACGCGCGACGGCGGCTACTCGCTGTACTCGAGCGGCCTGCAAAACGAGAACTACCTGCGCGGCGTGCAGGTCACCGACGCGAACGGCGAGGTCACGTTCTCGACGATCTTCCCCGGCTGCTACTCGGGCCGTTATCCGCACATCCACTTCGAGGTGTACTCGAGCCTCGCGCAGGCGACGCTGTACACGAATCGCCTGCTGACCTCGCAGATGGCCCTGCCGCGCGACGTCTGCAGCACCGTGTACGGCGGCGCCACCGGCTACGCCGCCAGCGTCAACAATCTCGCCGCCGTCACGCTGGCCAATGACAACGTGTTCGGCGACAACTCGACGGCGCAGAACGCGCAGATGACGCCCGTGCTCAGCGGCGATGTCACCGCCGGTTACACCGGCACCATCCTGGTGGGAGTTCCAGTCGCTTGAAGGGTCGGGACGGGTCTAGTCGCCGGCCACCCCCCTTTGCCGGCCGGTAGCTAGGTCCGTCCCCAACCTCCCGAATCCGTACAGCTCGCCGAGCGCGTGCGCGCGGCCTTCGACGCCGGCGCGCAGGATCTCGCCGGCCTGGATCGCGTAGCTGATGCCGTTGCCGCCGTAACACAGCGCGAAGCGCAGCCGCGGATGCAGGCCCGGCACGGCGCCGATGTACGGCAAGCCATCGCGCGTCTCGGCGAAGCTGCCGGCCCACGCGTACGCGATCGGCGGCAACTCGCGCTGGAACAGGTCCTGATAACCCGCGGCCACGCGCCGGATCTGCCGCGGCAGCAGCACGTCGCGCGCCGCGGCGTTCTTCAGCGGCACGTCGGCGCCGCCGACCATCAGCCGGCCGTCCGGCGTGCCGCGCAGGTAGAGGTAAGGCCGCGCGCTTTCCCAGATCAACGGCAGCGACGCGACGTTCTCCGCCGGCGGCAGCGGCTCCGTGACCAGCGCGAAGGTGTTGTGCAGATCGGCGACACCGTCCGGCAGGAATTGCAGCGACTCGTAACCGGCGCAGACGATGACGTCACCGGCCAGCAGCGAGCCGCCGGACTTCAGCAACACGCGCAGCTTCTCGCCGGCCTCCTCGATTCTTGCCACCGGCTCGCGCGTGCGGATCTCGACGCCGTGTCGCTCGCAGCCCGCCAGCACACCGCGCGTGAAACGCACCGGGTCGATCTGCGCACCGGGCGACGAGAGGATCGCGGCCGGCCGGTGCGCGCCGAACCGCCGCACCACGTCCTCGCCTTCGAGCCATTCGCAATGGATGCCGATGCCGGTGCGCGCCGCGCATTCGGCGCGCAGCACCGCGACATCTTTCTGTTCGGACGCCAGATACAGGCTGGGCCGCCGCTGGTATCCCGACTGGGCCAGCAAGTCGGGGAAACGCTGCTCCAGCGTCGCGAAGCATGACACGCCGGCGCGGTACGCCAGCGTCGCGCGCTCCGGCCCGAGCTTCTTCGCCAGGTCCAGCAGGTGCTCGTCGATCTCGTACTGCAGCAGCGCCGTGGACGCCGAGGTGCTGCCCTGCGCGGGTTCGCGCGAGTCGAGCATCACGATCCGCCGGCCGGTCGCCACCAGGGAATCGGCGACCAGCGCGCCGGTGATGCCGGCGCCGATGATGACGATGTCGTAATCCGGCGCGAGCCGGGCCGACGACCGCGCGTCGCCGATGCCGTCGCGCATCAGCCAGTACGGCTGGCTGGTCCGCACCGCCGCGGCGGTGTTACGTCGAAAAGGCCACATCGGAACGAGACTAGGTGTCGTCCGCAGGCCGGACTGTCAGCCGCGGTTCCTAACTAACATTGCCGCTTCGGCCGGCGGTGCCGCCCCGCCCCGCGGGGTTGTCGGTATTTTCCGACACCCAACTGCGTCGCACGCAGATCAGCCCCCCTGTAGTCTCCCGTCATCCGTTTCGACCTTTTGTATCCCCGGCGGGCACTTGCATCCGTTCCTGAGCGGCATTTTCGACAAGCTTTCGGTCGGTTCCCTGTGGAACAACGACCAGATCCTCCGTGAGGAGATCTTCAGCATCGAGCGGCTGGAGCAGCACGCGCGCAGCCTGGCGCAGGCGCAGCCGGTCATCCGCAAGGCCGGGTTCGGCCGTCCGCTCGACGCGCGGCTGCGCGCCAATGAAAAGGTGTTGCTCGCGGCCTACCGGTCGATCGCCAAGGCCGTCGACGAGGGCCGCGGCATCACGCCGGCCGCCGAGTGGGTGCTCGACAACTACCACGTGGTCGAGGAGCAGATCCGCGAGATCCGCGAGGACCTGCCGGCCGGCTTCTACCGGCAGCTGCCGAAGCTCGCCGAAGGCCATTTCGCCGGCTTCCCGCGCGTGTTCGGCATCGCCTGGGCGTACATCGCGCACACCGACAGCCGCTTCGACCCGGAGACGCTGCGCCGCTTCGTGCAGGCCTATCAATCCGTCGAGCCGCTGACCATCGGCGAGTTGTGGGCCGTCGCGATCACGCTGCGTGTCGTGCTGGTCGAGAACCTGCGCCGCGTCGCGCAACGCATCGTCACGTCGCGCGCCGCGCGCGAGGACGCCGACCTCGTCGCCGACCGCCTGCTGGGCGTCAATGGCCAGCGACTCGATCCGCGCGCGCTGGAGAACTACCAGGACCGCATCCGCCTCTCGACGCCGGCCTTCGCCGTGCAGCTCGTGCAGCGCCTGCGCGACCAGGATCCCAAGGTGCTGGTCGCTCTCGAGTGGCTCGAGAAGCGGCTGGCCGCGCAGAAGATCAGCTCCGAGCGGCTGATCCGCGAGGAGCACCAGCGCCAGGGCGCGTCGAACGTGACGGTGCGCAACATCATCACGAGCATGCGGCTGATGTCGGACGTCGACTGGGCCGAGTTCTTCGAGAGCGTCAGCCTCGTCGATCACTCGCTGAAGGCGTCGGGCCCCTTCTCCGACATGGATTTCGCGACGCGCAACCTGTATCGCAACGCCATCGAAGAGCTGGCGCGCGGCTCGCGGCTGACCGAGCTGCAGATCACGCAGCAGGTCATCACCACCGCGTCGCTGGGCCGCAACGAACGCGAACGCGATCCCGGCTTCCACCTGATCGGCGACGGCCGCGCGAAGCTCGAGCAGAGCGTCGACTACCACGCGCCGCTGCGCGACTGGACCAGCCGCATCGCGTTCACCGTCGGCGCGCGCGACTACGTCGCGGCGATGGCCGTGGTCACCGCGCTGGTGCTGGCGATCCCGCTGGCCTATCTACAGCACCACGGCAGCAGCGTCGGCTGGCTGTGGGTGCTGGGCACGCTGGGGCTGGTGCCGGCGGTCGACATCGCGGTGCTGCTGGTCAATCGCGCCGTCACGCGTGGCGTGGGCGCGAGCCCCCTGCCCGGCCTCGAGCTGCGCGGCGGCATCCCCGAGGAGCTGCGCACGCTGGTCGCGGTACCCGTGATGTTCTCGTCGCGGCAGGCGGTCGAGGACCACCTGCACCGGCTCGAGATCCACTATCTCGCCTCGCCGGACGACCAGCTGCACTTCGCGCTGCTCTCCGACTTCAGCGACTCGGACACCGAGACGAAACCCACCGACGAAGCCTTGCTCGACGTCGCCGTGCTCGGCATGGCGCGCCTGAACCGCAAGTACGGCCCGGCCGCCGGCGGCGAACGCTTCCTGCTGCTGCACCGGAAACGCATCTGGAGCGAGAGCGAACAGCGCTGGATGGGCTGGGAGCGCAAGCGCGGCAAGCTCGACGAACTGAACGGCCTGCTGCGCGGTGCCGTCGACACCACCTACGTGACGAGCACCGGCCGTTCGCCGTGGGTGCCGTCCGGCGTGAGATACGTGATCACGCTCGACGCCGACACGCGCGTGCCGCGCGAAACGCCGCGGCGCCTGATCGGCAAGATGGCGCACCCGCTGAACCGGCCGCGGTTCCACGAGAAGCTCGGCCGCGTCGTCGACGGCTACGCCATCCTGCAGCCGCGCGTCGCGTTCTCGCTGCCGGTCAACGTCGAGGCGTCGCCGTTCCAGCACGTGTTCTCCGGCGCGTCGGGCGTCGATCCATACGCGGCCGCCGTGTCCGACGTCTACCAGGACTTGTTGGGAGAAGGCTCGTTCGCCGGCAAGGGCATCTACGACGTCGACGCGTTCGAACGCGCGCTGGCCGACCGAGTGCCCGAGAGCACGCTGCTGTCGCACGACCTCTTCGAAGGCATCTTCGCGCGCGCCGGCCTGGCGTCGGACGTCGAAGTGGTCGAGGAATTCCCGGCGCGTTACGACGTCGCGAGCCTGCGCCAGCACCGCTGGGTGCGCGGCGACTGGCAGCTGCTGCCGTGGATCTTCGGCCGCCGCGACATGGGCGCGAAGACGCACGAGCGTGGCCACAGCCGCCTGCCGCTGATCGGCCTGTGGAAGATGCTCGACAACCTGCGCCGCTCGTTGTCGTCGCCGTCCAGCCTCGCGGCGCTGGTCGCCGGCTGGTTGCTGCCGATCCAGGAGCGCTGGGCGTGGATGGGCTTCATCCTGTTCGCGATTTCGCTGCCGACGTTGATGCCGCTGGTCGGCGCCATCCTGCCGCGCAAGTCGTCGGTGACGCTGCGCAGCCACCTGCGCGCGCTGCGCCTCGACGTCACGCTGGCGATCGCGCAGAGCACGCTGCTGGTCAGCATGCTGGCCTACCAGGCCTGGCTGATGGGCGACGCGATCATCCGCACCTGCTGGCGCATGGCGGTCAGCAAGCGGCACCTGCTCGAATGGGTGCCGGCCGACCTGCTCGGCAACATGCGGCAGACGTTCACCAGCTTCTACCGGCGCATGGGTCGCGGCGTGCTGCTGGCGCTGGCCGCGCTCGGCATCGCGCTGGCGCTGCAGACGGCGCCGCTGCCGGGCATCGCCTGGGTCATGGTCTCGCTGTGGGTGCTGGCGCCGGCGATCGCCTGGCGCATCAGCCGCACGCCGCCGGCCGCCGCGCGCTCGGAGCTCGACGCCGAACAGACGCGCGAGCTGCGCCTGATCGCGCGCCGCACGTGGCGGTTCTTCGAGACGTTCGTCACGCCAACCGACAACCATCTGCCGCCGGACAACTACCAGGAAGACCCGAAGGGCGTCGTCGCGCACCGCACGTCGCCCACGAACATCGGCCTCTATCTGCTGTCCGCGGTCGCTGCGCGTGACTTCGGCTGGTGCGGCCTGCGCGACGCGCTCGACCGCATCGAGGCCACGCTCGGCACGCTGGCGCGCATGCAGAAGTGCCGCGGCCACCTCTACAACTGGTACGACACGCAGGACCTGCGCCCGCTCGATCCGAAGTACGTCTCGTCGGTGGACTCGGGCAACCTCGCCGCGCACCTGATCACGCTGGCCGGCGCCTGCCGCGAATGGCAGATCGATCAATCGCTGCCGGCGCACGCGCGCGCCGGACTCGGCGACACGCTCGATCTCGCGCGCGAAGCGCTGCGCGCGTTCAAGTTCACGCCGGGACTGACGATCACGCGCGGCCTGCTCGAAACCGCGTTCCACGATCTCGATGCCTGCCTGCACCCGGCCGCAGGGGCTGACCCGACCGCCGACGCGCTGGCGAATGCCTCCGAACGCGCCTCGACGCTGGTCGACATGGTCCGCACGCTGGCGCACGAGACTCACGCCGACCGCAACGACGATCTCGTCTACTGGGTCGAGGCCACGCGCCGCACGATCGACAGTTGGCGCAGCGACCTGCTGGCGCGCGACCCGGCCGGCTTCATCGTCGAGCATCTGGAGAACCTCGCATCGCAGGCGCTCGAGCTGGCCGGCGCGATGGAGTTCGGCTTCCTGCTCGACGGCCAGCGCAAGCTGCTGTCGATCGGCTACCGCGCCACCGACGGCTCGCTCGATCCGTCGTGCTACGACCTGCTCGCGTCCGAAGCGCGGTTGTCGAGCTTCATCGCGATCGCCAAGGGCGACATCCCCGCGCGGCACTGGTTCCGGCTCGGCCGCACCGTGACGCCGATCGGCGCGGGCGCGGCGCTGGTGTCGTGGTCCGGCTCGATGTTCGAGTACCTGATGCCGGACCTGGTGCTGAAGGCGCCGGTCGGCAGTCTGCTGGCGCAGACCAGCCGGCTCGTCGTGAAGCGCCAGCGCAAGTACGGCCGCGAGCTCGGGCTGCCGTGGGGCATCTCGGAGTCCGCGTACAACGCGCGCGATCTCGAGCTCACCTATCAATATTCGAACTTCGGCGTGCCGGGACTCGGCCTCAAGCGCGGCCTGTCCGAGAGCAAGGTCATCGCCCCCTACGCCACCGGCCTCGCGGCAATGGTCGACGGCGAGGCGGCGCTGTCCAACTACCGCGCGCTGGCCGCGGTCGGCGCGCGCGGGCAGTACGGCTTCTACGAGGCCGTCGACTTCACGCCCTCGCGCGTGCCCGAGGGCGAGACGCGCGTGCTGGTCCGTGCGTACATGGCGCACCACCAGGGCATGAGCATCGTCGCGATCGCCAACGCGCTCGACGACGGCCACATGTGCGAACGGTTCCACTCCGACGTCACCGTGCAGGCGACCGAGCTGCTGCTGCAGGAGCGCACGCCGCGCGACGTGTCCGTCGCGCACCCGCGCGCCGAGGAAGTCGGCACCGCGTCGCGGATCTCGGAGCTGCAGGTGCCCGAGGTGCGGCGGCTGCGCTCGCCGCACGACTCCGCACCGCAGACCCACCTGCTGTCGAACGGCCGCTACTCCGTGATGATGACGGCCGCCGGCGCCGGCTACAGCCGCTGGAACGATCTCGCCGTCACCCGCTGGCGCGAGGACGCGACGCGCGACGACACCGGCAGCTTCTTCCTGCTGCGCGACTTCGAGAGCGGCCGCACCTGGTCCGCGGGTTATCAACCCTGCGCGACGCCGCCCGACTTCTACGACGTCAGCTTCACCGAGGACCGCGCCGAGATCATCCGCGGCGACGGCGACATCATCACGGTGCTCGAGGTGCAGGTTTCGCCCGAGGACGACGCGGAGGTGCGGCGCCTGTCGATCACCAACACCTCGACGCGGGCGCGCGAGATCGAGATCACGTCGTACGCCGAAGTGGTGCTCGGCGCGCAGTCCGCCGACGTCGCGCATCCGGCGTTCTCGAAGATGTTCGTGCGCACCGAGTATCTCGAACCCAAACACGCGCTGATCGCGAACCGCCGCCGCCGCGCGCCGGACGAACCGGAGCTCTGGGCCTCGCACCACGCGGTCATCGAGGGCCAGGTCGTCGCCGGCCCCGAATACGAAACCGACCGCGCGCGTTTCCTCGGCCGCAACCGCGAGCTGCGCGCGCCGCTGGCGATGCTCGAGGGCCAGTCGCTGTCCGGCTCCGTCGGCACCGTGCTCGATGCGATCTTCTCGCTGCGGTACCGCGTGCGCGTGCCGCCCGGCGGCACGACGAAGATCGCGTTCTGGACCTGCGTCGCCGACTCGCGCCGCGATCTCGTGGAACGCTTCGACAAGCATCGCGATGCGAACGCCTACACGCGCGTGTCGACGCTGGCGTGGACGCAGGGCCAGGTGCAGCTGCGCCACTTCGGCATGGACGCATCGCAGGCCAACCTGTTCCAGCAGATCGCCGGCCGCATCCTGTACGCCGACGCCGCGGCGCGCGCGCCCGGCGACCTCATCGTGCGCGGCGCGGGCGGGCCGCAGGGATTGTGGTCGCAGGGCATCTCGGGCGATCTGCCCATCGTGCTGGTGCGCATCGAGGAGGCCGAGGACCTGGCCATCGTCCGGCAGCTGATGCAGGCGCACGAGTACTGGGGCATCAAGCGGCTGTCCGTCGACCTCGTGATCCTCAACGAGCGCGGCTCGTCGTACATCCAGGATCTGCAGATCGCGCTCGAAGCGCTGGTGCGCGTCAGCCAGGCGCGGCCGCGCATCGCCGGCGCCGACACACGCGGCAAGGTGTTCGTGCTGCGCTCCGACCTGATCGGTGCGGACGTGCGCGCGCTGCTGTTCTCCGTCGCGCGCGTCGTGCTGACCGGCCGCAGCGGTTCGCTGGCCGACCAGGTCGCGCGATTGCAGCCGACACCGGCACTGGCGCCGAAGTCCGCGCGCCGCGTGGTGCAGCCGGCACTGGCCGCCGCGCCGCGCGAGCCCGAGCTGGCGCGCGAGCTCGAATACTTCAACGGCCTCGGCGGCTTCGCTGCCGGCGGCCGCGAGTACGCGGTGATCGCGTCCGGCGCCACGACGACGCCGGTGCCGTGGATCAACGTCGTCGCGAATCCGGGCTTCGGCTTCCACGTGTCGAGCGACGGCGCCGGTTACACCTGGGCGCGCAACAGCCGCGAGAACGCGCTGACGCCGTGGTCGAACGACCCGGTCACCGACCGGCCCGGCGAGGCCATCTATCTACGCGACGAGGAGACCGGCGAGTTGTGGAGCCCGACGCCGGCGACGATCCGCGTCGAGAACGCCGAGTACCGCGCCGCGCACGGCCACGGCTACAGCCGCTTCGAGCAGCGCGCGCACGGCATCGCGTCGACGCTGAACCTGTTCGTGCCCGCGGCCGATCCGGTGAAGATCTGCCGGCTGACGGTGCGCAACGACTCGCCGCGCCGGCGCAGCCTGTCGGTCACCGGTTACGCCGAGTGGGTGCTCGGCCCGTCGCGCGCCGGCGGCGCGCCGCACGTTCTAACTAGCGAGGAACCCGCTTCCCGCGCGCTGTTTGCGCGCAACCCGTGGAACACGGCGTTCCCCGGCGTCGCGTTCGCGGATCTCGGCGGCAAACAAACCGAGCACACCTGCGATCGCCGCGAGTTCCTCGGCCGGCACGGCACGCTCGACGCGCCCGCCGCGCTGGTCTCCGGCAGCCCGCTGACGAACCGCACGGGTCCCGCGCTCGACGCCTGCGCCGCGTTGCGCACGCGGCTCGATCTCGAACCCGGCGCCAGCGCCGAGATCGTCTTCACGCTGGGCCAGGCCGCGGACGCCGAGGCCGCGAAGGCGCTGGTGCAGAAATACCGCCAGGCGAATCTCGACGCCGTGTTCGCCGAGATCGCGCAGCAGTGGAACGAGCTGTTCTCCCACGTGCAGGTGAAGACACCCGAGCGCTCGTTCGATCTGATGATGAACGGCTGGCTGCTGTACCAGACACTCGCCTGCCGCACGTGGGCGCGCGCCGCGTTCTACCAGGCGAGCGGCGCGTACGGCTTCCGCGACCAGCTGCAGGACGCCATGGCGTTCGGCATCGCGCGGCCCGCGCTGCTGCGCGAGCAGATCCTGCGCGCGGCCTCGCGCCAGTTCCCCGAGGGCGACGTGCAGCACTGGTGGCTGCCGCACAATGGCAGCGGCGTGCGCACGCACATCTCCGACGACCGCGTGTGGCTGGCGTTCGTCACCGCGCACTACGTCGCCGTGACCGGCGACCGCGCCATCCTCGACGAGCCGGTGTCGTTCATCGAAGGCCCGCCGCTGCCCCGCGAGAAACACGACGCGTTCTTCGAGCCCGAGGTGAGCCGGAACACCGCGACGTTGTTCGACCATTGCCGCCGCGGCCTCGAGGGCTCGCTGATCACCGGCGAACACGGCCTGCCGCTGATCGGCACCGGCGACTGGAACGACGGCATGAACCGCGTCGGCGAACACGGCCGCGGCGAGAGCGTGTGGCTCGGCTGGTTCCTGCACGCGGCGCTGCAGGCGTTCGCGCCGCTGGCGCAGTCGCGCGGCGAAGTTGCGCTGGCGACCGGATGGCTGGGCCACGCCACGAAGCTGCGCGCCGCGCTCGAACAACACGCCTGGGACGGCGAGTGGTATCGCCGCGGCTTCTACGACGACGGCACGCCGCTCGGCTCCGCCGCGAACGACGAGTGCCGCATCGACGCGATCGCGCAGAGCTGGAGCGTGATCTCGGGCGCCGCGAACCCGGCACGCGCCGCGCGCGCGATGCAATCGCTCGAGGCGCACCTGCTGATGGACGATCCGCCGCTGGCGCGCCTGTTCACGCCGCCGTTCGAGAAGTCGCTGCAGGAGCCGGGCTACGTGAAGGCGTATCCGCGCGGCATCCGCGAGAACGGCGGGCAATACACGCACGCCGGCATCTGGACCGTGATCGCGCTGACCCTGCAGGGCAAGGGCGCACGCGCGATGCAGGTGTTCAACATGCTGAACCCGGTGCCGCGCGCGACGACGCGCGCCGACGTGCAGCGCTACAAGGTCGAGCCGTACGCCGTCGCCGCCGACGTCTACTCCGAAGCGCCGCACGCGGGCCGCGGCGGCTGGACCTGGTACACGGGCTCGGCGGGCTGGCTGTATCGCGCCGGCCTCGAGTGGATCCTGGGGTTCCGGCTGCGCGAGAACCGGCTGACGCTGTCACCCTGCGTGCCGCCGGAGTGGTCGGGCTTCACCATCGAATACCGCCACCGCGGCACGCCGTACACGATCACCGTCGACAAACAACCCGCGCCCGATGCGCTGGCACAGCTCACCGTCGACGGCCAGGTGCAGAAGCCGGGCCGCAACGACGTCGACCTCGTCGACGACGGCGCCGCGCACCAGGTTCACGTCGCGTGGCTCGCGGCTACAGCAGCGGAAGATTTCGCTGCCACACGGAATAATTGAGCGCGGTCGCGAACGCGACCCAGGCGAGATACGGCACCAGCAGCAGGGCCGCCGCGCGGCGGATCTTCGCGAACGAGACGATCGTCGCGACGATCAGGGCCAGCAGCACGACGATGTCGACGAACGCCGCCGCGCCGCGGTGCCAGGCGAAGAACAGCCACGACCACAAGGCGTTGACCGCCAGCTGCGCGAGGAACAGCCCGAGCGCGCCGCGCGCCCGGGCAAAGCCGCGTTCGCGCCAGACCAGCCAGGCGGCCACGCCCATCGCCATATATAAAAGTGTCCAGACCGGCCCGAAAACGCCCGGCGGCGGCGCCCAGGGCGGCCGGTTCAGCGCCGAGTAGAACTGCGCGGCGTCGATCGAGGCGATGGCGCCGATCGCGCCGGCCGCGGTGGTCAGCAACAGCCAGCCGATCAGTGCCAGCCAGGGATTCACGCGCGACGGGATGGTGCGTAACGGGGCGGACGTGTCTTGCATGGGTGCAGTAGATAACGAAAGGTTGTTTGCGTCAGTCGGTCCAGTCTGACGCCGCCCGTTTTACCGCAACGCGAGCGGCTACACTCGCCGCATGCGCCAACTCAAGATGTTTTCCCTCGCCCTCCTCGTCGTCACGGGCCTCGCCCACGCCGCCTCGCCGGCGCCGGTCGCCGCGAAGAACGGCATGGTCGTCACGGCACAGCAGTACGCGACGCGCGTCGGTGTCGACGTGCTGAAGAACGGCGGCAACGCCGTGGATGCCGCGATCGCCGTCGGGTATGCGTTGTCGGTGGTGTATCCCGCCGCGGGCAATCTCGGCGGCGGCGGGTTCATGACCGTGCAGTTCGCGGACGGGCGGCGCACGTTCATCGACTTCCGCGAGACGGCGCCGCTGGCGGCCAGCGTCGACATGTACCTGGACGCGACCGGCAACGTGGTGCCGGATCTCAGCACGCGCGGCTATCTCGCGGTGGGCGTGCCGGGCACGGTCGCGGGTCTCGAATACGCGCGCGAGAAATACGGCACGAAGCCGCGCGAGTCGCTGATCGCGCCCTCGATCGCGCTGGCCGAGAAAGGGTTCGTGCTGGACCAGGGCGACGTCGACATCCTCGCCGAGGGCACGGCGGATTTCCGCAAGGATGCGCCCAGCGCGGCTATCTACCTGGCCGGCGGCGAGACACTGAAGGCCGGCGCGACGCTGAAGCAGCCCGACCTCGCGCGCACGCTGCGCGCCATCAGCAAGGGCGGCCGCGACGGGTTCTACAAGGGGCCGGTGGCGTCGCTGCTGGTCGCCGCGATGCGCGCGAACAAGGGCATCATCACGCAGAAGGACCTGGACGCGTATCGCCCGCGCGAGCTCGCGCCGGTCGAGTGCGACTACCGCGGTTTCCACATCGTGTCCGCGCCGCCGCCGTCGTCGGGTGGCGTGACGTTGTGCGAGATCCTGAACGTGCTGGCCGGCTATCCGCTCGGCGAATACGGCTGGGGCTCGGCGCGCGCCGTGCACGTCGAGATCGAGGCGATGCGGCATGCGTACGTCGACCGCAACTTCCTGCTCGGCGATCCGGATTTCGTGAAGAACCCGATCGCGGAGCTGCTCGATGCGAAGTACGCGGCGAAGCTGCGCACCGCCATCGACCCGAAGCGCGCCGGCGATTCGCGCGCGATCAAGCCCGGCATCGAGACGCACGAAGGCACGAACACCACTCACTACTCGATCGCCGACCGCTTCGGCAACGCGGTGGCCGTGACATACACGCTGAACGACTGGTTCGGCGCACGCGTGACGGCGCCCGGCACCGGCGTGTTGCTGAACGACGAGATGGACGATTTCACGTCGAAGGTCGGCGTGCCGAACATGTACGGCCTCGTGCAGGGCGCGAACAACAAGATCGAGCCCGGCAAGCGGCCCCTGTCGTCGATGACGCCGACCATCGTCAACAAGAACGGCAAACCGTGGATGATCGTCGGCACGCCGGGCGGCAGCCGCATCATCACCGCGGTGCTGCACACGATGATCAACGTGATCGACTACGGCATGGACATCCAGGAGGCCGCGGCGGCGCCGCGCATCCACCAGCAGTGGTTGCCGGAGGAGACGTCGGTGGAGAAGTACGCGCTGAGCGCCGATACGCGCGAGATCCTCGCCGGCATGGGGCACAAGCTCACGCAGCCGCAGCCGGAGAACCACATCGCGGCGATCCTGATCGGGGAACCGGGATTGAACCTGCCGCCGTCGGGGGACAACCGGTTCTACGGCGCGGTGGATCCGCGGCGGAACACGGGGCTGGCGTTGGGTTACTAAGGTACTGCCAGAGCGATCAGTTCAGATCGGCTGAGCCGCTCGGAAGGCTCGGCACGAATCTCCCCGCGCAGCGCGACGCCACCTGCGACGACATCTCGGATGTCGTAGGAAATCGGAAATACCGAGCTGATCTCCCGATCGAGAAATACGGCGAGAGCCGCCGGACCATTCCGCTCGTAGTCGTGATCATGGTAGCGCGCGAGATGAAACCACGTTCCATTGCGCTCGATCGAGAGCATCAGAAAATGCTGGGTCAGCCGGTGATCGTCAGGCGTCACGTTTCCCAAGATCGCCCAAACTTGCTGACCATCAACGAGAACGACGCGCGTACCGACGAAACGGCCTTCGAGATGACCAACGGGAACATCCGCAACCGGACAGATAGCGGTTTCGTCGCTCCCTTCCCCGAGATCGAACTCCCAAACTGGGTTCGTCTCCAGGTCCACCGGCCGCAGCTCTTCGAGGCGCATGGCGAGAGCTTGCGCCAGTCCGCCCTACTTCGACAACAACGCGACCGCTTCTGTATTGGCCGCCTTGCGTGCCCGCTCGAGCGGACTCAGCTTGTCCGCGCCGACCTTCTTCGTCTGCGCCCCCGCGGCCAACAATAGTTTGACCACCTCGAGTCGCTCCGCCGCCGGCGTCGGCGACCAGCCCGGCGCGCGATCGACCGCATAGTCGAGCGCGGAATACCTGCCGCCGTTGACGAAATTCGGCGACGCGCCGGCATCCAGCAGGATCTTCACTGCATCGGCGACGCCCGCATCCGCCGCGATCATCAGCGGGCTGAGGCGCGTCGGGCCGCGCGAGACCAGCACGTCGAAATCCGGCTTCCGCGCCGCGACGAGGCGCAGCGATTCGAGCGCCTTCGCGCGGCGTTCGTTGACGTAGTCCTCGTCGCCGCGGCGCGTGATCGCGACGCCGGACATCGCGAAGAACGCGGCGGACAACGCGTTGCCGACCGCGCCGTCATCCGCGGTCCTGTTCGGATCCGCGCCGTGCTCGAGCAGGAACTTCACGGCCTCGGGTTTGACCATCATCACCGCCGTGATCAGCGGCGTGCGGCCTTCGCCGAGATTGGCGTTGATGTCGGCGCCGGCGTCGAGCGCGGCCTGCGCCGCGGCGGCACTGTCCTTGGCGATCGCCAGGGCGAGCTGGTCGTTGGCGGCCGGGTTCGGCGCGGATTGGCCACGAGCCATGCCGGCAAACAAGGTCAGCGAGCAGAAAGCAGCGGCGACGAAACGCATGGCGAAGCCCCTCGGAAAACGAGGCGCCTTTTTACAGATCGCAAACGCGCGGCGGGAACCGGGCGGGGCCCGCGCCGCGCGAACTGTGACTTTTTCCCGCCGGCTACTTCCAGCCGCCGCCGAGCGCCGTGTACAGCGACACGAGGTTGCTGGCGCCGGCGAGGCGCGTCTCGATCAGCGCGCGCTGCGCCGAGTAGTAATCCCGCTGCGCGATCAGCGCACCGAGATAACTGTCGACGCCGCCGCGGTACCGCACGTCGGCCAGCTTGTAGCTGGACTCGCTGGCGCGCGTCAGCGCTTCCTGCGCCTTCAGCTGGTCCTGGAACGTCGCGCGCGCCACCAGCGCGTCCGCGACCTCGCGGAACGCGATCTGGATCGACTGCTCGTACCGCGCGATCTCGATGCGCTTGCGCGCGTTGGCGAGGTTGAGCCCGGCGATGTTCGCGCCGCCGTTGAAGATGGGCAGGCGGATCTGCGGCGTGAAGCTCCAGCTCGTGTGCCCGGTCTGGAACAGCTCGGACAGGTCGTCGCTCGCGTTGCCGTAGAAGCCGGTGAGGCTGATGCTGGGGAAGAACGCGGCGCGCGCGGCGCCGATGTCGGCATTCGCGGCCTTCAGACTGTGCTCGGCCGCGCGGATGTCCGGGCGGCGCGTCAACAGCTCGGCCGGCAGGCCGGCGGGCAGTTCCTTGTCGAACGTCTGCGCGTCGATCGCGTGTTCGCCGGCACCCGTCTCCGCCGGCAGCGGCTCGCCGACCAGCAGCGACAGCGCATTGCGGTCCTGCGCGACACGGCGCGTCTGCGCGGCGATGTCGATCTCCGCCTGGCGCCACGCGGTTTCCGACCGCGCGAGGTCGACCTCGCTCGATACGCCCGAATCGAAACGCAGCTTCGTGAGATCGAACGACTTGTGCTGGCTGTCGCGCGTCTCCTCGGCGAGACGCAGCAGTTCGCGATCCGCGATCAGCGTCAGCCAGGCATTCGCCACCTCGGAGACCAGCGCCAGCTGCGCGGCGTTGCGGTTCTCCTCGATCGCGAAGTAGTCCTCGAGCGCCGCCTTGCGCAGCGAGCGCACGCGGCCGAACAGATCGAGCTCGAACGCGGAGACGCCGAGCCCGGCCGAATACGTGCGCGTCAGCTCGCTTTCGCCGGTCTGCGACAGCGACGCCGGCGTGCGGTTGTTGTTGGCCTGCCCCACCGCGTCGATCGACGGCACGAGATCCGCGCGGCGGATGCGGTACTGCGCGCGCGCCGCCTCGACGTTCAGCGTCGCGATGCGCAGGTCGCGGTTGTTCGCCAGCGCCCGCGTCAGCAGCTGCTGCAGCTCGGCGTCCGGGAAGAACTCGTTCCACGACACGTCGGCGGCCGGCACGGCGGCGGTCTGCCGCGCGCCCGGCGTGGCGACGTTCTCGTATTCCGCGGCCGTGGGCGACGCCGGCTGGTGGTAACGCGGCGCCAGCGTGCAGGCGCTCAACGACGCGGCCAGCGCCAGGGTAGATAGACGAATCGGACGGTTCATGTGGTGCTCGCGTACGGCGTGTCGGCCGGCGTCTCGTCGATCTTCATGACGGTCGGCTTCACCTTGAAGCGCCGCAGGATCACGACGAAGAACACGGGAACGAAGAACACGGCGAGGAACGTGGATGCCAGCATGCCGCCGATGACGCCCGTGCCCACCGCGTGCTGCGCGCCGGAGCCGGCGCCGGACGAGATGGCCAGCGGCATGACGCCCGCCATGAACGCCAGCGACGTCATGAGGATGGGGCGCAGTCGCTGCTTCGTCGCATGCATCACCGCTTCGACCAGGTCCATGCCGTGGTCGAAGTTCTCCTTCGCGAATTCGACGATCAGGATGGCGCTCTTCGCGGCCAGGCCGATCGTGACCAGCAAGCCGACCTGGAAATACGCATCGTTGGTCAGGCTGCGCGCCAGCGTCGCGAGGACGGCACCGAGCACGCCCAGCGGCACGACCAGCAGCACCGTCGCCGGGATCGACCAGCTCTCGTACAGCGCCGCGAGACACAGGAACACGATGATCAGCGACAACGCGTACAGCAGCGGCGCCTGCGAGCCGGACGCCTTCTCCTCGTACGACAGGCCGTTCCACTCGAGGCCGACGCCAGCCGGTAGTTTGGCGATCATGTCTTCCATCGCGCGCATCGCTTCGCCGGAGCTGCGGCCGGGCGCGGGGCCGCCCTGGATGTTGTACGCGGGCACGCCGTTGTAACGCACCAGCTTCTGCGCGCCGTACGTCCACTCGCCCTTGCCGAACGCGGAGAACGGCACCATCGCGCCATCCTTGTTGCGCACGTACCAGCGGTTGAGATCGTCGGGCTGCATGCGCGAATTCGGCTCGCCCTGCACGTACACGCGTTTCACGCGGCCGCGGTCGATGAAGTCGTTGACGTAGGTGGACGCCCAGCCGGTCTGCAGCGTCGAGTTGATGTCGGCGATCGAGACGCCGAGCGCACTCGCCTTCTCGCGGTCGATGTCGAGCTTGAACTGCGGCGCGTCTTCGACGCCGTTCGGACGCACGCCGACCAGCAGCGGATTCTGGGCGGCCATGCCGAGCAGCTGGTTGCGGGCGGCGAGGAAGTCGTCGTGACTCAACCCGCCGCGGTTCTGCAGCATCAGGTCGAAGCCCGCGGTGTTGCCGAGCTCGAGCACGGCCGGCGGCGGCACCGCGATGACGTTCGCGTCCTTGATGGCGCCGAAGTACTTGTTGGCGCGCCCTAACAACGCGCCCACCGACAGCTCGCTCTTCTTGCGCTCGTCCCAGTCACGCAGCTTGATGAACAGCAGGCCGGAGTTCTGGCCGGGGCCGGCGAAGTTGAAGCCGTTCACGGTCAGCACGCCTTCGACCGCGTCCTTCTCCTGCTCGATGAGGTATTTCTGCGCCTGGTCGAGCACGGCCCATGTGCGTTCCTTCGAGGCGCCCGGCGGCGTCTGCACCTGGCCGTACATGAAGCCCGGGTCTTCGGCCGGCAGGAACGAGCTCGGGATGCGCGTGAACAGCGCGGCCATGACGACGACGATGCCGAGGTACACCAGCATCGAGCGGCCGGAACGACGCAGCATCGCGGCCAGCCCGCGCTCGTGCAGGTCGCGGCCCTCGTCGAACTTCGTGTTGAACCACTTGAAGAAGCCCTTGTGCTCGACGTGTCCGGACGGCGGCAACGGCTTCAGGATCGTCGCGCACAGCGCCGGCGTCAGGATCAACGCGACCAGCACGGACAGGCCCATCGCCGAGACCAGTGTGATCGAGAACTGCCGGTAGATGACGCCGATCGAGCCGCCGAAGAACGCCATCGGCACGAACACCGCGGCCAGCACCAGCGCGATCGCGACCAGCGCGCCCGTGATCTGGTCCATCGACTTGCGCGTGGCTTCGCGTGGCGGCAGGCCTTCCTCGGCCATCACGCGTTCGACGTTCTCGACGACGACGATGGCGTCGTCGACCAGCAGGCCGATGGCCAGCGCCATGCCGAACATCGTCAGCGTGTTGATGGAGAAGCCGAACGCCGCGAGGATGCCGAACGTGCCGAGCAGCACGATCGGGACCGCGATCGTCGGAATCAGCGTCGCCCGCGCGTTCTGCAGGAACAGGAACATCACCAGGAACACGAGCACCACCGCCTCGACCAGCGTCTTCACGACCTCGAGGATCGACGTCTTGACGAACGGCGTCGTGTCGAGTGGATAGACGACCTCGAAGCCGCGCGGGAAGAACGGCCGCAGGCGGTCGATGGTCGCGTGGATCGCGTTGACCGTGTCCAGCGCGTTCTGCCCGGCCGCGAGGCGGATCGCGACGCCGGCGGCGGGTTTGCCGTTGTACTTGGTATCGCGCGTGTAGCTCTCGCTGTTCAGCGCGACGCGGGCCACGTCGCCGATGCGCACCTGCGAGCCGTCCGCGTTCACCTTCAGCAGGATGTCGCGGAACTGGTCGGCGGTCGACAGGCGCGTCGGCCCGATGATGCTGGCCGTGATCGACTGGCCGACGGCCGCGGGCAGGCCGCCGATCTGTCCCACCGAGACCTGCACGTTCTGCGTGCGGATCGCGGCGACCACGTCGGCGGTGGTCACGCCGAAGTTGTTGAGCTTCTCCGGATCGAGCCAGATGCGCATCGCGTACTGCGACGCGAACATCGTGACGTCGCCGACGCCGGGCGTGCGGTTCAGCGGATCGAGGACGTTCGTCGCGACGTAGTCGGCGAGGTCCTCGTTGTTCATGCTGCCGTCGTCGGAGATGAACCCCATGACGACGAGGAAGTTGCGCGCCGGCTTGTTCACGCGGATGCCGGACTGCTGCACCTCTTGGGGCAGCAGCGGCATCGCCGTCTGCAGCTTGTTCTGCACCTGCACCTGCGCGGTGTCGGGCACCGTGCCTTGCGCAAACGTCAGCGTGATCGTCGCGGAGCCGTCCGAGTTCGCCTCGGACGTGATGTACGTGAGGTTGTCGATGCCGTTCAGCGCCTGCTCGATGACCTGGATCACCGTGTCCTGCACCGTCTGCGCGGAGGCGCCCGGGTAGTTCACGTTGATGCCGACCGACGGCGGCGCGATCGCCGGGTACTGGCGGATCGGCAGGTTCAGCACGGAGACCGTGCCGGCGATCATGACGATGATCGCGATGACCCACGCGAAGATGGGCCGATCGATGAAGAAACGCGACAGCATGGAGACTCGCCCTTGTTAGCGCTTGGCCACTTCTTTCGACGAGTCCGCCTGCAGGGCGGCGTTCGCCGGGGCCTCGCCGGCCGGCACCGGCTTCACCGGCGAGCCGGGCTTGGCCTTCTGCAGCCCCTCGACGATGACGCGATCGCCGGCGACTAGGCCGTCGGTGATCAGCCAGTCGTTGCCGATGGCGCGATCTGCGGTGACCACCTTCTCCGCCACCTTGTTCTCGGCGTCGACCAGCAGAACGGTCGCCTCGCCCTTCGTGTTGCGCGTGACACCACGCTGCGGCACGAGCAGCGCCTGCTGGCGCGTGCCACGCGTCAGCGTCGCGCGCACGAACATGCCGGGCAGCAGCTCGCGCTTCGGATTCGGGAACACGGCGCGCAGCGTGACCGAGCCCGTGCCCGGATCCACCGACACCTCGGACACCTTCAGCCGGCCGCGCTCGGCATAGACGCTGCCGTCCTCGAGCGTCAATCCGACCTCGGCCTGGTTGTCATCCATCTTCGCGAGCTCGCCGCTGGCGAGCTGGCGCTGCAGCCGCAACAGGTCGGTCGACGACTGCGTGATGTCGACGTAGATGGGATCGAGCTGCTGCACGGTGGCCAGCGCGGCCTGCTGGCCGGACGTGACCAGCGCGCCCTCGGTGACCAGCGTGCGGCCGATGCGTCCGGTGATGGGCGACAGCAGCTGGGTGTACACCACGTTGATGCGCGCGGCTTCGACCGCCGCGCGCGCGGAGGCCACGTCGGCATCGGCGCGCGCGCGCGACGCGATCGCCTCGTCGTTCTCCTGCTTCGACACCGCGTTCGCGGTGATCAGCGGCGCGTAGCGTTCCTCGAGTAGTTTGGCGGTGACGGCCGCGGCCTCGGCGCGCTTCAGCGCGGCCTCGGCCGACGACAACGCGGCGCGGTAGCTGCCGGCGTCGATCTGGAACAGCTGCTGCCCGGCCTTGACCTCGCTGCCCTCGGAGAACAGGCGCTTCTGCACGATGCCCGTGACCTGCGGCCGCACCTCGGCCACGCGGAACGCCGTCGTGCGGCCCGGCAGCTGGTCGATGATGTCGACCTTGCGCGCCGCGATCGTGATGACGCCCACTTCGGGCGGCGGCGGCGGACCGCCCTGCTCCTTGCCGCAGGCGGCCAGCAACAGCAGCGCCGCGGCCACGGCAGCCGACGCGGCCGTCGGAACGGCGCGCGTCACGCGGCGGGCGGGATCATTCTTGTTCGGCATCGCGGGCTCCGTTGGTCAGCATGCGACCCAGCAGGTCGCTGAGCTGGCTCAGTTCTTCCTTCTTGAATCCTTCGAGGTGGACGTGCATGCCTTCCACCACGATCGGCCAGATCTTGTTGGCCACTTTCTTGCCCTTCGGCGTGAGATGCAGGTGCACGACGCGGCGGTCGGTCTCGCTGCGCTCGCGGCGCAGCAGTTCCTTCTCCTCGAGGCGGTCGAGCATGCGGCTCATCGCCGCGAAGCCGACCTGGCTGTAGCGCGCGAGGCCCGCGACGGTGTCCGCGCGCTTCAGCCACAACATCAGCACCGGCTCCCACTGCATGCCGGTCAGCTCGAGCGGCTGCATGTGGCGATCGACGCGGCGCACGAGCGAGCTCGAGAGCTGCTTGATCTGCCGGCAGATGGCGCGGTGGGCGTTGTCTTCGGGCGGGGGTACGGGGTCCGTCAGGTCGCGGACCCGGGCTGGCTTCGCGGGCATGGCGCGCACTTTCCATGCCGGTGAAATAGTTGTCAAGGCAATTATTTCAGGAGCAATGGAACCTTCACATGGCGTGACCCGGAGTCGGGATTACGTCACTCCCCGACAAGGCGACAGTGTCCTGAACCACCACGGAAAAGCGGTCGGACAACGCCGCCAGTGTCGCCGCATGTACCGCGGCGGCGGGCACGAAGTCTGCACCGAGCGGGTGCGGCAGGTCGCGAGGAATCGAACACGGGTGCGCCGCGACGCGCGTGGTGGATCGCGTGAATCACCGGGATTCCCCGGTCGCGCGCGTACGCGAGCAACCGCGCGCCCTCTTCCACCGCGGCGTCGATGCCGGCCAGCGGCAGTCGGCCGATCGTGTATTCGAGCTGGCCGTCGATCAACAACAGCACGGAATCCTCGGCGCGGCTCGGCCGGGTCGACAGACCCGCGATGGCGGACAGTGTTCGGGGAATCTTCGCGGGTGACATGGCAGGTCCTCTTAATGACGGGATAGAAAGGCTGAATGAAAGCCAGCGCGGCCCGGGCACACACTAGGCGCCACTCGTCACCGACGGAATTCGTCAAAGGTTCACGATGGCCGTTCAAAAACGCACAGCCGCGCTCGACTGGGAAGACGTGCGCTTCTTCGCCGCGCTGGCCCGGCACGGCACGCTCGCGTCCACCGCGCGGAACCTCAAGGTGACGCACGCCACCGTCGCGCGGCGCCTCGCGAATCTCGAGTCCACGCTCGGACAGCCGCTGTTCGCGCGCCAGCGCGAGGGCTTCCGGCTGAATGCGGCCGGCGCCGCGGCGCTCGGCGAAGCGGCGCAGATGGAACTCGCGGCCAGCGCGCTGCACGCCGCGCGCGACGACAGCGGCAGCGTCAGCGGTCAGGTGCGCGTCACCATCGCGCGCGTGTTCGCGGACGGCTTCCTCGCCGAGCGGCTCGGCGCGCTGACGCAGCGGCATCCGGGGCTCGAGATCGAAGTCGTCGCGACATCGCGCAATCTCAGCCTGGCGCGCCGCGAAGCCGAGATCGCGCTGCGGCTGGCACGACCCGCGGCCGGCGAACTGGTCGCGCGCCGAGTCGCGACGCTCGACTACGGGTTCTATGCCGCGCCCGAGTACAAGCAACGCATCGATTGCGCGGAGCCGCCCGCGTTCATCACCTTCGACGACGCCAGCGAGCACGTGCCCGAGGCGACGTGGGCGCGGAAATTCCTCACCGGCCGCCACGTCGCGCTGCGCGCGAACAGCCAGTCCGCGCAGGCGGCGGCCGCGCGCGGTGGCGCGGGCGTCGCGCTGCTGCCGGGTTTGCTGGCGCGGTCGCTCGGCGGCCTCGAGCGCGTCGAGTTCGACGTCGCGCCGCCGTCGCGGGAGTTGTGGCTGCTGATGCGGCCCGACGTCGCGCGGCTGGCGCGCGTGCGCATCGTCGCGGATCATCTGGTGTCCATCTTCGGTGAGGGCGCATGAACGACGCGGTGAAGTTCGAGCGGCGGCACATCCTGGTCATGTGCACGGCCGCCGCGATCCTGATGATCACGATGGGCATGCGGCAGTCGCTCGGATTGTTCGTCGGACCGATCATCGACACGACGCACGTCGGTTACGCGTCGATGAGCTTCGCGCTGGCGATCGGCCAGTTGATGTGGGGCGTCGCGCAGCCGGTGTTCGGCGCGCTCGCGGACCGGCACGGTGCGCACCGCGTGCTGTTGATCGGCGCCTTGATGATGATGGCGGGCACGTTGCTGGCGCCGTTCTCGACGAACGAGCTCGGGTTGGTGGTCACGCTCGGCGTGCTGATGGCGGCCGGCGCGGGCGCCGGCAGCTTCGGCGTGCTGATCGGCGTCGTGTCGCAGCGCGTGCCGGCGGCCAAACGATCGTTCGCCGCCGGCTTCACCAATGCCGGCGGCAGCTTCGGCCAGTTCCTGTTCGCGCCGCTGAACCAGGCGTTGATCGCGACGCTGGGCTGGGCCGGCGCGATGCGGTCGATGACCCTCGCCGCGCTGGCGACGATCCCGCTGGCGCGGCTGCTGATCCGCGGCGCCTCGAACCCCGCGACCGCACCCGCGACGAATGCGCCGGCACCCATGACGCTGCGGCAGCAGCTGTCGATCGCGCTGCGCGACAAGAGTTACTGGTGCCTGCACGCGGGGTTCTTCACCTGCGGCTTCCACATCTCGTTCCTCGTGACGCACCTGCCCGGCGAGGTGAACCTGTGCGCGTTGCCCGCGTCCGTGGCGGCGAGCTCGATCGCGATCATCGGCCTCGCGAACGTGGCCGGTAGTTTGACCGCGGGCTGGGCCGGCGGCGTGATGCGGATGAAGTGGTTGTTGTTCGCGATGTACCTGAGCCGCGCGATCGCGGTGCTCATCTACCTGGCCGCGCCGAAGACGCCGGCGACGTTCTATACGTTCGCGGTGGTGCTGGGCTTCACGTGGCTGGCGACCGTGCCCCCGACGGCGGGGTTGATCGGCAAGTTGTTTGGCGTGCGGTACCTGGCGACACTGTTCGGCCTGGCGACGCTGACGCACCAGATCGGCGGGTTCCTCGGCGCGTCACTGGGCGGTCTGGCGATGGCCAGGTTCGGGGACTTCCACTGGATGTGGTACGCCGATGCGGCGTTGGCGACGGCGGCGGCGTTGATCAATCTTCCGATCCGCGAGGCGCCCTTGCAGAGGGCCGTGCCTGCCTGATCTCGTCAGACGAGGTCGCGCAGCGGAGTCGCGGCCGCACTGTCGGGGAAGACTCGAGCTTCGAGCGCCGACGTGGACACGCCGAGGTGATCGTGCAGCACGCCCTTCATGACGCTGCGCAGATCGCGCGTCGGGCGCAGATCCCGGCCCTCGAGCAGGCTCGACCGCGACAACCCCGGCCAGTCGGCGATCACGCGGCCACCGGCCACCGCGCCGCCTAACAGGAACGCCGCCGCGCCCGTGCCGTGATCGGTGCCGCGCGTGCCGTTGATCGCGGCGGTGCGGCCGAACTCGGTCGCGACCAGCACGACGGTCTTGCGCCACACCGCCGGCCCCAGCGACTCCTTCAGCACCTGCAACCCGCCATCCAGCGCCCGCAGCCGCAAGGCCAGCTGGCCCTTCGCGCCGCCCTCGTTCGCATGCGTATCCCACCCGGTCGTATCGAACATCGCGACGCGCGGGCCGTCGTCGCGCTTGAGAAACCCGGCCGCGGCGCGCGCCGTCTCGGCATACCGCGAGTTGTAGTTGCGCTTCGCCTGCGCGTCGCTCTCGACCATCGGCGTCATCGACTGGCCCGGCTCGGCGTCGGCGTTCGCGGCGGCCTGGGCCTCGGTCGCGATCGCATCGCTCTCCAGCGCATCCGCGAGCCGCTGCGAGAGCAAGGGATCGCGTGCGTACAGATCCGTCACGCGTTGCAACGTCGCCTCGTCCAGCGCCGCGATCTTCGTCGGCGACCAGGACGCGACCTCGGCCGGCCCGCGCATCGCGAGCGGCACGTTCGCGCCCAGCGCGACGCCGGCCTCGCGCGACGCGCCGCCGAGCGCGAACAACGCGCGGTTCATCCAGCCGCTCGCCGAGCCCTGCGGCCGCACGACGCCGCTCTCCAGCACGTTCTGCGCATCGAAGTGCGAACGTTCGCGGTATGGCGTCGCCACCGCGTGCAGCACCGCCAGCTCCTTCGCGTTGAAACACGAATGCAGGAACGTCAGCGCCGGATGCAGGCCGAACAACCCGCCGTTCGCGCCGCCCGGCAACGGCAACACCGCCTCATCGCCCGACCTCGCCAGCGCGATCTGTCCGCGCAGCGCCGCGTAGTCCGGATCACCGACCGGCGGCACCGCGGACAAACCATCCAGCGCGCCACGCAGCAACACGAACACGAAGCGCGAATCCGTCGGCGCGTTGGCCATGGCGAACCGCGCGGACACCAGCGAGCTCGCGCCGGCAAAGGCCGCGGTCTGGAGAAAGGATCGTCGGGTCTGGCGCATGGTCCTCTCCTAACGACGCATGAATTCCGGCGACGCGAGCAGCAACGTCATCGCCTGCGCGCCGCTCTCCGCGCGCGCGATCGCGGTCGCGGTCTCGCCGCTCAGCGAGGCGCCGAGTAGTTGGGGCGCGAGCTCGCGTGCATTGCGCGCGTCGCCCAGCCGCTGCGCGACGCCGTCGGCCCACGCGATGCGCTTCAACAGCGCCGACGATCCATCCCAGTCAGCGCTGGTGTCCGGCCAGCCGGCCGGCGATCCTGGCATCAGGTTGCGCTGGCCCAGCGTCTCGAACGGCAGCAGCGCGCGGCGGCCATCGCGCACCGGGATCCCCAGCGCGCGGTACGCCGACAATACGTAGTCGGACGGCGTCTTGAACTTCGCCAGCGGCCGCGCCCAGCTCTCCGGTGAATCGAGCAGCGCCGCGTACACCGCGGGCAGATGGCCGCGGGACTCGAGCCAGGCCGCGGTGAGCCTGTCTACCACCGCCGCCGGCGGATCGTCGGCGACGAAATGCCGCGCGAGCTTCGTCGACACGTGCCGCGCGGTGCGCGGGTCCACGGCGAGATCGCGCAGGATGCTCTCGCCCTGCTTCGATCCGCCGTCGCCGTAAGACTTGCCGAGCAGCCGCTTCGCGCCGGGTTCGTGGAACGGCTCGCGGAACAGGAACTCGCCCGGCGTGCCGGTCTCGACGCCGAGCCGCACCAGCCGCCGGCCGACATCCTGCCCGCCGATCGACCAGCCGCTGATCGCCTGCGCGAACGTGGTCACGTCCGCCTGGGTGTAACCGCTGCCGACGCCGAGCGTGTGCAGCTCGAGGATCTCGCGCGCCAGGTTTTCGTTGATGTCGAGCTTGCGGTTGCCGCTGCCGCTGCGGCGCCGCGCCGCGAGCTTCGCGACCGGCGAATTCGGGCCGATCGATGCATGGTTGTCGAGATACAGCAGCATCGCCGGATGTTTCTCGACCGCCAGCAGCAGGTCGGCGAAATTCCCGGTGACGCGCGGACGGATCGCCTCGCGTTCCATCGCGCCGGCCACGCCGAGCACCGCGATCTTGTCGATCGACACGGCGAAGTGGTTGGTCCAGAACTGCGTCAGCCGTTCGAGGAAGGGCCGGTCCGTGCGCACCGCGTGCGCGAACCGCGCGACCATCTCGTCGACGTACACCGGCCGGTAGATAGCCGGCAGCTTGAACGCCGCGGCCACCTTCGCCTGTTCCTCGTCGGCCTGCTTCGCGGCGCGACGCTGCTCCATGACCTGGTCGCGCATCGCCAGCGCCTGCGCGAGGATGCGTGCGGAGGGCTGCAGTGCGGCGTCCGACAACACCGGCGGCGCGCCCTCGAGCTGTCGCGCCAGCCAGCCGCGCGGATCCCGCGCCACGACGTCGAGATCGCCGGGCCGGGCACCGAGCCCGAAGCGGTTGGCCGCGATGGCCGCCGCCAGGTCTGTTTGCGTCGCAGTCATGGGCTCGATACTCAACGCACCGGGACGGGAACCGTTGACCGGGCCGGGCTATTTCGCGCCGGCGGCCTTGTTCTGCCGCAGCAGCCCGTCCATCCACAACGCCAGCTGCGGCCCCACGTTCGCGGCCTCGAGCTCGTCGCGCGCGCCGCCCTGGCGCGTGCCCAGCAGCCGGCCCTGCGCGTCGAACAGCGCCATCATGGGGTAGTTCTTGACGCGCACGCGGTCGATGAAATCGCGCGCGTCCGGCACGATGCGCCAGCGGAAGCCGAAGCGGTCGACGAACGCACGCGCGACGTCGGCCTCGTCGAACGTGACCGCGAGGAAGTTCACCTGCGGCCGCTGCGCCGCGAACTGGTTCAGCGGTTTCACCTCGAGGATGCACGGCACGCAGGTCGAGAAGAAGAAGTTGATCAGCGTGGGTTTGCCGCGCAGCGCCGCCGAGGTGACGCGTTTGCCGCCGAGATCCCGCAGATCGAACGGCGGCAGCTCCGTGATCGGTGGATAGGGCGAGGGACACGCCGGCATGCCGCGCTTGCGCACGGTCATCGTGATCTGTTTGCCGTCGGGCGAACGATCGACGTCGGCGTGCGCGCCCGGCTCCTTCATGCCGGCCGTGAATCCGTCGAACTTCACCGCGTTGCAGGCGAGATCGCGATACGCCATGTGCACGGTCGCACCGAAGCCGAGGCGCTGGCGGAAGACGTCTTCGGTCAGCGGCGCATCGGCCGCGAACACGGGCGTGACGAGCGCGGCCAGCAGCACGACCGGCAGCATGACCATTCGGGCGGCGGATTTCATGGCGCGCATTATGGCGGAACGCTCGCATAAAGGCTGCCGCGCTCGACGAAGCGCAGCCGGCGCTGCTGGTCGCGCGACAGCCCGATCCGAGTGCTGACGACGATGTCCGCCGGGCGCCCGCGCATCGACTCGATCCACAGCGCGCCGCCGGCGGTCAGGTCGATGCCCGACAACGCGCGGCCGATTCCCAGCGCCACGCACAACCGGCCCGGTCCGCGCGCGAGATCGCGGTCGCGCACGCCGGGCCGGTTCGCGCGCATGCGTTCGATGCCGTCGAGCGGCTCGAGTGCGCGGATCAGCACGCCGGCGCCGGTGCCCTCCGCCTCGGCGGCGAGATTCAGGTTGAAGCAGGTGCCGTACACCAGGCGCACGTACGCGGTGCCGCGCGCGGCGAACAGCGGCGCGTTGGCGGTAGTTAGTCCGTTGCGGAAGTAGCCGGTGGGATCGCCGGGCGGGTACGCCTCGGTTTCGACGATGCGGCCGGACAGGAGCCCGGCGCCGGTGTCGTGCACGAGCTTCTTGCCGACCAGGAACCGCGCCAGCGGCACCGTGGCCACGGGCAGGGAACGGCGGCGGAGCGGCGGCATGCGGCGGAGTGCACGTCGTGGCAGACTGCCGGCCGATGCGTAACCGGAAACACGGGGGATGGGGGCTGGCGGCGGCGCTCGCGGGCGCGGCGCTGGTGCTGGGAATCGCGGCGGCCGAGTCGCCGGACGCGAAGGCAGCCAGGCCCGCGTCGGCTGCAACTCCGCCCGCCACGACTGCACCGGCCGCAACCACGCCGGCCGCAACCACGCCGGCCGCGACCACGCCGGCCGCGACGCCGTGCCCGACTGGCTGTTCCCGATCGATCCGAATTCTTTGCATCCGGTGAAGAACCCGCCGCCGCCCGACGACAAGGAAGCACTGACGCTTCCGCACAGCAAGGAAAGCTTCACGGCCGCGCGCATCGGCGACCGCTTCAATCCGCCGGACTGGCATCCCGAGGATCACGGGCCGATGCCCGACATCGTCGCGAAGGGCCGCAAGCCGGACGTGATGGCCTGCGCGTTCTGCCATACGCCGACGGGCCAGGGCCGTCCCGAAAACGCGCCGCTCGCGGGATTGCCGGAGGCGTACATCGCCGAGCAGCTGCGCGACTGGCGCAGCGGCGCGCGCAAGCCGGTGGGCCCGGTCGAATACGGGCCCAACCAGACGATGGCGAAGATCGCGAAGGCGATGAAGGACGCGGAGATCGACGAGAGCGCGAAGTATTTTGCGCAGCAGAAGCTGCGGCGCCACGTCTGGGTGATCGAGAGCCTGCGCATCCCGCGCGCGGAGCCGGCGGCCTGGGTGTACGAGGAAGTCGGCGGCACCGAGGACCTGGAGGGCCGGCTGCTCGAGGTGACGAACGCGCTGGACCGCCACGAACGTCGCGACGACCGACTCGAATACACCGCGTACGTGCCACCCGGCAGCCTGATGCGTGGCAAACGCTTCGTGACCACGGGCGACGAGAAGACGCAGAAATGCGCGTCCTGCCACGGCGCGCAATTGAAGGGACAGGACAACGTGCCGCCACTCGCGGGGCGGTCGCCGACCTATCTACTGCGGCAGCTGCTGGCGTTCAAGCACGGGCTGCGCACGAGCGAGGCGGCGAAGCCGATGGATGCGGTGGTGGAGAAGCTGGAGCTGCCGGATATGGTGGCGGTGGTGGCGTATCTGGGTTCGCTGTACCCCTGAACGAAGAGTTGGTGCCGGGTGGGGGATATGGGGAGTTAGCGCGCCTGCGCCGCCGCGCACCGTCGCAGGATTGCCGGCGCGCTAACTCCCCATATCCCCCACCCGGCACCGACTACTCGACTACTCCCCGCGCAGCACCCGCTCCAGGTTGTCCATCAAGGTCTGCGTCCCCCGCTCCCGACTCCCGCCATCCTCGAACCCGTCGAGGAACGCGTGCTGCTCGGTGACCACCAGCCGCGTGCCGCGGCCGAACGCGGGGAACTCAATGCTGGCCAGCGACACCGAGATCTTCTTCCCCTGCCAGTGCATCTCGTACGAATACACGAGCCGCTTGTCGGGCACGACCTCGAGATAGACGCTGTCGAACCGCGACTCCGATCCGTCCACGAACTTGCCCACCAGCCGGTCGCGCCCGCCGACGCGCACGTCCATCTCGCGCACCTGCTCCGTCCACTTGTCCGGCGGACCGTTGAACCAGCGCGCCTTCACGGCGGGCTCGGTCCAGGCGCGATAGACGACGGCCGGATCGAAGTCGAGTTTGCGTTCGATGACGAACGTGGAATGTTTGATCGATCGCGCGGCGGACGCCATGAAGCCCCCTGAAATGGCGCCGCAGGATCGCCCCCGGCTCGCACCCCGTCAACCGTCGGGCTACGATGCGGCATGGATGTCATCGACCAGCGGCGTCGCGACCTCGGCGGGTTCGAAGTCGGTCGCGTGTTGCCGTTCACCCGCCGGCACATGGTCGGCCCGTTCATCTTCTTCGATCACATCGGCCCGGTCACTTTCCCGCCCGGCATCCCGAAGACCGTCGACGTGCGGCCGCATCCGCACATCGGTCTGTCCACCGTCACCTACCTGTTCGCCGGCGAGATCATGCATCGCGACAGTCTCGCGGTTCAGCAGGCGATCCAGCCGAACGAAGTGAACTGGATGACCGCGGGCCGCGGCATCACGCACTCCGAGCGGTTCGAGAAGGCACGCGCGATGGGCGGCGACCTGCACGGCCTGCAGGCGTGGGTGGCATTGCCGGACGAGGCGGAAGAGACCGCGCCCACGTTCGATCACTACGGCGCCGACGCCTTGCCGCTGCACACGGAGACCGGCGCGCGCACGCGGCTGCTCGCGGGTGCCGCCTTCGGCCTGAAATCCGCCGTCAAGACGCATTCCCCGCTGTTCTACCTGCATTGGGAGCTCGACAACGGCGCGCGCCGCGCGTTGCCGGCCGACTCATCCGAACGCGCGCTGTACGTCGTCAGCGGCGAGATCGAGCTGCGCGGCCAGCGCTACGGCGCGGGCAAGATGCTGGTGTTCGACGCCGGCGAAGACACCACCTTCACCGCGACGCGGCCGTCCACGGTCATGGGCCTCGGCGGCGAGCCCGTCGGCGAACGCTTCATCGAATGGAACTTCGTCTCCTCGTCGAAGGCGCGCATCGAGCAGGCGAAGGCCGACTGGCGCGCCGGCCGACTGAAGCTGCCGGACTTCGACAACCAGGAATTCATCCCGCTCAACTGACGTCGGGTTCCGCATGCCAAGACACCGCGCCCGTTTGCCACTCGCCCCTGCCGTTGCGCTGGCCTTTGCCGCCGCGGCCGCCGCCCTGTTGACGAGCTGCGCGTTGCCGCCGCAATCGCTGCGCGTGCCGGTCGTCCTGCGCCAGGTGCCGTTCACGCCGGACAGCGGCACGCTCGGCGTGCGCTGCGGCCGGTTGATCGACGGCGTCGGCGCGACCGCGCGCCGGAACACGCTGGTCATCATCCGCGACGGCCGCATCGTCAGCCTCACCGACGACGCGGGCAAACAAGCCGCCGCGAACGCGCTGGTGCCGATCCTCGATCTCTCCGACTACACCTGCCTGCCCGGCCTGATCGACATGCACACGCACCTCACCGACCGGCCCGAGGACACCTCGGACCTGACGGTGCTGTTCAAGCGCAGCGACGAAGAGACGATGCGCCTCGGCAAGGAGAACGCCGCGGCGACGGTGCTCGCCGGGTTCACGGGCGCGCGCAACGTCGGCACGTATGTCATGGGCACGGACTACGCGCTGCGCGACGAGATCGACAAGGGCCGCGCGATCGGCCCGCGCATCCAGGCCAGCGGCCCGTACCTCACGATCGAACACGGCGGCGGCGACCTGTACGTGCCCGGGTTCAAGGAGCCGCCGGACAGCGCGCGCTTTCATGCCGGCGTTGCGCACGACCCGGACGAGTTCCGTGCGCGGGCGCAGGACCTGGTGAACGCGGGCTCGGACCTGCTGAAGGTCATCGCCTCCGGCGCGGTGCTGGCGTTCGACAGCGAACCCGGTGCGCCGGAGATGACGCAGGAAGACATCGCGGCGGTGGTCGAGGTGGCGCATGCCTCGGGCCGCAAGGTCGCCGCGCACGCGCACGGCGAGAAGTCGATCCTGATGGCGATCGCGGCCGGCGCGGACACGATCGAGCATGCGTCGTATCTCGGCGATGCCGGCATCGCGGCGGCGCTGAAGCGCGGCAATGTCGCGTTCTCGATGGACGTGTACAACGGCGACTACATCGACACCGAGGGCCGCCGCCAGCACTGGCCGGAGGAATTCCTGCGCAAGAACGTCGAGACGACGGAGATCCAGCGCCAGGCGTTCACGAAGGCCGTGAAGGCCGGCGTGCCGATCGTGTTCGGCACCGACTCGGCCGTCTATCCACACGGACTGAACGCGCGGCAGTTCCCGATCATGGTCCAGCGCGGGATGACGCCGATGCAGGCGATCAAGGCCGCGACGTCGGTCGCGGCGCATTACATGGGGTGGGATGCGGACATCGGGTCGCTGGAGCCGAAGAAGTTCGGCGACCTGATCGCGGTGAAGAAGGATCCGCTCGCGGATATCTCGGCGTTGCAGGATGTCGCCGTGGTGATCAAGGGCGGCCTGCCCCTCAAGCTGCCGTAATGGGGACAGTCCCCGTTTCCTGGCAAACGGGGACAGTCACCGTTGCCTGCCGGCCGGGGTTCGCTACTTCCGGTTGATCAGCACCAGGCCAACCACGCACAGCAAGATTCCCGCGATATTCGCCAGCGACAACTTCTCCGCGAAAAACGCCACGCCGATCAGCACGAGCAACAACGCCGCGGCCGACTGCGTGATGATCTGCCCGAGGCTCACGTCGAACCCGCCGCGGTAGAGCAGCAGGAAGCCCACGTCCAGACCGACCACGGCGATCGCCAACGCGAAGGCCGTCCAGTTCAGTCCCGAAAATCCGGCGCGCAGCGTCGGCCCGCCGGGCAACACGGCGTAGACCAGCGCGAACGTGAGCGCGCCGATGCCGTAGGTCACGGCCAGCGACAGGAACGGACTCGCGCCGGCCGGCGTGAGCTTCATGACGATGTGATACGCGACGGTGGCGGCGATCGCGACGCCGAGCCAGAGCATTTGCATGATGGGGGCCCTCGAACGAAGGCCGTAGTTTGCCTCGTCCGGCCGGACATCGCTTACAGTGTCGCGCCGCCTGTCGCGGCGAAGGGGATCCGATGAAGCGTCTGCTGTTGCCCGTGTTCTTGCCATTGCTCGCCTGGTCGTCGGTGGCTGCCGCCGCCGGTTCCGGCTGGACACCGTTGCTCGACAAGTCCCTGTCGAAGTTCGATGTCTATCTGAGCTGGCGCGGGGACGAGATCCTCGGCGTCATCAAGGGCGGCGCGCCCGCGGATCTGAAGCCGGTGGGATTGAACCCGCCCGGCCAGACCGTGTTCTCAGTCATCGAACAGGATGGCAAACCCGTGCTGCGCATCACCGGCGAGATCTACGGCTGCCTGCAGACGAAGGACGAGTACTCCAACTACCGCTTCCGCGCGCAGTTCAAGTGGGGCGAGAAGAAGTGGGAGCCGCGGCTGAACGAGCCGAAGGATTCGGGAATCCTGTACCACAGCCGTGGACCGCTCGGCGTCGAGTACTGGAAATCCTGGGCGCTGTCGCAGGAGTTCCAGGTCATCGAGCACGGCATCGGCGAGTACTGGACGCAGGCGACATCGGCGTTCGACATCCGCGTCGATCCGAAGAAAGCCGGCGAGGAAGCGCCGCGCTGGAACCCGGCGGCGCCGTGGACGAAGTTCCGCGCGCCCAACAACCATGCGCTGGCCGGCAGCGACCAGGACAAGCCCGGCGAGTGGAACACCATCGAGCTGGTTTGTTACCAGGACGATTGCGTGCACGTCGTCAACGGCAAGGTCGTGATGGCGCTGGCGAACGCGCGGTTCGAGGAGAACGGGCAGTACGTGCCGATGACGGGCGGGAAGCTGCAGATCCAGAGCGAGGCGGCGGAGGTGTTCTACCGCGATCTGGAGATCAGAAACATCGAGGCGATGCCGAAGGAGTATCGGAAGTACTTCGACTGAACATCGCCGTCGACGCTACCGATCGCCCGTGACTGTCCCCTTTTGCTAGGAAATGGGGACTGTCCCCATTAGGCCGCCTCGTCGTGCGGATCCGCGTCCTGGGCTTTCGCCTCGAGATTCGAGATGAGCCACTTGCGCGCCTCGGCCGCAGACCAGCCCTTGCGTGACGCGTAGCTCTGCATCTGGTCGAGATCGATCGGCCCGACCGCGAAATACTTCGCCTCCGGATTCGCGAAGTACCAGCCGCTGACCGCGGCCGTCGGATACATCGCGTAGCTCTCGGTGATCTGCAGCCCGATCGCGCGCTCCACGTCGAGCATCTGCCACAACGTGCCCTTCTCCGTGTGATCCGGGCACGCGGGATATCCCGGCGCCGGACGGATGCCGCGATACCCTTCCGCGATCAGCTGCTCGTTGCTCAGCCGCTCTTCCGGCGCGTAGCCCCACAACTCGCGACGCACGCGCAGGTGCAGCGCCTCCGCGGAAGCCTCGGCCAGTCGATCCGCCAGCGACTTCAGCAGGATGTCGTTGTAGTCATCGTGCGCCTTCACGAAGCGCTCGAGATGCTTCTCGATGCCGATGCCGGCCGTCACGGCGAACGCGCCGATGTAGTCGAGCTTGCCCGAATCCTTCGGCGCGATGAAATCCGACAGCGCGTAATGCGGCTGGCCCGACGGCTTCGCCTTCTGCTGGCGCAGGTGCTGCAGCCGGTGCAGCACGCGCGAGCGGCTGGCATCGCTGTACACCTCGATTTCTTCATCGACCGCGTTGCACGGGAAGAACCCGACCACCGCGCGCGCGGTCAGCCAATGCTCGCGCAGGATCGTCGCCAGCATCTCCTGCGCATCCTTGAACAACGAGCGCGCGGATTCGCCGCGCACCGGGTCGTCGAACAGGTCGGGGAACTTGCCGCCGTACTCCCACGCATTGAAGAACGGCATCCAGTCGATGTACGGCGTCAGCGAGCCCAGCGGCACGTCGTTGTAGATCTTCGAACCGAGGAAGCGCGGCGTCGGCGGCGTGTAGTTGGCCCAGTCGATCTTCGGCTTGTTGGCGCGGGCTTGGCCCAGCGTCAGCTGCGCGCCCTTCACCTTCTTGCCGGCATGCTGCTCGCGGCGGCGCACGTTCTCCGCCTTCACCTCGGCGACGTACGCGGGCTTCATCTCCGGCGTGACGAGCTGGCGGCACACGCCGACCGCGCGCGACGCGTCCTTCACGTAGACCACCGGGCCTTCGTACTGCGGATCGATCTTCACGGCCGTGTGCGCCGGCGACGTCGTCGCGCCGCCGATCAGCAGCGGCACGGTGAACCCGCGGCGCTGCATCTCGCCGGCGATGTACGTCATCTCCTCGAGCGACGGCGTGATCAGGCCCGACAGGCCGATCATGTCCGCTCCTAACTTCTCCGCGGTATCCAGAATCTTGTCCGCCGGCACCATCACGCCGAGATCGACGATCGCGAAGTTGTTGCACTGGAGCACGACGCCGACGATGTTCTTGCCGATGTCGTGCACGTCGCCTTTGACGGTGGCCAGGACCACCGTGCCGTTCGTCTTCTGCACGCCGTCGGCCAGCGCCTCGATGAACGGGATCAGGTGCGCGACGGCCTTCTTCATCACGCGCGCGGATTTCACGACCTGCGGCAGGAACATCTTGCCCGAGCCGAACAGGTCGCCGACGATGTTCATGCCGTCCATCAGCGGGCCTTCGATCACGTGCAGCGGGTGCGCGGCCTCGAGGCGCGCGGCCTCGGTGTCCTCGATGATGAACTGGTCGTTGCCCGACACCAGCGCATGCGACAGGCGTTCGTTGACCGGCAGCGAGCGCCAGGCCAGGTCTTCCTTCTTCTCCTTGCTGCCACCTTCCTTGTAGGTGGTGGCGATCTCGAGCAGTCGCTCGCCCGCGTCGGGCCGGCGATTCAGGATCACGTCTTCGACGCGCTCGCGCAGCTCGATCGGGATCTCTTCGTAGATGGCCAGCTGGCCGGCGTTGACGATGCCGAAGTCCATGCCGTTCTGGATGGCGTGGTACAGGAACACCGAGTGCATCGCCTGGCGCACCGGCTCGTTGCCGCGGAACGAGAACGACACGTTGCTGACGCCGCCGGAGATGTGCGCGCCCGGGCAACGCTTGCGGATCTCGCGCGTCGCTTCGATGAACGCGAGCCCGTAGCCGTTATGCTCCTCGATGCCCGTCGCGACGGCGAAGATGTTCGGATCGAAGATGATGTCTTCGGCCGGGAACCCGACCTTCTCGGTGAGCACCTTGTAAGAGCGCTCGCAGATCGAGACCTTGCGTTCGATCGTGTCGGCCTGGCCCTGCTCGTCGAACGCCATGACGACAACGGCCGCGCCGTAGTTCATCACCTGCCGCGCATGCTCGATGAACGCCTCCTCGCCTTCCTTCAGCGAGATGGAGTTCACGACGCCCTTGCCCTGGATGCACTTGAGGCCGGCTTCGATGACCGTCCACTTGGACGAGTCGATCATGATCGGCACGCGCGCGATGTCCGGCTCGGCGGCGATGAGGTTCAGGAACCGCACCATCGCGGCCTCCGAATCCAGCATGCCTTCGTCCATGTTGATGTCGATGACCTGCGCACCATCGGCCACCTGCTGGCGCGCGATGGACAGCGCCGCCGGATAGTCGTTGGCCTCGATCAGCTTGCGGAACTTCGCGGAGCCCGTGACGTTCGTGCGTTCGCCGACGTTCACGAAACGGATGTCGTCGGTGAGGTTGAAGGCCTCGAGACCGGAGAGGCGCAGCTTGCCCGTCGGCTCCTTCTTCTTGCGCACCGGCTCGCAGCGCACGCGATCGGCGATCGCGCGGATGTGTTCGGGCGTCGTGCCGCAGCAGCCGCCGACCATGTTCAGGTGGCCGTGGTGCGCGAGATCGCCGAGCACCTTGGCGGTGTCCTCGGGCGCTTCGTCGTATTCGCCGAACGCGTTCGGCAGGCCGGCGTTCGGGTACACGCCGACGTTCGTATCGGCGAGCCGCGACAGCTCCTCGACGTACGGCCGCAGCTGCTTCACGCCGAGCGCGCAGTTCAGCGAGATGATGATGGGGCGCGCGTGTTTGACCGACGCCCAGAACGCCTCGACGGTCTGGCCCGACAACGTGCGGCCCGAGGCGTCCGTGATGGTGCCGGAGATGATGATCGGCAGGTCGACACCGGCCGCATCGAGCGTCGAACGCACGGCGTAGATGGCCGCCTTCGCGTTCAGCGTGTCGAAGATGGTTTCGATGAGGATGGCGTCCGCGCCGCCTTCGATGAGCGCCCGCGTGCCTTCGCTGTAGGTCTCGGTGAGCTGGTCGAACGTGACGCCGCGGAAGCCCGGGTCGTTGACGTCGGGCGAGATCGAGGCGGTGCGGTTCGTCGGGCCGAGCGCGCCCGCGACGTACACGGCGCGACCGAGCCGCGCGCCCTCTTCATCGGCGACGCGGCGCGCGAGCTTCGCGGCCTCGAGGTTCAGCTCGTACACCGATGCTTCGAGGCCGTAGTCGGCCATCGACGTGGAGTTCGCGTTGAACGTGTTGGTGCTGATGAGATCCGCGCCGGCGTCGACGAACTCTCGGTGGATAGAGGAAATAATCTGCGGCTGCGTCAGCACCAGCAGGTCGTTGCAACCCTTGAGCTCGCGCGGCCAGGTCTTGAACCGCTCGCCGCGATACGCCGCTTCGTCCAGCTTGTGTTTCTGGATCATCGTGCCCATCGCGCCGTCGAGGACGACGATGCGGTTGGCAAACAGTTCGCGTAACGCCGCGGCGCGTTCCTTCTGCGACGGCATCAACCCACCTTGCGATCGAGCTGCTTCGGCCGCACGCCGAGCGCGTGGCAGATCGCGTACGTCAGCTCGGAGCGGTTCAGCGTGTAGAAATGGAACTGCTCGATGCCGTGCCGCTGCAGCAGGTGCACCTGCTCGATGGCGACCGCCGCCGAGATCAGCTTGCGCGTCTCGGGATTCTCCTCGAGGCCGTCGAAGCGATGCTCCAGCCATTCGGGGATCGAGGCACCGCAACGCTTCGCGAAGCGCGTGACCTGCGGGAAGCGCGTGATCGGCAGGATGCCCGGCACGATCGGCGCGTCGATGCCGCGCGCCGCGCAGGCGTCGCGGAAGCGCAGGAACAATTCGGTGTCGTAGAAGAACTGCGTGATCGCGCGGTTGGCGCCGGCGTCGATCTTGCGCTTGAGGTTGTCGAGGTCGAACTCGAGGCTCGGCGCTTCCGGATGCTTTTCCGGATACGCGGCGACGGAGATCTCGAAGTCGCCGACGGTCTTCAGGCCTTCCACGAGATCCGCGGCGTATGCGAACCCATCGGCGCGCGGCTCGTACTTCACCGTGCCGGCCGGCGCATCGCCGCGCAGCGCGACGATGTGGCGGATGCCCTGGTCCCAGTACTTGCGCGCGATGTCCAACACTTCACCGCGGCTCGCGCCGATGCAGGTCAGGTGCGGCACGCAGGTCAGCGACGTTTCCTTCTGCACGCGCGAGACGACATTGTGAGTACGTTCGCGCGTCGAGCCGTCGGCGCCGTACGTCACGGAGACGAAGGTCGGCTGCAGCGGTTCGAGGTAGCGGATCGATTCCCAGAGCGTTTTCTCCATCGCCTCGTCGCCGGGCGGGAAAAACTCGAAGGAAACGGAGACGGGCTTCCGTGTCATGGAATTCCTGATGGCAGTCATACGGTTACGTGATGCGTAGCCTAACGCACCCCCATTGGCGCAGGGGCGCCAATCCTTGACTAACGCGGGCCACGTTTTAGCATGTTTGCGCCAAAAACAAGGCCTGCGACGGGTGCGAACGTGGAAAAGCTGGACAAGGTCGACGCAAAAATCATGCAGATTCTGTCCAAAGACGGTCGGATCAGCTGGCGCGATCTCGCCGAGCAGATCGGCCTGTCGCTGACGCCCACGTTGCGCCGCATCCGCCGGCTCGAGTCGGACGGCCTGATCACAGGTTACTCCGCGCAGTTCGACGAACAGAAGCTGGGCTTCGGCATCACGATGTACGTCTGGGTGTCGCTCGAACGCCAGGTCGAAGAAACCTTGAAGGTGTTCGAGCGACGCATCGCCGACGTGCCCGAGGTCATGAGCTGCTACCTCATGACCGGCGAAGCGGACTACGTGTTGCGCATCGTCGTGCCCGACCTGCCGAGTTATCAGCGCTTCATGCTCGACGTGCTGACGCGGATCCCCGGCGTGTCGCGCATCCAGTCCGGCCTCGCGATCAAGCCGGTGTTCCAGCGCGCGGCGCCGCCCATCCCGCGATAGGACGTGACATGAACGACGCGACGCGACTTTTCGGTTTGCTGGTCCTCTCGACACTCGCCTGGCGCGCGCCCGCCGCCGAACCGGCCGACGTGCCGCAGGTCGCGGCCTCGCTCGACCCGCTGTTCACCGCGTTCATGGCCGAGAACCACGTGCCCGGCCTGGTGTTCGGGGTCGTGCATGACGGGAAGCTCGTCTACACGCGCGGTCTCGGCATCCAGGACACCGCCACGCACACACCCGTCGATGCAGACACCGTGTTCCGCATCGCGTCGATGTCCAAACAATTCTCCGCACTGGCCACGCTGAAACTGCGCGACGCCGGAAAACTCGAACTCGACGCGCCGGCCGAGAGGTACCTGCCGGAGCTCGCGCGCTGGAAATACCCGACCGCCGACAGCCCGAAGATCCGCGTGCGCGACCTGCTGTCGCACGCCGCCGGCTTCGTCACCGACGATCCGTGGGGCGATCGCCAGTTGCCGATGAGCGAAGACGACTTCACGACGTTCGCCGCGGCCGGCGTGCCGTTCTCGCGGGCGCCCGGCACGGGATACGAATACTCCAACTTCGGCTACGCGCTCGTCGGCCGCCTCGTCACGAACGTCGCGAAGCGCAACTACGCGGACTACATCACCGCGAATTTCCTGAAGCCGCTGGGCATGGACGCGAGCACCTACGACATCGCGACGATCCCGAAGGCGCACCACGCCATCGGCTATCGCTGGGAAAACGACGCGTGGCGCGAGGAACCGGCGCTCGGTCCCGGCGCGTTCGGCGCGATGGGCGGACTCGCCACCAGCGCGAACGACTACGCGAAGTACGTCGCCTGGGTGTTGTCCGCGTGGCCGCCGCGCGATGGCGCGGAGAGCCCGATCCTGCGCCGCGCGAGCGTGCGCGAGATCACGCGGCCGGCGAACTACACCATCTCCTTCCCGCCGCTTGATGCCACCGGCTGCGCGCGCTCCTCGGGATACGGCTTCGGCGTCCACTCGCAGAACGACTGCATCCTGGGCCAGCACTTCCTGCACTCGGGTGGCCTGCCGGGCTATGGATCGAACGTGCTGTTCGTACCGAACCGCTCGCTCGCGGTGTTCGCGTTCGCGAATCGCACGTATGCGCCGGCCTCGCGCGTCGTGCGCGATGCGGCCAACCTGCTGGTGAAATCCGGCGCCTTCCCGGTCCGCGCCGCCGCGCTGTCGCCCGCGCTGCGCGCGATGCTCGACGCCGCCGTCCACATCTACGCCAGCGGCGACGTGATGAGCGAACCGGCCGCGTTCGCGATGAACTTCTTCCTCGACCGCGACGCCACCCTGCGCAATGCGGACATCGCGGCGCTCAGGGAAAAGACCGGCGCCTGCCGCGCACCGGATGCGCCGACCGCGGACAACGCGATGTCGGGCACGTTCGAACTACCCTGCGAGCACGGCACGGTCAAGGTGAACCTCATCCTCGCCCCCAGCGGCAAACCCTCATTGCAGAAGCTCGACTTCACGCAGTGAATCACGCGCGGCCGCAGGCGGGCGGCTGCGAACCGAATGTCGGAATCCTCCGACGACGACTCTCAAAATTGTGAGACTCGTCCGATAGGCGCGCGATAAATATCTTGCGCAAATACGCGGCGCGGCCGGAAGGGTGCGTTCGCGGGCATAACCCAACAACCCAACTCTTTTTCTGGCTATGAGCGTCAAGAAAAAATCTGTTCCTTCCTATCGGTCGATCGACAAGGCCTGCACGGGCATCCAGGGTCTCGATGACATCACTCACGGCGGTCTGCCCGCCGGCCGACCCACGCTGGTTTCCGGTGGCCCCGGTTCCGGCAAGACGCTGCTCGGCGTCAGCTTCCTCGTGGAAGGCGCGCAGCGTTATCACGAGCCCGGCGTGCTGCTCACGTTCGAAGAGAACGCCGAGGAGCTCGCCGCGGACGTGCGTTCGCTGGGCTACGACCTGGACAAGCTGGTCGCCGAGGGCAAGCTGCTCATCGACTACGTGCACGTCGACCGCTCGGAGATCGAAGAGACCGGCGAATACGATCTCGAGGGCCTGTTCGTGCGGCTCGATCACGCGATTAAACAAGTCGGCGCCAGGCGCGTCATGCTCGACACCATCGAGACGCTGTTCGGCGGTCTCAAGGACACCGGCATCCTGCGCGCCGAACTGCGCCGGCTGTTCCGCTGGCTGCGCGACAAGAAGATGACCACGATCGTCACGGCGGAGCGCGGCGAGCAGTTGTTCACGCGCCAGGGTCTCGAGGAATACATCACCGACGCGGTGATCTCGCTCGATCACCGCGTGCACGACCAGATCAGCACGCGCCGCATCCGCGTCGTCAAGTACCGCGGCTCGACGCACGGCACGAACGAATACCCGTTCCTCATCGATCGCGACGGCATCACGGTGCTGCCGGTCACCTCGCTGCTGCTCGAGCACGAGGCGCCGTCGTCGCGCATCTCCTCAGGCCTGCCCGAGCTCGACGGGATGCTCGGCGGCCAGGGCTTCTACCGCGCGAGCACGGTGCTGATGTCCGGCACCGCCGGCACCGGCAAGACCACGCTGTCCGCGCATTTCGTCAACGCGGCCTGCGCACGCGGCGAGAAGTGCCTGTACTTCCTGTTCGAGGAATCGCCGCAGCAGATGATCCGCAACATGGCGTCGGCCGGCATCGACCTGAAGCGCTGGGTCGACAAGGGCCTGCTGGTGTTCCATGCGGATCGTCCCAGCCGCCACGGCCTCGAGACCCACCTGGTCGAGATGCACCACGCCGTCGAGATCAACGATCCCGACGTGGTCGTCATGGACCCGGTGACGAACCTCATGGCCGTCGGCACGACCGCGGACGTGCGCTCCATGCTCACGCGCGTCATTGACTACCTGAAGACGCGCGGCATCACGGCGATGTTCACCAGCCTGACCACGCCCACGCAGTCGCTCGAGCACACCGAGGCGATGATCTCGTCGCTGATGGACACGTGGATCCTGGTGGCCATCGAGTCGATCGACCGCCAGCGCACGCGCAACCTGTACGTGCTCAAGTCGCGCGGCATGCCGCATTCCGACGAAGTGCGGCCGTTCCGCTTCACGTCGAAGGGCATCACGCTGCTGCCGCCCGCGTCGACATCGGCCGCGGCGCCTGCGCGTGCGAAACGCAAATCGCGTGGCAAGGCCGGCCGCAAGTCCGGGAGCCGGTCATGAGTCCCGCCACTGACAAGTGGGATTTGCGGCTGTACGTCGCCGGCCAGACGCCGAAGGCCGGGCGCGCGTTCGCCAACCTGCGCAAGATCTGCGAGGAACATCTCGCCGGCCGCTACAGCATCGAGGTGATCGACCTGGTCGAAAACCCCGCGCTGGGTCGCGGCGACCAGATCCTCGCGTTGCCGACGCTCGTGCGCAAACTACCCACGCCGATCAAGAAGATCATCGGCGACCTGTCCAACACCGAACGTGTGCTCGTGGGCCTGGATTTGCGCCCGCGCCGAGCCAGTGCGTGACCGACCCCGAAAAATACGTGCTGCGCCTGTACGTGACGGGTCTGACGCCCCGGTCCACGCGGGCGATCTCGGCCGTGCGCGAGATCTGCGAGCAGTACCTGGTCGGCCGCTACGAGCTGGACATCATCGACGTCTATCAACAGCCGAGCCGGATCAGCGCGGACCAGATCATCGCGATCCCCACGCTGGTGAAGTGCCAGCCCGCGCCGCAACGACTGGTCGTGGGCGACATGAGCGACCGGCGGCGCCTGCTGAACGGTCTCGGCATCCCGCCCGAAGTACAGGTGGCCTTTGAGCCCTGACGATCTCGACATCGACGAACTGCGCGCGCGCCTGGCCGAAGCCGAAGGCAACCTGCACGCCATCTACTCCGGCGAGATCGACGCGCTGCTGCTGGCCGACGAGAAAGGCGAGCGCCGCGTGTTCACGCTGCGCAGCGCCGACGCGCCTTACCGCGCGCTGGTCGAGCGCATGCAGGAAGGCGCGGCCACGCTCTCGGTGACCGGCGACATCGTCTACTGCAACCAGCGCTTCGCCGATCTCGTGCGCGTGCCGCTCGAACAGGCGTTCGGCACGTCGATCGGCCGCTATCTACCCGCCGCGGAGGGCGAGATCGTGCGCGCGATGCTCGACCACGGCTCGGGCCGCTACCAGACGCGCCTGGTCGTCGACGGCCACGAGAGCACCGAGGTCCAGGTCACGTTCTCGCGCATCGTGCTCGACGACGTCGAACACCGCACGCTGATCCTCTCCGACATCAGCTCGCTGGCGCGTGCGCAGCGCGAGAACCGCTCGAAGGACGAGTTCCTCGCGATGCTCGCGCACGAGCTGCGCAATCCGCTCGGCGCGATCCAGGGCGCGGTGCACGCGCTCACGCTGCTGAACCAGTCCGACCCGATGGGCCAGCGCGCCACCGGCATCATCAAGCGCCAGGTCACGCACATGGCGCGGCTGGTCGACGACCTGCTCGACGTCGGCCGCGCCGTCACCGGCAAGATCGTGCTGAAGCGCGCGCCGGTGAACCTCGCCGACGCGGTGAAGGCGTCGGTCAGCGTCATCGCCGCCGGCAACCCGATCAACCAGGGCCGCGTCGATCTCGTCTCCGAGCCCGTGTGGATCTCGGGCGACCAGGTGCGCATCGAGCAGATCGTCGGCAACCTCGTGTCGAACGCGCTGAAGTTCACGCGCGGCGATGGCATCGTCAGCGTGTTCGTCGGGCGCCAGGGCGACGACGCCGTGGTGCGCGTCGCGGACCAGGGCATCGGCATCCCCGCCGACATGTTGCCGAAGATCTTCGACCTGTTCGTGCAGGCGCACCACACCATCGACCGCTCGCGCGGTGGCTTGGGCATCGGTCTCACGCTGGTGCGCCGGCTCGCCGAGATGCACGGCGGCACGGTGGAGGCGCACAGCGACGGTGACGGCCGCGGCTCCACGTTCACGGTGCGGCTGCCGACGGTGAAGGCGCCGCGCCTCGAGTCGACCGCCGGCAACGGCGCCGACGCGAAACGCTCGTTCGAGTCGCGGCGCGTCCTGCTGGTCGACGACAACCACGATTCGCGCGAGATGTACCGCGCGGTGTTGCTGGCGCACGGCCACGACGTCTGCGAGGCGCCCGACGGCGAACACGCGCTGCAGATGCTGGAGCGCGAAACGGTCGCCGGACCGCTCGACGTCGCGTTCATCGACATCGGCCTGCCCGGCGGCATGGACGGCTACGAGCTCGCGCGCCGCATCCGCAATCACCCGGCCGGCGCGAACATCCGGCTGGTGGCGTTGACTGGCTACGGTTTCCCCGAAGACCGGCTGATGTCGCGGCAGGCCGGCTTCGTGAAGCACCTGGTGAAACCGGTCGACCCGGAGGCGCTGCACCGGGAGCTGTCCCAGGTGCAGCGCCACCCGACCAACTAACGATCCCGGCGCAACACGCCGATCGGCGTCGCGCCGTTGTCGGTCATGAAGAACGTATAGACCGAGTTCTGCTGCAGCGACAGCCCGGTGCGCGTGAGGATCGCCGCCGCCGTCGACGTGTTCGACACGTCGAGTTGGCGGTCGCTGCCGCTCGACACCTCCACCTCGTCCGAGACTTCGCCGAGCAACGTGCCCTCGACCAGCGGCGAGAAATCCAGCGACAACGTGATCGGTGCGGCCAGCGTCGACATGCCGTTCAGCAGGCGCAACTTGACCTGCGTGCTGCTGGTCGGCAGCCGGTTGTCGTCGACGACGAGGCTGGTCGTCGGGCCGTTCGCGGTGCTGTACACCAGCAGCGTGTAGTCGGCGCCGGCGCTGAGCTGCACGTTGGGCACCGTCACCTGCGTGCCGTTGACGACCAGCGTGACGGCCTGCGAACCGGAATCCAGCAACGTGTAGCGACTGCCGATGACGCCGGCGGTCGCCGTCGCGAGCACGGTGACGCCGCCCACCTGCACGGAGGCGTTCGCGCCGTTCGCGGCGCCGATCGCCGCGCGCACGCGCGACTTCGCGTTCGTCAGCTTGGTCGGCTGCCCCTCCTGCGGCAGATAGATCGCATTGGCCAGCGTGCCGCCCTGCGTCGACGTGAAGATCAGCGCGGCGACGCCCTTGTCCGCCAGCGTGAACGTCGGGATGTCGAGCCGTACGTCGGACGTGTCGCCGGAGGCGGTGACGCGCAGGCGGAACGAACCGCTGTCGACGGTGATGTTCTGGAAGCCGGCGCCGACGCCCGAGGCCACCGGCGTCGTGTCGTCGAGATCGACGTCGGCGCCCGTGATGTACACGTCGAGGTTGCCCGCCGACGACAGGTTCGCGAGCGCGAGCTTGGTCTCGCCCGCATCCGCGTCGTCCTGCGTGTCGTCGAGCTTCAGCGCGCCGAACGCGCCGACCTCGCCGAACGCGACGTACGTGTTGATCGTGTCGTTGACCAGCTGCTCGCCGGTGAACGAACGCAGCACGCTGCCGGAGCCGGTGCGCTTGAGCTTGATGGTGTAGTTGTCCGCATCGAGGTCGACGTACTCGCTGACCGAGTCGAGCGCGACGTTCGACGACTGCGTGACGTCGTCGTCATCGTCGTCCTGGACGTTGGTGATGAGGTCGAGCGACGTGTAGCCGGTGCTGAGGTTCAGCAGGCGGATCTTCGCCTTGCCGCCGCCGCCACCGCCGCCGCCGCAGGAAACCAGGGCCAGCGCCGCGGCCACGAGCGCAGCGCGCATCAGGAAATTGCGATTGAACATGATGACTCCGTGAAAGTGGCTAGAACGCCTGGCCAACCGAGAACTGGAAGGTTTCGAGCTCGTCGCCGAATTCGCGGCGCGTCTCGCTCTGGTACTTGAGGGGTTTCGCCCAGCTGAAGCGGAACAGTCCCATCGGCGACAGCCACTGCACGGCGACGCCGGTGGACACGCGCGCATCGCCGAGATCGAAGCCGTAGCTGGTGCGGTCGCCGCGCCTATTGCGGAACTGCGTGTCGCCCAGGTAGTAGGACTGGCCGGCGTCGACGAACAGGCTGACGCGGCCGCTGCTCGCGAACTTGCCGGTCAGCGGGATGATGGCTTCGAGCTGCGTCGAGAAGCCGGCGTCGCCGCCGAACGGATTGCCCAGCGAGTCGCGCGGGCCGAGCGTGCCGTCCTTGAAGCCGCGCACGGACTCACTGCCGCCGGTGAACACGTGGCGGTTCGGCGGGATGCCGGTGGTGTCGCCGAACGCCGTGCCGTAGCCGATGTTGGTCGACAGCATGAACGGCATCTTGTCGATCAGCGGCAGCGGGATGCGGAAGAACTGCTGCGAGCGGAAATTGGCGATCGCGTAGCTCACCGAACCGCCCGGCGGCGTCACCGAGACGCTGAGCCGATGCGAGCCGCCCTTCGTCGGAAACAGCGAGCGGTCGCGGCTGTCGTAGCCCCAGCCCAGGCCGATCTCGGCGACGTCGAGGATCGTGCCGAGGATCGGATCGCTGCCGACGCGGCGGAAGTAGTCGTCGCCGTTGTGGCGCACCCAGTCGCGCAGCTGCGTGCTGCTCGAGAACACGGTCGCCAGGTCCTGGTGGCTGAAGCTCAGGCCGAAGTTCACGCCCTGGTTCTCGGTCAGTGGATAGCCCAGCGAGAAGCCGGTCGAATACGTCTCGGTCGTGAACTGCGAGTACGAGGCGGTGAGGCGCTCCTGCTGCTGGTAGCCGCCGTTCAACGACAGCGACAGGCCGTCGACCGTGAAGTACGGATTGGTGTGCGCGACCGAATACGTCTTGCTGTACTTGCCGCCGTTCAGCTCGATCGCGAGGCGGTCGCCGGTACCGAGCAGGTTCGCGTCGACGAAGTTGCCCGACAACATGAACGACTGGCGCTCGGAGTAGCCGATGCCGCCGCCCAGCGTCGATGACGGGCCCTCCTCGACCTGCACCTCGACGTCGACGAGGTCCGGCGTCCCCGCCACCGGTTTCGTCTCCGTCTTCACGCTCTTGATGTACGGCAGCCGCTGCAGCCGTTCCTCGGAGCGCTTCACCGCGGCGTTCGACAGCACCGAACCTTCGAGCTGGCGGAACTCGCGGCGCAGCACGTCGTCGTTCGTCTTCTGCACGCCGTTGAAATTCACGCGGCGCACGTACGTGCGCGCGTTCGGCTCGACCTGGAACGTCAGGCCGATGTTGCCGTCCTTGTCGACGATGGGCACGGCGTGCACGTCGGCGAAGGCGAAGCCTTCCTCGCCGAGGCGGTTGCGCATCGCCTCCTCGCTGGCGGTGATGAGGTGCTGCGAATACGTGTCACCGGCCTTGATGAACACGTAATGGCGCAGCGAGGACTCGGGCACCACGAAGCGCCCGGCCAGCTTCACCGCGCCCATCTTGAAGGTCTGCCCTTCGAACACGTTCACGGTGATGAAGAGGTCGTCCTTCTCCGGCGCGAGCGCCACCTGCGTCGAGGTGATCTCGAAGTTCGCGTAGCCGCGGTCCATGTACCAGGAGCGGATCTTCTCGAGATCGCCGTTCAGCGATTCGCGCGAGTACTTGTCGTCCTGCTTGTAGAAGGACAGGAGGTTCGTCGGCTTCAGCTCGTTGCCGCCGAGCACCTGCTGGTCCGTGAAGTGTTCGTTGCCGACCAGGCTGATCTGCCGGATCCGGGCGCGTTTGCCCTCGGCGATGGTGATCTTCACGTCCACGAGGTTCGCGCCGACGTCGTCGACGTCCGTGTTCACCCGTACGTCGTAGCGCCCGCGCGTGAAGTACTGCTCGATCAGGAACTGGCGCACGTCCTCGAGCGTCGAGCGGTTCAGCAGCTTGCCGCTGGCGAGGCCGACGTTGCGCAGCGACTTCTCGAGGTCTTCCTTCTTGATGTCCTTGTTGCCCATGATCTCGAAGCCGCGGATCGACGGGTATTCCTGCACCACGACCACCAGCACGCCGGGATCCTCGCGGCGCAGCTCCACGTCGCGGAAGAAGCCGCTGGCATGCACGGCGCGCAGCGACTCGCGGATGCGCTGCGTCGTCAGGACGTCGCCGATGTTGACCGGCAGGATGTTGAAGACCGTGCCCTCGGGGATGCGTTGCAATCCCTCGACGCGGATGTCGGTGACGGTGAAGTCCGCTCTAACTACCGTGGAGAGCAGCAACGCCGCGAGGAGGACGAGACCTGTTCTTTGCATCCCGGCATGTGACACGAATCCGCGCGCCGGGTTTCCGCCGACTCGATGCGAAATTGTCAAGAATTGTTACCGGATGTTCGCGCGCTGCAACGATGGAACCTTTCGTCGCGCTCGTGGCAATACGCCCGCACCCATGATCGATTCGCTGCCCAAACACGTGTTGATCGTCGACGAGGACCGCGACAGCCGCGCCGCGCTCGCCGGCCATCTCGAGCGTCACGCCTATCGAGTCACCACCGCGAGCACCGGCCTCGGCCTGCAGCGCGCGCTCGAACGCACGCGCATCGACCTGATCGTGCTCGACCTCAATGGCGACGACGACGGGCTGCGTGTGTGCCGGTCTCTGCTGGCGACCAGCGACGTGCCCGTCGTCATCACGACACGCCGCGCGGACGACGTCGACCGCATCGTCGGCCTCGAGATGGGCGCGGACGACTTTCTCGTGAAACCCTTGAATTTCAGGGAAATGGTCGCGCGCATCCGCAACATCCTGCGCCGCGCCGGCGGCGGTGCGCGCGAGCCGGGGACGCCGCGCAACCGGCTCTATCGTTTTGGCGGCTGGCAGCTCGACATCGTCGCCCGCGAGCTCAGCGACCCGCAGGGAAAGACCACCGCGCTGCGCAGCTCGGAGTACCGCGTGCTCGCGTCGCTGCTCGCGCACGGCAACCGCGTCGTCTCGCGCGGCCGGCTGATCGAGCTCGCGCGCGGGCGCGACGCCGATCCCTTCGATCGAAGCATCGACGTGCGCATCTCGCGGCTGCGCCAGATCCTCGGCGACGACGCGCGCGGACCGCGCATCATCAAGACCGTACACGGTGAGGGTTATGTCATCGGCGTGCTCGTCGAACGTGGCTGAGTGTGTCGGCTTCTTGCCGGACCTGACACACATGCGGCGGAACTTTTCATGGCGACCGCGTCCAAACTTCGACGCAGTCAGAACGCGGCCGGGCGCCCCTCACATGACCCTGATCAACGACGACGCTGACTACGTGGCGCAACTGGTCGCCGGCGACGGCACCGCACTGCGGCCGCTGTACGAGAAACACGGGCGCGCGCTGCTGCGCTTCTCCGCCGCGATGTGCCGCTCGCGGCAATCCGCCGAGGACATGGTCCACGACACGTTCGTCGAGCTCATGCGCGAGCCCGCGAACTTCGATCCGGCGCAGGGCTCGGTGTTCGCCTATCTGTGCGGCGTGCTGCGGCACCGGATCAGCCATCATTTCCGCCAGCAGAAGCGCTTCGTCGCGCTCGACGACGCCGGCGAGTCACGCGGTGCATCGCCCGACGATTCCGTCGACGAGATCGCGCGCAGCGAGCTCACGGCCGCGTTCCGCCGCGCCATGCTCGAGCTGCCGCTGCCGCATCGCGAGGTCATCGCGTTGTGCGATCTCGAGGAGCTGCCGTATGCCGCCGTCGCGTCGATACTCGATTGCCCGGTGGGCACCGTGCGTTCGCGTCTGCATCGGGCGCGCGCCTTGTTGACCATCCGTCTCGTCTCCCTCGAAGTCGTCGATCTCCAACCGGACCTGCCGCTGGCACAGCGAGGCCTCACATGAGCGAGGAACTGTCGCCGCAGTTGACGGAGCTGACCGGCGCGTACGCGCGCGATCTCGCGCGCTGCGTGCCCAGCCGGGATCTGGATGCGCGAGTCGAGCGATTGGTCGCAGCGCCGGTTGAAAAAGGGGTGCCGCGTCGCCGGCGACATGCCGAAGGACCGCGCGACGCGGAGATGTCGCGTCCTGGCGGGATGTCGCGCGGTGCCGGGATGGCACGCGGTGTCGAGATGGCGCGCGGCGCACCCGGCTCGCGCCGGGCGCGCGTGCCGACCTGGGCACTGGCGGCCGGGCTCGCCGGCCTGACGGCGGGTATCGGCGTGTGGCTCGGCGCCCGGCTGGAGCGCGCGACGGCGCCGCCGCTGGCGGTGAGCTCGCGCGAACCTGCGTGGCCGCCGGCGGATTTTTCGATGTGGCCGACGGATTCCGTCGCGCTGAAGATCCCGGCGCAGTTCTCGTCGCACGGCACGCTGGTCGCGGTCGACGGACGCTCGCAGGCGGCGGGCACGCGTTACTGGGTCGACATCGTCGTGTCGAACGACGGCACGGTGCGCATCCAGAACATCGTCCCGGCCGCGGAGGAAACGCATGTCGTCACGCAGACTCCGTAGTCGCCGCGCGCTGCGGGGAGACATCGCCAGGGCCGTTGCCATCGCGGTGGCGGTGGCCGCGTCGGGTATCGCGCCGGCGTTCGCCGAGGCGGACGGCGTTCCGGGTGCGGCGGGCGGCACGGGTGCCGCCGCCGGCGCGGTGCCGCCCTGCCCCGCGCCCGAGTCCGTCGCGCAACGCGCGACCAACGACGTGCGCGTCGTGACCGGCGCGCCGTACTCGGCGCTCGGCACCACCGAGATCGTCACGACGCTGCCGGACGGCAACCGCATCGTGCGGCAGAACCGCGTGCGCCTGTGGCGCGACAGCGATGGCCGCACGCGCTCGGAATATTCGCTGTCGTCGATCGGCGGGCCGCTGCCGGTCGAGGTGAATTCGACGGTGACGGTCATCGACGATCCGTCCACCGGCACGCGCACGTTGCTGCAGTCGAACGCGACGCAGGCGGTGACCGTGCCCATCCGGCCGTGCCGCGCGGGCGGCAGTCCGGCCGGCGAACGCGCGCCGCCGCCGCCGAACGTCACGCGACCGACGAACCTAGGCGAGCGCGAGCTCGACGGCGAGAAGGTGTCGGGCAGCCGCATCGAGTCGACGATCCCGGCCGGCGCCATCGGCAACGAGCAGCCGATCAAGATGTCCGCCGAGCAGTGGTACGGGCAGGATCTGCAGGTCGTGGTGGAGGCTACCTACTCCGATCCGCGCACCGGCGAGACGCGCTACAAGCTGCGCGACATCAAGCGCCAGGAGCCGGACGCCAGGCTGTTCCGCGTGCCGCCGGAGCCGTCGAAGGACGAGCCGAAGCGCAAGAGCGCGCCGGTCGGGGATGGCGAGATCACCGGCGGCGGCTTCAACCGGCGGTAATGGGGACAGTCCCCGTTTCCCAGCAAAAGGGGACAGTCACACGGCGAGTGGTGCTCAGGCCGTGGCCCTGACGATCGACACCGGCGGCGACTCGCAGCCGCAGTCCCGCAGCGCTTCGATCTTCGCGAGCACCGCGCGCAGCTTGCGGCATTGCGCGGCCGTGGTTTCGGCGCGGGCGCGCGCGAGCCGGATCGTCTCGACATGCGAGTCGCGCGCTTCGTAGATCCGGTATTCCTCGAAGGCGCGATGCGCCGCGGCCCGCGCATCGGCCAGCCGCCGCCGGGCGATCGCGACCTGGCGCTCGAGCGAGTAGCCGTCCGGGGCGAGGAATTCGGTGACCGTGTTCATGGGCGGCGCGGAGGTTAGCGGTGCGATGTGGCGCGCGGATGAAGTTTTCGCGGCAGTCTTCGCGGAATCACAGATCGAGTTTCGCTTCGAGCGAGTCGATCAGGTCGTGCAACCGCTTGCAGCGCGCGGCGATCGCGTCGAACCGCGCTCGCGCCGCCTCGATCGCCGCCGGCGTGGCGCCCGGCTGGACCGAGATCGCGCGCCATTCCTCGCGGGCTTTCGTGCTGGCGCCGCGGGCTTCGGCGTAGCGGCGTTCGGCGGCTTCGAGCTGTTGCTCGAGCTCGTAGCTGTTGCCGGCGTCCTTGCGATCCTCTCCGTGCGAGGAGCGTAGCGTCTGTTCCATGCGGCCTCCCGAACCGACCTGGCGGGAGGAGCATCGCGGAGAAGTTTGATCGTGGCGTGGCGCGGACGTGAAGGTGGCGTGTCAGCGAAGCTCGCGCGTCATCGGAAACCGCGAGCGATGACTGTCCCCTTTTGCCAGCAAACGGGGACTGTCCCCATTACTTCGGCAGCGGCGGTGCGTCGGCGAACTGCGGCACGCCATCGTGGATCTCGTACCACGGCGCCTTCGACGACACGTATTGATGGCAATGCGGGTGGATCTCCGGATCCGCGTCCAGCGACCCGACCGGCACGACGAGGAACCCGCGCCCCACCGACTTCCTCGGCAACGCACCGCCGCAATCCGCACAGAACGCCACGCCGAAGAACTGCGCGCCGGGCAGCGGGAAGTCGACCACCTTCTCTTCACCGCTCAGGTACGACGCGCCGTCCAGCGGCCACACGATGTTGGTCGCGTGGGCGCCACCGCGCGCATGCTGACACCGGCCGCAATGACAATGCCGCATCAGCTTCGGCCGGGCCGCCAGCTCGAAGCGCACCGCGTTGCACGCGCACGAGCCGCTGACGACGCCCTCGCGCGACGGTCGTGCCGGCGTCGGCAACCCGGTCGCGCCCCAGCCCGGCGGATACTCGTCGTGCTGCGGCAGCCCGTCGGCGATCGTGTAGCCGGCGGCCTTCGATCCGGCGAACAGGTGCATCTGCGGCCGGATGCCGAGCTCGCCGGTCAACGCGCCGGCCGGCATGAACACGCGCTGCGATTCGAGTTCGACGCGCGGCACCTTCGACCCGCACACCGTGCAGAACGCGCGCCGTTCGTGCGGCGACGACTGCCACGTGCCTATCTTCTCGGTGCCGGTGCGCCAGTGGAACGTGGTCAACGCGCCGACGACCGTGGTGACGAACAACGTGCCGTGATGCTTGCGGCACACCGAACAATGGCAATGGAACATCGCCTGGAACGGGCCGTCGTACGACCACGTCACCGCGCCGCACAGGCAGGCGCCGTTGACCCGCGCGGAGTAGGACTCCTTGGGGAGGACCCATGTTCCGGTGTGTGTGCTGGGTTCCACGACTCACATCTTCGCCAGCGCCTGCTCCAGGTCCGCGATCAGATCGTCCGCGTTCTCGATGCCCACGGAGATCCGGATCAGCGCATCGGTCACGCCCATGCGGTCGCGCGTCTCCTTCGCGACACCCGAGTGTGTCGTCGAGGCGGGATGCGAGATCAGCGTCTCCGTGCCGCCCAGGCTCACCGCCAGCTTCATCACCTGCAGCGCGTCGAGCATGCGGAACGCCTCAGCCTCGCCGCCGCGGATCGAGAAGGAGAACGTCGAGCCCGCGCTCTTGCACTGCTTCGCGAACACCGCGGCCCGCGGATCCCCCGCCTTGAGGAACCCCAGGTAGTTCACGCTGGCGATCTTCGGATGCTGCGCGAGATACCCCGCGACGCGCCCCGCGTTGTCCGACGCGGCGCGCATGCGCAGCGCCAGCGTCTCCATCGACCGCATGATCATCCACGAGGTGTTCGGATCGAGCTGCGTGCCGAGCGCGCTGCGCAGCGCGCGCACCGGCTGCAGCAGCGCCTTCGCGCCGATCACGCCGCCCGCGACGAGATCCGAATGCCCGCCGACGTACTTCGTCAGCGAATACATCACGATGTCCGAGCCGTGCTCGAGCGGCTTCTGGAATACCGGCCCGAGGAACGTGTTGTCGACCGCGACGGGCGGACGCGCCCCGCCCTGCTGCCCGGCCAGCCACTCCGACGCCTCGCGCCACAGCGCCAGGTCCACCAGGCTGTTCGTCGGGTTCGCCGGTGTCTCGGTGACGAGCAAGCCGACTCGGCCGCCCTTCTGCCGCGCCATCTCGAGCGCGCGTTTCGCGCCGGCCATGACCGCCTCGCGATTCACCGCATCCGCGACCCGCACGGCGCCGATGCCGAACGCCGGCAGGGTCTTGTCGATCAGCGTCTCGGTGCCGCCGTACAGCGGCTCGCTCATCAGCAGCACGTCGTTGGGTTTCAGATACGCCCACAACGTCGTCGAGATGGCCGACATGCCGGACGAGAACACCGCCGCGCTCTCGCCGCCTTCCCACAACGCGAGCCGATCCTCGAGGACCTCGAGATTCGGATTGTTGAAGCGCGAGTACACGAGGCCGGGCGCCGTGCCCGGCGGCGGCTGGCGCCGCCCCGACGTGTAGTCGAAGAAATCCTTGCCGTCCTGCGCGTTGCGGAAGACGAACGTGGACGTGAGGAAGATCGGCGGCTTGAGGGAACCTTCGGACAGGGCGGGATCGAAACCGTATCCCATCATCTGCGTCTCGGGCGACAACGTGCGGTTGCCGACCTTGCGCTTGTGATAGCTGTCGACGCTCATCGAGCGCTCCTAGAGATTGAGTTGCCCCGATCCTATCTCGATCACGTCGCCGCCGACGAAAACTTCGTTGTCCGCGTTGACTTCGAGCTGCAGCAGCGAGGGCCGGCCCACGAACTCGCCCTGGCTGACCTCGAATGACAGCGGCGGCCGACGGCCCATCTCGATGAACCACGCGCCGAGATTCGCGCACGCCGAACCGGTCGCCGGATCCTCGAGGATCGCCGCGCCGTCCGGGAAGAAGAACCGGCCGAGGATCTTCTTCGCGCCCATCGACGCGAACACCAGCGCCTGGCCCGCGCCATCCGCGCTCTTCAGCCGCTCGAACAGCTCGGGTCCGGGCCGCACCTTGCGCACCGCCTCCTCGCTCGTCAGCGGCACGATCAACTGCTCGCGTCCCGCCTTGATCCACAGCGGCTGGAAACCGATGTCGCCGGCTTCCAGGCCTAACAACCTGGCGAGCTCGGGCGGCGTGACGTCGACGAGCCGCGAGGTCGCCGCGGCCGCGCGCAGCGTCCAGTGATCGCCGTTCGCGGTCACCGGGATGATGCCGGCGCGCATCTCGAGCCCGAGCTGGTCGCCGCCGAGACCGAGCGCGCGGCAGACATGCGCGGTACCGAGCGTCGGATGGCCGGCGAACGGCATCTCGTACGCCGGCGTGAAGATCCGCACCAGCGCCGCGGCGCGTTTCGACGGCAGGATGAACGTCGTCTCGGACACGTTGAACTGCCGCGCCAGCGCCTGCATCTGCGCGAGCTCGAGGCCGGTGCCGTCTTCGACGACGACCAGCGGATTTCCCGACAGGCGCGCGCCGCCCGACGTGAACACGTTGAGGATCCGGTAGCGAAGTTGCATGCGGCGCGATTATTTCACAGCGATGGCGGGCCGGTGTCCGGGGAAACCCCGTGAGTGGCCTTACAACGTCGCAAGGCCACGATTTTGAAATATCAGCCACTTAGCGTCCGGGCGTGAGGCTCGGGCTCGTCGAGACGCACTCAAGTCTTCGAATCGGTTGCCATCGGTGCCTCAGCCGAGCTCCGAGCGCTGGCCGACTCTCGTCGGCCAGACCACCGGGGAAGCAGTCGCGCTGGGGATCGCGGCTCACCATCCATGCGCCCGATTCGAAGACTTGAATGCGCCTCCGCCGGACGCGAGTGTCGGCGGGCGCGGTGATGGTCTCGTGGCAGCGGCGTGAATTCCGCGCGAGGCCGCGCGATCTCGCCCGCCGCCGCGCCGCGGACTAGCTAGTCCGCCCGGCGCGCGGCCGCGCGCCGCGCGCTCACTTCGGCGGCGTCGCCGCCTCGACCCGGGTATCTCCCGCCCGCGCGCGGTAGTCGTCGGCCAGGTTCTCGAGCTGCGTGCGTTTCAGCCGCGTGAACGGCTCCGCGCGCGCGACCGACGTCCAGAAACCCTGGTTCTCGAGCCGGTCGAGGATCTCGTCGTTCATCGCGTACAGCTTCGCGTTGCGGTCGACGCAGGCGTTCAGCTCCTGCCCGCCCGCCTGCACCTGCTGCTGCAGGCCGGCGCGTTCGGTCTCGACGTCGCGCAACGTCGTGGCGGTCTCGCGGAATTTCGTCACCAGCTCGGTCAGCTTGTCGCGCGTCTGCGCCAGGTCGTCCTCGACCTGCTTGCGGTCGCCGGAGGCGCGCGAGGCCAGCGCCGCGGAGCTGCGCAGCTTCTTCTCGGTGTTCTCGCGTTCGCCCTTCAGCGAGTCGCGCTCCTTGCGCGTCTCGTCGAGCTCGCGCTTCAGGCGCGCGTTGTCGGCCTGCAGTTGCGTGCGCTCCGCCGCCAGCTGCTGCAACTGCTGCGTCAGCTGCGCGTTGCCGCCGCCGCCCTGCCGCGCGGACTGCGCATGGGCGGGCAGCGTCGCCAGCACGGCGAGCGCCAGCAGCAGCAGGATCAACGTGCGCATCCGGGTCAGCATGGCCTTCTCCTCAGAACGTCGCGTTCATGTCGAGCTGCAGCATGTCGACGCCGAACGGCAGGCCGTCGATCTCGTTGCCGCTCAGGTAGCGCAGCCGCGTGTACGCGCGCGGCGAGAACGCGAAGTCGAGCCCGATGATGAAACCCTTCACGTCCGTGCCGCCGAGCCGGAAGTCCGAATCGGTGAACGCGTCGAGCACCGCGTCCTGCTCGAGATAGCGGTACGCGATCGAGGCGCGCCAGGCATGGCGCTCGTTGAAACGCGCGCTGCCGAAAGCAAGCTCGCCCTGGTACCCGCGCGTCCTCTCCTCGACGTCGAGCGCCGAGCGCGCGAACACGTCCGCCTTGTCGAAGCCGATGTTCTCGACGACGTCCGCGTTCAGGCTGAGGCGATGCGCGGTGCCGATCGGGAAATCGAGATTCGCGGTGACGTCGACCAGCCGGTACTCGCCGGCCAGCGCCATGAGGTTGGTCGTGTTGTTGTCGTTGTGGATGTCGAACAGCGTGTTGCCGCGCTGCACGAACGTCGGCGCCGTGTAGTCGAGCAACGTGCTGTTGAACGCGTTGCGCGTGCCCGAGATGTTCAGGTAGTCGTAGTACGCGACGCCGAGCCGGTAGCGGTTGCCGCCCAGCGTCTTCCAGTCGAGGCCGGTCTGGCCGCCGAACAGCCACTTGTCCTTGTTCGACAGCTCGAGCTCCTGTAGCGGGAACGCGCCGGCCGTGAAGAACCAGTTGCGCGCGAACGCGTCGTCGCGCGAGAAGCTGTAGCGGTAGTTGCCCGTGACGCCTTCGAACATCAGGTCCTGGTCCCAGACGAGATCCGACGACAGCCACGGATTCGCCAGGCGGCCGCCGGTCAGCGTCAGCGACTGGCGGTTGGTGCGGTTCGTGCCGGACCAGCGCAGCCACGCCTGGTCGAAGCCGACGGTGTAGCGCCCGCCGTAGTTGCCCATCGTCTGATTCGTCGAGACGGCGTCGCGCAGGTTGTTGCCCGTCGTGAGCCGCGCGCCGGCGGTCCAGCCGTAACCGAGCTCGACGTCGAAGCCGAGGCGTGCGCGCATGCGCAGGCGCTGCCGGTCCTCGGTGGTGTTCGCGAACTGCGCGATGCCGGCCTTCGTGAAGCCGCCCTTGTCGTTGACCGCGAGCACGTCGGTATAGGTGAACGGCAGGTTGTCGGCCGCGAACGTGTCGCTCTGGCCGCGCAGCCGGAGATCGCCGTTCCAGCGCATGCGGCGCACCCAGTCCGGCAGCGCACGCACCAGCGCGTCGTTCGAGATCGCCTCCGCCACCGCCTGGTTCGTCACCTGCGGCGTGAGGTCGGTCAGCACTTCCTTCTTGATCTCGTCGCGCACGATCTGCGGCACGTACGGCACGCGCACGGCGCCGGCGTCGCGCTCCTCGACGGCCTTCTGCTCGGCGAGCGCGGCCGCGGTCTCCGTCTGCGCCTTCGTCTGCGCATTGGCGACCAGCAGCTCGGCCTGCTCGCGCGTCATGACGCCCTTGTCGACCAGCGCGCGCAACAGGTTCTCCACCGTGTGCTGCAGCTCGATCAGGCGTTGTTCGTCCGCCGGGGCGGCGTTGGCGAGAGAAGCCATCGCGCCCATGGCGAGCGCCACGAGGCGCGCATGCAAGCGTGTCATCGTCGATCCTTTGTCGTTCTTGTCAGGTGCGCGAGACGAGCCGCAGGCTCATCGGTTGCGGCAGGCCGTCCGGCGGCGCCTGCGCGAGGCGGCCGATCGTCGCGAGCTCGGCCTCGATGGCGCGATCGCGCTCGCGATCGCCGGTGGACTGCGCGAGGCGGATCTTCTCGATCGTGCCGTCGGGCCGCGTCCACGCCTTCACGGAGACGGAGTACGCGCCGGAGCGTGCCGCCTTCAGGTTCTGCAGTTTCTCGAGGATCGCGCCCTTGAGCAGGTTCGCGTACCAGGTGTAGGCGCTGCCGTTCGTGCCGAGCAGGTCGCGTCCGCCCTTGCGGCCCAGCAATCCGAAGCTGTCGCCACCGGCGGTGCCGTCGGCGTCGAGGCCGAGATCGCCCGGCGGCGGTTCGTTGCTGGCGACCGGATCCGGCGTCGGCGGCGGATCGGCGAGATCCACCTTCTCTTCCGGCGGCGGCGGCGGTGGCGGCGGCAATTCTTCCGGCGGCGGCGGGCGGATGATCTTCACTGCCTGCACGAGCTTCTTCGGCGGCGGCGCCTCGCTCTTCAGGATGTGGTTCACGAACAGGATGGAGCACACGCCGAGCGACGTGAGCGCGCAGCCGATCAGGACCATCGGTACGTAGTTCTTTTTCGCGGGTGTGCTCACGGCGACCTCACTTGACGATGCGCTGCGTGACGAGACCGAGCTGCGAGATCTCGAGCCGCCCGAGCAGGTCGAGCACCTCGACGACCTTCTGGTACTGGATCGTCGAGTCCGCCTTGATGATGACCGGCAAGTCCGGCGTCACCGCCTTGTACTGCCGCAACAGGTTCTCCAGCTCGCCCATGCTCACCGGGAAGGTGTCGAGATACACGGTGCCGTCGGCGGTGATGCTGATCGCCTTCGTCTTGTTCTCGGCCAGCGACGGCTGCGCGCTCGCCTTCGGCAGGTTCACCTTGATGCCCTGCACCGTCGCGGTGGTCAGGATGATGAAGATGATGAGCAGCACGTACGCCAGATCGAGCATCGGCGTGATGTTGATCTCGTCGTAGACGTCTTTGTCGCCGCCGCCGCCTGCCATGGGATTACGAGTACGTCTCGGCGATGCGCGTGACGAACTCGTCGACGAACACGTGGTTGTCCGCGCCGATCTCCTTGATGCGCGTGTTCAGGTAGTTGTAGCCGAACAGGCACGGGATCGCGACGCCGAGACCCGCAACAGTCGCGACCAGCGCGGCCGCAGTGCCCGGCGCGATCGCGTTCACGTTGACGTCGCCCGCGACCGCGATGGCCGCGAACGTGATCATCACGCCGACCACCGTGCCCAGCAGCCCGAGGAACGGTCCGCCGGCGATCGAGATCGTCAGCCACACCATCTGGCCCGACAGCTGCTGCGTCATGCGCGTGTGCGTGGCGTCGAGCGTCGCGCGGATCGCCTCGATCGACTGCGCCGACAGCGTGCGCACACGGTCCGCGCCCGCGGCCTGGCCGGCGAAGCGGCTCAGCGTCTCGCGCATGCCGTGGTGATACAGGCGCCACAACGTCGAGCTGCCGAAGGTGTCGGGATCTTCCTTCTCGAAGATCGACGGCAACTTCGCTTCGCCGGCGTCTTCGTCGGCATCCCTGGCTTTCGGACCGACCGCGCGCTCGAGCGCCGCCGGGTCGTCGCGCATCTTGCGGAACTGCTTGAGGAACGCCGCGTTGCCCTTGGCCACGCGGCCGAGGAACACGAGCTTGCCGATCATGATGAACAGCGACAGGAAGAACAGCACCGCGAGGATGCCGATGATGATCCAGCCGTCGAGCGTCACGCTCTTCAGCGTCGTGCCGATGTACGACTCGCTCGCGTCGCTCTCGCGCGAGGCATCGCCGCCGTACACCACCAGCGGCGCGATCACGCCCTGGCTGCGCGCGGCCGCCTTCAGCCAGTCGTCGGCGCGCGCGACGTTGGACACTTCCAGCTCGTCGATCTCGCCCGTCAGGTAGTTGCGGCCGCCGGCGCCGCCGCCGACCGTCAGTGCGCCGCCGATCTCGTTCAGCGTGACCGCCGCGTTGCCGGCGGCGTCACCGTCGACCAGCAGCCTGAGCTGACCGTTGCCCGCGACCAGCGCGAGGTGGTGCCATTCGCCGGTCGACAACGCGCTCGTCGACGCGACCTGCACCGGCGCGCCGTCGGTGTAACGCGCGAACGCCTGCTGGCCCTCGATGCCGAGCACGAGCTCGCGGCCGTTTTCGGCGAGCTGCGCGACGTACGCCTGCGTCTGCGCCGCCTCGACGCGCACCCACGCGGACAGCGTGATGCCCTGCGCCGGCAACAGGCGCAACGTCGGGCTCGCCGGGATCGTGATCGCCTGGCCGCCGGCGAACGTCGCGCCGGAACCGATCAGCGAAGCGGGGTTCACTTCCGCGGTGAACTCGCGCGGCTCGTTCTTGTATGCCGTCGCATCCTGCGGCGTGTTCGCCGCCGCACCGAAGTGATAGACCAGCGCCTGGTTCTTGTCGAAGCTGCCGGCGACGTCGGCGGCCCCGGCCGCGTCCTTGTTGCCGTAGTAGAGGAAGATCTTGTCGGTGTTCGCGCCCGCGGTCAGTCGCGGCAGCGTGACCCACACGAAGGCCATCTGCGCCGTCGCGTCGAAACGCTCGACGTGGAACTTCAGCGGCGTCTTGTCGTCGGCCGCGAGGAAGCGCAGGTCCGAGCCGTCCGGCTTCGTGTCGCCGAAGTAGGCGAAGTTGCCGAGGCTGAGGCGCACCAGCACGGGCACGTCGGTCGCCGAGCCCGCGATGGCCGCGCCGGTCGGCGACGTATCGAGCGTGATCTCCTTGCGGAACGCCCACTGGTCGTTCCACCACTTGCCCTCGGCGTGGGCCGTGGCAGCGGCCAGGGCCAGCAGCAGAAATCGCGAAATCAGGCGTCCGGAACGGGTCATGGCGGGCGGTGACTCTTATATATATGTATGCGGCCGGCCGTCGCGGCCCGAAGCCCCGGCGATTATTCCGACCCGATGTGACACTTATGTTGCCTCGCCGCCTTACTTCTTCCGGTTGCGGTCGAGGCACTCCGTATCGGCGGGCTTGCAGACCTCCTCGCCGAAACCTTCGAGGAACACGTCTAACCACCCGAGCGCGGTGTCGGCGAGCGAGGCTTTCTGCGCGGGGCCGGCGGCGCCGCCGGCATCTTTCGTCGCCGACGACGACGCCGCGGACGACGACGCCGAGACCGCGGACAACGCCGCGCCGAGGTTGCTGGTCTCCGCCGGCACGCCGGTCGACGCGCCGCCGACCTGGATGTTGTCGAGGCCGACGACCTGTTGGGCCGCGACGTTCAGATTGCCGGCGGAGCCGATGCCCGCGTCGCCGGCGTTCACGATGCCGGACGGCGCGATCAGGTTGACGTTGCCGGGCTCGAGCGTGGGATCCGTGAGGATGCCGCGGATGCCGGAACCGGCGACTGCGCCGGCGAGATCGACGACCACGTTGCCGGCGCCGTCGATGAGGATCTGCGGCGGCGGCGCCGAGATCGCCGACTTCTTGCCGCGGCCGGCGTCGATGTCGCCGAGCGTCGACCAGATGATGATGTCGCCACCGCCCAGCGTGAACACGCGCGACGCGTTCACCAACACGTCGTTCTCCGCGAAGATGCGCACGTCACCCGCGCGCTGCGCGACGATGCCGAGGTCCGACGGTTTGCGCGCCGGCGCCCCGACCGGCGGCACGGCGACGCCGACGTCCACGATGCCTCCCGGCACCAGCAGGTTGATGTCGCCGCCGCCGACCGTGTAGATGCGGCTGAACGCGAGCGACAGGTTGCCCGAATACGGATTCACGAACCCCGGCGTGCCGTTCTCGAGGTCCGGGTCGCGGCTGCCGTGGAACAGCGCGTCGATGGCCGCATAGCCGCGCTGGTAGGCCGTGGCGTTGTCGGCGGTGAACTCGTTGCCCGAGAGATCGAGCTCGCGGAAGAACACCTGCACGAGCAGCGGCCGCTGCAGCGCCGCGTCGAACAATTTGAACTGCGCGAGCGCGGTGTCGCGGTCCATCGAGGCATCACCGGACACCTCGCGCACGTACTCCACGAGCAGTTCCACGTACGCCGACGTGGGCTCGATGATCTTCTCGATGAACGTCGGCGCATCCATCGGCTGACGGAAGCCGGCGATGGCCGTGACATCGGCGCCGCGCGCCGGCAGCGCCTGGTTGCGGAGGCGACCGGTCGTCGCGATGCCCTGCGAGAAGCCGAGATCGATGTCGCGCCCGGCGAGGATGTCGAAGCGCCCGGGGCCGCCGACTTCGAGCGTCGCGGTCTCCTCCGCGAGCCGCACGTCGCGGCCGGCGATGACGCGCGTCGCGTCGCCGGCGCGCAGGTTCTGCGCGCGCATCGTCACGTCGACCACATCGCGACCGGCGGTCAGCTCGGTGAACTTCGACAGCCAGTAACGGCCGCCGACCACGTCGCGGCCCGCGGTGATGCGGTTCGGCGTGTCGTCGTTCAGGTGCCGCAGCGCGAGCGTCGTCGCGCCCGTCAGCGCATCGATGTTGCCGTTCGTCGCGGTGGCCAGTGCGCCGGGCAGCGACAGCGCCGTCGCATCCGACATGCGCAACGCGTCGTTCATGCGCACGTCGCGCGCGGCGAACAACTCGAGGCTCGACCGTGACGACGGGAACAGGTACGGCGCCGCCGCCAGCAGGAGGTCGCCGCTCAACGAACGCAGCGCGAGGCTCGGCGGCAACAATTGATACGCCTCGTTCGAATCGCCGACCGATCCGCCCAGGTACGAGCCGAGGCGCAGTTTCTCGAACGACGTCGAGATGTCGCCGGTCAGGCTGGTCGCGCTGAAGCCGGCATTCTCGCCGTACGTGAAGAAGAACACGCGGTTCGCGGCCAGCGTCGCCGGCTGCGTCAGCATGGTCGGGTTGAAGATCGTCTCGAGCGCGATCGAGTCGCGCGCGACGATCGACAGCCGCGCGTCCTGCATCGAGAACAACGCGCCGAGCGCGGAGCCGTCGTTCGCGATGCGCGACGTCGTCAGGCCGCCGCCGGCGGTCACGCGGTTGTCGCCGGCCGTAACGTGCAGGAACGGGCTCGAGATGTCGCCGCCGGCGTCGAGCGTCATCACGCCGCCGTCGAAGTGCGACAGCGTGCCGTCGGCACGTTGATAGCCGGCATCGGCCGTCGCGGCGGTGAGATCGCGCAGGTCGCGGCCCGCGCTCATCGTCAGGTCGCCGCCGCCGAGCGTGCCCGCGTTCCAGCGGAACGCGCGGATGTCCGCGCCCCAGCGCACCGGCGACGTCGTCGTGCCGCGGCCCTGGCGCGGCTGCCAGTCGCCGACGGCCTGGATCACCTGCGAGCCGAGCACGTCGCGGCCCGCGCGCACGGTGACATTGCCGCCGCCGGTCGCGTACACCGCGATCGGGCCGCGCGGGATGTTGATCGACGGTGCGCCCGCGTTGCCGGCCGTGTACACCGACGAATTGCCGTTGAACACCACGTCGCGCGCCGCGGCCAGCGTGATGTCGCCGGTGCCGCTGCGCACGGAGACGTTGTTCAGCGTGAGGTCGGACGCGGAATCGCGCGCCGTGGTCTCGGTGTTCGCGGCGGACAGATCGGCGCCCGCGATCAGCCGCAACGTCGTCGAGCGATCGGCACGCAGGTCGTTGCGCGCCGTCGTGCCGACGCCGACCGTCGTGAAGCCATCCCCGAAGAACGCATTCGTGCCCGCGTTCGCGATCTGGATCGAACCCGTCGTGCGGAACGTGATCTCCGCGGGCTCGCCGTTGAAACGCCAGCTCGAGAAATCCATCGCCGAGATCGCGAGGTCGCGTTCCGACTGGAACTCGAGGCCCGGCGAGACGCGCAGCGCGATGCCGTCGGGCGTGACGAGCCGCGCACGCACACCGGCGTCCGACGCGGCCAGCCAGTTGCGCAGCCGGTCCGCGAAGCCCGCGAGGCCCGCGGCATCGATGACGTCCGGCGTGTCGTCCTTGTCGATGACGAGCGTCGGCACGATGGTCAGCGCGGCCGCGCCGAACACGTTCGCCGCGAGCCGGTCGATCGCCACTTCGTTCGTGTCCTCGAACGCGCGCGCGCGCACGCTGACCGAACCCGGCTCCTTCGCGCCGGTCACGTCGATGACGGAGTCCGGCGCCAGGTCGACGCGGCCGCCGCTCGCGGCAATCGTGACCGAGCCGCCGCGGCCGAGGCCGTCGTCGCCGCGCGCGCTCAGCGAGGCGCCGGCATTCAGCGTCACGCCGGCGCCGCCGGAGAGATCGATCGTCGCGCGTTCGTTGCCGGACGTCGCGGCGATGGAACCGGACACGTCGACGCGGCCCGTGTCGGCCGCCAGGCTCACGTGCCGCGCAGCCCAGCTCGATCCTTTACCGACCAGCAGGTTGCCGCTGCGCACGCGCACGTCGCGCCGGTCGCCGAAGCCGCCCGCGCCGAGACGCGTCGCCAGGCCGTCGAGATCCGCGAGCGTTCCGGCGTCGAGCCGGAACGTGCCGCCGGACATCGCGCCGCCGAGCGACACCGCGCCCGCGCCGCGGACGTCCAGCGTGCCATCCGCCGCGTCGAGCGCGCCGGCGGCCGCGAGCATCGAGGTCGCGGCGGAAGAGACCGTGCCGCCGGCCGACAGACGGATCGTGCCGCCCGGCGTGCCGACCGGATGCGTCGCGATCCCGACGTCGCGGCCCGCGACGTCGATGCGCGCGCCCTCGCCGAGCGACAGGTTGCGCGTCGCCGCGAGCGACACGAGGCCCGACGGCAGCCAGGCGCTGCCGTCGTACGCGAGATCGCGCGCGCCGAAGGCGAACGACGCGCCGAGCCCCGGCAGCGTCGCGTTCGCGATCGGCTTCGCCGCGCGGCCGAGGGTCATGTCGTTGCCGGCGTCGACGCGCAGCGACGCGGCCGTCTCGCCGATCAGGCGATTCGCGGCCAGCGTCACGTTGCCGGGCGCGCGTACGACGGTCGTGTCCTTCGCCGCCAGGTCGCCGCGCGCCGCCAGCGAGATGGCGCCGAAGCCGTTGAAGTCGAGGAATCCGCCGTCGAACGCGACGTTGTCCGCGCTCACCGAGAACGTGCTCTTGCCGCCGGCGCCGGCCACCGTCTGCGACGCGCCGCCGCGCAGCACGAAGTCGCGCGCGAACAGGGAGATCGCCGAACCGGTGATGCGCGTTTCGCCGTCGACGACCGTCTCGCGGTCGTGCGCGCGGATCTCGGTCGCCGCCAGCTCGAGATTGCCGAGCGGGTGTTCGGCATCTCCCAGCGCCAGCGCCTCCTGGAAATCGATGATGCCGTCGCTGACGAACCGCAGTGCGCCGGCACCGCTGATCTGGCGCAGCAGCGCATCGCCGACCTGGATACCTTCGAGCGGCACCTCGTCGGCCGGCGTCGCGCCGAACACGAGGTTCCGCGACCGCAGCAACACGTCCGCGCCGGCGACCGACAGCGTGCCGTCGAGCGTGGCGCCCGCCGGCGCGTCGATCGTCACGCTGCCGCGCGCGGCGAGCCGCGAACCGGCGGCGAGGTCGATGCGCGCCGCGACGCCCGAGCCCGTCGCCGTCGAACGCAACACGCCGTTGTTGGAGACCGCGAGCAGGGCCGGCGAATCGCCGGAGGCCGACGTCAGCTCGATCTCGCGCGGTTCGAGCGCGAGGGCCGAACCCGGCGCCGCGGAGCTCGTCAGCGACGCGCCGGTCGCGACGTCGATCGAGCGGTTCGCGACCATGATCAGTTCCGCGGCGTCGATCGCCGAACCGGTGTCGATCAGCAACGAGTCGCTCAATGCTTCGATGCTCTTGCCGTCCGCCGAGCGGCGGCCGCCGAACAGCACGCTGGCCGCGTTCCACGCGCCGACGGTGTTTGCATCGATGCGCACCGCGCCGGCCTGGCGTGCGGCGCCGGTGCCGAGCTCCAGCGCCTGCGCCGCGATGTCGACGCGCGCGCCCTGCCCGCCGGTCGCCGCACCGGCGCGCACGTTGCCGCCCAGCGCCAGGTTCTGCGTCGCGAACAAGCCGAGGTATCCGGCATCCGCCGTGCGCGCGACGGATTGGAGATCGAGCCGTTTGGCGCGGGCGTCGAAGAACGTCGACGCGCGATAGTCGTTGTAGCTCGCGAGATCGCGCGCCGCCGTGCCCGGCAGGATCGCGAACCCGGTCGTGCGCGATTCGCCGACGCCGGCATTCGCGACGCTGCGATAACCGGACACCAGCGTGCTGCCGTCGATGAGGCGCGTATTGCCCGCGGCGGTGAGATCGGTGGTGCCGTTCACGCGCCGCACGAGATACGCACCCGGCAGCAACGCGTAACGCGCCGGCAGCAGCGCGTACGTGCCGGCCGGCAGCCCGCCGCCGCCGGACAACGTGACGCTGTCGCCGGGCTTCAGCGCCGACCCGACGAACTCCTGCGGATCGAACGGCGCGTACGGACCGACGGCGGGCAGGATCGCGTAGTAGCCATTGTTCTGCGCGGCGTCGAGCACATCGCGCGAGCCGCCGGTGCCCGGCAGCCAGTCGTAGGCGTACAGATCGCCGCCGCCGCGCAAATCGATGGTCGCGTTGCCTTCGATCGACACGTCGCCGGCGCTGATCTCGACGGTGCGTTCCGGGATCGCGGTTTGCTCGACGGCCGTGCCGCCCAGCGTGTAGACCCACTTGCCAAGCTCGATGTGGCCGAACGGCAGCACCGTGCCCGCGGCCGACACCGAGGTCAGGCTGCCGGCGCCGAGGCTGACGCTGTCGGTACCCTGCAGCTCGATGCCGCCGAACGGCGCGAACAACGCGCCGTTCTGCACGATGTCGCCGCCGCGGATCGTCACGCGGCCGCCGGCCGACAGCGGCGTGGCGTCGTTCGTGCCGGTGCGGGCCAGCGTCACGCGCGAGTCGCCGGCATCGATCGTGAACGAGGTCAGCGTCGTCGGGTAGACGCGCTGCGCGGCCAGCGTGAGATCGCCCGCGGTCGTCAGCGTGCCGTTGCTCTGCCCCGACACGGCGAAGCCGCGCAGGCGGATATCGCCGCGGCTGTCGAGCCGCGTCGCGGCGCTGCGCTCGAGGTTCAGCGTGCCGACGACGTCGATGAGGTCGGCGGTGACGTTCAGGCGGCCGCCGCCAGCGACCGCGGACGGCGTCGCATCGCGCGCCGCACCGAGCGAGACGTACGCCGCGTTGAGGACGGTCGGCGCGCCGGGCGCGACGTCGATGACCGGCGACTCGAGACGGATCTCGCGCGCGAGATCCAGCGAGACGCCCGGATCGAAGCTCAGGCGATCCGTGTAGACGTGCAACGCATCGAAACCGGAACGGCTCACGTCCGGCGCCTGCAGCACGGCGACGCCGTTGGCCGGCACGCCGGCGAACGCATCCGGGATCACGCGAATGTTGCGGGGGGTATCGGGATAGGTCTCGCGCAGGTCCACAGGGCCGAACGCGAAGTCGCGCTGCCGCGTCAGCTGGAGGTCGAGCGAACCGCCGGCCGGCCGCAACGCGCCGCCGCTGCCGGCCGCTGCGTGCATCTCGCCGCCCAGCAGGATCGACTCGGGCGCGCGCACGGCAACGGAACCGCCGGCGCTGGCGATGGTCTGCGCCGCGAAGCCGCGGCTCGTCGCGAGATCCAGCGTGCCCGCGGTGCCCGACACGTCGAGCACCGAGCCCGACCGCAGCAACACCGAGCCACGATCGGCCAGCAGGTTGATCGCACCGCCGCCGATCACGTCGCCCTGGCGCAGTCCGGAGTCGGAAGGCTTGAGCACCACGCTGCCGGACACGTCCAGCCGCGCGGTCGAAGCGACGTCGATCGCGAGGTCGGGTAGATAGCCGCGGTCGTAGCGATCGGCCGGCGTCGTGGTCTGCGCGGTGATCGTGCCGCCGGCCGAATACACCTGACCCTCGAGCAACATGCCGCCGGCCGAGGCGAACGTGAACGTGGAGCGCGGCGCGCCGGTGACCAGCGAACCTTCTTCGAGGTGCAGGCGGCCCGCTTGCGTCGTCGCCGTCGGTTCGAAGCGCGGGTCGGCGCGCAGCGTGATCGACGCCGGCGCGGCCTGCCATTCCGGCACCTGCAGCCGCGCGGCGAACGCGGCGACGTTGGCCGCCGCGGCCTGGAAGTTCGCGCCGTCGCCGATCTGCAGCGTGTCGATGCGCGGCCGGATCGTCGTGCCCGACGTGACGGTCAGCACGTCCGGATTTGCCGCCGCACCCGGGTCCTCCGCGCCATCCGCATCCCGCGCGGGACGCGCCGCGCCGGTCGCGACGACGGTGAAGCTCGCGAAGCCATGGTCGGTGAACAAGGCATTGCCGAGGCGCAGCGAGCCGTCGAGATCCGCGGCCGCGTCGAAAGTCTGCGCCTCGGCCCAGCGCGGGCCGTTGCCGATCTGCACGACCGGCGCCTCCAGCGTGAACGAGCCACCCTTCGCGCCCTGCACGCCGAACGCCTCGAGCGTCACGTTTTCGCCGATCGTGAAACGCGCGCGGTCGCCGCCCGAGCGCAACGCGATCGCGCCGCCGGTGCCGCCCGTGATCGTGCCGTTCGCCGCCATCGACGCGCCGCCGCTGGCCAGCAGGCGCACGCCGTCGCCGAGCGACAACGCACCCGCGGCCGACGGGATCGAGCGTGCCGCGAGATCGATCGTGCCGCCGTTGCGGTAGATAGTCCCGGTGGCGTCGAGCAGGTCGTTCTGCCAGCGGCCGCGCACGTCGAGCGTGACGCCGTCCGCCACGCCGACCGACGGCGTGGCATGGCTCGTCTCGTTGAGCGCCGTGCGGTCCGCGGTGAACCGCAGCGTGCCCGCGTTGTCGGTGATGTCGGAACCGATCGCGATCGCCGAACCGCGGAAATCCAGCGTGGACCCGGGCGCCAGCGTCAGCGGCGCGCCCTCTCGCAGCGACACGACGCCGTTGCTGCTGATCTGCGCCGTGGTGAATCCGCCCGTGGTCAGGAAGTCCGTCGACAACCCGACCGGCACCGACGCCGGGATCGCGCCGCTCGGCCCGAACGAGAGGGTCGGCCGCACGTTCGACAAGGTGACCGACGGTGCGAGGAAATCGAGGCTGTCGCCGTCGGGGATGCGTTGTCCGAGGATCAGCGATCCACCCGCCGGAATCGTCGACGGATCGCGTTGATAGAGACCCGGCGTCGCGTGGCCGAGGAACGTGCCGTTCAGCACCATGCCGCCGCCGGCGGAGATCTGCAGCGTGCCGGCCGAGCGGCCCTCGGTGTAACCCGGGTCGTACTGGCCGGTGCGCGGGCCCGCGACCGTTTCCTTGACGCCCCAGCGATCGAACGTGCGCGTAACGGTCGGATTCACGAGGCCGACGTACTGCTGGTTCGGATCGGCCTGGCCGATGTCGACCACCTGCCCGTTCGCGGCGACCAGCCGCGTCGTCTGGATGATGCCGGGTCGATAGACGATCGCGCCGCCCGACACGTCGATCGTCGCGTCGTTCGCGATGCCGACGTCGCCGTCCGAACCGAACGACACGGTGCCGCCGCGCGACGTGCGCTCGGCGATGTCGCGCGGCGTCGCCGCCAGCGCGCCGGAGACGTCGGCCAGCGGCGTGCCGACGCGCGCGTCGACGACCACCGGCTTGCCACGCAGGACACCGTTGCGTTGCAACGGCGAATCGCGCAGCTCGTTGGCGCGCAACTCGACGGTGACGAGGTTGCGCTCGACCGACGCCGACGCGGTGCTGCCGGACACGTCGATGACGGCGCCGGTGTTCATGCGGATGCGTGCGTCGGCATCGTGGCCGACGACGCTCGGGTTCGCGCGCGCCTGCACGGTGACCGTGCCGCCGGGCGCCGTGATGCGCGCGCCGCCCAGGAGGTCGATGCGCCGGCCGCTGAGCTCGACGCTCGACGGCACCTGCACCTGGTCGTCCAGTGCGGTTGTCGTGTCGGCGAGCTCGGGCAGCACTTCCGTGCGGCTGGTGGCGCCGAGCGTGACGGTGCCGCCGCGCGTCGCGCCGATCCTCGGCAGGTCCGTGGTGCTCGACGAGGCGACCATCGTGTCGCGGCCCAGTAGCCGGATCGAGCCGTTGGCGGAAACGCTGGTGGTCGCGGAGATGCGGCCTTCCTGGTTCACCGCGAGACCGGCGATCGTGACGTTGCCGCGGCGCGCGCTGATCTCGCCGGTTGCGCGGTTGGTCGCCGTGCCGCTGGTGACGCGATTCCACGCCGTGCTGCTGGTGTCGACCTCGACCAGCAGGCCGCGCAGCGACGGATCGCCGCTCGCCTGCAGATAGACCTTCTCGCCGGCGGCGATCAGCGTCTGGCCGTCCGGCGTCTCGATGCTGCCGGCGTTGTCGACGGTGCGCGACGCGAGGATCACGCGGCCGCCGGCCGTGGTCTGGATCTTCGCGCCGGCGTCGACGCGCAGCACGACTTCGAGCGGCTGGCCGTCGGGACCGGTGACCTGGTTGCCGTCCGAGTCGAGCACGATGGCGCGCGTGCCCTCGAGCGACGGGCGTCCGTTCGCGGCGAGCTCGGGCGCGACGATGCCGGCCGCGAACACCTCGTCGGAGATGTTCAGCGTCGAGGCCACGAGGCCGGCGGTCTTCACGCGCGCGGTCGAGCCGAAGACGATGCCGTTCTGGTTGACGAGATAGATCTGACCGTTCGCTTCCACCGCGCCGAAGATCCGGCTCGGCGAACCCTGGTGGATGCGGTTCAGCGCGATCGACGAGCTGTCCGGCTGCTGGAAGACGACGCGGCCGTCGGCCCCGACGTTGAAGCTCTGCCAGTTGAGGATGACGCGATCGGTGGTTTGGTTGACCGTCAGCGTGTTGCCGGCGCTGGTCGCCGTCGCCTGCCCCGACTGGCGGAACGCCGCGACGTTGGGGCCGCAGGACCCGGCGACGCACGGGATCGGCAGCTCGGCCGCCTCGCTGCGCGGCTGCGACAGCGCCTGCACCACCGCGGCGATCGCCGCGACCCCGAGCTTCTTCACGACGTGCATGCGGTCACCAGTGCGCGCGCAGCGAGAACAGCAATCGCGAGTCGCCGGCGACGGTGCGTTGTCCCTGGACGAGTGGATAGGCCCAGGTCAGGTAGCCGTCGAGATGGCTGGACGCCAGCGTCAGGCCGAGGCCGGTGCTGGACAGATCCGTCCGCCGGACTTCGTCGTCGAGCATCGAACCGACCGCGGACACGACGCCCGCGTCGTAGAACAGGAATCCGCCGAGCGTCGAATCCCCGAGCCCGAGGCGCCAGGCCGGCGACTCGATCTGCAGGCCGCCCTTGATGCCGATGTCGCTGATGTCCTCGGCTTCGAGATAACCGCGCACGCCGTCGGCGCCGCCAATCGTGAACTGCTCGTTGCCGATGACGGCGTCGGGCGCGTACTGCCCGGCGAGGTTCGCGACCAGCGAGAACCCGTGCCAGGGCGCGCTGCGGTACTGGCTCGCGGCGCGCAGGTAGAAGTAGTTGGGCCGGCCGCGGTAGCGCTTGTCGGCGAATTCGTCGACGGAGTTGTAGATGCCGCGCAGGCCGAAGTTCAGCGACGGCGCCAGCGAGAACGTCTGCCGGCCGAATCGCCAGGTGCTGGCGTCGGCCAGCGAGAAATGCAGGTAGCTGATCGGCGTGTTGAACGCCGTGTCCTCGTCGAGGTTGATGCTCTCGACGAAGTCCTTGTAGTCGAGACCCAGCGTCAGCACGTGCGACGCATCGGCGTCGCTGCCGTACGGCGCGATGAAGCGCGTGCCGTAGACCTTGCCCTTGCCGAGCACGTTCAGCGTGCCGAGCGCCGGCACGTCGCTGTCCGAATTCACGAAGAAGAACGCGAGCCGGCGACCGAGGTCGAGATTGCGCGTGTAGCTGGCGACGAACACGCCGAGCTCGCCCGGCTCCTCCGGCGCGGTCTGGTACTGGAGACCGACGCTGTCGAGACGGCCGAACAGGTTGTCGTAGCTGAGCGCGACATTGAGCCGCGTGCGCGACGTGTCGGCGGTGTACTGGTCGTTCGCCTCGACCGAGCCGTGCAGCGGGAATTTGTCCTCGACGCGCAGCGTCAGGTTCACGGTGCCGGGCAGCGTGCCGGCGGCGAGCACGGGCGTGACGCTGCGGTCGGCGGTCTCGGTGTTCAGGGCGGTGATCTCGCGCTGCAATGCCGGCAGATCGGGGACCGACGCGACCTCGGCGGCCGGCAGCGTCTCGCGGATGCGGCGGCCGGAGAAGAACCGCGAGCCGGTGACGCGCACCGTGCGCAGTTTTCCTTCGGTGACCTTCAGTCGCACGACGCCGTCGTTGCCGACGTCCTGCGCGGGGATGTCGACGAACACGGTGCCGCGGCCCGCGGCGCGATACGCATTCTCGAGCGCCTGGCGCGCGAGCTCGACGTCGTCGAGCGTCTTGCCGGGACCGAGATGGGGATAGACGGCGGCTTCGACGTCGCGCGGCGGCAGCACGCTGTTGCCGAGCACGCGGTATTCGAGCACGTCGAAGCTGGGTTTTTCGGCGGGCTCGGCTTCCTGCGCCGTCGCGGTACGCACGGCGGCTGACAAGGTCAGCGCGAACACGAAGACGAGACGGGAGACCGACTTGCCGTTGCCGTCAGGAAACATCGACCACCCGGGGTGAAAGAGACCGACTCTCGAAGCGGGAGCCAGTGTAGGAGCGCGACATGAATGTTCTGTTGCGAAAGAAAAAGGGCCGACCCCGAAAGGTCGGCCCCAGTTGCCTGATTTTTCTTCTTGGACTTGTTAGCTCGATTTACTGCGGCTGGAACGGACGGCAGGAGGCGCCGCCACGCGTGCCCAGCGCCACCGGCGCCGTCGACGGCGTGCCGCTGGTGCCCGGGATGTTCGTGGCGCTCGGCAGCGCGAACACGGCCTGGTTGTTCGGCACGCGGTTCACGTCCTTCGACATCACGATCAGGCCGTTGGCGATACCCGCGGAGATCGTACCGGCCGCGAGGTCGGTGCTGTTCGCCTTGGTGTAGGTCGCTTCGAACGCGTACGGATACGACAGGTTCGCCGCATTCGCGCGGTTCGCCGCGACGCCGTCCAGCGTGATCTGGTGCGTGTTCGCCTGCGCGACCGTCGCCTTGTACAGGTTGATGCCGATCGAATCGACCACCGTGTTGACGGTCGTCTCGAGCGTGCCCGTGGCGCCGACTTCGATCACGAAGTCGGAGTCATTGGCGATCGGCGTGCCCGCCGGGTCCGTGTCGACCACGAAGCCCCACGAGTCGCCGCAACCCACGTTCGCGAACTTCACGCCCGCGCCCACCTGCGTGCCGGAGCCCGGCTCGCGGCGCACGACCGTGATCGGGTGGCTGCCACCCGAGGCGCAGTCGGCCAGCGTCTGGCTGATCTGGCACCAGTCGACGATCGTGCCCGTGAAGATGCCCGTCGCCTGCGCGGACGTGAGGTTCGTCACCTCGTCGGCCGCACCCGCGGCGCTGCTGTTCAGCAGCAGCGTGAACACCTGGCCGAAGCCGGTTTCGTTCGTCAGGTTCTTCAGCGCCGTCACGACCGCCGGGGCGGTCGAGAACTTCGAGGACGTCAGCGCCGGGCTGTTCGCGCCCGTGAAGAGCTTCGGCTCGACGTCGGCCGTGCCGAGCTGCGTCACGCGGTTCACGAGACCCGTGACCGCACCACCCGAGCCGTTCGCGTCGTCGGACAGACGATACGTGGCGCCGAGCGCGCAATCATGCGTCGGCAGGCTGCCGGCGCCGGGGTACGAGACCGAGGTCGTGCCCGCGGCGCAGACGCTCACGTCGAGCGACTTCACGCCGGGGAACGCCGCGCCCTGCACGTTGCGCTGCGCGATCGAGTACGGGCCCCAGGCCGAACCGCCTTCCGAGCGGTAGTACACGACGATGTCCTGGTTCGCCGCGGCCTGGAGGGCCGTGGCCGGCGCGCCGGAGCTCACCGTGTGGCAGCTGTATGCGCGGAAGTCCTGGCCGCCCGTCGGGGTGGCGCGATAGACGTCCACGGAACCGGCCGTGCACAGGTCCTGCGTCAGCAGCTGCAGGAACGCGTCACGCTGCGCCGAGGCGCCCGCGACCACGAGCGTCTTGCCCGCGGCGATCGCGGTGTTGGTGGTGGCGAGGTCGAGGGCCATCGCCTGGCTGCCGGCGATCGCGAAACCGACCGCGGCGGCAATCGAAAGGGAACGGGAAGAGATCATCTTGGATACTCCTGGATCTGTGACTGGTTAGACCGCGACGGCCTTGTTCTGCTTGCGGCGCGCGACACCGGCGAGGCCGGCGAACGCCGAACCCAGCAGCAGCAGCGCGGGCGGCAGCGGCACTTCGTTGACCGTCTTCAGGACGCCGTTGGCGTCGAGCACGAGGTCGAGCGCGGCGAACACGCGGGCGGCGCCGGTGTTGACCGTGCTGCTGTTGGTCAGCACGTACAGGTTCGCGGACGAGCCGAGCGCGTTTTCGTTGCCGATGCCGCCGGCGAACCAGCTGGTGGCGTTCTCGTACGAACCGCCCGACTGGCCCCACTGGCCGTTCGTCGACGTCGAGCTGCCCGGCGAATCCGGCAGCGCGCCGTTGAGGTCGTTCAGCATCGGGCTGATCTGGCTCCACACCGTGCGGATCGCCGAGTTGATCGGGATCGGGGCGCCGGGCTGGGTCAGGTCCTGCTGCGTCGTCGTGACGTAGCGCTGCGAGAACGCGGTCGTGCCGACCGAGTCACCCGCCATGACCGTCCAGACGAAGCTCGTGCCACCGCCGAGGAACGCCGTCAGGTTGGCGTCCGGGCCGATGCCCGCGGCCGGCAGCTGGAAGCTGATCGGGGAGCCGGCACCCGTGTAGGTGCCACCGGCGCCAGCGGCCGTGAGAACGTCATCGACGGTGATGCCGAGACCGCGCGCATAGACGCGATCGGGGGCGGCGCCGGCCGAGGTGTCACGGACGAACAGGACCAGCTCGCTGCCGGTCGTGGTGTTCGACAGGATCACGTCCGCTTGCGCGAGCGAGCCGGTCATGGCTACGGCCGCGATCGCGGAAATCTTCCAGAGGGACTTCATGAATTACTCCTGAAATAGAATTTGTTGAGACCGTTCCCCGGTCGGCGGAGCGAAACTAAAGTCGCCAGATGACACTTCCGAAACGGAACCGTGAACTGTGCACTCGGGGAAAATGCGGCGGGCGCGCGCGGCGGTCGGACGAATGTATGACACGGCCGCCGGACGGCGGGCGCGCGGTGCGCCCGGTCGTCGCCGACCGGGCTTCCAAGACTAACTACTGACGGGGTAGCGGACGGCGCCGGCGCGCCGCCGCGAGAACGCACAGCGACGCGAGCAGTGCCAGCGTCGCGAGCTCGAACGAGCCGCCACCGCCCTTGGAGCTGCCGCCGCCGGCCGACGGCGACACGTCGACGGTGATGGTCTTCGAGACGTTGCCGCCGGCGCCGGCGCAGTTCAGCGTGAACGACGCGGTCGCGGTCAGCGTCGCGGTGGTCTCGGTGCCGGTCGCGGTCTTCGTGCCGGTCCAGCCATTCGACGCCGTGCAGCCCGTGGCATTCGTCGCGGTCCAGGTCAGGCTCGTGGTCTGGCCGGTGCGCACGGTTGCGGGGCTGGCGCTGAACGTCAGCGTCGGCGCGGGCGGCGTGCTCGACACGGCCAGCGCGTAGGTGCCGGCATTCGCCGGCGCCGACGGCTTCGCCACGAAGTTCACGAAGTAGTTGCCGCGCGTCGCGTCGAAGCTGAACTTGCCGCCGCCGAAGATGAAGCCGACGCGATCCGCACCGCGCGTCACCGCCGCGGCCAGGTCCGTGAACGCGGCCGGGAACATCATGTCCGCGAGGTCGACGTCGTAGCGGCCGTCGGCGTTGATGCTGATCTTGCGCGCCGTGAACGCAGCGCCGACGCCCTGCGTGATCTCGAGCGGTACGGGGCCGGTGCCCGCGGCCGGCGTCACGTCGATGCCGAAGAGACCGCCCGCCGCCGGCGCGCGCGCGAACACCAGCACCTGCACGCGTCCCGCGGCGGCGGTGATGTCCGTGTTGCCGGGCACGTCGAGCTTCGTGCCGAGGAGGCCCGCGCCCTGCGTCGCGGCGGCCGTGACCGACGTGAAGGCCGCGGGGAACTGGTAGTCCGCCAGCCGCACGCGGAAGTTGCCCGCGGTGATGGGGCCATCGAATTCGAACGCGGTCAAACCACTGCCCGCGAGCGTGACCGCGTGCACGGCGGACAACACGTCCGCGCCGCCCTGCGGCCGCAGCTGCGCGCGCAGGCTGCCGCCACCCGGCGTCGCGGCGGCTTCGCCGAAGCCGAAAACTTCATAGACGCCGGCGCTCGCGGTGAACGTCGTCGTGCCGCCGGCCAGCGTCGCCGCGACGCTTTGCCCGTCGCGCACCACGTTCGCGCCGGCGCGCGCCAGCGCCGCGGGGAACTGCAGATCGGTGAGCACCAGCTCGTGCGTGCCCGCGGTGAGCGTCGCGCTGCCCAGCGAGGCGACCGCGCCGATCGGCACGACGCGGTCGAGCGCCGCGGCACCACCGCCGCCGGCGCGCACGCTGATCGAATAAACGCCGCCGATGTCGGCCGTCGTGGTGTCCGGCACGGCGATCGCGAACACGTGGTACTGCTTGCCCGCGTCGAGCGTCGCCGCCTGCTGATCCGGATTCGTGCCGGCCGTGCTGAAGGTGGCGACCAGTGGTCCACCCTCTTCGAGCACCGCCATGATCAGCGTCGGAAACGCGCGCGGCCAGACGAGGTCGCGCAGCGCGAGATCGTAGCTGCCGGTCGCCGGCACGGTGAAGCCGGCGTCGAACACGTAGGTGTCGTTGTTGGGCGCGGCTGGCGGCACGGCCAGCACGTCGATGAAGTCCAGGATGGCGGCGCCGCCCGCGGCGGGCCGCACCTGCACGCGCACGAGGCCTGAGCCCGGCACGTTGCCCGGCGCACCGGTGACGCGCACGGTGTAGTCGGCGCCGGCCACGGACGTGAACGGCAGCGTTCCCGGCGCCGTGAGCGGCGTGCCGACGACGGTCTTTCCCTTCGTCAACGCCACGTGCACGGAGGCGAGCGGCGCCGGCGTCGGCGTCGCGGCCGCACCGAGATCCGTGAGCTCGACGACGTAGTCGCCGGGGATCGTGACGTGCACGTCACGCTCGAGCGGCGCCGGCGTGCCGGCGGCGGCGACCGTGCGCCATTCCTCGTGGATGACGTCCTGCGCCTCGACGACCTGGCCCGCGAGCAGGCTCGAGATCAGTAGGCCCGTGGACAGCAGTCCCGCGGAGACGAGGCGGCGCGACACGGCGGTCAACCCACGCGCCGCTTGAGCCCGTCGAGCGCGGCGCGCGCTTCGTCGCGCCCGGCGAACACGGACTCGTCCTTGAGCACGGTCTCGAGATTCGAGCGCGCCTGGTCGGACAAGCCGGCCTGCAGCTGCGCCATCGCGAGATGGAAACGGATCACGCGCGAATCCGGCGCGCGGGTGACGGCCCGCTCCAGCAGCGCGATCGCATCCTGCGTTTCGCCGAGCTTGAACCGCACCCAGCCCAGCGTGTCGAGCAACGCGCCGGAATCCGACTGTTCGAACTTCGCGGTCAGCTCGCGCGCGCGGCCGAGGCTGGCCTTGTCGGTGCGATACGTCACCAGCAGCATCGCGAGATTGTTGGCGACCGCGTCGACCTGCGGCTGGCGCTGCTGCGCCTTCTCGTACAGCGCGATGGCGGATTCGGGCTTGCCTTCGCGTTCGTAGAGCGCCGCGAGGTCGGG
>DATJTW010000075.1:0-37594 GCA_035502995.1 Steroidobacteraceae bacterium | reverse complement strand
CAAGGCAGCCGTTGGGCTGCCTTGTAAAAACGCGCGTCACTGGTCCCCTGGGGGGCGCCAGGCGGGGAACCCGGCGATGACACGCGAACTTGTAGTTAGCCCCCGTCAGCGTCCTCGCCGGATCAGCCGCACTTCGAATCGCCGCAATTCAGGCAGGTCATGCAGCCGTCCATCATGACGACGGCGGCGGTGCTGCACTTGGCGCACAGCTGCGCCCCTTCCGGAAAATGCGACTTCGAGAATGCGTCGGTCTGCTTGCTTCGTTCTTCGAACTCCGCCTTTTTCTCGGCGATCAGTTTCTGCGCATGTTCGTCGAGCTCCTGCTTCTTGAGCAGACCGATCATCTGCAGGTGCTTCTCGATGACATACCCCAGCTCGGCGATGATCGACGGCATGAACTTGCCGCCCGCCTGCCAGTATCCCCCTCGCGGATCGAACACGGCCTTCAACTCGTCGACCAGGAACGTGACGTCGCCACCCTTGCGGAACACCGCGGAGATGATGCGCGTCAGCGCCACGATCCACTGGAAGTGATCGAGGTTCTTCGAGTTGATGAACACTTCGAACGGGCGACGCTGTTCGTACGGCGTCCCTTCGTTCAGCACGATGTCGTTGATGGTCACGTACATGGCGTGATCCGACACCGGCGTCTTGATCTTGTACGTCGCACCGATCAGGAACTCCGGGCGCTGGACCTCTTCGGTCATGCGCACGACCTTCGCCGAGCGGCCGTCCTTGCCCTTGGTCATCTCGACCTGGGGCTCGAGCTTCACCACGTCGGCAGCGGGCGCCGCGGGCGCGGCCGCCGGGTCCGCCGGCTTCTGCACGCGGTACTTCGAAATCTTCTTGTCGATCTTGATGGCAGCCATGGCGATTCCTCAGAACTTTCCGTAGTAGCCTTCTTTCAGCGCGTCGAAGAGATTCGCGGCGGTGTGTTTCTCACCGTCGTACTCGATCTCCTCGTCACCCTTCACCGAGACTTCGGAACCGTCCTCGAGCGTGAACACGTAGGTCGTGTTCTTGAGGTCGTCTTCCTTCACCAGCACGCCCTGGAACGCTTCGGGGTTGAAGCGGAAGGTGGTGCAGCCCTTCAGATCCTTCTCGTGGGCGTACAGGTAGATGTCCTTGAAGCTCTCGTACTTGTAATCCGTAGGCACGTTCGCTGTCTTGGAGATGGAGCTGTCGACCCATCTTTGCGCCGCCGCCTGGATGTCGACATGCTCCTTGGGAGTGATGTCGTCGGCCGTAGTGAAGTAGGCAGGCAGCTGTTCGGACGGGCCCGTTGCATTCGGCATCGCACGCGGATTGATGAGCTCGCGATAGGCGAGAAGCTCGAATGAGAAGACATCGACTTTCTCCTTGGTCTTCTTGCCCGGCCGGATGACGTTGCGGAAATAGTGATGCGCGAACGACGGCTCGATGCCGTTGGAGGCATTGTTCGCGAGCGACAGCGAGATCGTGCCGGTGGGCGCGATCGACGTGTGGTGCGTGAAGCGCGCGCCGACGTTGGCGAGCTGGTCCACCAGCCACGGCGCGGTCTGCGCGACGCGCTGCATGTAGCGGCTGTAGCGCGCGTGCAGGATGCGGCCCGGGATCAGATCCCCGACCTTCCACCCGTCTTTCGCCATCTCCGGACGCTTGCGCAGCATCTCGGCGGTGACCGTGAACTCCTCCTTCATGATGGGCGCCGGGCCCTTCTCTTTCGCGAGATCGAGCGCGGCTTCCCAGCCGGCGACCGCCATCTCGCGCGAGACGTCTTCCGTGAACTTGATCGAGTCTTCCGAACCGTACTTGAGGCCGAGGCAGGTGATCGTGCTGCCGAGACCGAGGAAGCCCATGCCGTGGCGGCGCTTGCGCATGATCTCGCCGCGCTGCTGCTCGAGCGGCAGCCCGTTGATCTCGACGACGTTGTCGAGCATGCGCGTGAACACCTTCACGACTTCGCGGTACTCGTTCCAGTCGAACTCGGCGAAGTCCGTGAACGCATTCTTGACGAAGCGCGTGAGGTTCACCGAGCCGAGCAGGCACGAGCCGTACGGCGGCAACGGCTGCTCGCCGCAGTTGTGCGCGTGCAGGCCGTTCGCGTCGAACTCGTTGATGCCGGGGATCTGGACGTCGTACACGTCCTCGATGCCGTCCGGCTTCACGCTCTCGACGGTGGCGACGTAACGCTCGCGGTTCAGCGTGCGCTTGTAGCTGCCGAGCAGGTTGTGCAGTCGGCCGCGCTTCACGGTGTCGGCGAAGTCGATGGCTTCCGCGAAGCTCGCGACGTTCGCGCCGGTGATGATCAGCTCGTGCTGGGACGGGCGGTGATAGATGCTCGAGGCGATGCCGAGACGCAGCAGCATGCGCTGCACGGCTTCCAGCATCGTGAGATCCGCCTGCGCGAGGCGCACGGAGACGCCCTTGGCCTGCGTGCCCTGCACGCTGCCGTCGGCGTCGAACAGGCCGCGCAGGAAGCCGCGGTAGAACTCGCTCGACGTGCGCTCGATGGCCGGCGTCACGGTGTTGCGGCCTTCGCGCAGTCCCAGCTCGCGCGCCAGCTCGGTGATCGCCTGCATGCCGAGGCGGAACTCGCCGCGGTTGCCGACCGAGTGCCAGCCGACGAAGTCGTCGCTGACGCGGCGCGCGGCATCGAGCGCCGCGGCCATCACGGAGTGCGGACCGCCGACGCCGACGTCGCTGTTGCCGACGGCGCGACGCGCCCAGACGGACAGCTCGGTGCGCTGCTCGCTCACGGTACCGTCGCCGACCATCAGGCCCATGAGGTAACCCTCGTGGGTGCCCCAGGCCTTCGACGGCGAATGCGCGGCCCAGTGGGCGGCGCGGCGGTGATCCTGCATCAGCACCTTGTCGCCGGCCTGCAGCTCGCCCGCGGCACACCACTCGGTGGCCAGGCGGAAGCGCGTCAGCGTGGAGATGCGGCGCACGCGATGGTCGGCGGTGAGACGCAGCGAATGGCCTTCCGCGGTCCGCACGTTGACCAGCGGCTTCACGCCGGTACGGAAGAAGCCCTCGGCCGCGCTGGCGTGGTCGATGCCGTCGACGCGCGCCGCGAACGGGCGACCGATCAGCTCGGCCACCTGGCGCGGGCCTTCGGCGGTCTGCACCCAGGTGTCGGCGGGCACGCAGGGGTTCGTGGCGCGGATGTTCTCGCACCACCAGTTGTTGTTCATCTCATTGACGCGGTCGATGAGGATGAAACCCGGCTCGGCGAAATCGTACGTGGACGACATGATGACGTCCCACATGCGGCGCGCCGGCAGCGTCTTGTAGATCTTGCAGCAGACGAGGCCGTCTTCGCGGCTGACGTATTTGTCCGTGGTCGGCCATTCGCGCCAGGTGAACTTCGACTTGTCGTCGAGCTTGTGCTCGGCGGGGTCGTATTCCTTCTTGAGCAGCGGGAAGGCGAGGTTCCAGTCCTTGTCCGCGCGCACCGCCGCCATGAATTCGTCGGTGATGAGCAGCGAGAGGTTGAACTGGCGCAGCCGGCCGTTCTCGCGCTTGGCGCGGATGAACTCCAGCGAGTCCGGGTGGCCGATGTCGAACGTGCCCATCTGCGCGCCGCGGCGACCGCCGGCGGACGAGACGGTGAAACACATCTTGTCGTAGATATCCATGAACGACAGCGGACCGGACGTGTAAGCACCGGCGCCCGAGACGTACGCGCCGCGCGGACGCAGCGTCGAGAATTCGTAGCCGATGCCGCAGCCCGCCTTCAGCGTGAGGCCGGCCTCGTGCACCTTGTTCAGGATGTCGTCCATCGAGTCGCCGATGGTTCCGGACACCGTGCAATTGATGGTGGAGGTGGCGGGCTTGTGCTCGAGGGCGCCCGCGTTGCTGGTCACGCGGCCGGCGGGAATGGCCCCGCGGCGCAGCGCCCAGACGAACCGTTCGTACCATTGCTCGCGCACCGGCTCGAGCTCGACGTCCGCCAGCGCGCGGGCAACGCGCTTGTACGTATCGTCCATGGTCTTGTCGACCGGGGTGCCGTCCTTGGCGGACAAGCGGTATTTCTTGTCCCAGATGTCGAGCGACGCTTCCTGGAAAGGAATGGCGTCGACGTCCTTCGTTTCGATCTTGACCACGCTATTCATGGATGGGTAAAGCTCCCCCGATGTTCCGGCCTGTGCGAATTCACCCGAACCGGAAAAAAGAACGCCCCTGCGCCCGTAGGTCCTACGGATCAGCGTGGTTTATTGCGGTCTGCTGTCAGACAGGCCGCCATTCCTCTCCCCGGCTCTCCCCATCATCAAGATGTCGCGACACAACATCTTGTGTTGGGGTCGGAAGAGTAGGCACGCGATATCGGCGCGTCAAGAAACATCGTTGTCATAATTGGGCCATCGTTTTTATCTTCTAAGCCAACGAGTTGCGTGATTTCGCGCCGCGCGATGCGGGTGTCAATACAGCAAATCTTTGCCTCTGCAGGAATCGGGCCGGACACAAGAACTTGTGTCCACCAGGTTCCCACCGGCTACGCACAAGTCGTCCACAGGTTGCTCTGCCCAGCGCCCGCAAGCGGGTCGGCAGCCGGCGGAAAAGCGCCGGCCACGGCGGGCGCCTCTTGGCGCGGCGCAGCCTTTTTCAAGCCACTTGAATCATTTTTCGCGGTCCGCAGATCGGGTGCCACGTGCGCCGGGAACCGCTCCCGGTAGTTAGACAAACCCGTTCGATACAGAGGAGATGCAGAGATGACCGTCGTTCGTTATGAGCCTTGGGGCCTGATCAACCGTTTGCGCCGTGAGCTCGACCAGGGCTTCGAGACCACCTCGCGCGACGCGTCGTGGACGCCGGCCGTGGACATCCACGAAGAGGCGAAGCAGTTCGTCGTGCGCGCCGACCTGCCGGGCGTGAAGCCCGCCGACATCGAGATCACCGCCGAGAAGGGCGTGCTCGCGCTGCGCGGCACGCGCAACTTCGAGCAGAAGAGCGACGACGGCCACTACTCGCGCGTCGAGCGCGTCAGCGGCAAGTTCGTCCGTACCTTCACGCTGCCGGAGAACGTGCAGACCGACGCCATCAAGGCGCAGTTCAAGGATGGCGTGCTCGAGCTGACCATCCCGAAGGCCGAGAAGGCCGAGCCGCGCCGCATCGAGGTGCAGGCTGCGTAATGGGGTCAGACCCCATTTCGAGGGCGGTGTCGAAAGGCACCGCCCTTTTGTTTGGCCCGCGATCCGCGCGATCATCCGCCGCCGTTCCGGCACGCGTCTGCGGAGACATCACATGCGGATCTCGCTCGCCCTCGCCCTCCTCGCGCTCACTGCGCTGCCAGTCGCGGCCGACCAGCCCTGCCGGGCCGCGAAGACAAAGACCGGCGCCGTTGCGCCCGTCATCGCCGCCCTCGAAAAACTCCGCCCACTGCTCTCCGTCGAACAGCGCGCCGCGATGGAGAAGCCATTCGATGCCGCACAGGCCACGCACTGGTCGAACCTGCCCATCGCCATCGTGCCGCGCACCGGCCTGCGACTCGGCGACCTGACCGAGGCACAGGCCACCGCCGCCCGCGCGGTCTTCGCCGCGACACTCTCCGCCTGCGGCCTCGAGCTCCTCGATGAAGTCCGCCTCGCCGACGACTATCTCGCGCCATTCGACAAGGGCGCGATCGGCTGGAACGGCGGCAACTACTACCTCAGCGTGCTCGGCGCGCCGTCCGCGAAAACCCCGTGGATGCTGCAGCTCGGCGGCCATCACCTCGCCTACAACGTCGTGTTCAACGGCCACGAACCCGGCGCGACACCGCTGTTCTTCGGCAGCGAGCCCATCCGCTTCGAGATGCAGGGCAAGACCCACGAGCCGGTGGCCGCGCAGAGCACCGCCATGTCGACGCTCGCCGCCGCCATCGCCACGCATCCCGGAGCGAAGCTCTCCGGCACGTTCACCGACGTCGTGAAGGGCGTGATCATGAAGCGCGCGCCGGGCACCTCCGGCCCCGTGGGCCTGAGCGGCGGCGTCGACTCCGGCTTTCCGCACAGCTACCCGACCGGCGACGTCGACCGCGGCGTCCGCGTCGGCACGCTGAACGCGGCCGAGCGCCAGCTCGTGCGCGCCGCCATCGAGAGCTACGCCACGCTGCCGGGCAACGCGATCTCCGCGCCGCTGCTCGCCGCCTACGAAGACGCGGCCGCGCTGGACCAGACGTACGTCGGCTTCGCCGGCGCCACCGATTTCAGCGTGAAAGGCTCGTACGTCCGCATCGACGGCCCGCGCGTGTGGATGGAGATGGTCGTGCAGCCCGCGATCGCGAAGCCCGAAGACCTGCACTTCCACGCCTTGTGGCGCGACAAGACGGCCGACTACGGCGGTGAAGTCCAGCGATGAGGGCGGCGCGGCTCGCGCTGCTGGCCCTGGCCTGGGTGGGCGCCGCGTTCGCGCACCCCGCCCCGAGCTCGATCGTGCGCCTCGACTTCCGCGCCGACGGCGTGCGCGCGGAATACTGGCTGCCGGTCTCGGAGCTGGAATACGCGCGCGCGGCGGACCCGGGCGGCGCGCTGCCGGCCTATCTACTGCGCCACGTCGCCGCGCAGACGCCGGCCGGCGCGGCCTGGCGGATCGACGTCGGCGCGGTGCGCGAGACGAAATACCTCGATCATCCGTACCTGGTCGCGGACCTGGTGCTGACGCCGCCGCCGGGCGCCTCGCCGCGCGAGTTCCTGCTGCTCGATGACGCGGTCACGCACGAGGTGCGCAACCACGTGGTCTACGTGGCGGCGCGCCGCGGCGAGGAGTCGGCCGTGCTCGGCGTGCTGCAGTACCCCGCGCGCCGCCTGCGGATCGCGGCTCCCGCGGGGTCCTAGCGGGCGCCGCCCAGGATCCGCGCCGGCAACATCACGATGCCGCGCAGCAGCCCGAAGACGCCGTCCATCGCGATGCCGACCATGCGGAACGGCAGCGACAGCAGCCACACGATCGGCCACATCACCAGGGCCAGGATGGCCAGCGGCCAGCAGACCACGAGCAGCAGGCACCACAAGAGAAACTTGATCATCGATTGAGTATCCTCTTCCGCATGTTCAAACGTTCAACCCGCCGCGCCGTCCCCATCGCCGTGATGGTCGCCGCCGCCTTCCTTATGACGATCGAAAGCCCCGCCGGGTTGCCACAGGCGGTCGGCGATGCGCCGGTGCCGACGCTGGCGCCGATGATCAAGCGGGTCTCGCCGGCCGTCGTGAACATCGCCACCCGCGGCACCATCCGCGAACGCACGCCGCAGAACCCGTTGCTCGAGGACCCCTTCTTCCGCCGGTTCTTCGACATCCCCGACATGGGCCCCCGCGAGCGCCAGTTCCAGAGCGCCGGTTCCGGCGTCATCTTCGATGCGAAGAACGGCTACATCGTCACGAACGCTCATGTGGTCGACAACGCCACCGAAATCACCGTCACGTTGCAGGACGGCCGCGACCTGGCCGGCGAGCTGGTCGGCACCGACGTGCCCAGCGACATCGCCGTGCTCAAGGTGCCGGCGGAAACCCTCACCCAGATCGTGCTCGGCGATTCGTCGAAGATCGAACAGGGCGACTTCGTCGTCGCCATCGGCAACCCGTTCGGCCTGCAGCACACGGTGACCTCCGGCATCGTGTCCGGCCTCGGCCGTTCGGGCATCAACCCGGATGGTTACGAGGACTTCATCCAGACCGACGCGTCGATCAACCCGGGCAACTCGGGCGGCGCGCTGGTCAACCTGCGCGGCGAGCTGGTCGGCATCAACAGCGCCATCCTCTCTCGCTCGGGCGGCAACATCGGCATCGGCTTCGCGATCCCGGTCAACATGGCCCGCAGCATCATGGACCAGCTGCTGAAGTACGGCTCGGTCAAGCGCGGGTTGTTGGGCGTCAACATCTACTCGCTGACGCCGGACATGGCGAAGTCGCTGAACCTGACGAACACGCAGGGCGTGCTGGTGTCGCAGGTGACCGAGGCGTCCGCGGCCGAGAAGGCCGGCATCAAGCCCGGCGACGTCATCACCAGCATCAACGGCCAGCCGATCAAGTCCAACAGCGAGCTGCGCAACGCGATCGGTCTCTCGCGCGTCGGTGACAAGCTCGACGTCGCGCTGATCCGCGACCGCAAGCCGCTGCACGTCACCGCGGTCATCAACGACGTGCCGGCCGCGAAGCCCGGCGAGACCGCCAAGGCGACGCCGCCGGCCGCGGGCGACGCCGCACCGATGCATCCCGGCCTCACCGGTGCCACGCTCGCCGACGGCGCCAGTGGCGGCGTCGAGGTGCGCTCGGTCGAACCACGCAGCGCCGCCGCGCAGTGGCTGCGCAACGGCGACCGGATCGAAGGCGCGAACTCGCGCACCATCAACAACCTGAAGGATCTGCGCGAGGCCGCGAAACGCGGCGGCGCGCTGGTGCTCACGGTCCGCCGCGGCAACGCGGTCATCCTCGTTCCCTTACGAGCACCCTGACATGGACGTATTGATCATCGGCGCCGGGCCCGCGGGCTCGGTCGCGGCGGCATTGCTCGCGCGCCGCGGCTACGACGTGGTCGTGCTCGAGCGCCAGGCCTTTCCGCGTTTCTCGATCGGCGAGAGCCTGCTCGCCTGCAGCATGGAGCTGCTGCAGCAGGCCGGCATGTACGACGCCGTCTTGAAGCGCAGCTTCCAGTACAAGAACGGCGCGGTGTTCGACCGCGACGGCCGCACCTCGGAGTTCAACTTCGCGGACAAGTCCAGCCCCGGCCCCGGCTTCACGTTCCAGGTGCAGCGCGCCGACTTCGACGACACGCTGGCGCGCGAAGCGATCGCCGCCGGCGCGAAGATCCGCTTCGAGGTGGAGATCACCGCGGTGGACTTCAGCGGTGCGCAGGCGCGCGTCACCAGCCGCGGCGCCGACGGCGCCACCGAGGTGCACGAGCCGAAGTTCGTGCTCGACGCCTCGGGCTTCGGCCGCATCCTGCCCAAACTACTCGACCTGCATCGCCCGTCGGCCTTCCCGGCGCGCGCCGCGATCTTCTGCCACGTGCGCGACAACATCGTCTCGGGCGGCTTCGATCGCCAGAAGATCCGCGCCGGCATCCATGCCGCCGACCACGAGGTGTGGTCGTGGCTGATCCCGTTCTCGAACGGCACCGCGTCCGTCGGCATCGTCTCCTCGATCGAGCAGCTGCGCGCGCGCAGCGGCACGCTGGAGGAGCAGTTCTGGCAGGCGATCGGCGCCGAGCCGCGGCTGCGCGAGCTGCTGGCGAACGCACAGACGGTGCGGCCGGTGGGCGAGCTGCTCGGGTACGCGGCGACGGTCACGACGCTGCACGGCCGGCACTTCGCGCTGCTCGGCAATGCCGCGGAATTCCTCGACCCCATCTTCTCCTCGGGCGTGACCATCGCGCTGAAGTCGGCGCTGCTCGCGGCCGACGTGCTCGATCGACAGCTCAAGGGCGAGCCCGTGGACTGGGAGCGCGAGTTTGCGGACGAGCTCAACTACGGCGTCGAGACCTTCCGCAGCTTCGTCGCCGGCTGGTACGACGGCAGCCTGCAGGACGTCATCTTCTTCCCGCGCCAGCAGCCAAGCATCCGCCGCATGATCTGCTCGGTGCTGGCCGGGTACGTCTGGGACCGCGAGAACCCGTACACCGGGCCGCAATCGCAGCGGCGCCTGCGCGCGCTCGCCGAGATCTGCCGCGCCGGCTGAGCGGCGCGGGCCGGACTGCCGGGGCTACTTGCCCGAGCCGGGCGCGCGGTCGGCCTCGGCCGGCGTCACCGCGAACACCGAGCGCAGCCGCCAGAAGCTCGATTCGTGCTGCGCGAGATCGCGCGTCGCGAGGCGCAGGTACTTGCGCAGGTGCGGATTCAGATGCGGCGCCACCGTCTCGGGCCGCACGCGCTTCAGCAGGCAGAACAGCGTCAGCGCATGCACGATCTCGCCTTCGTTCAGCGGATGCGTGGCGCTCTCCGCGGCGGCGTTCGCCATGAAGATGCCGAAGCCCATGAACACCGCGGCGATGTCCATCGTCGGCTCGATCAGCAGCGAGCCGCCGGGCACGGACTCGTCGAAGGTCTCGGTGTAGTAGCGCGACAGCTCGCGCGAGAAGCTCGCGACCAGCGCAACCGCCGAATGCACGTCGGGGCGGTAACGAATGACCGGCACGCTGTTCAGGCCCGACAGCCACGGCCGCTCGGCGGAGGCATCCGGCTCGACGCCGCACGGCCATTCCGCCATGCCCGCGTGTTCGCGCACGCGGCGGAACAGGCTGACGACGCCGGCATGCCCGTTCATCGCGCGATCGGGGAAGTAGTCCTCCGTCGGCAGCACGAGCTCGGTGTCGAGGAATTTCGGATAACCACCGCTGTTACGCAGCAACCATGCGAACGCGGCGAATTGCCAGTCGCGGCGCGCGGCATCGAGGAAGGACTTGGGTCGGAACCGGACGATGTTGCGCATGGTTCTGGTCTCGCGCGTCATGATGACAGCGCGTGCACTGCAGCGACGCGACATTTTTCTGACAAGACATAACGACGGCGACGCGTTCAATGCGACGATGGAGATGGCAGCACCCGCACCGCGCGGATCCTGACGCGCACGCCCGACTGCGCGACGTGCGCCGGCATCTCCCGCGCGACGAACTCCTCGAACGCGCCCATCGCGAGCTCGTGCGGCGGCGTCGCGCCCCAGGAATCCTGGTGCAGGAGCCGCCACGTGTACTCGTCGAGAAAACCGGCGTCGTCGACACGTGACAGCGCATCGAAATACGCGGAACGCCGCGCGCTGGCCGGGCGCGAGCGGTACTCCCGCAGCGCCGTGCGCCGCGCCGCGAGCTCCACCGCGAACGGCGCGACCGCGAGGCCACCGCAGGGCGGCACGATCTCCGGATGCTCCTGCGCGTACGCGCCGATCTCCGCGGCGTAGGCCAGCCACAGCGGCGCGTCGGCAGGCTCCGTTCCCGTCGTCGTCTCGAAGCTGAATTCCGCCGGCGCGGCAGCCAGTGGTTTGACGGGCCGCGGCCGCGCTTCGATCGCCTCGGCGATGGAGCCGAGGATCTGCTCGCGCGCGTCGTCGAGCTCGTCGCCGATCTCCGTGCGCATCGACAGCCGCAGCTTGACGAAGAAGCCGTCGGCCGCCGTCAGCCACAGCACGGACACCGCGCTCAGCCCGTTGCGCTCGAAGTGATAGACCGCCTCGCGCGCGGTGAGCTCCGTGCCGGGACTCAGGCGGCGGCTGTTCTCGGAGCGCAGCTGCACGTTCTGGTAGTTGCCGCCGTGTTCGATCTCGTCCTTCGCGCTCTCGAACTGCTCGCAGGCGTCGACCGAATCCGGGCCGTCGGGAAGATCGCGCACGCCGTAGTCGTAGACGAAGATGTTCAGCGACAACCCGCTCGCGTTGTAACCGAACGAGCGCCCCATGCGCCGGTCGCTGTAGCGGTTCTCGCCCTGGTAGCGCAGCGGCCCGATGTTCTGCGGCAGCTTGAGCAGCGACGGCGAGAGCTTGACGGTGTTGTCACCGAGCGGCGCGCCCGGCGCGAGCGTGGCCAGGCACAGCCCCGCCAGCAGCGCCCGGATCCGCGCGCGCCGGCTCACGACTCCTCCGCATGGCCGCAGATCCGCGCGCGCCGGTCCGCGCGCGGCAGCTTCGCGAGCTCGCGTGCGGCCGCGTAGAAACGCGGCAGGTCGTGATCGGCGTCGGCGAGCATCTTCTCGAACCCCGGCACGCAGTCGTAGTAGGTGGCCAGCGACGCGAGCCGCGCGTTGTTCGGCTGCCCGTCGAGTTCCTCGACGAGGCCGGATTTCACCGAGTAACGCCGGTCGAGCGCCTTCAGCTCGTCGACCAGCCGCGCGAACACGGACGCCTTGCGCTCGCGCATCACCGCGACGTCCACGCCGGACGAATACAGGCGTTCGAGCTCGGTGCGGTAGCGGCGGATGACGCCGAGGCTCTCCGCCTGCCGCTCGCGACGCTTGCGATGGCGCACGAGGTCGCCCTCGCGGCCGCGCGACTTCAGCCAGCGTGCCAGGCCCTCCTGCTCCACCGTGACCGCGAACGCCTCGTTGAACGCCGTGTCGTCGGGGATGTACACGAGCTGGTGCGAGAGCTCGTGGAACAGGATCGACGCGAGCTCGTCGTCGCCGTAACTCATCATCGTGTTGAGGATGGGGTCGTTGAACTTGCCCAGCGTCGAATACGCCGGCGTGCCGCCGACCATCGTGTCGTAACCCTGCGCGTGCCAGCGGTCGGCGAAGCGGCGCGCGGCGCGCTCCTTGAAATAGCCGCGATACGCGACGCAGCCGACGATCGGGAAGCACCACTCGTGTGGCGTGACGGAGAACTCCGGCGTCGCCACCACCGTCCACACCACGTATTCACGGTGCAGGTCGGCGTAGCTGGTGTAGCTCTTGTTGTTAGGCAGGCCGAGCTCGCGCCAGGCGAACTGCCGCGCGGCCTGCACCGACTCGAGCCGCGCGCGCAGCTGGGGCGGCGTCTGCGGATTCGCGACCACGCGGGCGATGGGCTTGCGGGCCGTCAGCAGCTGCAGCTGCCCCTTCGCGGCCTGCGCGACGTACAACGTGCCGCATCCCTGCAGGGCGAGGCACGCGGTCACGAGCAGCAGGCGAAGTTTGGTTACCATGCGGGCCATGCAAGTGTACTTGGTGGGTGGCGCGGTCCGGGACCGCCTTCTCGGCCGCGCGGTCAAGGAGCGCGACTGGGTGGTGGTCGGCGCCAGCCCCGCCGAGCTCGAACGCGCCGGGTACATCCCGGTGGGGCGCGACTTCCCGGTGTTCCTGCACCCGAAGACCAAGGAAGAACACGCGCTCGCGCGCCAGGAGCGCAAGGTCGGGCCGGGCTACCGCGGCTTCGTCACCGAGTTCTCGCCCACGGTCACGCTCGAGGACGACCTGCGGCGCCGCGACCTCACCGTCAACGCGATGGCCGAGGACGACGCCGGCAACGTCATCGACCCGTACGGCGGGCTCGCCGATCTCGAGGCGAAGGTGCTGCGGCACGTGTCCGCCGCGTTCGCCGAGGACCCGGTGCGCATCCTGCGCGTCGCCCGCTTCGCGGCGCGCTACGCACCGCTCGGCTTCCGCGTCGCCGACGACACGCTGGCGCTGATGCGGCAGATGGTCGCGGCCGGCGAGGCGAACGCGCTGGTGGCCGAACGCGTCTGGGCGGAAACCGAGAAGGCGCTGAACGAGGAACGGCCCGACGTGTTCTTCCAGGTGCTGCGCGACTGCGGCGCGCTGGCCGTCGTCTACCCGGAGATCGACGCGCTGTTCGGCGTGCCGCAACCCGAGAAATGGCATCCCGAGGTCGACACCGGCGTGCACGCGCTGCTGGCGCTGCGCGCGGCGGTGACGCTCGGCGGCAATCTCGCCGCGCGTTTCGCCGTGCTGATGCACGACCTGGGCAAGGGGCTGACGCCGGCCGACGTGTTGCCCTCGCATCACGGCCACGAAGACGCCGGCGTCGCGCTGGTTGAGACGCTGTGCGCGCGGCTGCGCGTGCCGAACCCGCTGCGCGAGATCGGCGTCATCTCCGCGCGCTATCACACACACGTGCACCGCGCGCTCGAGATGCGCGCCGACACACTGCTGAAGATGCTCGAGAGCTGCGATGCCTTCCGTCGCCCCGAACGGTTCGCGGATTTCCTGCTGGCCTGCGAGGCCGACGCGCGCGGCCGCACCGGCTTCGAGGCGCGCGACTACCCGCAGCGCAACTACTGCATCCGGGCGCGCGACGCCGCCGCCGCGGTGCAGCTCGGCGCCGACGAACGCGCCGGCCTCAGCGGCGAGAAGATAGGCGAGCTGCTGCGCAAGCGCCGCGTCGCGGCGATCGACGCCGCGCGAACAAATGCGGTGATCGACGCCGCGCGAACAAATGCGGCGATCGACGCCGCGCGTCCGGCGCCGGAGGGGTGAGCATGAAGACGTGGATTCTCGCGGCGCTGCTGGCCGGCGTCGTGCCGGTACGCGCCGATTCGCCGACGAAGGATGCCGCGCCCGCCAACACCGCGGCGGCCGCGAAACGCGAGTTGTGGCTCGGCACCGAGGGGCGCTACGTGCGGCAGTGGCGCGTGCTCGGCCCGATGACGCCCGAGGACGCGGACGCACTCGCCGCGGCCGGCCAGCCGACGAAGCTCGCGGACTCCAGCGCGCAGCCGTGGCGCTTCGCCGGCAGCTACGGCGACGTGCTCGATGCGTTCTCGGCGTCGAACATGCGCGACGGCGAGACCGCGTTCGCCATGGCCACGGTGGAACGCGCGGCCGATGGCGATGCGTCGATCTGGCTCGGCGGCAACGTGCGCGGCGTCTGGGTCAACGGCGAGTGGCGCGGCGGCGGCGCGGATTCGCCGGCGTTCGTCATGGACGGCACCGAGGTCCGCGCACGCCTGCAGCGCGGCCCCAACCGCATCCTGTTGCGCGTCTCGCGGCTCGACCGGCCGGTGTTGTTGTCGCTGCGCGTGACCGATCCCGGCTTCGTCGGGCGGTTGCCGATGCTGTCGCCATACCTCGTCCGCACCGCGGACGACGCGCTGCTGGTCATGCCCGGCGCGCGTGGCACCGAAGGCGCGCAGGTGGTCTACGACGTGCTCGCGCCGGGCGGCGAGGCGCGCGCGACCATCCAGCTGACGCGCGCGCAGGAGGCGCGCTTCGTGACGCGCGGCTGGCCCGACGGCCCGTACGAGGTGCGCGTGCGCACGCGCGACGCGCTCGGCGAGGAATCGGTCGTCTACCTGCCGTGGATCAAGGGCGACGCACACGCGTTGGCGCAGCGCGTGCTCGACGCCGCCGCGGCCGCCGGCGCCAGCGACCCGGTGAAGATGCTGGCCGACATGATCCGCGACCGCGAATCGGGAGACGCGGCCGCATTGCACTCGCCGCTGATGGAGTTCGCGGAGCTCGAACGCGAACGCGCCGGCCTCACCGGCGGCGCGCGCGGCGGCGGCTTCGTGCGGCTCGCCTGGACGGACGACATCGACGGCTCGACGCAGTACTGCCGCGCCTATCTACCGTCGGTCTATCCCACCGTGAAGCCGAAGCCCGCGCTGCTGTTCCTGCACGGCTACAACCCGTTCAACCCGCCCTACGTGCGCTGGTGGTCGATCGCCGAGCGGCACAACGGCGTCGCCGAACGCCACGACCTGATCGTGCTCGAACCGATGGGCCGCGGGAACACGGACTACCGCGGCTTCGGCGAGCTCGACGTCCTGCGCTGCCTGGCCGAGGCGAAGCGCCGGTTCCTCATCGACGCGGACCGCGTGTACGTCAGCGGCGAATCGATGGGCGGCAACGGCGCGTGGCTGCTCGCGACGCGCAACCCGCACCTGTTCGCCGCCGCGGCGCCGGTGTTCGGCGGCTGGGACTACCGCGTCACGACCAACGGCTACAACTACACTAACCCGCTGGCGAAGCGGCCGATGGAGCGTTTCCTGCAGGAAGCGCACGCCTCGTTCGCCGGCGCCGAGGGACTGCGCAACGTGCCGCTGTACGTCGTGCATGGCGACGCGGACAACGCCGTGTCCACGGATTTCTCGCGCCACGCCGTCGGCATGCTGCAGCGCTGGGGCTACGACGTGCGCTACCGCGAGGTCCCCGGCCGCGGCCACGAGGACGTGCAGGCGCGCGACGAGATCGCCGACTGGCTGCTGCTGCACACGCGCGTGACGAATCCGCGCGAGGTGCGGCTGCGTTCGTTCGATCTCGCCGGCGCGGGCGCCTACTGGTTGGCCGTCGACGGCTGGATCGATCCCTTCGAGATGATGGAGGCACGCGGCCAGGTCATCGACGGCAGCACGTTGCGCGTCGACACGAAGAACGTCGCCGAGCTCACGCTGACGCCGCCCGACCCGCTGCGCCGCAACTGGGCGGTGTTGTGGAACGACCGCAGCCTGCTCGCGCAGGTCGGCGACGACCGCAAGCTGCACCTGCTCGCGCCCGGCGTCGCCGCGAAACGCGACGACAAGTCGCGACTGCGCGAAGGCCGGCTGTACAACTTCTTCGACACACCGTTCGCGCTGGTCGTGGGCACCAGCGCGAAGGACCCGGCGCTGCGCGCGGCGCTCGAGGCCAAGGCGCAGGCATTCGTCACGCTGTGGCGCCGCTGGCAACACGCGGCACCGCGCGTCTTCGACGACGTCGAGCTGACGCCCGAGCTCGAGTCGAAGTATTCGCTGCTGCTGCTCGGCGGCCCGGATGCGAACCGCATCAGCGCGCGCCTCGCAGCCAAACTACCGGCGAGGGTGACGCGCGACGCGATCGAGATCGACGGCCGCCGCTTCGCCGCGCGCGATGCGGTCGCGCAGGTGCTGTATCCGCATCCCGGCAACGATGCGCGGTACGTCCTGCAGGTTTCGCCGCAGTCCGCGGCCGCGCTGCGTTTCTGGAATCCCGGCGCGTACTGGCATGCGCTGAACGGATTCCCGCTGCTGCACTGGGACTGGACCATCGCCGACGGCCGGCACGTGCCCATCGGCCCGGGCCTCTCGCCCGATCGCGGCTGGATCGCGGCCGGCATCTTCGACCGTCACTGGCGGCGCGACGACCGGTTCACCGTCACCGGCGACGCCGACGCGCGCTCGCGTGCACCGCTGCGCGCCGTGCCGGCGGCGCCGCCGGTCCTCGCCGCGGAGACACTCGCGGTGTTGACCGGTCGGTACGTGATCAACCCCGGGCAGATCGGTTCCGGCGGCACGATCACCGTCACGGTCGAGGATGGCACGCTGTTCGCGACGCAGCCCGAAGGCGGACTCAAGCTCGCGCTCGAACCGGAAACGGCGACCGCGTTCGCCGTCGTCGGCACCGGCGCGCCGGTGCGTTTCGCGACCGACGGCGGGCGGCCCAGCGGGCTTACGTTCAATCACAACGGACTCGACCTCGTTGCAACACGGGTGCAGTAGACTCGCGCGCGCATGAACATCATCGAAGCGATCATCCTCGGCCTCGTCGAAGGCATCACCGAATTCCTCCCCATCTCCAGCACCGGCCACCTCATCCTGACGCGCGACCTGCTCGGGCTGCACGGCGACTCCATCGACCGCGTGCTCATCATCATCCAGGGCGCCGCCATCCTGGCGGTGTGCTGGGAGTTCCGCGCGAAGCTGCTCGGCACCGCGTTCACGCTGCACAAGGACCCGGTGTCGCGCCGCTTCGTGCTCAACCTGCTGATCGCCTTCCTGCCGCTGGCCATCCTCGGCCTGCTGTTCGGCAAGCCGATCAAGGCGGCGCTGTTCAACCCGATCTCGGTGGCCATCGCGCTGGTGGTCGGCGGCTTCATCATCCTCTGGGCCGAGAAGCGCCCGCACGCCGAGCGCGTGCAGGACGTGGACCAGCTCGGCCCGCTGGACGCGCTGAAGCTCGGCCTCTTCCAGGCACTGGCATTGATCCCCGGCACGAGCCGCTCGGGAGCGACGATCATCGGTGGACTGCTGTCCGGCCTGTCGCGCAAGACGGCGGCGGAGTTCTCGTTCTTCGTCGCCATCCCGGTGTTGCTGGCGGCCACCGCGCTCGACCTGTGGGAGGCGCGGCACGAACTGGCGAGCACCGACGTGACGCCGCTGGTCGTGAGCTGCGTCGTCTCGTTCGTCAGCGCGCTGGTCGTCACCAAGCTGCTGCTGCGTTACGTGAGCAAGCATTCGTTCGCCGCGTTCGCCTGGTACCGCATCGCCTTCGGCGCGCTGATCCTGATCACCTGGAAGACCGGCCTCATCAGCTGGTAGTTAGGTTCACCGCGGCTGTAATTCTTGCAAGCTGCGCCCGTCTTCATGCGACGGGCGCACTGCTTAAGGGGCCGGCGCGTCGCGCGCATCGACGTGCGCGCGTAGGCGCCACCGCGCACCGGCCGTAGGCCGTCGCCGCCCGCCAGGCGCCATCGCCCCGCTCGCCACCCGCCCGCTCCGCTCGCCCCGCGCGATCGTTCCACTGCCGCCGCACGACGCCGGCGTGGCGCGCGTCTTGCTCCAGGTATCCCGCCAAACCACTCCAGGGGGATACATGTTCCGATTCCTTCTTCGCGCGCTGCTCGTCGTGGCCGCCGCACCCGTGCTCGCCGCGAAACCGGCCGCGCCCGACGTCCTCTACTACTCCGGCGACAAGCAGCTGCTGTTCGACTGGAACTACGTGCCGCAGGCGAACTACTACGAGGTGTGGTTCAAGGCGAACTCCGGCGCCGCGTGGGCGAAGTTCGGCGAGCGGCCGAGCTGGAATCCGCACTGGGTGCAGAACATCTCCGCGCACCTGCTGAACTGGGCCGACATGCGCTGGGAGGTGAAGGCCTGCAATCCGTCGGGCTGCACGGGCACCGGCCCGATCGACATCGGCAGCACCATCGTGCTGACGCCCATCTTCTTCACGAAGGCGCAGCCGAAGAACTTCGATCGCCTCGGCGAAACCGTGGCCGTGTCGGAGGATGCGCAGACCGCCATCGCTAGCACGTGGAGCCAGGTCATCGTGTTCCATCGCGTGGGCGGACAGTGGAAACGCGAAGCGGCGCTGCAGCCCGCGCGGCAGGAGCCGGGAACCGTGTCGTCGGTCGCGATCAGCGGCGACGGCAACGTGGTCGTCGTCGGCTATCCGGAGGAGCTGAACTACGACGAGGGCGTCAGCGATCCGCCGCGCGGCGCCGTGTTCGTCTTCCGCCGCAACGGCTCGACGTGGACCGAGGAGCGGCGCCTGGTCGCGCCGCGCGGCCGGCTGTACGGCAACTCGGTCGGCATCAGCGAAGCCGGCGACCGCATCACCATCGACTATTTCCGCGACGAGGTCGAGGACGCGAACTCGGCCACCGACATCCTGACGCGCTCGGCCACCGGCTGGTCGACCGCGACGATCGTCAATCCCGGCGCCACGTACTGCACGCCGAACCGTCTGAGCGGCGACGGGCAAACCATCGCGCGCCGCTGCAGTTACGGCGGCGCCGTCCGCGCCGAGCTGCTCGGCGCCGAGAACGCCTGGGGCCTGCGCACGTCGTTCCCGCTGCAGCTGCCGTATTCGCCGACCGGGTACTCCTGGGGTCCGCTGGCGGTGAACTACGACGCGAGCACGCTCGTGTCGCCGGCGTATCCCGCGCCCGTGGCCGAGTCCAACTACCAGGCCGCGAACTGGGCGCCGCAGGCGGCGGTGTTCCGCCGCACCGGTTCGGCCTGGCAGCAGGTGGCGACGCTGAAACCCGACCGCTTCCAGTACACGAACTACTCGTCGCGCTCGTTGTTCGGTGAACGCATCGCGCTGAGCCGCAACGGCGAATACATCGCGGTCGGGGACCAGCACAGCACCGTGCAGGGACTCGTCGAGCCGCCACCGACCGCGCAGTCCGGCAACTTCCCGCACGGCGGCGTCTACGTGTTCGAACGCAATGGCAACGGCTACCGGTTGCGCCGCCACGTCGGCGTCACCACGCAATCACCGAACGACGCGGATCCGATCCTCGGCGGCCTCGCGTTCGGTGACGCCGGCAAGACACTGGCGATCGGGCATCCGGGCGCACGCAGCAATGGCCAGGGTTGTTGCGAGGGCCGCAACGACACGTCGTTGAATCACGCTGGCGCGCTCTGGTTGTACTGACGGAACGACGACGCGGGGCGAGGACGACCGCGAATGACGCGCGTGGCATTCCCGCCACGCGCGTTTCATTCGTCACAGCGGATATCCCGTTCGTCAAAAAGCGCTTCACCGGAACCTGCGCGTTGCGGAGACTCGCTGCGCATGAAATTCGACTTCGAAAAGTTCTACCAAGCGGTCAATGCCAAGCGCACGGCGCGCGCGGCTTCCTGGCGCCAGGTCGCACGGGAAGTCGGCATTGGAAAATCCACGCTCGCGCGCATGTCGCAGAACAAGCGGCCCGACGCCGACGGGCTCGCGGCGCTGTCGTACTGGGCCGAGCTCAACCCCGCGGACTTCGTCTGCATCGAGGCGCCCGCGGCGCCGGTGCTGCACGTGGGCGCGGGCGACGATGGTGTCGCGGCGAGGCCGGCGTTATAACGGCGCCATGAACAAGGCGCTCGGCACGGCGGCCATCGGCGGCGGAGTCGGCGGACTGCTCGACATCCTCTACGCGATCACGCTGTGGGGATTCATCCTCGGCGGCAGCCCGGTCGGCATCCTGCAATCGATCGCCTCCGGCATCCTCGGCAAGGCCGCGTACGACGGCGGCGCGGCGACGGCCATCCTCGGCCTCGCGCTGCACTTCTTCATCGCGTTCTCGATGGCGCTGGTCTACGTGCTCGCGGCGCGGCACCTGCGCGTGCTCACCGCGCGGCCGCTGCTGATGGGCGCGTTGTACGGCGTGCTGCTGTTCGCGGTGATGAATTTCGTCGTGGTGCCGCTGTCGGCGATCGGTCCGCGGCCGATGACGCCGATCGGCGCGTTCCGCGCGCTGCTGCCGCACGTGATCTTCGTGGGGCCGGTGATCGCCTGGTTCGCGGCACGGCGTGCGCCGGCGCCGGCCGCGCCGGTCGCGGTCCCGGCCTAGCTACCAGCCCGCGTCCGCGCGCGCCCCGGCGGCTAGAACGGGTTCGCTGCCCACTTCTTGATCTTCTCGTGATAGCTGCGGCTGGACTGCAGCTTCGTGCCGTTCGGCAGCACCACGATGTATTCGCCGTGCGGCCCGGTCTCGAGCTCCTTCACGTGCCGCACGTTCACGATGATCGAGCGGTGGATGCGCAGGAAGTCCTGCGGATCCAGCGACGCCTCGAGCGTCGCGATCGGCACGTGCAGCAGGTGCCGCGCGGCCTTGAGGTTCAGCTGCACGTAGTTCTCCGCGGCCTGCACGTACAGGATGTCCTCGACGTTCACGAACGAGATCCGTCCGCCGGTGCGCAGCGCGACGCGCGCCAGGTAGCTCGGCGGCGACGCCAGCTGCTGCAGCAGCGACAGCACGTTGTCGTTGCCGGCGCCCTGCGAGATGCGTTCGCGCACGCGCGCCAGCGCCTGCGAGCAGCGTTCGCGCGTCACCGGCTTCAGCAGGTAGTCGATCGCGTTCACCTCGAACGCCTTGATCGCGTACTGGTCGTGCGCGGTGACGAAGATCACCGGCGGCATGCGCTCCGCGCCGATCTCCTTGAGCACGCCGAAGCCGTCCATCTCGGGCATCTGCACGTCGAGGAACACGAGGTCGAACGGCGTCGCGCGCAGCAGCGTCAACGCCTCGGCGCCGTTGCGCGCCTGCGTGACCGGCCCGACGCCAGGCTCTTCGCGCAGCAGCATCACCATGCCGTCGCGCGCCAGCGGCTCGTCGTCGACGATGAGTACGTTCTGGAGGGGGACGGTCTTGAGCCCCGCGTTCATGCGGCCGCCGCCAGGTGGAACGGCACGATCATCGTCACCTCGGCGCCGCCGGCCGGCGCGGCGCCGGTGCGCAGCTCGGCGACGTCGCCGTACAGTTGCTTGAGCCGCGCGCGCGTGTTGGCGAGCCCCAGCCCGAGGCCGTGCGCCGCCGACTTGCCGCTCGTGCTGAAGCCCGGCCCGTCATCGCGCACGGTCACGTGCAGCGAATCGCCGGCGCGCCGCGCGGAGATGACGATGGCGCCGGGGCTGGCGCGTTGTCCGACGCCGTGGTGGATGGCGTTCTCGACGACGGGCTGCAACCCCATGTGCGGCACGGCGGCATCGAGAAGCTCCGGGTCGACGTCGAACTGGACGCGCAGGCGGTCCGAGAATCGCACCTGCTCGATGGATAGATAGAGCTTCAGGTACTCGAGCTCGCGCGCCAATGCCACTTCCTGCGTCTCCATGTCGGCCAGCACCGCGCGCAGCAGGTCGCTGAACCGCGCCAGCGTCTCCTCGGCCTCGCGCCCCTTCTGCTGGCGCACCAGCACGACGATGGCGTTCAGCGTGTTGAACAGGAAGTGCGGCTGCAGCTGCGCCTTCAGCGCGCCGAGCCGCGCCTGCGCCACCTGCGTCTCGAGCTGCGCGGCGCGCAGGTCCGCGCGCAGCGCCGCCTGCGAGCGCTCGAGGAACAGCCGGTGATTGCGGATCGCGGCCTGGATGCTGAGGATCACCCAGTACGCGACCAGGCTCGTGTGCAGGCCGAACAGGAACACCAGCGAGAACTCGCTGGCCACGCCGATCGGCGGATCGACGGGGAAGAACCGGTACCAGACGAGGTGGAACACCGCCTCGCCCGACAGCTTGGTCGCCGCCCAGACGAAGCTCAGCGCGAGGTGCAGCGCCAGCACGCGCGGCCACGGCGCCTCGAGCGGCCAGCGGCGACCGGCCCAGACCACGAGCGGCGTGAACAGCGCCGATAGATAGATGGCCGCCAGCCAGTAGCGCAGGTCCTGCCAAGGATTCGGATCGTCCCAGTAGAAGCGGCGCGTGACGTTCTGCGCGAAGTAGATCAGGCCGACCAGCGTCCACGCGAGCAGGTAGAAGGCCCAGGGCCTGAGCTTGCGCGTGGTGTCGGTCATCGGATGCGCAGCTTAACCCCGCGCGGCGCGCATCGCCGCACGCGGCGCCGGGTTGTTTGACGAACCGGCCGAATTCGTTGACCAGCGTGTGGAACTTATAACGAGCCGCGCAGATCCTGCGTCGAAAAGCCGGCCAGCGGCGCATCGAAGTGACGGCCCAGCGCCACGACCTTGAACACCTCGCCCATCTCCCCGGGCAGCAGCAGCTTGCGCGCCTCGCCGGCCAGCACCGCCCGGCCTCGCGTGTCGTCGGCGACTCCGGCCATCTCCGCGGCCAGCAGCGACTCGATGCCGGCGCCGATCAGGAACGCGGCCTGCGTCGCGAAGCCGAGCACCTCGAGCCCGGCGCTGTCCGCCGCCTCCGCGACTCGCGTGAAGTCCACCCACGCGGTGATGTCCTGCAGGCCCACGTTGACGAACGGATCGTCGTGCGCCCGATGCCGGAAGTGACAGCGCAGCGTGCCGCGCGCGCGATCGGGGTGATAGAGCTGCGAGCGCGGCAGGCCGTAGTCGATCAGCAGCGCGACGCCGGCTTCCAGCTGCGCGGCGAGGCCGGCCATCCACGGCTGGAACGCCATGCACAGTTCGGACACGTAGCCGTCGGGCAACGGCGCGGGCAGCGCCTCGACGACATCGGCGACGGCATTCAGCACTTCGGGCGATGGCGAGATTTCGCGCCAGGCGAATTCGTCGCCATCGAGGCCGACGCCGAGCGCGTGCACCGCGATGCCGCCATCGCGACCGCGCAGCACGAATCGCTCGACCGGCATCGCGTCGAGCACTTCGTTCGCCAGCACCACGCCACGCATCGGCCGGTCCGGCCAGGCGTCGAGCCAGGAGACGCGTCGCGCGAGATCCGGCGGCAGCGCCGCGATGCGCGCGCGCTGCCGCTCGGCGAGATCGGCGCTGACTTCGAGGATGCGGTAGTTCGCCGGCAGGCGGTCGAGCGCGGCCAGCTCGGTGAGGATGTCCGCCGCCATGCGTCCCGAGCCCGCGCCGAGCTCGAGCACGTCGCCGCCGGTGTGATCGAGCACGTCGGCGACCTGGCGCGCGAGGCAACGCGAGAACAGGCTCGACACCTCCGGCGCGGTGACGAAATCGCCGGCGACGCCGAGCTTGGTCGCACCGGCGCTGTAGTAGCCGAGGCCCGGCGCATACAGCGCGAGCCGCATGAAGGCATCGAAGCCGATGGTGCCGCCCTGCTCGCGGATGAACGTGCGGATGGTCTCGGCGACGCGGGCGACGTGCGCGCGCTCGTCGTCCGACAACGCCGGGAGGGTTGTGACCGACGCGTCCGAAGTCATAGAGTGCGGTGATGCATGAGAGGGACACGAGTCTAGCCGGCAAGACGGTGTTGATCACCGGCGCGGCCCGTCGCGTGGGGGCGACGATCGCGAAGACGCTGCACGCGGCCGGTGCAAATCTCGTCATCCACTACCGCAAGTCCGCCCGGGAGGCAGAAGCGCTGGCGGCCAGCCTCGCGGCCGTGCGGGCGGATTCCGTGACGATCGTGCAGGGCGAGCTGCTCGACGTCGCGAAACTGCCGGTGCTCGTCGAAGCGGCCACCGGCACGTTCGGCGGCCTCGACATCCTCGTCAACAATGCGTCCACGTTTTATCCGACGAAGATCGGCGCCATCACGCCGCAGCAATTCGACGACCTGCTGGGCACGAACCTCAAGGTGCCGCTGTTCCTGTCGCAGGCCGCGGCGCCGGCACTGCGCAAGTCGCGCGGGCTGATCATCAACATCGTCGACATCCACTCCCTGCGCCCGCTGCGCGACTACCCGGTGTACTGCTCGGCGAAGGCCGGCCTGCACATGCTGACGCGCTCGCTGGCGAAGGAGCTGGGGCCCGAGATCCGCGTGAATGGCATATCGCCGGGGCCGATCCTCTGGCCCGAGGGCCAGGGCGACGACGATGCCGACGCGCGGCGGCGGAAGATCATCGAGCGGACCATCCTCAAGCGCATGGGCGATCCGACCGACATCGCGCGCGCCGCGTTGTTCTTCGCGGCGCAGGCGCCGTTCGTGACCGGTCAGATCCTGGCGGTCGACGGCGGGCGCAGCGTCGCCTGGTAGTTAGGCTGCGGGCCCGACCCGCGGCTCGATGCCCGGCACGCTCACGACCACCATCTCGTGGCCGTCGAGATCGAACGCCGACCACAGCTCCGCGATCGTCCTGTGCTCGACGGGGTGCTGCACGGCCGGCGCGATCTCCGCCATCGGCCCCAGCATGTACGGCCGCTTCAGCAGGTCCGGCCGCGGCAACGTCCACTCGCTGGTCTTCTCGATGCGCGCGCCGAACAGCAACACGTCGAGATCCATCGTCCTCGACGCCCACTTCGGCGCGTAACGCGGCCGCCCGCAATGCGTCTCGATCGAGCGCAGGCGGCCGATCACGTAGTCGATCGGGTGCGCGGTGTGGAAGCCGAGCACGAGATTGATGAAATCGGGTCCGTCGAAACCCACGGCCTTGTTGCGATAGGCGCGCGAGAACACGGCATCCGGCCACGTGTGCCGGATCTCCTCGCAGGCGCGCGCGAGATTCTTCTCGGGCTCGACGTTGCTGCCCGCCGCGACGTAGACCGGCGTCATCGCACTACTTCGCCAGATCGGCGCGCGTGCGCAGCACCGCCACGCCCACATCCTTGCTGTGGCGGATCGCGCCCGGCTTGTTCACCGACAGCCGCACCCATTCCACGCCGAACTCCTCCAGCACGATCAGCGCCGCGCGATGCGCCAGCGTCTCGACCAGCTTGAAGTCCGAACCCTCGACGAAGGAGATCAGCCGCTTCGCGACCTTCTTGTAGTCGAGCGTGTCGGCGACGTCGTCGCTGGCCGCGGCGCGCGCGCAGTCCACCGGCATCTCGACGTCGAGCACCACCGTCTGCTTCGTGCGGCGCTCCCACTCGATGAACCCGATGATGCAGTCGACCGCGAGGCCGTGCAGGAAGATGCGATCGCCCTGATCCACGAGCGCCGAGCTCGGAATCGTGTGCGTCTTGGGTTCGCTCGTCACCTTGGTTCGCGCCATGTCCTCATCCGTTCAGTTCCGACAACGACCACGTGGCGCGCGCGCGAATCGCCGTCGACTCGACCTTGCCCGCCTTCAGCCGCGCCATGCCGGCCACCGCGATCATCGCCGCATTGTCCGTGCAAAACTCGATGCGCGGGTAAAAGACTTTCGCGCCCTGGCGCGCCGCCGCGGCCGCGAGCCGCTCGCGCAATAGCCGGTTCGCGCCGACGCCGCCAGCGACGACCAGCGCGTCGTAGCCCGTCGACTCGAGCGCGCGCAGCGTCTTCGACACCAGCGTGTCGACGATCGCCTGCTGCACGCCGGCCGCGATGTCGGCGCGCGTCGTCGCGTCGATCGCGCCGCCGTTCTTCGCCGCGTGGTCCTTCACGGCCAGCGCGACTGCCGTCTTCAACCCGGAGAAGCTGAACTCGAGGCCGGCGCGATCGAGCATCGGCCGCGGGAAATCGTAGCGATCCTTGCGCCCGCCGCCGGCCAGCTTCGCGAGCTCGGGGCCGCCGGGATACGGCAGGCCTAACAACTTCGCCGATTTGTCGAAGGCCTCGCCGGCCGCATCGTCGCGCGTCTCGCCGAGGATCCGGTACGCGCCGGGTGCGGCCACGTCGATCAGCATCGTGTGGCCGCCGGACACCAGCAGCGCCAGGTGCGGGAACGGCGGCGGATCGTCCTCGAGCAGCGGCGCCAGCAGGTGCCCCTCGAGGTGATGCACGGCGACGGCCGGCACCTGCCAGGCGTAGGCCAGCGACCGGCCGAGCGCGGCCCCGGTCAGCAGTGCGCCGATGAGCCCGGGGCCGGCGGTGAACGCGACGCCATCGAGCTGGGCGGGCGTGGTCCCGGCGGCCTCCAGTGCCGCGCGCACCAGCGGCAGCAGCCGGCGCACGTGATCGCGGGACGCCAGCTCCGGCACGACGCCGCCATAGATCCGGTGCAGGTCGACCTGGCTGTAGATCTCGTGCGCCAGCAGGCCGGCCGCGTCGTCGTGGACGGCGACCGCGGATTCATCACAGGAGGATTCGAGGGCCAGGATGCGCATGTATATAGAGTGAGACCCGGACCGGCGTCGGGGCTTTGCTTTTTGGAGGCCCGTCTATAGAATCGCCACCCCTGCTTCCGGCAGGTCGTGGCAAAACTCCAAACAGATCAATGGGTTGAGGTTTCGATGCCGAGCGTTCGAGTGCGTGAAAACGAATATTTCGATGCCGCCCTGCGCCGCTTCAAGCGCGCGTGCGAAAAAGCCGGCGTCCTCACGGAGCTTCGGCGCCGCGAATTCTACGAAAAGCCGACGCAGGAGCGTAAGCGCAAGAAGGCGGCCGCCGTGAAGCGCCACCTCAAGCGCAACAGCCCGCGTGATTACTCGGCGCGTCCGCGTCCGAGCTGAGACTTCCTGCGATGACGCTCAAAGAGCGCATCACCGAAGACATGAAGACCGCGATGCGATCCGCCGACAAGGATCGCCTCGCGGTCATTCGCATGCTTCAGGCTGCCATCAAGCAACGTGAAGTCGACGAGCGCATCGTGCTCGACGACGCGCAGGTCACTGCCGTCCTCGAGAAGATGATCAAGCAGCGCAAGGAATCCATCGTTGCGTTCGAGAAGGGCAACCGCCCCGAGCTCGTGGCGAAGGAGAACGCCGAGATCGCCGTGCTGCAGCCCTATCTACCCGCGCAGCTGTCCGACGCCGAGCTCGACGCCCTGATCGCCGAGGCCATCGCCGCCACCGGCGCCGCGTCCATCAAGGACATGGGCAAGGTCATGGGCATCGTGAAGGGCAAGGCCGCCGGCAAGGCCGACATGGGCGCCGTCGGCGCCCGCATCAAAGCCAAGCTCGGCGGCTGATTGGGCGGCCGTGGCATCGCCACCGCCGGCGCGCTGATCCTCATCGCGCTCTGCTGCATCGCCGTCAGCCGCAAGATCGAAGCCGAGCGTCGCGAGCTCGGCCACTTCCCCCGCAAACGACTGCCGCTCGTGATCGGCGGCGCCATCGGCGCGCTGCTGCTGTGCGCGCTGGTCGCGCTCGCGATCCTGCGTTAGTTCGCCTTCGAGCGCAGTCCGCGCAGCCGGTCGGCGGCGAACTGCACCGCGTCGCGCGCCTTCGCGACCACCGCACCCATGCCGAAGAATTCGTGCGTGACGCCCTCGTAGTCGCGTCGCTCGACGTCCACGCCAGCGGCCTTCAACGCCTCTTCCATCTTCGCGCCGTCGCTGCGCAGCGGATCGATGCGCGCCGTGATCAGCGTCACCGGCGGCAGGCCCTCGAGGTGCGCGTCGATCAACTGCAACCGCGGATCCTGCAGCTCCTCGGGCGAGTTGATCAGGTGCTCGACGAACCACTTCACCATCTCGCGGTTCAGCGGCACCGCGATCGCGTTCTCGAGATACGACTCGGTGTTCAGGCTGGTCTGCGTCACCGGGTATACGGCGACGACATGTGCCGGCAGCGGCAGCTGGGCGTCGCGCGCGGCGATCGCCGTTGCCAGCGCGAGATTGCCGCCGGCGCTCTCGCCGGCCAGCGCCACGGCGCCGCCATCACCATTCACCTGCGCGGAATTCGCGAGCAGCCAGCGATACGCGGCGAACGCGTCGTCCCAGGCCGCGGGGAACCGGTGCTCGGGCGCCTGGCGGTAGTCGACGGACACGACCGCTGCGTTCGCGGCCTTCGCCAGCGAGCGGGCACCGCCGTCGTAGACCTTGCGATCCGCGATGACCCAGCCGCCACCGTGGAAATAGAGAACGACCGGAAACGGTCCCGCGCCTTCCGGCACGTACACCGTGGCGGGTAACGACGACTCGGCGCCGGCGACCTCGATGTCGAACGTGCGCACGCCGGGCACGAGGAACTCGGGCTGCGTGTCGCGACCCTGCTCGGTCAGCAGCTTCTTCACGGCGTCCGCCGGCGTCGGATTCTGCCGCGCGGCGTCCGCGTCGAGCTTCTCGATCGCGTCCGGATCGAGGCTCGCGAAGGCGTTCAGCACTTCGAGCATGTCGTCGTCCGCGCGCAGGCTGCCGATCGCCTTGGCAAGGGCGGTCTTGACGGGATTCGGCTTCGTGGACGAGGGCTCTGTGCGCATGGGGACACCTGGAAAGTGGGAGGAACACGAAGGGTGACGCCCGCACCGCGGACTTGAAGTCCGGCCGCCGAGACCGTTCGGGGTCGGTCGCGTCCGAGGGTAGAATCGTCGCCCGCCCGCGCTGTCATCCGACACGTCCGCCGGCGCTGCAACGACAGGACATGGCCGGCCGCATCCCTCAAACCTTCATCGACGACCTGACCGCGCGCGCGGACATCGTCGAGCTCATCGGCTCGCGCGTCGAGCTGAAGAAGGCCGGCCGCGAGTACAAGGCCTGCTGCCCGTTCCATGGCGAGAAGACGCCGTCGTTCTGGGTGAGCCCGCAGAAGCAGTTCTATCACTGCTTCGGCTGCGGCGCGCACGGCACGGCGCTCGGCTTCCTGATGGAGTACGACAAGCTGTCGTTCCCCGAGGCGATCGAGGAGCTCGCGGGCCGGCTGGGTCTCGACGTGCCGCGCGAGGCGTCGAGCCAGCCCGACAATTCCGGCTCGACCGCGCCGCTGTACGACATGAACCTGCGCGTCGCGAAATACTTCGCGGGCGTGCTGCCGGGCGACAACCGCGCGAAGGAATACGCGAAGAAGCGCGGTCTCACGCGCGAGACCGTAGACAAATTCATGATCGGCTTCGCCACGAACTCGTGGAACGAAGTGGTGAAGCGTTTCGGCGCCAACGATCACGACCGCAAGGCGCTGGCCGACTGCGGCCTGATCATCGAGCGCGAGCGCACGGACTCGCGCACGCTCGACCGTCACTACGACCGCTTCCGCGACCGCCTCATGTTCCCGATCCGCGATTCGCGCGGCCGGGTGCTCGCGTTCGGCGGGCGCATCATCGACCAGGGCGAGCCGAAGTACCTGAACTCGCCCGAGACGATGCTGTTCCACAAGGGCCGCGAGCTCTACGGCATGTACGAGGTTCGCCAGAACCGCGGCACGCTGCGCCGCCTGCTGGTCGTGGAGGGCTACATGGACGTCGCGCGCCTGCACCAGGCGGGCGTGACCTACGCGGTGGCGACGCTCGGCACCGCCACCACGCCCGAACACCTGCGGCGCATCTTCAAGCTCGTGAACGAAGTGGTCTTCTGCTTCGACGGCGACAAGGCCGGCCGCGCCGCCGCGTGGCGCGCGCTGAACAACGCGCTGCCCGAAGCTCGCGACGGCCGGCAGATCCGCTTCCTGTTCCTGCCCGAGGGTCATGACCCCGATTCGCTGGTCGGCGAGGAAGGTCGCGAGAAGTTCGAGAAGCGGCTCGATGGCGCGCTGCCGCTGTCCGAATACCTGGCGTCCGCGCTCGCCGAACAGGCCGACCTGTCCCACGCCGACGGCCGCGCGCAGTTCGCCGAGCTGGCGCGTCCGCTGGTCACGAAGGTCGCGCCGGGTGTCTATCGGGACCTGCTGATTGATCGTCTTTCCGAGTCGATCAAGTTGCCTTCCGCCAGATTGAACCAATTATGGTTCAACGAGGCGACCGGGCCCGAGGGCGACCACGCCAAGGTCGAACCGCCGCCGACGCCGTCCAGCCTCGCGGCGCGACGCCTCGCCGGTCGCGCGCGTGACGGCGGCGGCAACAAGGGGCTGGTGACGAAGGCGGTCAAACACCTGGTTCACTTCCCCGGCATCGCAGACTCGGTGACCGGGGGTCAGCTGTCCCGGCTGGAGATGAACGACGATCCCGGCGCCCAGTTCCTGTTCGCATTGATCGACCAGTTGCAGCAGGAACCGGCGGCGAACACCGGCGTGTTGCTGGAACGGTGGCGCGACCGGCCGGAGGCGATCCGCCTCCAGGCGCTGGCCAGCGAGGAGCACCCGGACGCGATCGAGTCCGGCGCGGCGCAGGAACTGATCAACGTCGTCGAGACGCTGGCGCTCGAGCCGATGGCCCGCCGCCTCGAGGAACTTCGGCTGAAAGACGGCCTCTCTCCCGATGAGGCCGCCGAGTTCCGCGAGCTGACTGTCACGGTCAGCCAGTCCAAGCGCAGAGGCTCTTGAATCGCTTCAGCCGCGCGTCCGGCTGGCCGATGAATTCCTGACCGGGCTGACCCGTTTGGCCCGAATCTTGCGTTGTGGAAGGAGCCAAACTCGCTCGGAAGTCGTTGACGCACAGGCGATTTCCGCTTTGTCAAGCTACCGTCACTTGCGTACAATGCGCCCCCTTTCCCGCAAGCCCACTTGTTCGCGCCGTGCGCAACCCCACGGTGTCGTACCGCAATACGCCCAGGCGTCCGGAAACTCATGACCCAAAAGCACAAACGCCCCGTTGCTCCCGCCTCGAAGAAGCTGCCGAAGAAGGCCGCGCATTCATCGAAAGAAAAGGCCGTTGCCGCGCCCGTGAAGGCCGCCGCGGTCGCGAAGGCGAAGCATGCCGAGAAGCATGCGGAAGTGAAGAAGCCGCTCGCGAAGGGCAAGGCCCAGGAGAAGGCTGTTGCTCCCGCGCCCGAGGCGAAGGGCAAGGTCGTCGATCTGAAGCCGGCGCAGAAGCTGGCCGCGGCGCGCGCTGCGGCGGCGGCCGCCGCGCCCGCGCCGGCTGCTCCGGCCGATGCGAAGGCGAAGGGCAAGAAGGGCGCTGCGGAGCTCATCAACCTGCCTGCGCGCCGCAACGTGCTGCCGGAAGAGCGCCAGTCGCAGCTCAAGCTGCTGATCGCGCGCGGCAAGGAACAGGGTTACCTCACGTACTCGCAGGTGAACGATCACCTGCCGTCGGAGATCGTCGATCCCGAACAGATCGAAGAGATCGTAAACACGATCAACGACATGGGCATCCCGGTGTACGAGAAGGCGCCGGACAACGAGAGCATCCTCGCGCCCGAGCCGTCCACGCCGACCGACGAAGAAGCGATCGAGGAAGCGGCCGCCGCCCTCGCCGCGCTCGATGCCGAGCTCGGCCGCACCACCGACCCGGTGCGCATGTACATGCGCGAGATGGGCACGGTCGAGCTGCTGACGCGTGAAGGCGAAATCCGCATCGCGAAGCGCATCGAGGAAGGCCTCGACGCCGTGCGCCTCGCGCTGTCCAACTACCCGAACACGGCAGAGTACCTGCTGCGCGCTTACGAGCCGGTGAAGACCGGCGGTGCGCGCCTGGTCGACCTGATCGTCGGCTTCATCGATCCGAACGCGCCGGACGTCATCGCGCAGCCGCAGAACCCCACGAAGATGGATCTCGCGGCGCCAGTGGCCGAAGAGAAGGCGGAAGGCGAGGACGAAGAAGGCGAAGACGGGAACTCCGAAGAGGAAGCCGTCGACACGGGTCCGGATCCGGAAGAAGCCGCGCGCCGTTTCGCCGCGGTGGGCAAGCACCTGGCGAACTCGCTCTCGCACATCGAGAAGCTCGGCGCCAAGGATCCGAAGACGCTCAAGGTCCGCAAGAAGCTCTCCGACGAGTTCATGGAGCTCAAGCTCGCGCCGCGCATGTTCGAGGCGCTGATCGCCAACCTGCGCCACGCGATCAACGAGGTCCGCCAGCTCGAGAAGGAGATCATGATCATCGCCGTGCGCGACGCCGGCATGCCGCGCAAGGAATTCATCCTCTCGTTCCCGAAGAACGAGACGTCGAACCGCTGGCTGCAGAAGCAGGTCAAGGGCGGCAAGAAGTGGTCGACGGCGATGGGCCGCCTGCAGGACGAGATCTCGCGCCGCCAGGACAAGCTGAGCGCGCTCGAGAAGACGTATCACCTGACGATCACGGACATCAAGGACATCAACCGCGAAGTCTCGATCGGCGAAGCGAAAGCCCGCCGCGCAAAGAAGGAGATGGTCGAGGCCAACCTGCGCCTCGTGATCTCGATCGCGAAGAAGTACACGAACCGCGGCCTGCAGTTCCTGGACCTCATCCAGGAAGGCAACATCGGCCTGATGAAGGCGGTCGACAAGTTCGAATACCGCCGCGGCTACAAGTTCTCCACGTACGCCACGTGGTGGATCCGCCAGGCCATCACGCGTTCGATCGCCGACCAGGCGCGCACCATCCGCATCCCGGTGCACATGATCGAAACCATCAACAAGCTGAACCGCATCTCGCGGCAGATGCTGCAGGAGATGGGCCGCGAGCCGACGCCGGAAGAGCTGGCCGTGCGCATGGAGATGCCGGAAGACAAGGTCCGCAAGGTGCTGAAGATCGCGAAGGAGCCCATCTCGATGGAGACTCCGATCGGCGACGACGAGGACTCCCACCTCGGCGACTTCATCGAGGACACGTCCGTCGCGTCCCCGATCGATCAGGCGACCATGGAATCGCTGCGTGAGACCACGCACTCGGTGCTCGCGCAGCTGACGCCGCGCGAAGCCAAGGTGCTGCGCATGCGCTTCGGAATCGACATGAACACCGACCACACGCTGGAAGAAGTCGGCAAGCAGTTCGACGTGACGCGCGAGCGCATCCGCCAGATCGAGGCGAAGGCGCTGCGCAAGCTGCGGCACCCGAGCCGCAGCGAGCAGCTGCGCAGCTTCCTCATCGAAGACTGACGCCGGACATCACGGCAAACAAACGAAGGCCGCGCGAAAGCGCGGCCTTTTCATTTCAACCGTCCAGCGATTCCTCGCAATGCGGACAGGTGCGCGAGCTCGCGACCTCGTCGATCTCCGTATCGTGCGGGTGGTACTGGCAGCGCGGGCAGACCAGCCCGTGCGCAATCGCGACGCGCCGCTTGCGGGCCGCGACGATCCAGAACGAGGTACCGACCACCGCCAGCAGCACCGTGACGATCACGAGCCAGGCGGCGATCTCCTCGGTGCGATCGCGATAGAAAGCGACGAAGGCCAGCAACGCGACGGCACCGCCGAGCGTGAGGATGTCGCCGCGTTTACGGATGGACTTGAGCTCGGATTGCGTCGCGTGCCAATACGCGTCGCGACCCGATTCGAATGAAGCACTCACTGCCAGGACCCCTCCAGGCATGTTTTTCGAGTCGACTTCCTTGTCCTTGTTATTCGTCCTGTCGACCGCGCCCGCGATCCCTAATCGCGGGCACGGTTGAAATTTAAAACAGGCGGGGACCGCGAGTCACCTGTCCGTTTTCACGGCCGCGCGCGAACCGTGACGGAGCGCCTGTCATAACGGGCCCGGGTGAACGGGATCAGCATCGGCACGCGCTCGCGGTAGTCGCGGTAGGCCTGGCCGAGGTGCGCGACGAGATCGCGCTCCTCGAAGCGGATCGCGACCAGGATGTAGCCGGTGGTCATCACCGCGAACACCAGGTGCGACAGGGTCATCGTCGGCGTCGCCCAGAACGCGAACAGCCAGCCGACGTACAAAGGGTGGCGCACGTAACGGTACGGGCCCGGCGTGCGGAACGTGAGCTCGCTGTACGGGCGGTCCCTCAGCTGCAGCCAGACCTGGCGCAGGCCGAACAGGTCGAAGTGGTTGATCAGGAACGTGGCCACCAGCACCACCACCCAACCGAACGCATACGCACCCCAGAGCGCGCCGCGCGCCATCGGGTCGGCGACCGACCAGACCAGTCCGCCGAGCGGCTGCCAGAACGCGAACATCGCGATCAGCGCGAGGCTGGACGCGAGCACGTAGGTGCTGCGTTCGGCCGAGGCCGGCACGGCCTTCGTCAGCCAGCGCTTGAAGAACGGACGCGCCATCAGGCTGTGCTGGACGGCGAACAAACCCAGCAGGCCGAGGTCGATGGCCAGTGCCGGTCCGAAGGCCAGCGTCGGCGTGGCGTCGAGCGTGGTCGGCACGGCGAAATTGCCGATGAACCCCACCGCGTACAGGAAAGTGCCGAAGAACACGGCGTAGCTCAGCACGCCGTACAGGAAGATCGCAGATCGCTTGAACATGGTTGCTCCCGGATTGAAGTGGCCGGGAGATTCGGCCCCGGCCGTGGGAGCAGGCGTGGAAACGCCCGTGGAATCGTCAGGGTCGGTCGGGTTTGCCCAGGAACGGCTTCGTCAGCCCGACGCGGATCAGGTAGCCGGCGTGGTTCGGGTGCACGCGGTCGGCGACCCAGATGTCCTCGCGCGGCTTGCCGTCCGGCGTCAGCATGGCACTCCACAGGTCGATGAACTTCAGGTCCGGCTGCGTGGCGATGTAATCGCGCAGCGCCTGGTTCGTGGCGACGCGTTGCGGCGCCTCGTCCCAGCGGCCGGGCCCGGGCGTGATGCTGGAGAACACGATCGGCACCGCCGGGTACTTCGCGCGGATCAGCGCCACCAGCGCTTTGAAATCCGCCAGCACCTTTTCCGGCGATTTGCCGTTGTGGACGTCATTGCCGCCGACGTGCAGCACGATCAGCCGCGGGTCGTACGGCAGCACCAGCTCGTTCACGTACTGGATCAGGTGCTCGATCTGGAACGAATCGATGCCGCGGTTGATCAGCGTGTACTGCGGCAGGTCCTCGTGGATGGTCTTCCAGCGATAGAACTGCGAGTCGCCCGCGAAGAGGATCGCGTGCTTTGGCGGCGGCGTGGCGCGGTCCTCGGCCTGGTACTCGGCGACCTTGGCGGCGAATTTATCGGCGAGCGTCATGGGCGGTGTCGGCGCGGTTGATGGCGCGGCGGAAGGCGCGGCCGACGCGACCGGCGCGGGTTGCGCGGCCGCGGCGGCGCAGAGCAGGATCGCCGGCAGGACGAGAAGAGCGACGAGGCGGTTCATGAGTAGTTCGGACTCTACACGCGCGCGGTCAGCGTGGGTGATCGGCGGCCTGCTGGCGATCGCGGTGCCAGCGCTCGCCGACGATGAGCAACCGATCTGCGCCCGTCTCGCGGCCCTCGCGGATGCCGCCAGCGACGGCGCGATCCACCAGGTCCGCATCACGTGGCCAGTGCCGGAAAAGCCGCCGGGCTGCAAGGCGACGCGCGCTGGCGCCGAACGAAATCTCTGCCGCTGGCTGCTCGACCGGACCCGGCGCGGCAGTCATGCACCGATCTCGATGAGTCAGGACGCGCTCGAATGCCTGGGACATCCGCCGGCGCCGGGCGGCGTCTCGGACGGTGGCGACTTGATCCTTCACGCCTGGTTCACCGGCGGCACCTGGCATCCGTTGAACGACACGCTCGCCCGCGAGCACGCGGAGTTCACGATGGAGATGGATCTTCGCGGCGGCGGTCCGGTGTGGATCCAGTTCACCGCCAGTCCGAAATGACTTCGCTGAAGACGTCCAGCGCCGCCGCGTAGCCCTCGCGCTGCGCACCGAAGCCGATTCGCAGGTGCGACGGCATGTCGAAGCAGTCGCCCGGCGCCACCAGCACGCCTGCCTTTGCCAGCCGTTCCGCGAGCGGCCGCGCGTCGCGTCCGTCGCGCAGGCACGGGAAACACGTGGTGCCGCCAGCCGGCGCGGGAAACGCGAAGAGCCCGCCATGCATTTCCATGAAAGCCGACAGCAGCGCGAGATTCGCGCGCGCCACCGCTTCGAGCCGCCCGAGGATCGACGCCGAATGGGCCAGCGCGTGCGCGCCGATCGCCTCGCACAGCGGCGACGAGGAGATCGAGAAATAACTGCGCAGGTCGAGCAACGCCTCGCGTCGCACGGCATCGCGATCGACCAGCCAGCCGAGCCGCAGGCCGGGCAGCGACAGCGCCTTCGCGAAATCGCCGAGCACGACCACGTTCGGAAAATCCTGCAGCAGCCGCGCCGCGCCGGGCGTGCCGATGTTGCTCGACGCAGCCCCGAAATACAGCGGGTGATAGACCTCGTCGACGATCATCAGCACGTCGCGCGCCGCCAGCGCCGTGGCCAGCTTGCGCTGTTCGGTGGCGGTCATGATCGAGCCGGTCGGGTTGTGCGGCGTGTTCACGAACACCGCGCGCGTGGTCGCATCGACCTGCGCGAGCACGGCGTCCGCCTCCTGCGCGAAACCGCGCGCCGGATCGAGCGCGTATTCGCGCACGTTCAAGCCCCATGCGCGCGCCATCGCCGGCAACGCGGGATACACCGGCTTCGGCACGAGCAGCGACGCACCGGGCGCGGCCAGGTGGCAGCACAACGTCAGCAACACCTCGGACGCGCCGGTCATCACCAGCACCCGCTCCGCGTCCACGCCTTCACGCGCCGCGAGGCGTTCGCGCAGTAGTTTGCCGCCGGCCGGCGGCGCGTAGGACAGCTTCACCTCGTCGAAGGCGCGCACGTCGCCGCCGCCGAGCGCGGCGATCTCGGCCAGCGTCCACGCCGGCCCGGTGCTCGAGGCGAGATTGAAGCGGATCGGCGGCGTCGCGAATTCGTGCGCCGCGAGCCACAGATCGAGCTTGAATGGCGGGAGCTTCATGGCGGGTTATCATCCGGCCCTCCCCGCGGCGGCACAATGACAGTCCCGCCGCTTCCTCACAAAGGCGTCCCTTGACCATGAATCTGAAGCTCGACGACAAGCTCGCGTTAGTCAGTGGCAGCACGGCCGGCATCGGCTACGCGATCGCCGAAACCCTCGCCGCCGAAGGCGCGCGCGTCATCGTGAACGGCCGCACGCAGAAAGGTGTCGACGAGGCCGTCGCGTCCATCCGCAAGAGCACGGGCAGGACCGCGCTCGGCTTCGCGGGCGACCTGTCGACGGCGGAATCCGCCGACGCGCTGGTGAAGGCACATCCCGGCATCGAGATCCTCGTCAACAACCTCGGCATCTTCGAGGCCACGCCGTTCGAGCAGATCCACGACAACGACTGGCGCCGCTTCTTCGACGTCAACGTGTTGTCCGGCGTGCGGCTCGCGCGGCTCGTGTTGCCGGCGATGCGCAAGGCGGACTGGGGCCGCATCATCTTCATCTCCAGCGAGAGCGGCGTGCAAATCCCCGCGGAGATGGTCCACTACGGCATGACCAAGTCCGCGCAGATTTCCATTGCGCGCGGCATCGCCGAGACGCTCGCCGGCACGGGCATCACCGTCAACAGCGTGTTGCCGGGCCCGACGAAATCGCGCGGCGTCGGCGACTTCGTCGACTCGCTGGCGAAGGAACAAGGGAAATCCGCCGCGGAGTTCGAGAAGGAATTCTTCGAGAGCGTGCGGCCGACGTCGTTGATCAAGCGCTTCGCGACGCCGCAGGAAGTGGCGTCGCTCGTCGCCTACGTCGCGAGCCCGCTGTCGTCGGCCACCACCGGCGCCGCGTTGCGCGTCGACGGCGGCGCGGTCAAGAGCGCGTTCTGAGACCGGGAGGCATCATGTGGCCGATCGCCCTGTTGATCGTCGCCGCCGCCGTGATCGGCGGCGTCATCGCGCAC
>DATJTW010000074.1:0-7801 GCA_035502995.1 Steroidobacteraceae bacterium | reverse complement strand
CGACCTCCTTCATCATCTCCATGTCGAACATCGTGCGCTGCTCGAGGCGCTGCGCCTCGACCAGCTTGTTCTGTTCGCGCAGCACCTTGAGCCGCTCGCGCAGCTCCTCGCGGATGTGGTCGATGGCGCCGATCAGGCGCTCCTTCGGCGTGACGTAGTGCGAGCCGGGATACACGGTGTACCGCGGCGTCTTGCGCAGGATCTCGCCGGTCAGCGGGTCGAACGTCGCGATCGAGTCGATCGTCTCGTCGAACAGCTCGACGCGCACCGCCTCGCGCGCGGACTCGGCCGGGAAGATGTCGATGACGTCACCGCGCACGCGGTACGTGCCGGCCTGCAGATCGAGCTCGTTGCGCGTGTACTGCATGTCCGCGAGCCGGCGCAGCAGGCGGCGCTGGTCCATGCGTTCGCCGCGATTCAGGTGCAGGATCATCTCGTGGTACGACTCGGGATCGCCGAGGCCGTAGATCGCGGAGACCGTGGCGACGATGATCGAATCGCCGCGCTCGAGCAGCGCCTTGGTGGCGGAGAGGCGCATCTGCTCGATGTGTTCGTTGATCGAGGCGTCCTTCTCGATGTACGTGTCGCTGGTGGGGACGTAGGCTTCGGGCTGGTAGTAGTCGTAGTAGCTGACGAAGTACTCGACGGAGTTCTCGGGGAAGTATTCCTTGAACTCGCCGTAGAGCTGGGCGGCCAGGGTTTTGTTGTGCGCGAGGACGAGCGTCGGCCGCTGCACCTGGTTGATGACGTTGGCGATGCTGTAGGTCTTCCCGGATCCGGTCACGCCCAGCAGCGTCTGGAATCGAAACCCGTCGCGGATGCCTTCGACCATGCCGTCGATCGCCTTCGGCTGGTCACCCGACGGCGCATATTCGGACTTCAAGACGAACGGTTTGTGTTCCACGCGGCGATCCTCCGGGTCCTCGGACACCCTGTCCATCCAGTGCCGTGGCGCGCACGACACTGTATGGCTCAGGCGGGCGCCCGGACGCTTGATTTCACTGTGTTTGCGCGCTTACCGGCCTGTGGCCGGTCGCACCGGATCGCGTAATATACGCGCCGCTTTCCGCATCCCAACCCCCACCCTTCAACAAGAGTTCCAATGCCCAGCCAGCTCTCCCGTCGCGTTCAGCGCGTCAAGCCCTCGCCCACCCTCGCCGTCACCGCGCGCGCCGCGAAACTGAAGGCCGAGGGCAAGGACATCATCGGCCTCGGCGCCGGCGAGCCGGACTTCGACACGCCGAAACACATCGCCGATGCGGGCATCGACGCGATCAAGAAGGGCTTCACGCGTTACACGAACGTCGACGGCATCGTCGAGCTCAAGGACGCGATCATCGAGAAGTTCAAGAAGGACAATGGCATCTCGTACGAGCGCAACCAGATTCTCGTCAGCTCGGGCGCGAAGCAGACCATCTACAACCTGTGCATGGCCGTGCTCGACCCGGGTGACGAAGCCGTCATCCCGGCGCCGTACTGGGTCAGCTATCCGGACATGGTGCTGCTGGCCGATGGCCTGCCCGTCACGCCGGACTGCAAGGCCGCCCAGGGTTACAAGCTCACGCCGCGCCAGCTCGAAGCGTCCATCACGCCGAAGACGCGCCTGCTGCTGATCAACTCGCCGTGCAACCCGACCGGCGCCGCGTACACGCGCGCGGAATGGCGCGCGCTGGCCGACGTGCTGGTGAACCACCCGCGCGTGATCATCGGCACCGACGACATGTACGAGAAGATCTGGTGGGGCGCCGAACCGTTCTGCTCGCTGCTGACCGCCGCGCCGGAGCTCTACGACCGCGTGGTCACCATCAACGGCGTCTCGAAGTCGTACGCGATGACCGGCTGGCGCCTCGGCTACTGCGGTGGCCCGAAGGAGATCATCAACGCGATGTCGACACTGCAGGGCCAGAGCACGTCGAACGCCTGCTCCATCACGCAGAAGGCGGCGCTCGCCGGCCTCACCGGCGACCAGAAGCCGGTCGAGGCGATGAACGCCGAGTTCAAGAAGCGTCACGACTACTTCATCGCTGCGCTGAACTCGCTGCCCGGCATCTCGGCGCTGCCCTGCGCCGGCGCGTTCTACGCCTGGGCGGATTGCTCGGGCGCGATGGCCGCGTTCGGCTGCAAGGACGACAGCGCCTTCGCCGAGATGCTGATCAACGACGCCGGCGTCGCCGTCGTCCCGGGTTCGGCCTTCGGTGCGCCCAACCACTTCCGCGCGTCGTTCGCCACCAGCATGGCGACGCTCGAGAAGTGCATCGAGCGCATGAAGAAGGTGCTCGAGCGCGGGCCGGTCGCGAAGAGCGCCTGAGCCTTCGGCACGCCACCATGAGCGTCTCCTGGTCCCAACTGACCTGCACGCCCGACCGCGACGCGATCGTCGATCTCGCCGCGGCCTGGGCGTGGAAGCTCACCGAGCCGTTCAGCCCGATCGTCTTCTCCGCGCTCGGCGACATGTTCTACGCGCGCGACAACGGCGAGATCTGGTGGCTGAACACCGGCTCCGGCGAGCTGAAGAAAGTCGCGAAGAATGTCGACGAGTTCAAGCAGCTGCTCGCGACGGACATGATCGACGAATGGTTCCTGCCGCCGCTCATCGAGGCGACGTGCAACGTCGGCAAGGTGCTGCAGCCCGGCGAGTGCTACACGTACGTCACGCTGCCGATCTTCGCCGAAGGCCGGTACGAGCCGGACAACCTGAACCCGGTGCGCGCGCGCGAGCATTTCGTGCTGAGCGGCGGCATCCACAAGGACCTGCAGACCTACCCGGACGGGACCAAGGTCAAGCTCTCGGTCGTGAAGTAACGGCCACCCGTGGCGCTCGTCTCTCCCCCCGCCACGCCCGTCACCCGCACCGACCTCATCGGCTGGATCGTCACCGCCATCGCGCTGGGTCTCGTCATCCAGCTGCACCTGTTGTCGGCGCTGCTCGCCGGCCTGCTGGTCTACAAGCTCGTCGACGTCCTGACGCCCTGGCTGCGCATCCGCGAGCTGGATAGAAACGTCGCGCGCGCGCTGGCGGTCACGCTGATCGCCACCGCCGTCATCGCCGCGCTGGTCGGCATCGGCATCGGCATCGTCGCCGTCCTGCGCAACAGCGGCGAGACGCTGCCGCTGCTGATGCAGAAGATGGCGCAGATCGTCGAGGAGACGCGCGGCAAACTACCCGCGGCTCTGCACGACTACATCCCCGAGGACGCGGTGACGCTGCAGGCGACGATCGCCGGCTGGCTGCGCGAGCACGCCGGTTCGCTCCAGCTCGCGGGCCGCGGCATCGGCCGTTCGCTGGTGCACATGCTGATCGGCATGATCATCGGCGCGCTGCTGTCGCTGCAGAAGGCGTCGGCGCACCCGGACCGCCAGCCGCTGGCGCAGGACATCTCGCAGCGCGCCTCGCGGCTCGCCGCGGCGTTCCAGCGCGTGGTGTTCGCGCAGGTCTGGATCTCGCTGGTCAACACGCTGCTGACGTGGATCTATCTCGACGTCGTGTTGCGCCTGTTCGGCGTGGACCTGCCGCTGGTGAAGATCCTGGTGGCGCTGACGTTCGTCGTCGGCCTCGTGCCGATCATCGGCAACCTGTTGTCGAACACGGCCATCGTCATCGTCTGCCTGAGCAACGGGTTGCCGGTCGCGGTCGCGTCGCTGGCGTTCCTGATCGTCATCCACAAGCTCGAGTACTTCCTGAACGCGCGCATCATCGGCTCGCACATCAACGCGAAGGCGTTCGAGCTGCTGATCGCGATGCTGGTGATGGAAGCGGCGTTCGGACTCACGGGGCTCGTCGCCGCGCCGATCCTGTATGCCTACTTCAAGGAAGAGCTGCGGCAGAAAGGACTGGTCTGACGCGCATCTCCCCCGATCGGGAGAGACGTTCATGGGTCGATGTGTCACTGGGCCGCGCAGCGGCCATGAGTAATAGTGCCGGCATGCCCAGCCGCACCCGACTCAATCTCTACGCGACCGCGCTCGCCATGCTGGCGTTCTCACTGCTGGCCTTCAGCGGCGGGTGACGCGACGCGCGTCAGCTCGACCCGGTTGCCCGCCTGCGTCACCGTCAGCTGCGGCAACTCGGCGAGCTTCGCCGCGAAACCCTGCGGATCGTCGCGGCGGAAGTCACCCGAGATGCGCTGGAACGCGACGATGGGATCCTTGATGACGAACTGCTGCTCCGAGTAGCGGTTCATGATCTGCGTGGCGACGAACAACGGCTCGTCGTCGAGCGTGATGGCGCCGGTGCGCCACGACAGCAGTTTCTCGCCCGCATCGGCGAGATTGCGCACCGACGTCTCGCCCAGGTAGTCGCGATATCGCTGCCCGGCCTCGAGCAGGATCGGCGGATCGCCCGGCTTCTTCCCTTCGACCACGAGATGGCCTTCGAGCAGCGTGACCGACAATCCGTCGTTCACGAAATTGACCTCGAACTTCGTGCCGACGGCGACGATCGAGCGGCCGCCGGCCAGCACGTAGAACGGCCGGACGCGGTCCGCGGCCACCGAGAACAAGGCGCGGCCTCTCTGCAGCTGCACCTGCCGGCCCGCGGGCCCGAAGCGGCCGACGACGATGGTCTCGGCATCGAGATGGATGTGGCTGCCGTCCGGCCACTGCTCTTCTCGGATCTCGCCGCGCAGCGTGGTGTACGGCACGACGGTGACCGCCAGCGACCCCTTCGTCTGCGCGTCGCCCTTCCAGGAGTTCAGCGCCGGCGTGAAGATGAACGTCGCGATCGCCGCGACCGCCACGACGACGCCCGCGATCGCGTAGCGCCAGCGCGACCGCCGCTTCTTCTTGCGCTCGGCGGCCGCGTGCGCATGCATCGCCGACGCGATCTCGTCGCCGCGGATGTTCACGAACGTCTGCCAGACGCGCTCGGCGTTCTCGTATTCCTTGCGATGCGCGACGTCGGTTTCGAGCCAGCCGGCGAGCAGTTGCTCTTCCTCGGCCGTCAGCCCTTTCGAGTTGCGCGCCACGAACATCGCGGCCGCGTCCTCCGTCTTGAGCGTCTTCAGGATCTTCGTGGTGATGGTTTCGTTGGTCATGAACGGCCGACGTGCCGCGGGAACGGGACCACAGTATGGGAATCCGCGCCGGCGCCCGCTGCGAGTTCGATCAACTTTTCGGGATCGGCGGGCTTCGTCAAATGCGCATCGAAACCGGCGGCACGCGTGCGCATGATGTCCGCCTCGCGACCCATGCCGGTGACGGCGACCAGGCGGATCGTCTGCCCGGTCGGCAGCTCGCGCAGCTTGCGCGCCAGCTCGAAGCCGTCCATGCCCGGCATGTTGAGATCGAGGAACGCGATCTCGGGCGGGTTCTGCGTCGCCGCCGACAGTGCCTCGCTGCCGCCGAGGAACACCGCGACGTCGTGGCCGTTGGCCGCCAGCAAGGCGCCCAGCGTGCGCGCGCCGTCTTCGTTGTCGTCGACGACGAGCACGCGGCGGCCACCGGGACGCGCGCCGCCCGGCACGCGCGTCGTCACGGCATCGGTGCCGGCCTGCGCCAGGGGCAGCCGTACCACGAACTCGGCGCCCTGCCCCAGCCCCGCGCTGCGCGCCTCCACGCGGCCGTGATGCAGCTCGACCAGCGACTTCACCAGCGCGAGACCCAGCCCGAGACCACCCGCGTGATCGCGCTGCGAATCGACCTGCACGAACATCTCGAACACGCGCGGCAGCTGCTCGGCCTCGATGCCGACGCCGTTGTCGCGCACGGAGATCTCCGCGTCGTTGCCCTCGGCGTGCATCACGAGCTCGATGCGCCCCTGCGGCGGCGTGAACTTCGCCGCGTTGATCAGCAGGTTCGAGACGATCTGCGCGAGCCGCACCGGATCGCCTTCGACGTGCATCGCCTTCTGCGCGAAGCGCACGACGAGCTCGTGGGATTTCGCATCGATGGCCGGCCGCGCCGTCTCGATCGCCGCACCGACCACCGAATCCACCGCGACGCGCTCGCGTTTCAGATCGATCTTGCCGCGGTCGATGCGGCTGACGTCGAGCAGGTCGTCGACCAGGCGCACCAGCTGGCCGAGCTGCCGGTCCATCATCGACAACATGTCCGCCTGCTCGGGCGCGCCGCGCCGGCGCAGGATGGCGAGGCCGTTGCGCAGCGGCGCCAGCGGATTGCGCAGCTCGTGCGACAGCGTCGCGAGGAACTGGCTCTTGTTCGAATCCGCACGCTCGAGCTGCGTGGCACGTTGCGCCAGCTCGCGTTCGAGGCGCTTAGCGTGCGTGATGTCGAAATAAGAGATGGCGACGCCGTCGTCGACCTTCACGACCATGTTGCGGAACCAGCCGACGACGCCGTCCTGCTCGTAGCGCACCTCGGACTCGAGCGGATGGCCGGTCTCGACGACGTTGCAGAAGCTCGCGAACACCCCGGCGCTGACGACGCCCGGCAGCATCTCGGTGACGCGCCGCCCGACCGCCGTCTCCGGCGTCTGCTTCGCCAGTGCCGCGCCGCGCGGGTTCACGTACTCGATGACGAAGTCGACGATCTTGCCGTCCGGCGCGCGCAGCGCGCGCAGGATGCTGTAGCCCTGCACGGCGGCTTCCTGCGATTTCTGGAAACGCACGCGCGCGGCGCGCATGTTGTGGCCGAGCGCGATGATCAGCCCGCAGGACAATGCATAGAGTCCCAGGGCCAGCCAGTCCTGCGGCCAGGCCATTTCGATGAAGCCGATCGGCGGCTTGATGACCAACAGCGCCAGCACGTAACCCAGCGCCGCGCACAGCGTGGCCGGACCCCAGCCGCCCATCCACACCGCGATCGCGACGGCACCGAACAGCGTGGTGTACACGAGCCCGGTCGGCGCCCACGGGAACATGAAGTAGCGCAGCAACACCGCGCAGACCGCGAGCGCGACCGCGCCGACGTGCGAGTAGAACCGCGCCGCCGCCGGCCGGCTGCGCAGGTCGCGCGCGAACTCCGCGGCCATGTACGCCACCAGTAGATAGGACGCGATCACCGTGCTGCAGCGGGACACGTACCACCCGAGGCTGTGCCGCGCGCCCGAGATGGTGCTCAGCGTCATGTCCGCGAACGTGGCGGTCAGCACCAGCGCGAGCCAGCCGAGGATCGGCCGGTCGTGCGAACGCGTGCCGAAGATCAGCGCGACACCGACGAGGCTCATCAGCACCACGGCCCAGCCGATGACGTACGACGACAGGTTGAAGCGGCCGTCGGTCAGCGGCTGCAGGTGCCAGGCCTGCGACAGCGCGATCAGCGCGGTGGCGACCAGCGCCGTGGCCAGCAGCACGGCCATCATCGCGCCCGGCCGCTTCGCCGCGTCGGTGGCCGACGAGCGGCGCAGCCCGAGCACGACGCCGACCAGCAGCAGCGCGGTCGAGCCCAGACGCCAGCTCAGGAACAGGATCGCGGACGTCGTCTCGTGGCCGAAATACTGGCCGGTGCCGAAGGCGCCCGGAAAGCTCAACGACACCGGCAGGACGAGGAACGCACTCAGCAGGTAGGCCGCCGACAGGACCAGCAGCCATGCCTCGCCGTCGCGGCGGTACTGGCGCAGCAGGAACAATACGGTGCAGACGTCGGCCAGGCAGATCGCGACGCCGTAGATGCCGATGAGGAATGGCGTGTCGTACCCGGGCTGTGCGGCCCAGGGCAGCAACGCGAACATCAACGCCGCGTACACGATCGCGACGCCGCCGAAGACCCAGCGATGCGCAAGCTCCCTCATGTGCCGGGCATTGTGCCGGCTAGAATGCCGGCATGCACGTCTTCGAATGGACCATCCTGCTGCTGGTGGGCGCGGTGGTCCTCACCGCCCTCGCACGATCGCTGAAGATGCCGT
>DATJTW010000073.1:0-111747 GCA_035502995.1 Steroidobacteraceae bacterium | reverse complement strand
TGCAGGCGCAGACCAAGCTGCTGAAGCGCAGCGAGCACGTCATCGTGATGGCGGACAGCAGCAAGCTGCGGCGCAAGTCCGCGATGATCGTCGCGGGTCTCGACCGCATCAACACCATCGTCACCGATGACGGCGCGAAGCCCGAAGAGCTGGAGGAATTCCAGGCCGCGGGCATCAAGGTCATCGTCGCGAAGGTCACCGAGGAAGACGAGATCAAGAAGCTCGCCTGAGGGCGGGCCCGAGCAGAAGGGGGTTCCATTGTTCGAGCGCAGGTTTCTCATCGCGGCGCTGTGCGCCGGGGTTCTCGCCGGCTGCGGCCAGGGTGCGTCGGACGCGCCGGCGCGCACGCGCGTCGGCGTCGTCGCCAAGTCGCTGGGCAACGGATTTTTCGACGCGGTCCATGAAGGCGCGAAGGAAGCGGGCCGCGAGCTCGACGCGGAGGTCATCTTCGTCGGCCCGACGACGCCCACCGCCGAGGGCCAGATCGAGACGCTGAACTCGCTGATCGCGCAGCGCGTCGACGCGATCGCCGTGTCCGCCAACGATCCCGACGCGCTCGTGCCGACGCTGAAGAAAGCGCGCGCCCGCGGCATCAAGATCCTCTCGTACGACTCCGCCGTGGCGCCGGCCGGACGCGATGCGCACCTGGCGCCGTCGTCCGATCAGCTCATCGGCGAAACAGTCGTCGCGCTGATCGCCGAACTGATCCCCGGGGGCAAAGGCAAGTTCGCCGTCGTCTCCGCGACGCCGACGTCGACGAACCAGAATTCCTGGCTGGCCGAGATGCGCAAGGCGCTGGCCGCGCAGCCCGGGCTCGAGATGGTCGGCGTCGCGTACGGCGACGACGTCTCCGACAAGTCGTACCGCGAAGCGGTCGCGCTGCTACAGCAGCACCCCGATCTCGGCGTGCTGGTCAGCATCAGCTCGGTGGGCATCGTCGCCTCGGCGCGTGCGGTGCAGGACCAGGGCCTCGCGGGCAAGGTGAAGGTCACCGGCCTCGGGCTGCCGTCCGAGCTCGCCGGCTACGTGCAGAGCGGCGTCGTGCCGAAATTCGCGATCTGGAATCCCATCGACCTCGGCTACTCCACCATGCAGGTGGCGACGAAGCTGGCGCGCGGCGGTGACGTCACGAAGCCGGTGGCCGCGGGACGCATGGGCGAGATCACGTTCGGCGCCGACCAGGTCGGTGCGATGAGCAAGCCGTTCGTCTACGACGCCAGCAACGTGGCCGAATTCGCCAAGATCTTCTGAAGCGCGCCGGCGCCGTGTCCACGCCCCTCCTGACGCTGACCGACATCCGCAAATCCTTCGGCGGGGCGCGCGCGCTCGAGCGCGTGGCGCTCGAGCTGCATCCGGGTTCGGTCACCGCGTTGCTCGGCGAGAACGGCGCGGGCAAGTCGACGCTGGTCAAGATCCTGTCCGGCGTGCACCAGCCCGACGGTGGCGAGATCCGCATCGACGGCCGCGCGATCCGCATCGCCGATCCGGTGGCCGCGCGCGAGCTGGGCATCGGCGTGGTCCACCAGGAGTGCCTCGCCTTCGACAACCTGTCGGTGGCCGAGAACCTGTTCGTGAACAACCAGCCGGCGCGCCACGGCTTCGTGAACTGGCGCGAGCTGCGCGCCCGCGCCAGCGCGGTCCTGCGCGAGCTCGATGCCGGCTTCGACGCCGACCTGCCGGCAGCGCGGCTCAGCATCGCGCAGAAACACGTGGTGCAGATCGCCCGCGCGCTGGTGCACGACTCGCGCGTGCTGATCCTCGACGAGCCCACCGCGTCGCTGTCGCAGCGCGAATGTGCCGAGTTGTTCCGCATCGTGCGCTCGCTGCGCGACGCGGGCCGCGCGCTGCTGTTCATCAGCCACAAGTTCGACGAGGTGTTCGAGATCGCGGACCGCTACGCGGTGTTCCGTGACGGCGCCTCCGTCGGCGCCGGGCTGCTCGCCGACACCGACCGCGATGCGCTGATCCGCCTGATGGTCGGCCGCGACGTCGGGCAGCTGTTCCCGCGCGGCGAGACGGCGACCGGCGGCGACGAGCTGCTGCGCGTCGACGGCCTGCGCCGCGCCGGCGAATTCGCCGACATCTCGTTCGCGCTGAACCGCGGCGAGATCCTCGGCATCTACGGCCTGGTCGGCGCCGGCCGGACGGAGCTCGCGCAGGTGTTGTTCGGCGTGCAGCCGGCCGACGCGGGCCGCGTGACGCTGTCGCCCGCGGCACGTGCCGCGGGCATCGCGCTGGTGCCGGAAGACCGGCAATCGCAGGGCGCGGTGCTGCCGTTCTCGATCGCGGCGAACCTGGCGCTGCCGAATCTAGCGACGCTGGCGCCGCGCGGCTGGTGCGACGCCGCCCGCGAGACCGGCCTGGCGCGCGAGTGGATAGACCGCCTGGCGATCCGCGCCACGGGCCCCGACCAGGTCGTGCACAGCCTGTCCGGCGGCAACCAGCAGAAAGTGGTCATCGCGAAATGGCTGGCGCGCCGGCCTGCGGTGCTCGTGCTCGACGAGCCGACGAAGGGCATCGACGTCGGCGCCAAGGCGGCGGTGCACCAGGTGACCAGCGACTACGCGCGCGCCGGCAACGGCGTGATCATGATCTCGTCGGACCTGCCGGAGATCCTCGGCATGTCCGACCGCGTGCTGGTGATGCGCCGCGGCCGCCTGCGCGGCGAGTTCACGCGCGACACCGCGACCCCGGCGGCGCTGCTGCGCGCGGCGAGCGACGCGTGAGCGCGGGCGTGCTGCGCGGCTTCAGCGACACGGGCCGGCGCGATCTCGCGTTCGGCGTGCTGACGTTGCTGCTGTTCGGCGCGGTCGTCGCCGTGTTCCCCGGCTTCGCGTCGCCGCGCAACGTCGCCGGACTGCTCGACGACACGTCGATCCTCGTCATGCTGGCGCTGGGCCAGATGCTCGTGATCCTGGTGCGCGGCGTGGACCTGTCCGTCGCGGCGAACCTGGCGCTGTGCGGCATGCTGGCCGCGTTGTTCAATCGCGCGTATCCGGGCGCGGGCGTGCTGCCGGCGGTGCTGCTCGCGGCCGGCGCGGGCACCTTGCTGGGCGCCTGCAACGGCCTGCTGGTGTGGAAACTGCGCCTGCCGCCGATCGTCGTGACGCTGGGCACGATGTCCGTCTACCGCGGCGTCATCTATCTGCTGTCGCGCGGCGAGTGGGTCAACGAGAACGAGATGTCGCGCGAATTCCTCGCGTTTCCGCGCGGGACATTCCTCGGCCTCACGACGCTCTCGTGGCTGGCGATCGTCATCGCCGCGCTCTTCGTCGTGGCGCTGCGGCGCACGCGTGTCGCGCGCGACCTGTACGCCGCGGGCGGCAATCCGGAAGCCGCCGCGTATTCGGGTATCGACGCGGGCCGCATGCAGTTCCTCGCGTACACGATCTGCGGCGCGATCGCCGGGCTCGCGGGTTGCCTGTGGGTGTCGCGTTTCGCGGTGGCGTACACCGACATCGCGCTGGGTTTCGAGCTGCAGGTCATCGCCGCCTGTCTCATCGGCGGCGTCGCGATCGCCGGGGGCGTCGGCAGCGCCGTCGGCGTGGTGCTCGGCTGCGTGTTCATCGGCATCATCCGCAGCAGCCTGCCGCTGGTCGGCATCTCGCCGTTCTGGCAGATGTTCATCAACGGCGCGGTGATCCTCGTGGCGGTGCTGCTGTCCGCACGGCGCCGCGAACATCCGCGCACGGTGCTCGAGAGCGCATGAACCCGGCGAGACTACTGCGCTGGGAGGCGATGCTGGCGCTCGTGCTGGTGCTCGAGATCGTCGTGTTCTCGTCGCTGTCGCCGTATTTCCTCAGCGTCGACACCCTGTCGGACGCCACGTTCAATTTCACCGAGCGCGCCCTGATCGCGCTGCCGCTGGCGTTGTTGATCATCGCCGGCGAGATCGACATCTCCGTCGCCGCGATCATCGCGCTGGCGTCGGTGGCGATGGGTCTCGCGGCCGGGCAGGGCGTCGGCACGCCGGGACTGGCCGCCATCGGTCTCGGCACCGGGCTCGCGGCGGGCGCGATCAACGGCGCGCTAGTCACGGTCGGCCGCGTGCCGTCGATCGTCGCGACCATCGGCACGATGACGCTGTTCCGCGGCGCCGCGTACGCGGTGCTCGGCGACCGCGTGCTGAAGGACTATCCACCGTCGTTCGCCACGTTCGGGCAGGGCTACCTCGCCGGTCCCGTGTCGATCGAGCTGGCGTTGTTCGTCGTGTTCTCGCTGGCGTTCGGACTCTTCCTGCATCGCACACGCTGGGGCCGTGCCGTGTACGCGATCGGCGCGAACCCGGTGGCCAGCCGCTTCGCCGGCGTCGCCGTGGACCGATACCGCTTCGTGTTGTTCGCGGTCACGGGCTTGTTCTGCGGGCTCGCGGCCGTGTTGCTGACGTCGCGGCTCGGCTCGACGCGGCCGTCGATCGCGCAGGGCTGGGAACTCGAGATCATCAGCATGGTGATCCTGGGCGGCGTGTCCGTCTGGGGTGGAAAGGGCAGCATCGTCGGCGTCGTGCTGGCGGCGCTGGTGTTCGGGCTCGTGACATTCGGCCTCGGCCTGATGAATATTCCCGGCATCGTCATGTCCATCTTCACGGGGGCGCTGTTGATCCTGGTGGTCGCGATCCCGGCGTTGCTGAGCCGCCGCCGATGAGCACGGGCCCGCTGATCGCGGTGTTCGACGTCGGCAAGACCAACGCGAAGATCGCGCTGGTGGACCCGGCGCTCGGCCAGGAGATCTGGAGCGCGCGCCGGCCCAACGAGATCGTCGACGGGCCCGACGGGCGCGAGCTCGACGTCGTGCGCATCGAGACGTGGTTGCTGGATTCGCTGCGCGCCGCGCCGGAGCGCGAGCGCGTGGTGGCCATCGTGCCGATTGCACACGGCGCCGCCGCCGTCCTGCTGGATCACGACGGCGCCGTGCTGGCCGCACCGGACTACGAAGACCCGCGGTTCGACACCGTCGCCGACGAATACGCGCCGCTGCGCGATGCCTGGACGCTGACGTATTCGCCGCACCTGCCGCTGGGTCTGAATCTCGGCCGCCAACTCTTCTATATACAGACGCGCCGCCCCGCGTTGTTCGACCGCTGCGCCCACATCCTCACCTACCCGCAGTACTGGTCGTGGCGGCTGTCCGGCGTGATGTCGACCGAAGTCACGTCACTGGGAACGCACACCGACCTCTGGCGGCCGCACGAGCAGACGTACTCGCAGCTGGCGCGCAAGCAGGGCTGGGCGCGGCGCATGCCCTCGATGCGCAATGCCTGGGACCGCCTGGGTCCGCTGCGCGCCGGCATCGCCGCCGCCACCGGACTGCCGGCGGATTGCGAAGCGGCCTGTGGCATCCACGACTCCAACGCTTCCTACCTGCGCTTCCTGATGGACCGCGAGCGCGAGGCGTTCACCGTGGTGTCGAGCGGCACGTGGACCATCGTGATGGCGAACCGCGGCGACCTGCGGCGGCTGCGCGAGGACCGCGACATGCTCGCCAACGTCAACGCGTTCGGCGCGCCGGTGGCGACCGCGCGCTACATGGGCGGGCGGGAATACGAGACCATCGCCGGGGGCGCGGAAGCACCCACCGTCGACGCCGTGATCGAAGTGATCGCGCAGGGCGCGATCGCGCTGCCGTCGTTCGCCAGCGCCGGGCCTTATGCCGGTCGCGAAGGCCGCATCGAGGGCGACGAATCGCTGAGCGGCACGCGCCGCGCCGCGCTCGCGACGTTGTACGCCGCGCTGATGACGGCGCAGCTGATCGAGTCGCTCGGCGCGGCCGGCGAGATCTTCGTCGACGGCCCGCTGGCGCGGAACCCGCTGTTCCCGCGGTTGCTGGGCGCCTGCGTGCCGGTCGGCACGGTGCGCATGTATCCGGAGGGCGGCGGCACGCGCGTCGCGGCGCACCTCGCCGGCCTGCGCTCGCCGGAGCCCGGCGCGATGACCACGGTGGTACCGCTGCGCGTGCCGGGACTGCTGGAATACCAGGCGAACTGGCGCCACCGGCTGCAGGACAAAGGGTAGCTAGGGCGCGAACTTCTTCACGCTGAACGAGATCGGCAGGCCGACCAGCACCATGTGCACCAGCAGTCCCTGAGTCAGCCCCGCGTACGTGTACGGTCCCGTGTTGTGCAGCGCCGAGAGCGGCAGCACGACGAGGTTCATCACCAGCCAGATCGCGATGCCGTAGAAGAGTCCGCAGATCAGCGCGTACTGCCGCAGGAACACGAGGCGGCGGCTGGCCGCGTAATACAACGCCGCGGCCACGCAGAGGATGGCGAAGTGCGTGACGAGGCCGAACGTCCAGATAACCATCGATTCGCTCTGAAATACGCCGGGGCCGAGGAAGCCGCCGGCGATCGCGCGCGGCACGCGCCACGAGAACGTGAACATCGCCATCAGGATGTCGAGCGTGGCGGCGATGCAGCCGCCGACGAAGATCGCGGGCAGGACGCGTGAATTCGTGGCGCGTGTGTTCATGCCGCCATCATGCGCCGCGACGTCCGCGCATGCACGAGCGTTCGCGCGCGTCCCGTTGCCGGGACTAACAACCCGCGATACACGTTTCGCCATTACCCGCGCGCCTGTCCCGGGTTAGGCTCCGCGCATGAAAACCCGCCTCGCCCTGCTGATGCTCGCGAGCGCCGCGCTCGCCTCCGCCGCCGAACCGCCGCGCGCCGTGAACGTGACGGTGGATGCGACGAAGACCGAGGGCGCGTTGCGCCCCGTGTGGCGTTTCTTCGGCGCCGACGAGCCGAACTACGCGACGATGAAGGACGGCCGCAAGCTGCTGGCGTCGCTGGGCGCGTTGCGCGACGACGACGTATTCTTCCGCGCGCACAACCTGCTGAACACCGGCGACGGCACGCCGTCGTTCAAGTGGGGCAGCACGAACGCGTACACGGAAGCCGCGGACGGCAAGGCCATCTACGACTGGACCGTCGTCGACCGCATCATCGACACGTACCGCGCGCGCCGCGTGCGGCCGTATCTGCAGATCGGCTTCATGCCCGAGGCGCTGTCGAGCGCACCGCCGGGCACCGCCTATCAACATCCGTGGCGGCCGGGCTTCGACTACCGGCTGATCGCGACGGGCTGGAGCTGGCCGCCGAAGGACTACGCCAAGTGGGGCGAGCTCGTGTACCAGTGGACGAAGCACAACGTCGAGCGTTACGGCCGCGCCGAAGTCGAGAAATGGTGGTTCGAGGTGTGGAACGAACCGAACCTGCCGGTGTACTGGCAGGGCACGCCGCAGCAGTTCTACGAGCTGCACGACGTCGCGATCGCGGCGGTGCGCCGCGCGTTGCCGACGGCGCGTGTCGGTGGCCCGGACGTCGCGAGCAACGGCGGTGCGTTCATGGACGGGTTCCTCGAGCACGTCACCGAGGGCACCAACTACGCGACCGGCGGGAAAGGCACGCCGGTGGATTTCCTGTCGTTCCATTCGAAGGGCAAGCCGTCTTTCGTCGATGGCCACGTGCGCATGGGCATCGGCACGCACCTGGCGGAGGTCGACAGCGGTTTCACGAAGGTGCTGTCGAAGCCGGCGCTCGCGACGAAACCCGTGGTCATCGGCGAGAGCGACCCCGAAGGCTGCGCCGCGTGTCCCGGCGCGCAGAACGCGTACCGCAACGGCACGCTGTATTCGAGCTACACGGCGGCCAGCTTCGCGCGCATCTGGGAGCTGGCGCGCCGGCGCGGCGTGAATCTCGAGGGCGTGTTGTCGTGGTCGTTCGAGTTCGAGGACCAGCCCTGGTTCGCCGGGTACCGCCAGCTCGCGACCAACGGCGTCGACCTGCCGGTGCTGAACGTGTTCCGGCTGTTCGCCAAGCTCGGCACCGACAAACTACCGGCGCGCAGCGACGCGCAGGTGCCGCTCGACGAGCTGATGAGCGGCGGCGTGCGCGGCGCTGCCGACGTCGGCGTGCTCGCGACGCGCACGCGCGAGGGCCTCGCGGTGCTGCTCTGGCACTACCACGACGACGACATTCCCGGCCCGGATGCCGCGGTTCGCCTGGCGATCGACGGCCGCGTGCCGGCCGGCACGCGCGCCACGGCCTGGCGCGTCGACGGCTCACATGCGAACTCGTTCGCGGCGTGGCAGGCGATGGGTTCGCCGCCGTCGCCGAATGCGGCGCAATACGCGGCGCTCGAAGACGCGGCCACGCTGCGTGCGGAGCCGGTGGACATCGCGATCGCGAAACGTCGCGCGACCATCGACATCACGGTGCCGCGACAAGGGGTGGCGTTGCTGCTGATCCCCGGCGCCTGAGGGTCACGGGATGCGAGGCATTCGCATTGTCGTTTGCAACCCTGACAACCCCGCTTTCGTTGGCTACCATGCGTGCCACGTCGAAAACGCACGAGGCTCGCCATGACCGATTCACCGCTCGACGCGCCGCTCACGGAAAAAGTGATCGCCGCCCTGAACCACATCCTCGAGCTCGAGCTCGCCGGCGTCGTGCGCTACATGCATTACAGCTTCATGGTGTTCGGCCACAACCGCATCCCGATCGTCGCGTGGCTGCGCGACCAGTCGAACGAATCCAACGCGCACGCGGTCCTCGCGGGCGAGCACATTACGGCGTTCGGCGGCCACCCGTCGCTGAAGATCGGCGGCCTGCTCGAGACGCACCAGCACGACGTGAACGAGATCCTGATCGAGGCGCACGAGCACGAGAAGGAAGGCCTGGGCGCGTACTACGCGCTGCTCGAGCTGGTCGCCGGCAAGAACATCCTGCTCGAGGAATACGCGCGCGACCAGATCGCGGCGGAAGAGATGCATCTCGCGGACATCCGCAAGATGATGCGCAAGCCGGGTTCGATCCGCTAACTACTCACGGCGCCGGGGTCGCGCTCGAGGAAGCGCAACGACCACTCGAGCGGCGTCTCGGCGTCGTGTTTGTAGGCGCGCCGCCAGGCCGGCGGCGCGATCTCCCGCCAGCAACGTTCCGTCGAGCCGCCGACCAGCACCGCGGGACCCGGCGTGAGCTGGAAGCCGCGCGCTGCCGAGAAGTTCTCGATCGCGGACGGGCTCCAGAACGCGTAACCGAGCGGCTTCGCCGCATCCGCCGCGCGCAGCGCCGCGATCTCCGGCGACAGCGTGTCCGGCGCCACCGTCGAATACACCGCCTTCGTGTGCACGCGGAACCGCGAGCTCAGCGTCGTCACGGCGGCGAGATGTTCGGGCTGGCGCAGCGCCGCGTCGCTGGTCGGGTACCAGATCTCGGTGCCCGCGGGGATCGACTGCGAATCGACGACGTGTTGCGCGAGCTCGCGTACGCCACCCTTCGCGGTCAGCGAGACGCGGATGCCGCGCGACTCGAGCGTCGCGGACGTCGTCGGCGAGATCGCGGCGACGCGCGTGCCCGGCGGCACCTCGATGCGCGCCGCGGCGGCGCGGCTCGTCACGAACAGCAGCGCCGATCCCTGCGCGCCGATGCGGCGCAGCTCGGGCCAGTCGAGCCACTGGTGATCGATGCACGGCAGCGCGAGCGCGGCGAAGCCCTGCCGCCGCAGCTGGATGACGACGCTGTCGGCGTGCGGCTGCGACTTGGTGATGAGCCAGGTGGTCAAATTTCGACTCCGTCACGATGTTAGACCCGGGCGCCGCCGGCCGCGCGCGCCGTGACACAGCTGTGACAGACCCGCGGGGCACGGGACGTAGGATTTCGCCCGATTTTCCAGGAGTTTATCCCTCGATGCATTCGCGTGAGCGGTTCCTCGCGGCGCTGCGCGGTGACGCGCTCGACCGACCCCCGGTGTGGCTGATGCGGCAGGCCGGTCGCTACTTGCCGGGTTATCGCGCGCTGCGCGCCGAGCACAGTTTCTGGGACGTGTGCCAGAACCCCGAGCTCTCGACGCGCGCCGCGCTCGAGCCGCTCGATCGTTACGCCCTCGATGCGGCCATCGTGTTCTCCGACATCCTCGTCGTGCCGCTGGCGCTGGGTCTCGGCGTCACGTTCGGCAAGGGCGAAGGCCCGATCATCGCGAAGCCGCTGCGCACCGCCGCCGACTACGACGCGTGGCAGCTGGACGGCGCGCTCGAGCGCATCGCCTATCTGCCGCGCGCGGTCGCGCACCTCAAACAAACCTTGCAGGACCGCTACGGCATCCTCGGTTTCGCCGGCGCGCCGTTCACGCTGTTCGCGTATTGCGTCGAAGGCGGCGGCAGCGACGATTTCCGTGAAGCGCGCCTGCTGATGCATCGCGAGCCGGATCTCGCCCGCCGCGCGCTGAACACCATCGCCGACATCGTCGCCGATCTGCTGCTGGCGCAGGTCGACGCGGGCGCGGACGCCGTGCAGCTGTTCGATTCCTGGGGCGGGCTGCTGGCGCCGGACGAATACCGCGACTTCGCGCTGCCGGCGCTCCAGCGCATCACCGCGAAGCTGAATGCCCGCAAGGTGCCGACGCTGCTGTTCGTGCGAGGCGGCCATCACCTGCTGCCGCTGCTCGGCGAAAGCGGCGTCACCGGCTTCTCGCTGGACTGGCGCACCGAGTGGGAGGTCGCGCGTTCGCTGTACCCGAAGCACCTGCTGCAGGGGAACATCGATCCGATCCTGTTGCTGGGCAAGCCCGAGGTCATCCGCCAGCGCACGCGTGCGCTGCTGGAGACGATGAAAAAGACCACGGGCGGCCGCAGCTGCATCCTCAATCTCGGCCACGGCATCCTGCCGGGCACGCCGCCGGAAACGGTCGCGGCCATGGTCGAAACCGCGGCGGAATTCCGCTGACGTCATGATCCCGCTGGCGCTCGTCGGCATGAGTTACCGCGAAGCGCCGTCGGCGGTGCGCGCGGGGCTCGCGACGTTCGATTCGGGCTCCAGCGGGCCCTCGAAGCAATTGCTCGACTCGGGCGAGATCACCGGCATCGTGCGCATCGAGAGTTGCGCGCGCGTCGAATGGCTGATGGCGTCGCCGCGGCCCGCGTGGGCCGCCGAGTTGTTCGGCGCCACGCTGATGAGCGCCGGCGAGAATCCCGATCACCTGCGGCCTCGCGTGCGCCACGGCGCCGCGGCGGTCGGCGGCCTGCTGCGCGTCGCGGCCGGGCTCGATTCGGTCGCGCAGGGCGAACACGCCATCGGCAACCAGGTCCTGCGCTCGTTCGAGCGCGCGCACGAGGCCGGCACGATGTGCCGCAACCTGCACGTGATGTGGCGCGGCGTCGGCGAGATGCTGAACCGCGCGCGGCGCGTGTTGCCGCAGGGCCGCGTCGGGGGCGTGCAGCAGCTGGTCATGCAGCGGCTGACCGACATCTCGCGTGATGCACCCATCGCGGTGTTCGGCCTGGGCGAGATCGGCCGCGCGATGCTGCGCGCGCTCGCGGATGCGGGCTTCACCGCCGTCGAGAGTTTCAACCGTGCGAGCATGCGCGCCTTCGAAGCCGCACTGACTCGCGCGCAGGTGGTCATCGTCGCGTCCGGCGCGCCGGCCGCGTGGGCGACACTGCCCGACGGCCACGGCCGTCTCGCCTTCGACCTCGGTTCGCCGCTGCAGCTGCTGGCCGCGCCGGGCTGGCGATTGACCGAGCTCGACGAACTGCTCGATGGCCACGGCGCGGTGCTGCCCGAGTCCGAATACGCGGCGCTCGACGCCGAATGCGCGGCCGGCGTCGAGAAGATCTGCCAGACGCTGCTCGCGCCACCGCCCAGCGACACGCTGGCCGCGATGACCGCGATCCGCACGGAATTCATGCAGACCAAACTACCGGCCCTGCTGGAGGGCCTGCCGCCGCAGCGCGCGCGCAAGCTCACCTCCGAGGTGAACGCGATGCTGCACGAGTTCATCAGCGCCGCGCGGAAGGAACCATGAGCGCGAAGCACATCGGTTCGCGCGGCAGCGATCTCGCGTTGTGGCAGTCGCGCACGGTGCTCGCGGCGCTGCGCGGCGCCGGTGCCGCGGACTGGCATTCCGAGATCACCGTCGTCACGACGCGAGGCGACGTCGATCAATCCCTCTACCTGGCCGGCGGCGTCGAGAAGGGCTTCTTCACGAAGGAGCTCGAGGTCGCGCTGCTCGACCGGCGCATCGACCTCGTCGTGCATTCGCTGAAGGACCTGCCCACCGCGACGCCCGACGGCCTGCGCAACGTCACCATCCTGCCGCGCGCCACCGCGGCGGACTGGCTGCTGGTCCGCCGCGAATTCCACGCGCCGCGCACCGATGGATTGCTGCCGCTCGCGGCCGGCACGCGTGTCGGCGCGTCGTCGCTGCGGCGCGGGGCCTTGTTGGGCCGGTTCGCACCGCAGGCGGTCTCGGTGCCGCTGCGCGGCAACGTGCCCACGCGCGTGCGCAAGCTCGGCGTGCAGGACGGTGTCGACGCGATCATCCTCGCGGGCGCGGGCCTGTCGCGGCTGCAGCTCGATCTCTCGGCCTTCGTCGTGCTCGAGCTCGCGCCCGAGTGGTGGGTGCCGGCGCCGGGGCAGGGCGCGCTGGCCGCGCAGTGCCGCGCCGGCGACATCGCGATCGCCGCGCAGGTCGGCCTGCTCGCGGTCGCGTCGTGCGCACACGCCGTGCGCTGGGAGCGCGAGTTCCTGCGCGTCATCGAGGGCGGTTGCTCGACGCCGTTCGGTTGCCACGTCGTCGGCCACCGCGCGTATCTCGGCATCGCCGGCGCATCGGGCTGGCTGGCCAGCCAGGTCGAACTACCCAACTCCTCTCCAGCCAATGTTTCTCCAGAAGGATCACACAGTGACGAATTCATCCGCGGGGCCGTCGCCGGCTGCAAACCCGTCGACGCCGAAGGCCTTGCCCCAGGCACGGTCGGCCGAGCTCTACTCGCGCGCTGAGGCGCTGATCCCGGCGGGCGTGTCGAGCCCGGTGCGCGCCTTCCGCAAGGTCGGCGGCACGCCGGTGTTCTTCAAGAGCGCCGCGGGCGCGCACGCCGTCGACGAGGACGGGAACCGCTTCCTCGATTTCTGCATGGCCTGGGGTCCGCTGATCCTCGGCCACGCGCATCCGCGCGTCATCGAGGCCGTGCAGCGCGCGGTCACCGACGGGCTCGCGTTCGGCACCGCGCATCGCGGCGAAGGCGAGCTGGCGGAGCGCGTGCTCGCGGCCTATCCGTACGCGTCGCTGGTGCGCTTCGTCGTCAGCGGCACGGAAGCCGTCGCCACCGCGGTGCGCATCGCGCGCGCCAGCAACGGCCGCCGCCGCATCCTGAAATTCGACGGCTGTTACCACGGCCACGTCGATTCGCTGATGGTGAAGGCCGGCAGCGGCGTCATCACGCAGGGACTCGCCGACAGCGCCGGCGTCCCCGCGCCGGTCGCCGCCGACACGCTGGTGCTGCCGCTGGGCGACGTCGCCGCGCTCGAGCGCGCGTTCGCCGAGCAGGGCGGCGACATCGCGGCCGCCATCATCGAACCGCTGCCGGCCAACAACGGCCTGCTGCGGCAGACGCCGGACTATCTACGCAGGCTGCGCGAGCTCACCGCCGCCAACGGCACCGTGCTGATCTTCGACGAGGTGATCACCGGCTTCCGCTTCGGCTATCACGGCTACGACAAGGTCCTTGGCATCGAGCCGGACCTGACGACGCTGGGCAAGATCGTCGGCGGCGGCCTGCCGGTCGCGGCGGTGCTCGGCAAGAAGGCGCTGCTGTCGCAGCTCGCGCCGCTCGGGCCCGTCTACCAGGCGGGCACGATGGCCGGCAACCCGGTGGCGCTGGCCGCCGGCATCGCGACGCTGACCGAGCTCGCCGAGGGGAAGGTGTACGCACACCTCGAATCGCTGGGCAGACATCTCGACGCCGCCGTCGCGAAACATCCGGCGGGCAAGGTCGCGCAGTTCCCGCGCGTGGGCTCGATCGTCTGGCCGTACTTCGATCCCAGCGGCCCGGTGCCGCACACGGCGTCCGCGATCCCCGCGCAGCCGGTGACCGACTACCACCGCCGCTACCGCGGCTGGCTGTCGCGCGGCGTGTACCTGCCGCCGTCGGCATACGAGGTGTGTTTCCTGTCCGCCGCCCACACGACGGCCGACCTCGATAAACTGCTCGACGTCCTCGCGAGCGACGGAACGGTCTGATGCGGTCATCCCGGCGGCAGTGGTTTGCGGAACGCGTCGAGCTCATGGTGCTCGGCGTGACGCTCGTCGCCACCGCGTCGCTGGTGTTCTGGTGGACCATCCTGTTGCGCGGCGAGATGCGCAACAACGAGTTGCTCGAGAACGAACTGCTCGCGACGCAGACGCAGCTGACGCCCGCGGAAATCGAGATGCGGCGGGACGAATTGCTCGAACATCACGACCGCCGCAAGGTCATGCTGGTCGGCGAATCCACGATGCTGGCGCTGCTGCTGTCGGGCAGTCTCGTCGTGTTGTTCCTGCTGGCGCAGCGGCGCCGGCAGCAGCGCGAAGACATGGAGAAGCTGCTGCAGTTCACGAGCCACGAGTTCAAGACCCCGGTGGCCGGCGTGAAGGGGCTGTTGCAGAGCCTCGCGATCGGCAGTATTCCCGAGGCGCAGCGCGCCGAGCTGATCCGGCTCGGCCAGCTCGAGTGCGACCGCCTCGAACATCTCGCGGAAACCATCCTCGCCTATCAACGCGCGATGGCGCGCGATCCGCGCGACGGCGCGCAGCGCATCGATGCCGCGCGCTTCATCGCCGACCTGCTGGCGCACCGCGCGCGTACGTCGAGCAGCGGCGACGTGCAGGTCGCGCTGATCGACGCGGTGCAGGTGCTCGCCGACAAGGACGCGCTGCGCGTGATCCTCGAAAACCTGCTCGACAATGCCAACAAGTATGGCGGCGGCAGCGTGAAGCTCGCGGCCGGCATCGCCGGCTCGATGTGGCGGCTCGACATCAGCGACCAGGGCCGCGGCTTCGCGCCCGAGATCGCCGAGCGATTGTTCGACCTGCACAACCGCGGCAGCGGCGATGGCGTGACGCATGGCGCGGGGCTCGGTCTCGCGATCGCGCGCCAGCTCGCGCGGCGCATGGGCGGCGACATCGTCGCGCGCAGCGCCGGGCCGGGGCAGGGCGCGGTGTTCACCGTGACGCTCGAGCTCGCGCCGCCCGAAGCCGCGCCGGCCACGGCGGGAGCGGCGCATGGTTGAACGCATCGCCATCGTCGAGGACGAACGCCTGGTGCGCGAGCTGGTCGCGGTGAACCTGCGGCACGCGGGGTACGAGATCGTCGCCGCGGAGAATTTCGAGGAAGGCCGGGCGTTGCTGGCGAAGCGCGAGTACGACCTCGCGATCCTCGACGTGATGCTGCCCGGCGGCGACGGCTTCGCGCTGACGCGCTACGCGCGCGATCTCGGCGTCGGCGTGCCCATCCTCATGCTGACCGCGCGCAGCGACACGCAGTCCAAGGTGCGCGGCCTCGATGCCGGCGCCGACGACTATCTACCCAAGCCGTTCGACGTCAACGAGCTGCTGGCGCGCGTGCGCGCTTTGCTGCGCCGGTCGAGCGGCCGGCCGGTCAGCGCGCCGCCGCGGCTGGCGTTCGCCGGCTTCTGGGTGCGTTTCGACACCGGCCAGGCGTTGACCAACGAGGGCGAGGTGTCGTTGTCGGACAAGGAGCTGCGCCTCATGGAAGTGTTCTCGGCCAACGAGAACCGCGCGCTGACGCGTACCGACCTGCTCGAAGAGGTTTGGGGCATGGATCAATTCCCCACCGACCGCACCGTCGACAACTTCATACTGCGGCTGCGCAAGCTGTTCGAGCCGGATCCCGAGAACCCGGTGCACATCGTGACGTTGCGCGGACGCGGGTATCTCTTCCGGAGCGCGCCTTGAGCGGGCCGATGCCGCGGCAGGTCACGCCGATCGGCACTGCCGAGATCGACGCTGCGCGCGAGTACTTCACCGGCCTGCACACGCGCCTGAGCGACGCCTGGGCCGCGCTGGATCCCGACAGCCCGCAGCGCCGCGACCAGTGGACGCGGCCGGCGGGAGAGCCGCTGTCCGGCACCGGCCGGCTGTCGCTGATCGAGAACGGCGCCGTGCTCGACCGCGCGGGTGTCGCCTTCAGCGACGTCACCGGCGCCAAACTACCCGCCGCCGCCAGCGAGCGGCACACCGAGCTCGCCGGCCAGCCGTTCCGCGCGATGGGCACGAGCGTCGTCGTGCATCCGCTGAATCCGTACGCGCCGACGTCGCATGCGAACGTCCGCCTCTTCACCGCGCGCGGCGGCGAGACCTGGTGGTTCGGCGGCGGCTTCGACCTCACGCCGGTCTATCCGTTCGACGAGGACGTGCGCCGCTGGCACGAGGCCGCGCGTGCCGCCTGCGAGCCCGCCGGCCCGCGCGTCTACGCGCAGCTGAAGGACACCTGCGACAAGTATTTCTGGCTGCCCCACCGCGGCGAGACGCGCGGCGTCGGCGGGTTGTTCGTCGACGACCTGAACGACGTCGCGGCCGACATCGGCGGGAACTTCGAGCATTGTTTCGCGCTGATCCGCCGCATCGGCGAGACCTATCTGCGCTCGTACGTCGAGCTCGTGCAAAGGCGTCGCGACACGCCGTTCGGCGAGCGCGAGCAGGCGTTCCAGCGCCTGCGCCGCGGCCGGTACGTGGAGTTCAATCTCGCGTTCGATCGCGGCACGCGCTTCGGGCTGCAGTCGCAGGCGCGCACCGAGTCGCTGCTGATGTCTCTGCCGCCGCGCGCCGAATGGCGCTACGACCATCACCCGGAGCCCGGCAGCCCCGAGGCGAAGCTCGCCGACTATCTGCGGCCGCGCGACTGGCTGGCCTCGTGAAGACCGGCGTCCTGCTGGTGAATTCCGGCACGCCGGCGACGCTGGCCACGCGTGACGTGCGCGCCTTCCTCGCTGGCCTGCTCGGCGATCCGCGTGTCGTCGAGCTGCCGCGCCTGCTGTGGTGGCCGATCCTGCACGGCATCATCCTGCGCGTGCGCCCGAAGGCGAGCGCGAAGAAATACGCCGCGATCTGGACGCCGGCCGGCTCGCCGCTCGCGGTGGAAAGCGAGGCGCTGCGCGCCGGGCTGGAGAGATCGCTCGCACCGCTGGGCATGCCGGTCGCGCTGGCGATGCTGTACACCGGCGGTGCGAAGGTGGCGGACGCCATCGCCGCGCTGCGCCGTGCCGGCTGCGGCGAGATCCTCGTGCTGCCGATGTTCCCGCAGAGCTGCGGCGCGACCACCGGCGCCGTCTTCGATCAAACTACTGCCGCGCTGCGCAGTGCCCGCGACGTGCCGGCGCTGCGTTTCGTCGCCGACTATCACGACGATCCCGCGTACATCGACGCGTTGGCCGCGAGCGTCTCCGACCACCGCCGGCAGCACGGCGCCGCGCGCCACCTGCTGATGTCGTTCCACGGCATCCCCGAATACTTCGTCGCCCGCGGCGATCCGTATCGCCGCCACTGCGAGAACACGGCCGCGCTGCTGGCCGCGCGCCTCGATCTGCCTGCCGACGGGTGGAGCCTGTCGTTCCAGTCGCGCTTCGGCCGCGCGCGCTGGCTGCAGCCGTACACCAGCGAAGTGCTGGCGGCGATGCCGGCGCGCGGCGTCAGACAGGTGCAGGTCATCTGCCCCGGGTTCGCCGCCGACTGTCTCGAAACGCTCGAGGAGATCGGCATGGAGAATCGCGACGTGTTCCTCGCCGCGGGTGGTGAATCGTACGGCTACATCCCCGCGCTTAACGGTCGCGCCGATCACGTCGCCGCGTTGCATGCGGTCGTCACGCGGCAGTCGGCGGCCGCGCCGGCGCTCGTCCCGGGAGTCATCGCATGCTCTGGTTGAAGGCGTTCCACGTCGTGAGCGTGGTGAGCTGGTTCGCGGCGCTGCTCTATCTACCGCGGCTGTTCGTCTACCACGCGCAGATCCAGAACGGCACGATCGAGGACGCCGTCGGCAACGCCCGCTTCAAGGTCATGGAGCGCAAGCTGTTCGGCATCATGACCGTCGCCGCCGTCCTGTCGCTGGTGTTCGGCGTGTCGATGCTCGCCAGCGCGCCGGACTACCTGCTGATGCACTGGCTGCAGGTGAAGCTGCTGCTGGTGTTCGGCGTGGTTGCGTATCACGGCGCCTGCTTCGCATTGCTCCAGCAATTCGCCGCCGACCGGAACACCCGGTCCGAGCGGTTCTACCGGATCTTCAACGAGGTCCCGGCCCTGCTGCTGATCGGCATCGTCATCCTGGTGGTGGTCAAGCCGTTCTAAGTCCTTGATCGTTCTACGGCTTGCAAAGGGCGGGGCGCCCTTTTATTCTTTTCCGCAAATGAGAAGCGTTCTTATTTGAGGTCTCCGATGCTCCCCACTCATATAAAAGAGTCCCCCGTTCCGCCCGCGCCGAAGCTGCGCACCGAGCGAACCGTCTCGACGAAGGAACTGCTCGGCGGCGCGCACCGCATCTGGATCGAACACGCGGCCGAGCGCTACCTGCTGCAGGTCACGCGCAGCGGCAAGCTCATCCTGACGAAATAGTCTTCCCGTCCCGGTCAGCCACCTAGGCCGCCGTCCCCCGGCGAGCGCCCAGGCAGCCAACCCTCGCGCGCCCCGGCGCGCCTAACCAGAGGTTGGCATGAAAGTCTTCCGTTTCCTCCTGTTGTCCGCGCTCGCGTCCGCCGCGAATGCGGCCGAGCCCACGCTCGACGAGATCACCGTCAGCGCGAACAAGATCGCGACGCCGCTGCTCGAGGTCCCTGCGACCGTCTCCGTCATCACCAGCGAGGACTCCGAGCGGCGCATCGACAACGACATCAAGGATCTCGTGCGCTACGAACCGAACGTCTCGGTGCGCAACAACGTCGCGCGCTTCGGTCTGTCGGACTTCAACGTGCGCGGCATCTCCGGCAACCGCGTGCTGATCGAGATCGACAACGTGCGCCTGCCCGACTCGTTCTCCATCGGCAGCTTCTCGAACGCGGGCCGCGACGGCATCGACCTCGAGCTGCTGAAGCGCGTCGAGATCGTGCGCGGCTCCGCGTCATCGCTGTTCGGCTCGGACGCCATCGGCGGCGTCGTCGCGCTGACCACGAAGGACCCGTCCGACCTGCTCGGCGACCGCAACGTGTATGCCGGCGCGCGCGGCACCTGGGGCCAGGCACACGAGAGCACGGGCGGCAGCGCGAGCCTCGCCGGCCGTCTCGGCCGCTTCTCGCTCCTCGGCGTGTATTCGCACCAGGAGAATGGCGACTACGACAACCAGGGCGACGTCGCCACGCCCGGTGCGACGCGCACCCGGCCGAATCCCCAGGACGGCTACGGCGACGCCGTGTTGCTGAAGGGGGTCTTCGACGTCAGCGATACGCAGCGCCTGAAACTCACCGTCGAAAACTCGCGCCACGATCTCGCCACCGACGTCGTCTCCAGCCGCACGGCGACGCCGGCGTTGGACACGACGCGCCTCACCGGCGACGACGAGGACGAGCGCCGCCGCGTCTCGCTCGAACACGAGTTCGACGAGGTCGGCCTGCCGTGGCTGGACGGCGGTGTCTGGCGCCTCTACGACCAGCACTCGAAGACCACGCAGTACACCACCGAGAACCGCACCGTCCGCAGCGCCGCCGGCACCAGCCTGCGCGTCCGCGACCGCGTCTTCCTCTTCGACCAGGACCTGCAGGGCGCCGAGGTCACGCTGCACAAGACCTGGGACACCGGCGCGGTGAGCCAGCGCGTCATCCTCGGCATCGAGTATCTCGAGACCGACTTCTCGCAGCTGCGTGGCGGCGTCGAGCGCAACCTGACCACCGGCACCAGCACCTCGCAGGTCGGTCCGGACCTCTTCCCGGTGCGCGATTTCCCGAATTCGACCACGCGTTCGACCGGCGTCTATCTACAGGACGAGGTGCGGGCCGGCCGCTGGATCTTCTCGCCGGCGCTGCGCTTCGACCGCTACGAGCTCGGCCCGCGGCGCGATCCCGTCTTCGCGGCGGACAACCCGGGCGTGACGCCGACCGCGCTCGACGACGATCACGTGTCGCCGAAGCTCGGCGTCGTGTTCCAGCCGCTCGACGACCTGGCGCTGTTCGCGAGCTACAACCACGGTTTCCGCGCGCCGCCATACGGTGACGTCAACGTGGGCTTCACGAATCTCGCGGGCGGCTACACCACGTTGCCGAACCCGGACTTGAAGCCCGAGAGCAGCGACAACTTCGAGGTCGGCGCAAAGTGGGCCGGCGACGCGGCGCGTCTCGACGTCAGCGCGTTCTGGAACACCTACGACGACTTCATCCAGTCGTTCGCGACGCTGGGCTTCAACCCGGGTACCGGGCTGCTCGAGTTCCAGTCGCAGAACCTGGATTCGGTGCGCATCTACGGCGCGGAGCTGAAGGCACTCGTGCCGTTCGGCGCGCTGCAGTGGCAGTCCGCCGTCGGGTACGCAAAGGGTGAGAACCGCGAGACCGGCCAACCGATCGACACGGTAGACCCGCTGCGGGTAGTCAGCGGCCTCAGTTACCGCCCGGCCACGGACACCTGGCAGACGGGGTTCAGCGTCACCTGGGTCGACGCGAAGAGCCCGCTGGATCCCGCGGTCTCGCAATACCTGCCGGCGAGTTACACCGTCGTCGACGTCTTCGGCGAGGTGAAACTGGGTGCACACCTCAAGCTCAACGCCGGCGTCTACAACCTGTTCGACGAGAAGTACTGGGACTGGGCCGACGTGCGCGGCCGTCCCGCCAACGACGTCGCGATCGACCGCTACACGCGGCCGGGCCGCAACGTCTCCGCCAGTCTCAAGATGGAGTTCTGACCATGGGCATCCGCAACAACTGGCTCGTGGCCGCGGCGCTGCTCGGCGCCGCGCAGTCGGTGAGCGCGCACGACGACGCCGGCTTCGAAGCCGACCGGCGCGCGATCCTCTCGATGGCCGGCGAGTTCGAGGTGAAGTTCAGGTTCGACGAAACGGTGAGCCTGCGCGAGGGCTACGAGCTCAAGCACGACACCGCCGGCGGCTTCGAGACGGTGATCGTCGCCGAGGACACGGGCAAACGCATCGTGTTGCAGCACATCCTCGTCAGCAAGGACGGCGAACACGTCGTCAAGCACTGGCGCCAGGACTGGACTTACGAGGATCGCGACCTGCGCGAGTTCGCCGGCGGCCGCACGTGGACGGCGCGGCACCTGTCCGCGCGCGAGGCGCGGGGTGCGTGGACGCAGGCGGTGTACGAGGTGAACGACGGCCCGCGCTACGAGAGCATCGGCCACTGGGATCACGAAGGCGCCTACGCGTCGTGGCAGTCCGCCGTCACGTGGCGCCCGCTGCCGCGCCGCGAATATTCGACGCGCAAGGACTACGACGTGCTGCTCGCCGTGAATCGCCAGGCGATCACGCCCTGGGGCTGGGTGCACGAGCAGGACAACACGAAGTGGGATCGCGGCAACCGCGACGGACACCCGTACATCGCCCGCGAGCTCGGCGTGAACGAATACCGGCGCATCACGACGTTCGACTTCGCGCCGGCGCGCGCCTACTTCGACCGCACGAAGGGTTACTGGCGCGCGGTGCGCGCGACCTGGGATCGATTGCTCGCAGGGTCCAAACCACTCGAGGTGGCCGGCGGCGCGGAAGTGGCCGAAGCACTGGACCGCGTGTACGAGCTCGCGAACGAGACCACGCCCGAGCCGGGCCGCATCCTCGAAGCCCAGGAATTGATCCGCTCGGCTGTGAAGCCGGCGATACCCGCGCTCGCGAGCCGCTGACCGCGCATGCTGGCGCCGGTCGCCACCCGGAACGAAGAGGGCGCGCGCGCGTGGCACGAGTTCGGCTGCGCGCTCGCCGCGCTCGGGCAACGACGCGATGCCTGTCGCGCGTTCCGCAACGCGCTGCTGCTCGATGACCGCCGCGCGGACACCTGGCTGGCGCTGGGCAAGCTACTGGTCGACGTCGGCCTGCCCGAACGCGCTCTCCCGACCTTCGACCGCGCCGAACAGCTGGGTTGCCGGCTGCCGCTTTCGTTTACGATCCGCGCAGTTCCCCGTGACTCCGGAGACTGCCCATGCGTATTGCCGCCCGTGTCCTCGCCCCGGCCTTCATCCTGCTGATCGCCGGCTGCGCGCGCGACAAGGAAGCCGCGCCGCCGCCCGCCAGCACGCCGCGCGCGGACGAGGGCAGCTGGTCGGCCTTCGCCTCGAACTTCATCGAGGAGCGCATGAAGGCCGATCCGTACTTCGCCGTGAACAACGGCCGCCACGAATTCGACGGCCAGATGCCGGACTGGAGCCGTGCCGCGCTCGACGCCGACGCCGCGAAGCTGCGCGCATCGCTGGCCGCGCTCGAGAAGTTCGAGCCGCAGACCCTCTCCGCCGCCGAACGATTCGAGCGCGACTACACGCGCTGGGTCATCGAGACGCAGCTCTTCTGGCAGGTGGACGCGGCGCAGCCGTTCCACAATCCCGCCTGGTATCTCGATCGTCTCGATCCGTCGATGTACCTGACGCGCGAGTACGCGCCGCTGCCGAAGCGGCTCGAGGGCTACCTCGGCTACGCGCGCGCCGTCCCGGCGATCACCGCCAGCATCCGCGCGAACCTGCAGACGCCGCTGCCCAGGGCGTTCATCGAACGTGGCGTCGCCGGCTTCGCGGGCTACGCGTCATTCTTCCGCGACGACCTGCCGGCCGTCATCGCGCAGCTGCCGGACGAGAAGCAGAGGAAAGACCTGACCGAGGCAAATGCCGCCGCCGCGAAGGCGATGGACGAGCTCGCCGCCTGGCTCGAGTCGCAGCGCGCCACCGGCACCGACGACTTCGCGCTGGGCGCCAGCACGTTCCGCGAGATGCTGGCCGAGACCGAGATGGTCGACGTGCCGCTCGAGGAACTCGAGGCGATCGGCCGCAAGGATCTCGAGCGCAACCTCGCCGCGCTGAAGGAGGCCTGCGCAACCTTCGCGCCCAAGGCGACGCTCGCCGCCTGCGTCGACAAGATGCGCGCGGACAAGCCGTCCGGCGGCACCGTCGAAGGCGCCCGCGCACAGCTCGCCGACCTGCGCAAGTTCGTCCAGGACAAGAAGATCGTCTCGATCCCGAACCCCGAGCAGGCGCTGGTCGCCGAGTCGCCGCCGTTCAACCGTGGCAACTTCGCGTACATCAGCATCCCGGGTCCGTACGAGAGCCCGGCGGTCAAGGTCACCTATTACGTCGCACCGCCGGACGCGAAGTGGAGCGCCGCCGAGCGCAACGCCTATCTACCCGGCAAGGGATACCTGCTGTACGTCTCGGCGCACGAGGTGTGGCCGGGCCACTACCTGCAGTCGCAGTTCACGAATGGCAATCCCTCGCGCATCTCGGCGTTGTGGTGGGACTACTCGTTCGGCGAAGGCTGGGCGCACTACACCGAGGAGATGATGTACGACGAAGGCCTCGGCGCCGGGCAGCCCGAGATGCGCGTCGGCATGCTGACCAACGCGTTGCTGCGCGACGTGCGATTCCTCTCGGCGATCTGTCTGCATTCCGGCTGCATGACGCTCGAGGAATCCGAGAAGATGTTCCGCGAGCAGGCGTTCGCCGACGCGGGCAATGCGCGCCAGCAGGCGCTGCGCGGCACGTACGATCCGGGCTACCTCGCGTACACGCTGGGCAAGCTGATGATCCGCAAGCTGCGCACCGACTGGATGGGCGCGAACCCGGACGCGACGCTCCAGCAGTTCCACGACAAGTTCCTGTCGTACGGCGCGCCGCCGGTGCCGCTGGTCCGGCGCGAGATGCTCGGCTCGACAGCGGGCGCCCTGTGAATAACGGGGCCGGCAGCGACTTGACATAAATCCGATTTGCAAAAGATTATTTGAAACACCACTCCTAAAAAGTCCTAAGGCCAGGCCCGTAGGGGGCCGATTCCTGAACCTGACAGAGAGGTTTCCGCAATCCGTGACGGCAAAAGCGTCACCGGGTTGACGGGTCGGTCAGTTCAGGAGTCCGCCAGATGTTTCATTCGCCCTTCCGCGCGTTGCAGCGCGTCGCGTTCACCGTGTTCCTCGCCGGGTTCGGCAGTGCGGCCTTCGCACAGGCGACCTGGTACCAGGACACCGACAACGAAAACAACGCGCACACCCATGTCGCCGACAACGACATGGAGAACACGGTCGGCAACACCGATCTGATCCATCCGATCGAATTCAACATCAGCGTCGGCGCGCTGCCGAAGAGCTCGGCCGTGCTGACGATGCGCGCCTACGACGTCGACGAAGAGCAGGGCGAGCAGGACGACGTCTACGTCAACGGCCACTTCCTCGGCCACCTGACCGGCGCCAACAACGTCTGGAGCGTCACGTCGTTCAACGTGAACCCGGCGTGGCTCGTGACCGGCAACAACCTCATCGAAGTGCAGGTCGACACCAGCGGCGACGCGACGCCGTGGGTCGTCGGCATCGACTGGGGCCAGATCCTCGTCGACGGCGGCGGCGCGGTCGACGGCGACACGCGCGGCGTGCAGATCACCGGCTACTCGATCAACGCCGGTACCGTGACGATCAATACCTCGACCCAGGTCCACTCGACGACCGGCGGCAACTACCGCCTGCAGATCAGCCTCATCGATCCGTCGGGCAATGCGGTCACCGTGCTGACGCAGGACTTCGCGGCCGCGGCCGGCGCCGACGTCGTGCGCAGCGTGAATCCGACCTATCCGCTGTCGAGCGTGTCCGGCGTCTACACGATCCAGGCGCAGCTCTTCTGGCTCGACCCCGCGCATGGCAACTTCCCCGTGCAGCAGGACATCGCGACCGCGCAGTTCACGCACACGGCGAACTCGGGCCCGAGCAACTTCCAGAACGACAGCGACGGTGACGGCCTGCTCGACTCGGTCGAAGCCACGCTGGGCACGAACCCCAACAACGCCGACACCGACGGCGACGGCATCGGCGACGGCGCCGAAGTCGGGCCGAACGTGAACGCGCCGCTGGACACCGACGGCGACGGCATCATCGATGCGCGCGAGTCGTCGATCGTCGATACCGACGGCGACGGCGTCATGAACCAGGCCGACCCGGCCAACAACAATCCCTGCGTCCCGAACGCCAACAGCGCGGTCTGCCTCGCGGCCGACAGCGACGGCGACGGTCTCACCAACGCGCAGGAAGACGCGCTCGGCACGAACCGCAACAACGCCGACACCGATGGCGACGGCTTCAACGACGGCGCCGAAGTGGGCCCGAACGTGAACGCGCCGCTCGACACCGACGGTGACGGCATCCCGAACGTGCTCGAGTCCGCCATCACGGATACGGACGGTGACGGCGTCGTCAACCAGAACGACGCGGCCAACAACAACCCCTGCGTCCCGAACGCGAACAGCGCGCCCTGCCTCGCGCTGGACAACGACGCCGACGGCCTGACCAACGCGCAGGAAGATGCGCTCGGCACGAGCCGCAACAACGCGGACACCGATGGCGACGGCATCAACGACGGCGTCGAAGTCGGCGGCAACGTCAACGCGCCGCTCGACACGGACGGTGACGGCGTCATCAACGCGCTCGATCCGGCGAACGGCAACCCCTGCGTTCCGAACGCGAACAGCGCGGCCTGCCTCGCGCTGGACAACGACGGCGACGGCCTGAGCAACGGCCAGGAAGCCGCGCTCGGCACCGATCCGAACAACGCGGACAGCGATGGCGACGGCGTCAGCGACGGCGTCGAGATCGGCAATCCCGCGCATCCCACGGACACGGACGGCGACGGCGTGCCCGACGCGCTCGAGTCCGGCAGCGCCGCCGCGCACGCGGACACCGACAACGACGGCATCCCGGACTCGGTCGAATACGGCCCGAACCCGGCCACGCCGCGCGACACCGACGGTGACGGCATCGCCGACTACCTGGATACCGACAGCGACGGCGACGGAATCCCCGACGCGCTCGAGGTCGGCCCGAACCCGGCGCAGCCGCTCGACACCGACGGTGACGGCACGCCTGACTACCGCGACACGGACAGCGACGACGACACGCTGCCGGATTCGCTCGAAGGCGGCGCGAGTGGCGTCGACACCGACGGCGACGGCATCGACGACGCGTTCGACGTCGACGAGGTCGGCGGCGCCGATGCGAACCACGACGGCGTGGCCGACTCGGCCCTGCCGCGCGACACGGATGGCGACGGCCTCGCGGACTTCCGCGACGTCGACACCGACAACGACGGCATCCTCGACTCCGTCGAAGGCACGCCGACGCTGCTCACCGACACCGATGGCGACGGCATCCCGGACGTGCGCGATCTCGACTCCGACGACGACGGTCGCCCCGACGTCATCGAAGCCGGCCTGATCGACGCGAACCTCGACGGCTTCATGGACGCGGGCCAGACCCGCACCGCGAACCCGCCGGACACGGATGGCGACGGCACGCCCGACTTCCGCGATCTCGACTCGAACAACGACGGCACGTTCGACATCGTCGGCACCGCCGCGGCCGCGCACGATGCGAACCACGACGGTCGCGTCGACGCCGGTGCGGACGCCGATGAAGACGGCATCCGCGACGCGGTCGACGCGTCGCCGTCCCTGTACGGCACGCTGGTCGACGGCGACGGCGACGGCGTCGCCGACTCGATCGACGGCGACCTCGACAACGACGGCATCCCGAACGCCGACGACGGCGCCGACGATACCGACGGCGACGGCCTGCCGAACCTGTTCGACCTGGACAGCGACGGCGACGGCGTACCGGATCTCGTCGAGGCGGGCGGCGTCGATGCCGACGGCGATGGCCGCGTCGACAACTTCGTCGACACGAACCACAACGGCATCTCGGATCAGTACGAGACCGCGCTCGGTGGCCACCCGCTGACGCGTCCGGACACGGACCACGACGGCATCCCCGACTTCCGCGATCTCGACAGCGACGGCGACGGCATCAACGACGTGCTGGAGAATGGCGGCACCGACGCGAATGGAGACGGACGCATGGATGGCACGGACGCGGATCACAACGGCATCGTCGACGTCGTGGAAGGCACGAAGATCGGCGGCAAGCCGCTGCGTCGCCCGGACACGGACGGCGACGGCACGGTCGACGCGCTCGATCTCGACAGCGACGGCGACGGCGTCTCCGATGCGCGCGAAGGCTTCGGTGATTCCGACCACGACGGCATTCCGGACTCGCTCGACAAGCCCGGCCAGCTGCAGACCGCGGTGCGCGGCACCGGCGCGTTCGACGCGTTCACGGTCGGCGGCCTGCTCGCAGTGCTCGGGTTCGCGGCGGTTCGCCGCCGCCGCGAGAACGCGTTGCGCGCGCTGACGGTCGTGTGCGCGGTGCTGGGTTTCGCGGGCATGTCGCCGCGTGCGGCCGAAGCGAAGGCGAAGGATCCGGTCGTGAAGGAAGGCTGGTACGTCGGCCTCGACGCCGGCATGTCGCGACTCGAGCCGCGCAACAAGGGCGGCGGCTATCGCGTCGACGACGATCAGAGTCTCGGCATGCGCCTGGAAGTCGGTTATGCGTGGTCGCCGCACTGGAGCGCCGAGGCGTACTACGCGGACGGCGGCAAGGCCGGCATCTCGTCGGACAACCCGGCGGTCGGCCATCTCGGCGATCTCGAGTACCGCATGGGCGGCGTCGGCGTCGAGTGGGCGCCGTTCGGCGCGGGCCGTGACGCCAAGTTCTTCCCGCTGATCAAGCTCGGGCTCGTGCAGATCACGAACAAGTCGTCGAGCAGCGAGATCCTCTACAAGAAACTCAACGACACCGGCGTCTACCTCGGCGGCGGCGCGGGCCTGCGCTTCGGCAAGAGCTGGATCGCCCAGGCCGAAGTGGTGAGCTACGACCAGGACGAGCTGTTCTTCACGCTCGGCCTGCGCAAGCACTTCTGATCGCGAGCCGTTAGAATCCCGGCCCGGCGCGGGGACGGACTTCGGTCCGTCCCCGTTTTCATTGCGGGGGAGGACGGATGCGGCGTTCGATGATGGTCGGAAAACTGCACGGGCTGCGCGTGACGGGCGCGCTGCTCGATTACGAAGGATCGATCGCGCTCGATCCCGAACACTGCGAGGCGGCGGGCATCCTGCCGCTCGAGTTCGTCGAGATCTGGAACAAGACGACCGGCGCGCGCATCAGCACGTACGTCATACAAGGCGAGCGCGGTTCGTCCTGCTGCGTGCTGAACGGCGCGGCCGCGCGCACCTGCCAGGTCGGCGACGAGCTCATCATCGCGGCGCGCGCCGATGTACCGGTCGAGGCACTTCGTGAGTTTGTGTCGCGGACCGTCATTTTCGGTGCAGGCAATCGCATCGCGCGCACCATCACGAATCGTCTGCGCCTGAATTCAGCGGGAAATTACGACTGCGTGTCAGCCGAAGACGACAGTGCGTCGGTGTAACTGCTGAGGGAACTTCCTACAAGTTTGCGGCTCGATACGTCATGCGCAAACTACTGCACGTCGCGGCCGCCGCGGCCACGACGATCACCCTCACCGCCGCCGCGTTCGCCCAGATCCAGGCCAGCGCCAGCGTCTATTTTCTCGATGTCGACCCGGCCCGTTACGCGGGCCCGGCCGGCCAGCGTCTCGCGCTGCAGGTCGGCGACCAGCCGCGTTCGGTCGCGCTCGGCAAGCAGGACGAGATCTGCGTGCAGCTGCAGCGGTCGGCGGCCGACGGCGTCATCAATGCGCGCGTGCGGGCGTTGCGGCCGGAACCGCACGAGGCCGCGGACGTGAAGCTCGCCGGGCCGGGCATCTCGCCGGGCACGTATCGCAGCACGCCGTGGGGCATGTTGCTGCGTGTGGTGCCGGAAGATTCGGCCGATCTCGACGAGATCAAGGCGGTCGGCACGAAAGACGCGCCGGTCTGCCAGCTCTAACTACCGGGTCCCGCCATCCGGGCCCGACTGACCTGGCCTGACTACCCGGGCGGCAGCCTGCCGGCGGCGCGCACCGCGTCGATGATGCGGCTCTCGTTGTCGGCGCCGAAGCCGCGATCGCACATCTGGCGATACAGCGCCGCGGCGACACCGCCGAATTCCGCCGACACGCCGAGCTTGCGCGCGAGCCGCAGCGCGTACTCCACGTCCTTCAGCCGCAGCGCCGGCGTGAACGTCACGCCCGGCCCGTGCTCGCCGGCGACGAAACGACGCACGTTGCGCACCACCTGCGGGCTCGCGGCCTGTCCGCTGGCCACCGCGTCGGCGACCAGCTTGAGATCCAGCCCGGCGCGCTCGGCGAGCACGATGCCCTCCGCGGCCGAGGCGATCTGGATCGCGCCCACCAGATTGATCATCAGCTTGTAGACGGTGCCCTGTCCGACGGCGCCGAAATGCAGCACGCGCGTCGCCAGCGCCGTGGTGACGGGCCGCGCCGCGTCGAGATCGGCGCTGTTCGCGCCGACCAGCAACGTCAACGTGCCGGCCGCGGCGGCATCGGGCAGTCCCGTCACGGGCGCGTCGACGTAGCGGAAGCCGCGGTTGCGCACCAGCTGCGCGAGCTCGAGCACCCAGTCGTGCGACAACGTCGAGCATTCGATCGCCAGTGCGTCGGGCGCGTTGTCCGCCGCGAGCGCGCCGTCGGGACCCAGCCACGTCGCGCGCGACGATTCGTCGTCCGCGGTCATGCCGATGATGATGTCCGCGTTCTGCGCCGCCTCGCGCGGCGTGGCCGCGGGGCGCGCGCCGAGCTTCGCGAACGGCGCGGCGCGCGCCGCCGTGCGGTTGTAGACGGACAGCGTGTGCCCGGCCGCGATCAGTCGCGCGGCCATGCCGCCGCCCATGTTGCCGAGCCCGAGGAAGGCGACGCGCATCAGGGCAGGCCGAGCCGGCGTTGCACGGCCGCGTTGTCGAGCGTGTGGACGCCGGAACGGTCGAGCCGCCATCGGTCCATGTAGTGCGCGGGCGCCACCAGCTTCACGCCGGCGGCCGCCAGCATCTTCTCGAGCGGCGGGTCGGAGAACGGTCCGGGCGGTCCGGCCTTGAACGGCCGGAACAGGCCGTCCCAGTGCACCGGTAGATAGGCCGCCGGCTTCAGCACCGGCAACACCAGCGCGGCGACGTCGGCGCCGCCGGTGGCTACCCACAGGTCGACGTGGTCGAGCTTCGCCGCGGCGAGCGCGCGGCGCAGATTCGCCAGCGGCGCGCCGTAGTCGTGGCCGTCGATGACGATCGGCGCCTCGAGATCCACGGCGCTGGCGGAATCCTGGAAGAACAGCGACAGCGGGCCATCGCGGGTGGCGACGACGAACAGATAGGCGCGGTTGCCGCCGCCGTTCGGGAAATCCTCGGCGACACCGGCACGCAGGCCGCCCTGCGCGTCGGCGACGGGCACTGACTTCAGCTCGACCGCGTCGTGCTGCTCGGGATTCTTCGCCGGATCGCCACTGTGGTTCCAGCGCACCACGAACATCCGCACGCCGTCGCCGAGGGCGATCTCCTCGCCACCCGACACGGACCGGCAGCGCGCGGCGGGAATCTTCGCCGCCTGCACCTGCAGGCAGGTGGTGGTCGAGCCGACGATGCGCGCGCCCGAGAGCCGCGCCCATTCCGGCGTGTCGAACGAGTGGTCGAAATGGCTGTGGCCGGTGATCAGCAGGTTCACCGCGCGCTTGCCGCCGATCGCGTCGAACACTTCGCGGACCGCCGCCGCATCGGGCGTCGCACGGCGGCTCGTCTGCAGCAGTCCGCCACCGCCGCCGGAGAACAGGTCCTGCGGCAGCCGCGTGATGTAGCCATCCGCGACGAGGCGCGTGCTGCCGAGATCGAGATGCAGGTTCGCGATCGACATCCACGTGATGTCGACGTGATCGGCCGCGTGCGCGGACGCCGCCAGGCACGCGATTGCGCACGCGCCGATGAAGGCGGCCCTCAGGCGCCGCCGGGATGATTCGCGGAAGGGTCGTTCCATGTCGGCTCCCGGAGAGAGCCGACATGATACCGGCGTCGGCCGGATCGCGCGTCAGCGCGCCAGCCAGCCGCCGTCGACGGGGAGGACCACGCCCTGGACGTAGCTCGACGCGCTCGAGGCGAGGAAGACCGCCGCGCCGCCCAGGTCCTTCGGATCGCCCCAGCGTCCCGCCGGGATGCGCCCGAGGATTTCGGCATTCCGCTTCACGTCGGCCTGCAGCGCCGCCGTGTTGTTGGTCGCGAAGTAGCCGGGCGCGATCGCGTTCACGTTGATGCCGCTGCCTGCCCACTCGTTGGCCAGCAGCTTCGTGAGGCCGGCGATGCCGCTCTTGCTGGCGGTGTACGAGGGCACGCGGATGCCGCCCTGGAACGACAGCATCGATGCGATGTTGATGATCTTGCCGCCGCCCTTCGGGATCATGTGGCGCGCGGCGGCCTGCGACAGGAAGAACACCGACTTCAGGTTCACGTCGAGCACCGCGTCCCAGTCGGACTCGGTGAAATCGATGGCGTTGTTGCGGCGGATGATGCCGGCGTTGTTCACCAGCACGTGCAGTCCGCCGAGCGCCGCGACGACGTCGGCGACGATGGCGGCGTGGTCCGGCTTCTCGCCCAGGTCCGCCTTCACCCAGTGACCGCGGCGGCCGAGCGCGCGAATGCTCTTCAGCGTTTCCGCCGGATCGCTGCGGCCGATGCACGCGACGTCGGCGCCGGCGGCAGCCAGCGCCTCGGCGATGCCGCGGCCGATGCCGGTGTTCGCGCCGGTGACGGCAGCGACGCGGCCCGTGAGATCGAAAGGATTGTTCACTTCAGCACGTTCATCGGCACCCAGGCCACGTCCTTGTATTCCTGGTTCTCGCCGCCCATCGCCCAGATGAAGCTGTAGTTGGTCGTGCCGCAACCGGTGTGGATCGACCACGGCGGCGCGATGACCGCCTCTTCGTTCGCGACGAAGAGGTGCCGCGTCTCGTGCGGCTCGCCCATGATGTGCACGACGCGCGCGTCGGGTTTCAGGTCGAAGTAGAAGTACGTCTCCGAGCGGCGCTCGTGCAGGTGGCAGGGCATCGTGTTCCAGACGCTGCCTTCCTTGAGCGAGGTCAGCCCCATCAGCAGCTGCGCCGACTTGCAGATGTCGGGATTGATGTACTGGTAGATGGTGCGTTCGTTGGCGGTGGCGGCGGAGCCGACCGGCATCGGGTTGGCCTTCGCGAGATCGATCTTCACGGTCTCGTAGCGCGCGTGCGCCGGCGTGCTCGCGAGGTAGAACTTCGCCGGCGCGTCCTTCGAATCCGACGAGAACGCCAGCGTGTTCGTGCCCTGCGGCACGTACAGGCCTTCGCGCGCGGCCAGCGCCGTGCTCTTGCCGTCGACCGTCACCTTGCCGGGGCCGCCGACGTTGATGATGCCCAGCTCGCGGCGCGCGAGGAACGGGCCCTTGTTGAGCGCCGGCACTTCGTTCAGCTCGACCGTCTTCGTCACCGGCATCACGCCGCCGACGATCATGCGTTCGATGTGGCTGAACGTCAGGTGGACGTCGTCCGCCACGAAGAAGCCGCTGATGTGGAACAGCTCGCGCAGCTTCGCGGTGTCGGCGGTCTGGACGATGCTCTGGTGGGCGGCGTGGCGCGTTTCGAACTTCATGATGGACTCGTGTCGGGGCGGAAGCGGGGCCGGGATTCTACCCGGTCTGCCACGGCCTAGGAAACCGGTGTCATCAGGGCGAGCGCAGCCACCCTTCACATTCACGGACGGCGCCTCGTCGGCGCCGCTGAAGAGTGGGCGCCAGCCGTGATGAGTCAGCCCTGGCGAGGCGGCTGGCAGGAATCGCGGATGACGAGATGCGGCTCGAGCGGCGTCACCATCGCATGGGTGCCGCCTGCGGCCTCGGGATGCAGGATCTTGTTCGCCGCCAGCCGGCCGAGCTCGCGGATCGGCAGCCGGATCGTGGTCAGCGACGGCAGCAGCCGCGCGGCCAGCGGGCCGTCGTCGAAGCCGACGATCGACAGATCGCCGGGGATCGCGAGGCCGATCTTGTTCGCGACGCGGTACACGCCCGCGGCCATCTCGTCGTTGCTGGCGAAGATGGCGGTGGGCCGCGGATTCATCGCCAGCAGTTTCTCGCCGCCGGCGACGCCGGACTCGTACGTGTAACCGCCCTCGACGATCAGTTCGCCCGGCAACGCCACGCCGCGCGCATCGAGCGCCTCGCGGAAGCCGGCCAGTCGTTCGGCGGCGGAGCGGAAGCCCGACGGACCGGCGATGTAGCCGATGCGCTTGTGGCCCAGCGACACGAGGTAGTTCGCCACCTCGGCGACGGCGAGCCGGTCGTTCGAGATGACCAGCCGCGCCGGGTCGTCGAGCTGCGTGTACGTGATGCGCACGTAGGCGCAGTCGGCCGCGGTCAGTGCGCGGGTCAGCTCGTCGTTCTCGGAGACGGGCGGCAGCAGGATGACGCCGCGCAGCTTCTGCCGCTCGACGAAACGGCGCACGCCGGTGATGAAGTCCGGCTTCTTGCGGTCGCAGGGATGCACGACGACTTCGTATTCGGTGTTGCGCACGGCTTCGAGCGCGCCTTCCATCGAGTTCACGATGTACTGCGCGTTCGGGTTGTCGTAGACGATGCCGATCAGGAACGCCTTGCGGAATGCGAGACCGCGCGCCTGCGGGTCCGGCACGTAGCCGAACTTGTCTATGACGGCCTGGATGCGCGCGCGCGTCGCTTCCTGCACCAGCGGCGACTGGTTGATGACGCGCGAGACGGTCTTCTTCGACACGCTGGCGAGCCGCGCGATGTCGTTGATGGTGGCGTTGCGGCCGGGCTTGATGCCGGTGCTCACCTTGACGGGCACCGGCACCTTGGGCGTGGTGCGGGCGGGGGCGCTCTTCTTGCGGGGCCTTGTCATGGGTGGGGGATTCTACGTGTTTCGGGGGCGCGCTTGTCCCCCGGACAACGAGGCTATTCCACCGGTTTCATCGGCACGATGCGGCACTTCAGCGTGCCGAGGCCGGTGAAGATTGCCTCGGCGGTCTGTCCCGCGGCGATCGAGTGGACACCCGTGGCTGCTCCGGTGGACACGTAGTCGCCGGCGCGCAGCGGCCGGCCGCGCAGCGCGTTACAGCGCAGCGCGAAGGCGAGCGCGGTCAGCGGCCCGCCGCTGACGGCCGCGGCCGAACCCTGGCCGACCAACGTGCCGTCGATGCGCGTCTCGCAGTGCAGGGTCTCGGGCGCGCGTGCCTGCCAGTCCGGCACTTCGGGGCCGAGCAGCAGGCCGGCGTTGTTGCCGAAGTCGCTGACCACCACGGCCGCGCCGAAGTCGTTGATGTTCTGCAGCGGGCTGCTCGCGATCTCGATGCCGATGTACATCGTGCGCACGAAACGCCGTGCGGTTTCGGGCGTCCATTCGGCCACGGTGGCCGGCGCGTCCTTCGCGAGCTGGAACACGAACTCGGCTTCGACGGCCGCGAAGCCCTGCGCGAACACGGGCGCCTCGTTGACACTGCCGGGCAGTGAACGTTGCACGCCGCGGCGGAAGATCGGACCGACCAGTCGCTGCGCGCCGTACTTGAGGCTGTGCGGTTCGGGAATCCAGCCGACTTTCCAGCCGGCGATCGTGTCGTCCCAGAGGGCGATGGCCTCCTCCTGGCAGCGATACGCGGCGGCGAGATCGGCGGGAATGCCGCCGGGATATTTCGTGAACGAGCCGGCAGAGCGCCGCGCCTTCACGAATTCGGCGGCCACCCCCCGGGCGTCGAACGCGAGGTCGGAAACAACGGAAACCAAGATACGAGACCTTCTTTGTCGAGCGCTTTCCTTGTGGCGATGTTATATAGGGAAACCGGTGTCATTTTCAATGTTTCGGGGGGACATCTGCATGTTGATTCGCGCTTTTGTGATCGCGTCGATGCTGGCGGGCCTGGCCGCGGCGGCCGAACCGCAGCTGGCATTCCCGGGGGCGATGGGCGCCGCCGCGACGACGCCGGGCGGGCGGGGCGGCGAGATCATCCGCGTGACGACGCTGGCGCCGACCGGCCCGGGTTCGTTCCTCGAGGCGGTGAAGAAGGCGGGCAAACGCATCGTGGTGTTCGAGGTCGGCGGCGTCATCGACCTCGCCGAGAGCACCGTGAAGATCACCGAGCCCTATCTAACTATCGCCGGACAGACCGCGCCGGCGCCGGGCGTCACGCTGATCCGCGGCGGCATCGACATCGCGACGCACGACGTCGTGATCCGCCACATCCGCGTCCGCCCCGGTGATGGCGGCCGTCCGCGGCTCTCGGGCAACGACTACGACGCGATCTCGACGCTCGGCGGCGCGTACGACGTCATCGTCGATCACTGCTCGCTGACCTGGGCAACCGACGAGAACCTCTCGGCGTCGGGTCCGCGCTTCACCGGCAACACGCCCGAGGAATGGCGCAAGGGCACGTCGCACCGCATCACCTTCAGCAACAACATCATCGCGGAAGGCCTCGCGGATTCCGTGCACGTGAAGGGCGAACATTCGAAGGGCTCGCTGATCCACGACAACGTCACCGACATCCTGATCGTGGGAAATCTCTACGCGCACGACAAGGAGCGCTCGCCGCTGTTCAAGGGCGGCGTGCACGGCGCGATCATCAACAACCTCATCTACGACCCGGGCCAGCGCGCGATCCACTACAACCTGATCGCGGAGGAGTGGGGCGATCACCCGTACCAGATCGGCGAGATGACGGTGATCGGCAACGTGTTGCGCGGCGGCCAGTCGACGGTCGACAAGATCGCGCTGGTGATGGTCGGCGGCTCGGGCGATCTCGCACTGTACGAGAAGGACAACCTCGCGGTCGACCGCATCGGGAACCCGCTGCCGATGCGCGGCTCGTACACGACGGCGCCCGTGAAGATCCTGAAGCTCGCGCCGCAGCCGATCTTCGGCGTGACGCCGCTGCCGGCCAGCGCCGTGCAGGATCACGTGATCAAAAATGCCGGCGCGCGGAACTGGGATCGCGACCATGAAGATGCGCGCGTGGTCGCGGACACCATCGAGGGCCGCGGCTTCATCATCGACAGCCAGTCGGTGTGGGGCGGTTATCCGCGCGATGGCGCGACCACGCAGGCGTTCGATCCCGCGAAGTGGGACCTCGACACGATGACGCCGCGGTAATGGGGACAGTCCCCGTTTGCTAGCAATCGGGGACTGTCCCCATTAAGTGCCCTGTTGGGTGAAGGGCACCTTGGCGAACAATCGGCGCTCGGCGCCGCGGGGGTCGTCGACCAGCGTCGGGGTGACGTCGAAGACCATCGTCGCGCGGCGCGGCAGGGTGTACGGGTCCCAGCGCGTCGAGCCGGCGTGGTTGGGATCGCCGTGGCGTGCGAAGGCCAGCAACGCGGCGCGCATCGCCGCGGAGATCCGGCGCGCGGCGTCGCCGGTGCCGGTCAACGAGCCGGGCGCGTCGAGGGTGCCGAACATCAGCGGGATATCGAGCGTGTGGAACGCGCCCCATTTGCCGCCGTCTTCGGGTGAGCCCCAGTCGAGTTGATAGGTGTACGCCGGCGAGCCCTGCGCGGCGCGCAACTCGGCCTCGATCACCGCGGCGCGCCACGACCGGCCCGCCGTGGTCGCGGCGAAGAACACGTCGGCCGGCGAGTAGTTCGGGTACAGGCGCCGGTATTCGGCCGCGACGAACGCGCCCGAGATATCCGCGCGCAGCTCGGCTTCGAGCCGGACGGGCAGTTCGTCCCAGCCGAGATCGAACGTGCGCGGATCGCCGCGGCCGATCAGCGAACGCGTTTCGTCGTGCGTGTTGCCGATCATCATCGGCACGCCGGCCGACTGTGGCGGCGCGTCCGGGTAGAAAGGATGCCGCGTCAGCGAGCGCTCATCGAGCACCGGCCCCATGTAACAGGCGCCGCGGCCGATGTACGGATCCACCGTCGCCGCATGGGCGCGCTGCAGCTCCGCCACCGGCACGGTCGCGACGCCCGCGCCGGGTCCCAGCTTCTCGAGCAGCGCCTTCGCGCGACCCGCCGCGTGCAGCGGTCCCGACGCCGTCACCTGCTGGCCGCTCATCGTCACGGCGCGATGGAACAGGCCGGCGGCCGCGGGCATCGCCATCAGCGTCGCGATCTTCGCGCCGCCACCCGATTGCCCCATCAGCGTCACGCAACCGGGATCGCCGCCGAACGCCGCGATGTTGTCGCGCACCCAGCGCAGTGCCAGCACGAGGTCGAGCATGCCGGCATTCCCGGAGTCGGGGAACCCGGGTAGATAGAGGTAGCCGAACAGGTTGAGGCGATGGTTGACCGTGACGACCACCACGTCGCCCTCGCGACACAGCGTCGCGCCGTCGTACAGCGGGCTCGAACCGGACCCCGTGCTGTATGCGCCGCCATGGATGTAGACGATGACGGGCCGCGGCCGCATGGGCTTCGCGCGCGGCGCCACGACGTTCAGGAACAGGCAGTCCTCGGACTGTCCGGCCTCGCCGCCGCCTTGCGGGCTGGCCGCGCCGAAGTCGAACGCATCGCGCACGTCGCGCCAGGGTTCAGGCGCAACCGGCGCCTGGAAACGCCGCGGCCCGGTGTCCGCGCCGTAACGCAGGCCGCGGAACACCTGCAGATCCGCCGCGGTCCGGCCGCGCACGCGGCCGGTGATCGTTCTAACTACCGGTCCCGCCGCACCCGCGCTCGAAACCGGGAACGGCAGCACACCCAGCGCCGCCCCGGCGGCGCCGACGCCCAACAAGCGGCGGCGGCCCGCGTCGAGGCACTCACGCGCGCGCATGCGCCAGGGCCCAGTTGCGCGCCAGCTCCGGCCAGATCGCGACCGTCTTGCCGTCGATGCCGCGCAGCCCGAACCCGTGACCGCCGTTCTCGAACACGTGCAGCTCGCTGGGCACGCCCGCGGCGCGCAACGCGCCGTACATGTGCAGCGAGTTCTCGACCGGCACCGTCTTGTCGTCGACCGAATGCACCAGCATCGTCGGTGGCGTCGCCGCACCCGCCTGCAGCGACGGATCGAACCGCGACAGCGCGAGATCCGTCGGCGCCACGCCACCCTTCACGAGGTGCTGCGCGGATCCGGCGTGCGCGAACTCGCCGGTCGTGTGGATCACGGGATACATCAGCACGGCCACGTCCGGCCGCGCGGGTAGTTCGTCCAGCGCATCGATGCGCGCGTACGCGAGCGCCGGCTCCGTGATCACCCGCGCCGCGAGATGCCCGCCGGCCGAGAAGCCGATGATGCCCAGCTTCTTGCCGCTCGCATTCCCGCGCAGCCAGCGCAGCGCGCGCAGTGCATCGTGCACCGGCGCATCCGGCCCTGCGAGCCAGCCGTCACCGGGCAGCCGATAGCGCAGCACGGCCGCGCCGAAGCCGCGCTCGGTCAGCCACGCCGCCGTGTCGAACCCCTCGCGATCGATGACCACGCGGCGATATCCGCCGCCGGCGATGACCAGCCACGTGATGCCGTTCGGCGTGCCGCGCGGCTCGAACACGTTGATGACCGGCCGCGTCACGTTCCACACCGAGCGATCGCGCGGCACCGCTCCCGGCGTCGGCTCCTCGATGCGTTCCGTCACCGTGATCTTTTCGCCGCGCGGCAAACCGCCTGGCCACAACTCGATCTCGCGGCCATCGGCTTCGGTCAGCGGTGCGGAGAAGGTCGGCGACATGGCGGCGGCGAGCGAGCCGGCCAACAACAGCTGGCGGCGGTCGAGGGTTGGCGTCATGCGGCGAGTATGTGGCAAACGGGAACGGAGCGAACGCCCCGTCCCCGTTGCCAACGCTGGATCAGAACTTGTAGCGCGCGCCCACGAACAACTGCCGGCCCGTGTGCGTGTACACCACCTCGCGGTCGGCGCTCGTGTCGATGAACTGGTCGTTCACCTCGTCGGTGAGGTTCAACGCTTCCAGCGACACCGTCAGGTGATCGTTGAACGCGTACGAGGCCGAGAAGTCGACGTTCAGCGTCTCGTTCGTGCCCTCGGCGTCCTGGATCGTCGGCGCGTTGGAAGCCGGCACCAGCGTGAGATACCGGTCGCGATACGACGCCGAGGTGCGCAGGCTGAGCCCGTCGGCCTCGTAGTACAGCGTCGCGTTCCAGGCGTTCTTCGACAGGTTCACCAGGTCGTTCTCGACGGTCGGCGCGCCGACCACCGTGCTGGTCACGTAGTCGATCTTCGAGTCGACGTACGTGTAGTTGAGCAGCGCGCCCATGTTGCTCAGCTTGCCGGGCAGGAACTTGAACTGCTGCTGGAAGTTCACTTCGAACCCCTTCAGCGGACCGCCCTCGGTGTTGACCGGGCGCGTGAAGTTGAACGACTCGCTGCCGTTCAGCGTCGTGCCGGCGAGCAGGTCGAGCGGCAGGCCGGACTGGTTGAACACGATCGGCTCGACGATGGTCTGCACGAAGGTGTCGATGTCCTTGTAGAACACCGCGCCCGACAGCAGCGATCCTTCCGAGAAATACCACTCGAGACCGAGGTCGTAGGTCTTGGCGCGCGTCGGCTTCAGCAGCGGGTTGCCGGTCGCGACGCTGAGCACGCCGACCAGGTTGATGGAGCCGCCGGGCGTGATCTGGCCCAGCGCCGGCCGCGTCATCACCTTCGCGGCGCCGAAGCGCAGCAGCAGGTCCGGCGTGAACTCGGCGACGAGGTTCAACGACGGCAACACGTCCGAGTACTCGTTCTCCGCCACTGCGCGTGTGACAACGGAAGCAGGGACGTACCCTTCCGACGTCTGCTCCGTGCGCACGTAGCGCACGCCCAGGTCGCCGCGCACCGGGATGCCCCAGTCCATGTTGAACGCGGCCTGCACGAACGCGCCCTTGTCCTTCTCGTTGACCGCGCGATTGTTGCCGCGCGCGGACGCGTTGTTGATCGTGCCGAGCGCGAACGTGCCGGTGTTGCTGTAGATGTCGAAGGTGTCGACGAACGCCTGGTAGTTGGGCATCAGCCAGGCCGTCGGCGTGCCGGCCGGGATGTCGAGGCCGGAGCCGAAGCCGGACAACACCTCCGTCATGCTGGCGAGCGTCTTGCCGGCCGGCAGCGCCGGGATGGCGCCTTCCGCCGCGCGGCGCGCTTCCCACGAGACGAAGTCGTAGTCCTTGTAGTCGAGACCGAACTTCACCGAGAGCGCGTCCGACGCCTTCCACTGCAGGTCGACCTTTGCCACCTGGAACGTGTTGTCGACGCCCTGCGGGCGGATGCGGATCTCGGACGAACCGCCCGAGAACGTGCCGAACACCCAGTTGCCCGGGTTGGTGACGTCGAACCCGTAGTTGAATGCCGGCAGGCGGCTGCTGTCGCGGTAGTCGTACGAATAGCCGTCGGTGTTCGACCGGTCGAGCGTGATCGTCGTCTGGATCGGGTTGTTGAAGTCCGAGCGCGAGTAGCCGACCGTTTCGTTCAACGACCATGAGTCGCTCAACTGGTGCGAGCCGGACAGTGCGACGGAGTAGAACTTCGTCTCGAGCTCGTCGTGGCGCGATTCGGAGCGGATGTCGACGTCGTTGAACAGGCCGTAGGTCATCGTGCCGTTGTCGTCGATCTCGGCCTGTAGCACCGACGTCTGCGGCTTGCCGCCCTGCGACTGGTTGCGGCTGAACGAAAACGCTTCGAGGAAGTTCTCGTCGCGCTTCGCGTTGAAATCGGAATACAACACGTCGAGGTTGACGAGGTTCGCGTCGTTCGGCTGCCACTGGAACGACGTCGTGAGGCCGAGGCGGTCCTGCTCGTGCGTGAGCCGGCCGTAGCGCGGGATGCGCGGATGGAACGCCGCGTTCACCTGCGCCATCGTCGCGCCGGTCGGGTTCGACGTCGCGAAGCCCTGCACGCTGCTGCCCTGGTCCCAGCGCACGGTGCTCGCGCCTTCCTCGATGAGATTGCGCTCGGCGTAAGCCGCCGAGAACAACACGCCGAAGTGGCCGTCGCCGAACGTGTTGCTGATGAGGAACGTCGCGCGCGGATCGACGTCTTCGCCGAGATCGTTGTACGCGGCCTTGAGACCGCCGACCACCGTGAATTCCTTGAAGTCGAACGGGCGCGCGGTGCGCAGGTCGACCGTGGCGCCGAGCGAACCTTCGTCGACGTCGGCCGACGCGGTCTTGCGCGCGGTGATGCTGTTGAAAAGCTCCGACGCGAACACGTTGAAGTCGAACTGCCGGTTGCGGTTCGCGCCGCCGGAGCTGTCGGTGCCGCCGGTGGTGCTCATCGCCTCCATGCCGTTGATGCGCACGCGCGTGAACTGCGGGCCTAGACCGCGCACGGAGATGTTGCGGCCCTCGCCGGCATCACGCGCGATCGACACGCCGGGGATGCGCTGCACCGACTCGGCGAGGTTGGAGTCCGGGAATTTCGCGATGTCCTCGGCGTGTATCGAATCGATCGCGCCGGACGCGGCCTTCTTGTCGGACAGCGCGGCGTCGAGGCTCGCTCGGAAACCGGTTACCACCACCTCTTCGACGGTCTCGGCACCGCCCGATGCGTCGTCCGACGGCGCGGTCTGCGCCTGCGCGGCGATGGCGAAACCGAGCAGCGCGCTGGCCGCGGTCAACCGGGCGGCGCTGCGGAAAATGGCTTTATTGATGGCGTTTGCGATCGAATCGGTCATGGTCTGCCCCTCTGCGAAGCCGCCCCTGCGGGAGCGGGAGTACGACGGTGTTGGATTCCTCGAACGAAATCTGGCGCGGAACGATGGCGGGCTTTATCCCACAGAAATGACACCGGTGACAATGGCAGACGTCTCATCGGCGACAACCCCCTGATTGGCCGGAATTTTCTCGCCCGGATGCGGGCCAGCCCGCGCGCACGCGCGAATCGCGCGTGTATGTTCCGCGCGACGCTTTTTGCGACGCGCTTCACGGACCTAACAAGCGGGGGTTGCCGGTAGCGCTCCCGTAGGAAACCGCTGGCTAACAACTTTCGCGTTTTTCGACTGTCGCGCCGGGCGCGATGCCCGCAGATTGCGCGGCATGAAAACGCCCACGAAGAACACCAGGGTGCTGCTGCTCGTCACCGCCGCGGCGCTGTTCGCGGCCAGCGGGTGCGAGACCGTCAAGACGACGAGCGCCGGCGCCGTCGGCGTCGATCGCAAGCAGCAGATGCTCGTGTCCAACGACGCGATCGAGGAAGGCGCCGCGCAGGCTTACGAGGCCGAGCTGAAGGCGGCGCGCGAGAAGGGCACGCTCAACAAGAATCCGGCGCAGCTCGCGCGCGTCACGAACGTCGCGAAGCGCATCGTCGCGGCGACGCCGACGTTCCGCCAGGACGCCATCGGCTGGAGCTGGCAGTTCAACGTCCAGCAGACCGACGAGTTGAACGCGTACTGCATGCCGGGCGGCCGCATCATGGTGTACTCGGGCCTCATCGACAAACTCGATCTCTCGGACGCCGAGCTGGCCACCGTGCTCGCGCACGAAGTCGCGCACGCCTTGCGCGAACACACGCGCGAACGCGTGTCGCGCACGTATGCGCAGCAGCTCGTGCTGGCCGGCGCAGCGGCCGCCACCGGCGCCAGCGAAGGCGTGACGAACATCGCGAACATGGTGGGCCAAGTGACGTTCCAGCTGCCGTTCAGCCGGGAACAGGAATCCGAGGCCGACCGGATCGGCCTCGAGCTGATGGCGCGCGCCGGCTACGACCCGCGCGCGGCGCTGACGTTGTGGAAGAAGATGAGCGCGGCGGAGCAGGGCGGCACGCCGAAATTTCTCAGCACACACCCGGCGCCGGACGACCGCATCAAGGCCATCGAGAAGCGGCTGCCCGTCGTGCTGCCGCTCTACACCCCGCGCACCTGAAGCGGCGCGAGAACGCTCTCGCCGTCAGCGCGTGCTCGCGGCGGCGACGGCGCGCCGGAAGGCGACGAGCGGCGGCAGCGCGGCCAGCAGCGTGTCGGGCGACAGCGGCTTGCGCGCCACCCACACCGGCGCATCGGCCAGCCACGGCACCTCGGCATTCGCCGGATCGCCGGTCAGGATGATCGTCGGCACCGCGTGGCCTAACAACCTGGCATATTCCTCGGCGACTTCCGTGCCGGTCATCTCGGCGTCGAGGTGATAATCGACGATCAGCACGTCGAGCCGGCCGCGCAACGCCGGCGCCTGCGCCAGCGCCTGGGCACCGCTCGCGGCTTCGCGCGTGTCGTAGCCCATCGTGCGCATCAGCATCGCGGTCGAGCGGCGCACGGCTTCGTCGTCGTCGACGTGCAGGACGAGGCCCCGGCTGGCGGGTTCGGGGAGGACGAGCGGCAGGATCTCTGCGAGTTGTGCTGACATGGACCGCTCCGCGCGACGCTCCAGCGTCGGCATTGTCGGACGAGTGTTCTCCCGCGGTCTTAGGCCGTCAATCCGGACGAGTCCTACGACGCGTGTCGTGAAAAGCGCGGAAGGCTGGCGACGAATCTACCGGACGGCAGATTAAGTACGGATTACGTGCCGATGAAACTGCTGCGATGCATTCACTGCATCGCGCGCGACACTTCGTCGCGCAGCGTCGAATACGAACGCGGCAGCTCGATGACCGCCGTGGCACCGTGCCGCATCGCGGACACCGCTTCCGCGACGTCGTCGCTGTCCGTGATCACGAAGATCGGCAGGTTGCGCTGCAGCTCGCGCGCTTCGACGAGCAGGTCGTCGATGGGTTCTTCGCGCAGGTCGTCGGCGATCACCAGACAACCCGCGGTGACCGCGCCGGTCTCCGCGAGCGTGGATTCGAGCGACGTGGGCCAGATGACGTTGCGAAAGCCCGCCAGCGCGTTCAGCACTTCGCGCGTGCGCAGCGACGAGCGCCCGGCGACGATGATCGTGCGCTCGCGCGCCGCATCATCAGCCGGGGCATCACGTCCGTTTTGAGATGGCCCCACCATGCGGGCGCGAGTTTTGCACCCGTTCCCACCCGCTGGAATAGGTATTTTTTCACCTTTGAATTGACGAAAATTTATCGGCGCGTGTCGGTCATTGCGCCACCGTCATCATCATGCGGACGAGCTCTGCCAGCGAACCGGCTTCCATCTTCTGCATGACGTGCGCGCGATGGATCTCCACCGTACGTTGGCTCACGCCGAGATCGCCGGCGACCATCTTGTTCGCCTTGCCCTGCGTCACGAGCTGAAGCACCTCGCGTTCGCGCGGGCTGAGCGTCGAGAGACGTTCGCGGATGCGATCGGTCAGCCGCAGGCGCGTCCGGTTCTCCGCGTCGCGCGCCAGCGCGCGCTGTACGCGGTCGAGCAGGTCCTGGTCGCGGAACGGCTTCTGCAGGAAATCGAACGCGCCATGCTGCATCGCTTCCACGGCCATGGGGATGTCGCCGTGGCCGCTGATGAAGATCACCGGGATGATCGCGCCCCGGACGTTGAGCTCGTGCTGCATCTCGAGACCGCTCATGCCCGGCATGCGCACGTCGAGCACCAGGCAGCCCGGTTGCGAAGAATCGTAGGTCGACAGGAATTCCTGGGCGGACGCCGCAGACTCGGCCGCGATCCCTGCGGACTTGAGCAGCAGCTTGAGGGAATTTCGGACAGCGTCGTCGTCGTCCACCACGAATACCGTTGACGGCAGATCCTTCATCTCGAGGCCTCCTGAAGCGCTGGAAGGACGAAAAAGAAGCACGCACCCCGCGGCTGGTTGGCTCGGTAGCCAAGCCGCGCGTCGTGCGCCTTGATGATCGAGCGACTGATCGCGAGCCCCAATCCCGTCCCCGTCGCCTTCGTTGTGAAAAAGGGTTCGAATATCTTCTGTTCCACATCCCCTTCTAGTCCCGGGCCGAAATCGCTGACAGACACCTCGACGTCCCCGGTTTCGGTCAGGGTGGTGGCGATACGCACCTCGAACGGGACGCCGTCGTGCGGTTCGAGGCCCTGGGCTTCGAACGCGTTGTGCACGAGGTTCATCATCACCTGCTGGATCTGCACGCCGTCCACGGTCACCGGCGGCAGGGGTTCGCCCAGGTCGAGGATCAGGCGGCCGTCGTGGACGCGGGCGTCGGTGGCCAGCAGCGCGTGCACCTCGCGGATCAGTCCGTTGATGTCGTGGCGCTCGCGGCGCACGTCCTCGTTGCGAACGAGCGAGCGGATGCGGCGGATGATCTCGCCGGCGCGCAGCGCCTGCGACGAGATCTGGTCGAGCGCGCCGGTGACCTCCGGCAGGTCCGCCGCCGGCGTCCGCAGCAGGCGCGCGCAGGCCTGGGCGTAGTTCGCGATCGCGGCCAACGGCTGGTTGAGCTCGTGCGAGATGCCGGCGGCCATCTCGCCCATCGTCGCGAGCCGCGCGACGCTGTTCATGCGCTCCATGGCCTTGTGCGCCTCGCCCTCGGCGCGCCGCTGGTCGGTGATGTCCTCGCCCGACAGCAGGATGCCGGTCGGCGTCTCGCCGCCGTCGCGCAAGGCGACACCGCGCCAGGTGACGAAGCGTTCGTCGCCGTCGAACGTGCGCACGTGGTATTCGCAGCTCTGCGGCTCGTCGCTGCCGCTCATCAGCAGCGCGCGGTAGGCGGCGCGCGCCAGCGGCCGGTCGTGCGGCGCCACGCAGCAGTCGGCCCAGGGCTGGCCGATGAGGTCGGCCTCCTGCCGGCCGAGCACGCGGATGGCGCGCTGGTTCACGAGCTGGATGACGCCGGCGCGATCCGTCGCGACGAGCATCACCTGCGCGAGATCGAGATACAGGCGGTTGAGCTCGCGTTCGTGCTGCAGCGTCGCCAGGGCGCGGCGCCGGAGGGAGGTGTCGTGCAGGAAGCCGATGAACTGCGGCGGCTCGGTGTTCGGAATACGACCCACTGAGAGAAACACCGAGAATTCGCTGCCGTCGCGGTGCCGGACCATCACGTCGCGGCCCTTGCCGAGCACGCGCGATTCGCCGCCGCCGAGATAACGCTTCAGGTTGTCGTCGTGCGTGGCGCGATCCACGCCCGTCATCAGCATGCTGACGTTGCGGCCCAGCGCGTCGGCCGTGCGATAGCCGAACATCTCCTCCGCGGACCGGTTGAACGCGAGGATGCGGCCGCGATCGTCCATGATCACGACGGCATCGAACGTGGCCTCGAGGACCGCGAGAACGTCGGCGGACGGCGTGGACATGCCACGCCAAAGATACTCTGGTTAGGCGGGGTTGCTAGACCCGCGGCGCCGAGGCGGCCCGCAGGAGGCGGGCGTCGACCTCGGATTCGGCGGCTAACCAGTCCTCGGCATCGCCGCCGGGCGCGAAACCGCGCTTCTCGGCACGGTAGTAAGCCGCCTCGGCGATCAGGGCGCTGCGGCGTTCCGGGTCCACGAAGGGGGTGAACGACGTGGCTTCGGGCGGAGCGGCCGTCGCTTTCTTGACGGCGGCCTTCACCGAGGGCTTGCGGGGCGCGCGCTTCGCGGCGGTTTCGTTTGTCGGAATCTTCTCACGGGGCATTGGGTGTCCACTCCTTGGAATCGGGGTCGGGGGCTGCGTGATTGTCCCTATTGAAAGGGATCAATGCGAGCGGTGTTATTCATTTGACCATTAGTTTTTTTCACTGGGTTGAAGGGGAGTTCAACCGATGAATGCCTTCGAGCTCTGTCAGCGACATGTCGTCACCGTGCGACGCCATGAAACAGTCGCCACTGCAGCCTGGATGATGCGCGAGCGGAATGTGGGCAGCGTCGTGGTCGTCGAAGCGGCCGGCGCCCACGGCGGAGAGAGACCCATCGGCATGTTGACCGATCGCGACATCGTCACCGCGGTCATCGTGCGCGAAACCGATCCGCGCGACGTTCCGGTGGAGGACGTCATGACGCGCCACCCCGTCACGGTCTGGTCCACCGCCACCATCGAAGAAGCGTTGCTGCGCATGCGCAATGGCGCCATCCGCCGCGTGCCGGTGGTCGACGACCGCGGACGCCTCGCCGGGATCCTGGCGCTGGACGACATCTTCGAGCACATCGCGACGCGACCGGTGACGCCGGTGACGCCGATACGCCGCGACTCGTGGCGCGAGCGGGAGCAGGGACAGGCTAGTTAGGACGTCCGGCCCCGGCCGGTATCAGCCCGGCAGGATCGGCAGCGCCACGACCTGGACGCCGCGGCCCGCGCGCGGCACGCGCGACGGGAAGTCCGCGCCCTTGACGACCAGGATGTCCGCCGTGACGGCGTCCATGACGAATTCGGCCGTGTTGCCGATGAAGAACCGCTTCAGCCCCGAGCGCGACACCACGCCCATCGCGACGATCGCGCTGCGCTCCCGCTTCGCCGTGCGCGGGATGGCTTCGTTGGGCCGCCCCTCGACGACGTGGCGATGGCTGGGTTTCACCTCGAAGCCGTCCACCGCGCGCGCGAGCTGCTTCTTCGCGAGACGTTCGAGCGCCGCGTAACTCTCGCCGATGTCGGCCAGCGGGCCGTCCGGCATCGCCGGCGCCAGCGGCACCGGCGGCGCGAACGCATGGATCGCGTGCAGCTCGCCGTGCAACGCGTGCACGAGCTGCGCGCCGGCGCGCAGGATCTGCCGGTCGAGCGCCGCCGGCTTCGCGTAGTGATGCGCGGGATCGACCGCCGCCAGCACGCGCGGCCGGTGATAGAGCTTCCGGTTCTTCACCAGCAGGACCGGCATCGGGCAGAGGCGCAGCAGCTCCCAGTCGGTGTACGACAGCAACCAGCGCGCCGGGTGTCGGCCGGCGCCCTGGCCCGCGCCTTGCCCGGCGCCGTGACGGTTCTCGATGACGACGAGGTCCGCGGAGACGCGCTGCGCCTTGCGGATGATCGCCTCGTAGGGTGGATAGTCCCAGTCGGCCGCGACATCGACGTCGATGTCGTGCTTGCGGATGCGCCGCGCCAGCTTCTCTAGCTGCTCGCGCCGCGCCGTCTGGACTTCGCGCTGCCACGAGCGCAGATCGACTTCGCGGCGCTGCCAGGTCTCCGCGTACAGCGGAGTCGCGATGTCGTGGAACAACGTGAGCTGCGCACCCAGGCCTTTCGCGATCTGCGCGGCCTTGTGTACGGCGGGCAATGCGCGCGCGGCGGGGTCCTTGATCGCAACCAGGATTCGGCGGATCGGCTGCATCCTGGCAGCCTCGCGCATGCGCTGTCGCGCTGCATCCGTAACAGTACGCAGGATGCCGTCGGTCGAAGCCTACGGTGACGGAACGGGTGCGGGCTGGGCCGCCGCGGCGCCACGCGCCGAGTCGTCGAGGAAGCGCCGCAGCTCGGGAGATTCGTCGACCAGCGTGTGTGCGGCGCGGCGCAAGCGGATGATCTCCTCCGACGACAGCGTGAACGCCGTCGGTACGCGGTCGAGATATTCGCGCTCGGCCGGATCCTGCACCTTGTCGAACGACAGCTCGACGAGATCGATGTCGAACTTGTCGCAGTCGGGCATCGCCAGCGCGACCTTGCAGCGCGTCGAACGCACGTCCTTCTCCCACTTGCCGACGCGCGCGCGGATCAGGTTCATGGTCTCGAAGCTGTAGCGGTTGAAGGTCACGCTGACCACCGCGTCCATGACGTTCTTGATGCCGATCGGCGTCGGGTCCTTCGCGTACTTCGGATCGAAGCCGGTGCGCGCGTCGACGACGATGAACAACATGCGGCGCGCGCGGGAGAAGCCGTTGCGGCGCAAGGCGTCCGTGACGGTGTCGCCGAGCGCCACCTCGTCGAGGATGGCGCGCGCGCCGAGGTTGTCGGTGAAGGCGCCGTCGGCGAGGTGCAGGTACGGGCCGCGCGACGCGTCGACGAACGCATGCAGCCGGAACGCGCGTTCGCGCCGGTAACCTTCCTCCTCGAGATCGCTGGCCACGGACTGCGGCATCGGCGGCTCGTAGCCGCACTTGCCCGGATAGGTGCGCATGACCAGCGGCGCGAAGTAGATAGGCGTGGCGGCCGAGGCGAACACGGCGCGGGCCACCGGGATCGTGTCCGGGTCGACGCAGACGCCGTTCAGCTGCTCGCGCGTGAACGCGAACGGCTGCGCGCGCACCAGGTCGGTGGCGGTGATGATCACGCGCGGCGAGCGCGTCATCACGTCCTTCACCGTCGCGCCGCGGAACAGCTCCTGGTCGAGGTACTCCACTTCGAGATCGCTGCGGCTCACGAGCGGGTCCGCGAGGCGCGCCCAGCTCGATGGCTTCAGTACCTTGTGCCACAGCTCCTTCTCGGTGTCGTGGTTCAGGAAGCGCGGCGCGAAGCTCTCGAACGTCTCGCGGCCATTCAGCGCGTAGTACGCGGCCGTGAACGCGCCGCCGGACACGGCGGAGATCAGGTCGACCTCGTCGAGCAGCGGGTGCACGTCGCCGTCCGGCGTCGTCACCTTCACGTCGCGCAGCGCTTCGAGCACGCCGTACGAAAACGCGGCCGCGCGTTTGCCGCCGCCGGAGAACGTGACGACGACGAACAGCTTGTCGGAGTTGGCTTCGACACCGGGCGCGAGGATCGGCGCGGACAGCGGCACCGGATGCTCCAGCGCTTCCTCGCGCGTGGGGCGCGTCATGGAGCACGCGACGACGGTCAGCACGGCGGCCAGTGCGGCGAAGAGGCGTAGTGACGGACGCGCAAGTTTCATGCGCGGCAGTATACGGTCGCGTCGCGACCTGCGCCGGCCGGGGACGCCGTGGCACACTGCGCGCCTCCCGCAGAAGAGCGCCGTTCATGTACATCCTGGTTTGGGATCCCGCCGCGGGGTCGCCGAAAGATCTCGACGACACCCTGCAGCTGGTCGAACGACTGCAGACGCAGCCGGCGGAGCCCCATCCGAAATTCCTCGCGCTCGCGCAGCGCCTGCTCGCTGACTCGGCGTACGCGGGCGGTTGGGGCGCCGAGCGCATGCTCGACAAGGCGCGGGAATGCGCCGTCGCCGCCTGGGAGCCGCCGCTGCCCGCGGGTGATGGCATGCCCGCGATGCGCGCCGTGATCGAGCACGCCGACGCGCTCGGGTTGATCGTCTACGCCGCGGCGAGGCAGGCCGTGTACCTGCCCGGTGGCGGCACGGTGACGCCCGAGCAGCGCCGACTGGAAGACGAGGACTTCGCGGACTACGCGGCCAGGCTCGCGAAACGCGCCGCTGCCTGTCGGCAGCTCGTCGACGTCTTCACGCGTCAGTTCGCGCCGCTGGGCTTCGCTCCGGGCAACATCGAACCTTCCGCGGTACCCCGGTCGGCCGTCCTCTCCTTCGCAGACAATCACGTGGGTGAATTCGCGCGGCCCATCGACGATGGATGGCAGCGCCTGATCGTCACCGTCAACGATGCGGACGCGGACTCGGAATACTCCAAATGTTACGTCGCCGCGGGTATCCGCCACGAGACCGTCGAGACGATCTTCACCCGGGTTTTCGGCGAGTACATCCGCAAGCCGGAGACTTTCTTCTTCAGTCCCGCCGGCTTCGAACGCGATCGGGCCGACGACTTCAATCTGACGACCGCGCCGATCGCCGGACTGCCGGCGCGCGTGCAGCGGCTGGCGATGCCGGTGCTGGATCTCGCGCGCGACCTGCAGGGGCTGGACGTCGTGATGAACGACACCACGCGTTTCGTCTTCGACTATCCACTGCATCCGCTCACGCCGGACAACCTGGCCGACAGCTTCGTCGGCTTCGGGCGGCAGTCCTGCCTGAAGACGCTGATCGTGTCGTGGCTGGTGAAGAGCCGCGGTTTCGCGAACCGGGTCGCGGCGCTGCGTGCGTTCGTGAAGACGCGAGTGGACGTGGGTGAAGCCGATCTCGAGCGCCTGCTGGCGTACCTGCGGTCGGCCTCTCGGCCCTGAGAGCCGCGCCGTCGCTCAGTCTCGCGGCCGGTAAATGTCCGGCCGCAGGATCTGCATCAGCACGCCATCGTCCGGTGGCGCCTGGAATCCATGTCGCGCATACAGGCTGTGCGCGTCGCGCGTGCCGAGCATCGCGCGGCGCGCGCCGGTCAGCGCCGGATGCGCCATCACCGCGTCCATCAGCCGTTTGCCGAGCCCGTGGCCGCGGTGCTCTTCGAGCACGTACACGTCGCAGAGATACGCGAACGTGGCGTGGTCCGTGACGACGCGCGCCAGCCCGACCTGCGCGCCGGTCGCGCGCTCGTAGACGCCGAAGCACAACGAGTTCCGCGCGGCGCGGCGCACGGTTTCGATCGGGATGCCCGGCGACCAGTACGAGCGCGACAGATAGGCATGCATCGCGTCGACGTCGAGGCGCGCCGCGTCCGTGGAGATCTCGTAGGTTTCCATGGGTGGATCCCCGGTAGCTAGTCGACCACGAACAGTCGCGCGCCGTCGCGCGTGCGCGAGCGATGCGCCTCGGCGCCATCGGCGACGTGGTAGCTCATGCCGGGACGCAGCGTGAATCGCCGGCCGTCCGTAAGCTCCGTCTCGAGCTCGCCGTCGAGACACAACAGGAAGTGGCCCTTCGAACACCAGTGGTCGGCCTCGTAGCCGGCGGAGTATTCGAGCATGCGCACGCGCACGTCGCCGAACCGGCGTGTGCGCCAGCGCGCTTCGCCGCGTTCACCGGCGTGCGTGGTGACCTCGACCGTGTTCCAGTCGACGGTGCCGAACGGCAGGTCGGCGATCTTCAATCAGTGTTTGCCCGCGAGCACGTCCGCGAACACCGCGGAGTCGACGTTGCCGCCGGTGAGCGCAAGGCCGACGCGTTTGCCGGCCAGCGATTCGCGCTCGCGCCACGCGCCGGCGAACGCCGCGGCACCGGCGCCCTCGGCGACGTTGTGCGTCATCGCGAAGAGGCGGCGCATCGCCGCAGCCAGCTCGGCATCGCTGACTTCGACGATGCGGTCGACGTTCGCCAGGATGATGGCCAGCGCCTCGGGATCCGGCTTGCGGCAGGCCATGCCGTCGCCGAGGAACGTGGACACGGGCGCTTCGACCACGCGCCGCGCCGCGAACGAGCGCGAGAAACAGGCGGCCTGGTCGGAACAGATGCCGACGATCCTCGTGCGCGGCGACCACGCGTTGCGGGCGGCCGCGGCGCCGCAGATGCCGCTGCCCTGGCCGATCGGCACGTACACCACGTCGAGATCCGGCGCGGCGCGGAACAACTCGGCCCAATACGTGCTGACGCCGAGCAGGATGTCCGCGTGGAACGACGGCACCATGTGCAGCCCGTCGCGCGCGCCGACCCGCGCCGCTTCCTCGCGCGATTCCTGGAAGTCGTCGCCGAACTCGACCAGCGTGACGCCGAGCGCGCGCATCGCCGCGTTCTTCTCGATGCTGTTGCCGCGCGGCACGATCACCGTCGCGGGTAGTTCGAACTGCCGTGCCGCCAGGCCGACCGCCTGGCCATGGTTGCCGCGCGTAGCGGTGACGACGCCGCGCACGCCGGGCTCGCGCCGCAACAGTTCGCGGAAGTAGAGCGCGACGCTGCGCGCCTTGAACGCGCCGATCGGCGTGTGGTTCTCGTGCTTGAGCCAGATCTCCGCGCCGAACGCGGCGCCGAGCTGCGGCCAGGCGTACTGCGGCGTCGGCGGCACGAGCGGGCGCACGAAGTCGGCGGCGGCTTCGATGGCGGCGCGGTCGGGGAGGGACGGGGCGGGCAGCGGGGGCGCGGGTAGTGAGGCGGCGGGCACGGCGTTCATACCTCGAAATATAGAGGACGCGGTCAGTACAGTTACAGTACAGTTATTTGCCCCGAAGTCTCCACTGGCCCGCTCTTATATATGTCGCTGCAGACCGCCAAACAGGATCACCGCCTTCCCGCCCAGCTCGCCGCGCGGCTCGCGCAGCGCATCGAGACGCACGCGCTGCGTCCCGGCACGCGTCTGCCGTCGATCCGCACCTGCGCCACCGAATCGCGCGTGTCGCGCTCGACGGTCGTCGAGGCCTACGAACGCCTGATCGCGCAGGGGCTGATCGAGTCGCGCCGCGGTTCCGGGTTCTACGTGCGCCTGCGGCAGACGAACAAACACGCGCGCCGGCTCGCCGCCGCGCACCCGGTGCCGGCCAGCGTGCTCGATGTGAGCTGGCTGCTGCGCGCGCAGCGCCGGCAGTCGCCGGGCAGCGAGCAGCCCGGCGCCGGGCTGATCCCCGAGGACTGGCTCGATCACGAGATGGTCGCGTCCGCCGTGCGCGGCGTCGGCCGCAGCCGCGGCTCGTGGCTGCTGAAGTACGGCCCGATCGAAGGCTATCTACCGCTGCGCGAGGCGCTGGCGACGCGGCTCGCGCACGTCGGCATCGAGTTCGCGCCGGACCAGATCGTCACCACCGCCGGCGCCACCGGCGCCATCGACATGGTGGCGCGCCGTTTCCTCGCGCCCGGCGACGTGGTGTTCGTCGAGGACCCGGCGTGGTTCGTGATGTTCGCGCGCTTCGCCGCGTTCGGTGCGCGCATCGTCGGCGTGCCGCGCACGAGCACCGGTCCCGACATCGCCGCGCTGGAGAGCCTGCTGGCGCGCGAGCGGCCGAAGCTGTTCATCCTGAACTCCGTGCTGCACAACCCCACCGGTTCGTGCATGACCGCGGCCGTCGCCGCGCGCGTCATCGAGCTCGCGCATCGCCACGATTTCATGATCCTCGAGGACGACATCTACGGCGACCTGCAGGGCAGCGTCGCGCCGCGGCTCGCGAGTCTCGACGACGGGCGCCGCGTCATCTACGTCGGCGGTTTCTCGAAGACGCTGGCCGCGAACCTGCGCGTCGGCTTCGTCGCGGCGCATCCGGCGCTGGCGCAGGAGCTGCGCGACATCAAGGCGCTCACCGGTCTCTCGACCTCGGAGCTCGGCGAGCGCGTGGTCGCGCGCATCATCGTCGAGCGGCGCTACGAGCGCATGCTCGAGCAGCTGCGTGCGAAGCTCGAGACCTGCCGCGTGCGCACGGCCGAGGCACTGACGAAGATGGGCGCGAAGATCGCCGGGCCGCCGGCCGGCGGCATGTACCTGTGGGCCGACTTCGGCCGCGACACGAACGAGCTCGCCGCCGCGGGCAGCCGCGAAGGCGTGCTGCTGGCGCCGGGCAGCCTGTTCTCGCCGACGCAGTTGCCGACCTCGTGGATGCGCGTCGCCGCCGCCACCTGCCTCAACGACGCCGCGATGAAGTTCCTGGCGCGCGCGATGCAGCGCTGACGCCGTTCGCGTTCGCTCTCGGTTGAACACCGGCAGGGCCGCGGTCGCATCCTTCGGACGCGGTTCACGAGGAGCGTCCATGAAAGACCTGGCAGGCAAGGTGGCCTTCATCACCGGCGGCGGCAGCGGCGTGGCGCTCGGGCAGGCGAAGGCGTTCGCCGCGGCGGGCATGAAGATCGTCATCGCTGACATCCGCCGCGACCATCTCGATTCCGCCGTCGCCTGGTTCCGGGATCACGGGCTGCCGATCCACGGCATCCAGCTCGACATCACCGACCGCCGCGCCTATGCCTCCGCGGCCGACGAGGCCGAAGCCACGTTCGGCCCCGTCCAGCTGCTGTGCAACACCGCCGGCGTCAGCCAGTTCGGCCCGGTGCAGAACGCGACCTACGACGACTGGGACTGGCAGATGTCCGTGAACCTCGGCGGCCTGGTCAACGGCATCCAGACCTTCGTGCCGCGCATGATCCGGCACGGGCTCGGCGCGCACATCGTGAACACCGCGTCGATGGCCGGGTTCCTGCCGCTGCCCGGCTGCGCTATCTACTGCACGACGAAGTTCGCCGTGCGCGGATTGTCGGAGTGCCTGCAGCTCGATCTCGCGCCGGTGGGCATCGGCGTTTCCGTGCTGTGCCCCGGCGCCGTGAACACCAACATCCACGAGGCCGTGCTGACGCGGCCCGCGCACCTGTCGAACACCGGTTACTACGGCGCCGATCCCACCATCATGAAGAGCCTGAAGGAGGTCATCGCGCCCGGGTACGACCCGGTGGAGCTCGGCGAGATCGTCGTCCGTGCCGTGCGCGCGAACCAGCTGTACGTGATCCCGTATGCGGAATTCAAGGAGCCGATGCAGCAGCGCCTCGATATGGCGCTCGCGGTCATCCCGGCGCCCCAGGATGATCCGGGCATGGCGGGTCGCGAGGCGGCGATGGCGAAACGGCGTGCCGAGCGGGCGGCGGAGGCGGAGCGGCAGCGCGGTTGAGTCCGTTGCGTTGCTGATGCGGGCCGGGTTGGGCCTACAATAGCCCGCCGACACCGCAAACAATAAAGGGGCTCGCCATGTTCTCCGGATCCGCGACTCGGTCTCTGTCCGTTTTCGTCTGCAGCGCCGCATTGCTCATCGCGGCCTGCGCCAAGAAAGAAGAACCGCCGAAGGCCGACGAAGCCATGATGGCGTCAACCGCGCTCGAGGGTCAGCTCGACATCGTCGCGTGGCCCGGTTACATCGAACGCGGCGAGAGCGACAAGGCCTACGACTGGGTCACCAAGTTCGAAGCCGACACGGGTTGCAAGGTCAACGTGAAGGTCGCCAACACGTCGGACGAGATGGTGACGCTGCTGTCTTCGGGCGGCCCGCCGCCGAGCCCGCCGGGCGACGCGCAGTGGCCGCTGGCCGGCAATGCGCCGTACGACCTCGTCACCGCGTCGGGTGACGCGTCGCTGCGCCTGATCCGCGGCGGCACCGTGCAGCCCATCGCGACCGAGCGCATTCCCAGCTACAACACGGTCGACCCGCGCCTGCAGGATGCCGCGTGGCACACCGTCGACGGCAAGCACTGGGGTGTGCCGTACCAGTGGGGCCCGAACGTGTTGTTGTACAACACGGAGACCTTCAAGACCGCGCCCACGTCCTGGTCGGTGGTGTTCGAGGCGCAGAAATTCCCGGACGGCAAGCCCAACAAGGGCCGCGTGCAGGCCTACGACGGGCCTATCTACATTGCCGACGCCGCGCTGTATCTCGCCACGAAGAAGCCCGAGCTCGGTATCAAGGATCCGTACGAGCTCAACGAAGCGCAGTACGCCGCCGCGCTCGACGTGCTGCGCGGCCAGCACCCGCTGATCCAGCGCTACTGGCACGACGCGAACGTGCAGGTGCAGGACTTCCAGAACGAAGGCGTGAAGGCCTCGGGTTCCTGGCCGTTCCAGGCGAACACGCTGCTCGCGAACAAGGCGAAGGTCGCGACCACCGTGCCGGTCGAAGGGGCGACGGGTTGGGCCGACACCACCATGCTCGCCGCCGGCGCCAAGCATCCGAACTGCGCGTACAAGTGGCTCGAGTGGTCGATCTCGCCGAAGGTGCAGGGCGACGTCGCCGCGTGGTTCGGCTCGAACCCGACCGTGCCGAAGGCCTGCGAAGGCAACGAGCTGCTCGGCGCCGAGGGCTGCAAGACCAACGGCTTCGAGAACTTCGAGAAGATCAAGTTCTGGCGCACGCCGGAAGCCAAGTGCGCGTCGCACGCGGAAGGCTGCGTGCCGTACAGCAAGTGGGTCTCCGATTACGTGGCCATCATCGGCGGCAAGTAGAGGGGACTGGCTCCATTTTCGGTCTTCCGAAAATGGTGCCTGTCCCCATGGTCACCGAAGCGATGACGTCGGCGATTGAGTTTCGTGCGGTGTCGCGCATCTTCGGCGACGTCCGCGCCGTCGACGACGTCTCCTTCGCGATCGAGCCCGGCGAGTTCTTCGCCATGCTCGGTCCGTCGGGCTCGGGCAAGACCTCCTGCCTGCGCCTCGTCGCCGGCTTCGACGCGCCCGACGCCGGCCAGGTGCTGCTCGACGGTGCCGACGTGTCGTCCGTGCCGCCGTACGATCGCAACGTGAACACCGTGTTCCAGGACTACGCGTTGTTCCCGCACATGACCGTGCTCGAGAACGTGGCGTACGGCCCGCGCGTGAAAGGCGTGGCGCGCGGCGAACGCGAGACCCGCGCGCGCGAGATGCTGGACCTCGTGCAGCTGGCACCGATGGGCGAGCGCCGCCCCGCCCAACTCTCCGGCGGACAGCGGCAACGCGTCGCGCTGGCGCGTGCGTTGATCAACCGCCCGAAGGTGCTGCTGCTCGACGAGCCGCTCGGCGCGCTCGATCTCAAGCTGCGCGAAGAGATGCAGATCGAACTGAAGGGCCTGCAGAAGAAGCTCGGCATCACGTTCGTGTACGTCACGCACGACCAGGGCGAAGCGCTGTCGATGGCCGACCGTGTCGCCGTGTTCAACAAGGGGAAGATCGAGCAGCTGGCGGCGCCGCGCGAGTTGTACTCGCGGCCGCGCACGGAGTTCGTGGCGCGGTTCGTCGGCAGCGCGAACGTGGCGCCCGCCGCGTTGGCGAGTACGCTCGGGGCGGCGCAGGCATTCGCGGTGCGCGGCGAAAATCTCACCGTGCACGCGGCGGATGCCGGTGTGCCGGCGAATGCGCTCGCGGCACCGGGGACCGTGGTCGCCGTGCAGTACCACGGCGCGGTCACCCGCTGGCAGGTGCAGCTCGATGGCGGCGAGATCTGGAGCGCGCAGGTGGCCGAAGGGCGTGAGCCCGCCGGCCTCGCGATGGGCAGCCGCGTGTTGTTGTCCTGGCCGCGCGATTCCGCGGTGGCGTTGACCGCATGACCCTGCGCGCGGCGTCGACGTTCCTGTACCGACGCCCGGCCTGGTACCTCGCGCTGCTGCTGGTGCCGCCGCTGCTGTGGTTCGGCACGGTCTATCTGGGCTCGCTGTTCACGCTGCTGTGGCAGAGCTTCTATCGCATCGACGACTTCACCGCGCAGATCGTGCGCGAGCCGACGCTCGAGACGTACAAACTGCTGGTGACGCAGCCGGCCAACGTCGACATCGTGCTGCGCACGCTGACCATGGCGGTCGCCGTGACCATCGCCTGCGCGCTGATCGCGCTGCCCATCGCCACGTACATGGCGCGTTACGCGCGCGGCCGCATGAAGGCGCTGTTCTATGTCGGCGTGATGCTGCCGATGTGGACCAGCTACCTCGTGAAGGTCTACGCCTGGCGCCAGCTGCTGGCGAAGGAAGGCATCGTCGCCTGGGCTGCCGGCAAGCTCGGACTGGCCGGCGTGCTGGACGCCGCGCTGGCTGCGCCCGGCATCGGCGGGCCGTCCCTGTCTACCTCGTACCTCGGCATGTTCCTCGTGTTCACGTACATGTGGCTGCCGTTCATGATCCTGCCGATGGCCGCGGCGCTGGAGCGCGTGCCCGGCTCGCTGCTGCAGGCGTCCGCCGATCTCGGCGCGCGGCCGGCGCAGACGTTCCGCAACGTCGTGTTGCCGCTGGCCGTGCCGGGCATCGCCGCCGGCTCGGTGTTCACGTTTTCGCTGACGCTCGGCGATTACGTGATCCCGAACGTGGTCGGCGCGCCGGGATATTTCATCGGCATGATGGTGTACGTGCAGCAGGGTACGGCGGGCAACATCCCGCTGGCGGCGGCGTTCTCCGTGGTGCCGATCGTGCTGATCGCGGTGTATCTGGCCATCGCGAAGCGGTTCGGAGCGTTCGATGCGCTCTAGCTACCGACCCGACCGGCCGTCGCTGCTGTTGCGCGTCGGCGCGTTCGCCGGGCTCGCGTTCATGCACATCCCGGTGTTGATCATCATCCTGTACGCGTTCACCACCGAGGAGCGCACGTACCAGTTCCCGCCGCCGGGCCTGACGCTGAAGTGGTTCGAACGCGCGTTCGAGCGGTCCGACATCTGGCAGTCGATGACGCTGTCGCTGGGTGTCGCCGCCTGTTCCACCGTCATCGCGCTGGTGCTCGGCACGCTGGCCGCGTTCGCGATGGCGCGCGCGAAATTCCCGGCCAAGGATTCGCTGACGCTGCTGTTCGTGCTGCCGATCGCGTTGCCCGGGATCGTCACCGGCATCGCGCTGCTGACGGCGATGAAGGCGGGGGGCATCGAGCCGTCGTTCTTCACCATCGTCATCGGCCACGCGACGTTCTGCACCGTGATCGTCTACAACAACGTGATCGCGCGGCTGCGGCGCCTGCCGTCGAACTGGGTGGAGGCGTCGATGGATCTCGGCGCCGACGCGTCGCAGACGTTCCGCTACGTGTTGCTGCCGCAGGTGGCGACCGCGTTCCTCGCCGGCGGCATGCTGGCGTTCGCGTTGTCGTTCGACGAGATCATCGTCACCATCTTCACCGCCGGCAACGAGCGCACGCTGCCGATCTGGTTCTTCAACGAATTGTTCCGGCCGCGCGATCGGCCGGTCACCAACGTCGTCGCGGTCATCGTGATCGCCGTGACGCTGGTGCCGATCCTGCTGGCTTACTACCTCACGAGGCCCGACGATGAACACGAAACTGCTCGTTAACGGCAAGCTGATCAAGGGCGCGGGCGACGACCAGGGCGTGCTCGATCCCGCGACCGGCAAGGTCATCGTGCACGTGGCCGAGGCGTCGGAGGAGCAGATCGCGAAGGCCGTGCAGGCCGCGGCGAAGGCGTTTCCCGGCTGGGCGGCGACCGTGCCGAAGGATCGCGCGACGCTGCTGTACAAGCTGGCCGATCGCATCGAGGCGGAGGGCATGGACTTCGCGAAGCTCGAGTCGCAGAACTGCGGCAAGCCGCTGAATGCCGCGTTGAACGACGAGATCCCCGCGGTGGCCGACGTGTTCCGGTTCTTCGCCGGTGCCTGCCGCGCGATGACCGGCGCGATCGCGGGCGAGTATCTGCCCGGGTTCACGAGCATGATCCGTCGCGATCCCATCGGCGTCGTCGCGTCGATCGCGCCGTGGAACTATCCACTGCTGATGGCGGCGTGGAAGCTCGCGCCGGCGCTGGCTGCCGGTAACACCGTGGTGCTGAAGCCGTCCGAGCAGACGCCGCTGACCGCGCTGAAGCTGGCGACGATCTGCGCCGAGCTGTTCCCCGCCGGCGTCGTGAACATCCTCTTCGGCCGCGGCAACACCGTCGGTGCGCCGCTGGTCGCGCAGAAGGAAGTCGCGATGATCTCGCTGACCGGTTCCATTGCCAGCGGCGAGAAGGTGCTGACCGCGGCGGTGGACGGGACCAAGCGCACGCATCTCGAGCTCGGCGGCAAGGCGCCCGTCATCGTGTTCGACGATGCGGATCTCGAGGCCGTCGTCAGCGGCGTGCGCACGTTCGGGTTCTACAACGCCGGGCAGGATTGCACGGCGGCGTGCCGCATCTACGCCGGTCCGAAGATCCACGACAAGCTCGTCGCCGACCTCGCGGCTGCGGCCAACAGCATCAAGGTCGGCACGCAGGAGGAAGAGGGCGTCGAGATGGGGCCGCTGATCACGAACAAGCAGCGTCAGCGCGTCGCCGGGTTCGTGTCGCGTGCCAGCGAGAAGCGGCACATCGAGGTCGCGGCGGGCGGCAAGTCGCGAGCGGGCGCGGGGTTCTTCTACGAGCCCACCGTCATCGCCGGCGCGAAGCAGACCGACGAGATCGTGCAGAAGGAAGTGTTCGGGCCGGTGGTCAGCGTCACCCGGTTCAAGGATGCGGACCAGGCGATCGAGTGGGCGAACGATTCGGACTACGGCCTCGCGTCATCCGTGTGGACGAAGGATGTGGGGAAGGCGATGAAGGTGGCGGCGCGGCTGCAGTATGGATGTACGTGGGTGAATACGCACTTCATGCTGGTGAGCGAGATGCCGCATGGTGGGTTGAAGAGGTCTGGCTACGGAAAGGACCTAAGTGTGTACGCGCTCGAGGACTACACAGCGGTACGGCACGTGATGGTGAAGTTCTAATCCTTGTGAAAATTCTCCTTGTCGTTGCGAGTATCGATGTGCTGAAGTTTCGAAGTCAGCCAACGCTCGCTCATACAGGGTTGTTGCTGCATCGATACTGGATGGAACTGGAGCGACCATGAACGGAAAAGCGGGACATTGGATTCAAGTGACGATTTCTTCGGGGATGTTTTCGTCCGAGAAGGCTGTTGAACTTAAGCTTGCTGATGGTCGCAAGGTCAGTTTTTTTGCAGACAATAATTTATTGGAAGAGCGTGCGGGGCGTTCCTATCTAAAGGTCACTCTCGTAAATTCAGATCCTGGTCAGAAAACGGATCTTGTCCTCCTGCCCAGTGAGACATTCGAGACTGCTTCGCCTTGGGCCGAGGTTCCCGCCGCATAGGAAATCTATGATCCTGAGCAATGTCGAAATTGTCCGCTGCCTCGGCGAGAAATATTTCGAAATCGAACCATTGGCAGGAACGGATCCTTCGCAGCCGCCTTTCAACACGAGTGCGGTTGACCTGCGTCTGGGCGACGAAATACTGGTGCCGGATTCTCACTCGCCCGTCCAGCTCGACCTGAGAAAGCCGGGAATCGCGCCGTTTTGGGCAAAGCACTCCAAGACTCACACGATTACCGATGATCGCCCGTATTCGCTTGTTCCAAACAAGTTGATCTTGGCAAAAACTCTGGAGCGCGTGAATTTTCCGTTGCTGAACTCCGGCACATGTTTTTCTGCGCGTGTCGAAGGGAAAAGTTCACTTGCACGATGTGGAATTCTCGTCCACTTCACGGCGCCCACGATTCACGCCGGGTTTTCTGGAACGATAACGCTCGAGATCATCAATCTCGGAACATTCGACTTTCTGCTTAGTCCCGGAATGTTCGTGTGCCAACTTATCATCGAAGAAGTTCGCGGCACCCCAGCGAGCGCTCCCAATCAATTCAAAGGCCAGAGTCGAGCTGCCGGCGTCTATTAGTTCGCACGCCGCCATCATGTCTCGTTGGCGACTTGATCTACGGAACCTGTCTGGATTTCTCTCGCTCGTCGGTCATCCGATATCGGATCAATCCCACCGCGTACGTCATGTAGTACCCGGCCAACAACCCGAAAATGGAAAGCGTCAACGGACTACTCGCAAAATCCGCCGGATTCGGCTGCGCCGTCGGATCCATCGAATACAACTGCCACATCCGGTAAGCCATGCGTCCCAGGAAGATCACGCTCAACGCAATGCCGATGTGCGCATTCGGCGTGTAGAAGATCCCCTCCGGCGTGTTCTCGAACTTCGTGTGCTTCGTGCCGAACACGCCGAGCACCGCGCCGGCGATCAAACCACCGGCCATCGCCAGCAACCGCTCGGGATGCGGCAGCGAACCCATCCCGATCAGGATCAGCAACACGGGGAACAGCGTCAGCGTGACCCACGGCCGCCACGTCACGAACTTCTGCCGGCCGATGTTCCGCTTGATGCGGCTGTACATGCGCCACAGGAACAGGGGCACGAAGACGAGGAGCGGGAGGAACGACGGTGCTGCGGCTGCCATGGCGCGATGCTAGCAGGGAACGGCGCGCGTCAACGGCTCAAACCACCGAGCGCAGCGCCGGAAAACGCGCGGTGACCTGATCGATGATCCGCCGCGCCTCCGGTTCGTCCAGGCCGCCGCCGAAGCGCACGGTCGTCGAGCCGTAATCGAACACCATGAGGCCGCCGCCCACTCCCCAGAACCGCATCGACGAGCGCGGCGTCAGGAAGTTCATCACCGGCGGCGACACGCGCAACGACGACGCGTGCGCGAGGTCGTACTCCTTCGAGTAGCCGAGGCCGCCGACGCCGCGCCGCACGCGGATCTCCGACGGCGTGAACGTCACGCGTTCCACACCCGCGACATTCCACAGCCAGATCGCGATCACGACGACCCCGCCGACCGTCCAGCCGCACAACCAGAACAGCAGGAACGCCCGGTCGCCACGCGTCTCGTCGCCGGCGAGTTGCACGATCGCCGAGGACTCTCCGGCGAACCAGCCGCACAACCAGAACGCGAGGAACAGGATGAGGAACCAGTTCCGGCGCGCGGGGATCGCGACCTCCAGTCCTTCGGACACGTCGTTGACCGTCGCGCGGTCCCCGGGCGGTGCAACTCTCGCCATGAATCCCTCACTCGCGCGTGATGACGCGAACCGTGGTCTCGAGATAGTTGCGGAAGCCGAGTTTCTCGTAAAGCGCCCGCGCACCGGCGTTATGACTCATCACGTGAAGATAGGGCGTCAACCCGCGCTGCATCTGCCGCCGCACGAGCTTCAACGTCAACTTCCGCGCCAGCCCGCGCCCCTGGTAGTCAGGATGCGTGCAGATGCCGCTGATCTCGCGCAGCGAATCGATCTCCATGCGCTCGCCGGCCAGCGCGATCAACCGCGGGCCGTCGAAGAAGCAGAAGTACTCGCCGAGCTCGGGCGTGCGCAGGCCGAACGGCCCCGGATTCGTCAGCGTCGCCAGTTCGACGGCCAGCGCCGCCTGGTCCGGCCGCAGCGCCACGGCGTCGGGCGCCGCATCCTCGGCCGGCGGGGGCGCGTCCCACACCATCTTCCACATGCGCGCCTCTCTATCGATGCGCCAGCCGGACGGCGGCGCGCCGTCCCAGATGTCGATGTAGAAGCTGTCGCCGGGAGCGCAGTGTTTCTCGAGCTCCGCGAAGTCGGGCCGATGCGGGTCCCGGCAGCCGAGGATCGGCGAGAACCCGGGCGCATACCGCCGTACGTCGCCGGCCCCGCTCGCGAACCGCGCCTGCGGGCCGGACAGGCAGTTCCACATGATGTTGTCGAGCAGGGAGTTCATGGCGGCGATTCTGCCGCACGCGCCCCCAACCGCCCATCCGCCACCGGCAAGAAAATCTTTCGACCCGTTGGGTTTCCGTTGATTCAGCGGCGCAGCGCGCGCGCCTGGCTGGCGCGCAGCTGCCCGAGCTTCGTCGCCGGCCGCCGCTTCGGCTCCGGCTTCTCCGTCGTGAACACGTGCCAGAACATCAACCGGAACAGCGCGCCGGCCGCGAAACCGGAGAAATGCGCCACGTAGTTCACCGCGCTGTCGTCGAGGTTCCGGTACGCGCCCACGTTCAACGCGAGGAACGCCAGGATGAACACCAGCGCGGGCACCTCGATGATCTTGAACACGACGACGTACCAGACGAAGCAGTCGATGTAGTCCTTCGGATACCGGAACAGGAAGATGCCCATGTATCCCCACACGATGCCGGACAGGCCGATCGTCGGGATGTCCTCGTGCATCGCGAAGCCGTACGCGAGGTTCGTCACGAGCACGAACAGCACGAACGCGAATAGATAGCCCTTCACCGAGATCTGCGTCTCGACCGTGCGCGCGAACCCGTAGAAGAAGAACAGGTTGCCGACCAGGTGCCAGATGTCCGCGTGCGTGAACACCGACGTGAACATCGTCGCGACGTCGTACGAGCGCGGGTAGTAGGCGAGCGCGAGCTGCGCCTTGTCGTCGTGCGCGAACGCGAAGACGAGCGCGCAGGCGACGCTGATGAAGATGGTGATCAGCGGGATCCCGGAGGATCCCTTCTTGCCCAATGGAATGATCGCGAACATGCGTTCAGAAAATGTACACGATGAAGCCCATCGATTCCCCGTTCTCGTTGTTCTTGTGGAGACAACGGAACTCTGCCGCGAACCGCGCAAATGCGACAGGGGCGGCCCCGCGGCCGCGCCTGTCATAACCGTAGTCAGCTTGCCCTGTGATAACCCTTCGCGCCGGCCGCGATCGCGAGCGGGCTGCGATAGTCCTCGCCGGCAGCGACGCTGGCCAACGCGCGCGCGAAATCGTACTTCGGCTGCCAGCCGAGCAGCCGGCGCGCGCGTTCGTTGACGTACACGCGATCGAGCGCCGGCAACATCCGCCACCCGCGGCGGGCGTAGACCTCGCGGTATGCCGGCACGTGCCGCGCCAGCACCGACGGCGCATCGACGCCGAGCTGCGCCAGGTCGTCGCGCGTGAACGGCGTGGTCGCCGTGACGATGAACCGGCCGAATCCCAGCTGCGGCGCCTTCTCGATCGCCGCGAGGTGCGCGCTGACCACGTCCTCGGTGTCGACGCGCCGGTACAGCAGCTCGTTCACCTTGAGGTTCGCGTCGTCATACGCGTCCCGCTTCTCGGGCACGTCGTCACCCTCGGGGAAGAAGCGCGAGGTGCGCAGCACGAGGCAGGGCAGGCCGTGGTTGCGGTGGAACAGCTTGCAGAGGTCTTCGGCGGCGGTCTTGGTGGCGCCGTAGATGTTCTTGGGGATGGGCACCACGTCTTCGGTGATCCACGCGGCCGGCGAACCGGCCGGCGGCGTCAGCGCGTCGCCGAACGTGCTGGTGGTGCTGGTGTAGATGAAGGCGCGCACGCGCTGCGCCGCGGCGGCTTCGAGCAGGTTCAGCGTGCCGGTGATGTTGGTGTCGACGAAGGCCTGGCGCGGATGCGTGGCGACGTGCGGCTTGTGCAGCGTCGCGGCGTTCAGCACCACGTCGACGCCGGACATCGCCGCGTCGACGACGTCACGGTCGGCGATCGAGCCGACGACGGTCGTGAAGGGCGACTTCAACACGTCGAGCCCCACCGCCTCGTGCCCGAGGCCCGGCAACGTGCGCATCAACGCTTCGCCGAGATGGCCGGCGCTGCCGGTGACGAGGATTTTCATGGCCGCGCAGCTTGCCGGCGAATGGCGAGCGCGTCCACCCGCCGCGTGACACTATCCGCGGCAGCGGCGTCCGCCGTTTCCGGGAGAGCCGCATGCCGGTCGAATACAAGCAGGTCCTGTTGCCGTACAAGCCGAGCAACTTCCAGTCCGACGACGTGGACATCCAGAACGCCTTGAATGCCGAAGCCAAACAGAACTGGCGGCTGTGTCAGCTGGTGCAGCCGTCGACGTTGTGGGGCCGCGCCGCCGGCATGATCGCGATCCTCGAACGTCAGACCGACTGATCGGCGCGATCGGCGAGGGTGCCTGGGCTGGCGTCGAGTGGGCTGGCGTCGAGTCAGCCGACGTTCAACGAGAAGTAGTGAGCTTCCTGCGTCATGCCCTTGCGCAGATAGAACCGGTGCGCGTCGACGCGTTTGACGTTGGACACGAGCCGCACCTGCCGGCACTCGTGCTTCGCCGCGATGCCGACCAGCCAGTCGAACAACTCGCCGCCGTAACCCTTCGAGCGCGAGCCGTCCGCGGTGACCAGGTCCTCGATCTCGAGATAACGGCCATTCGCCAGCCACTCGGCGACGCGGTACCCCGCCACCGCGCGGATCTCGCCGTCGACCTCGAGGAACGCGAGCTGAAAGCCCTGGCGCGCTTCGAGCCGTTTCACCAGCGGCGTGAACTCGACGCGCGTCAGCTTCGGGCGCAGCTCGGACATCACGGGAAAACAGGCGTCGATCAGGGCGTCGGTATCGGCGACGGCGATGCGTCTGGTCATGGCTCGGGCGACTCGAAAAAAGGGCCGCGACTAGATCACGCGGCGCGCGCGGGCGTCAATCTTCCGTCCGGGCTATTCCGGCTCGCGCGAGACGAACACCACCTGCCTGCCGTCCGGCGACCACGGCTGCGCGCCGAGCACGCCGCCTTCGCCGTAGAACCGCGCCAGCTCCACGGGTGCGCCGCCGGCCAGCGGCGCGATCCTCAGTAGATAGTCACCGGCCTCGGGCCGGCCGTCGCGGCCGCGGCCCTTGAAGTACACGGACGCCACGTGCACGCGGTCGGGCGATATCCGCGGCAGCCAGGCGGGCCCGTTGCGCAGGAATCCGTCGAGCCTGACCTCGGCCGGCATCGCGCCCGGCGCGATCGCGCAGGACGCGGCGCTGCCCGCGTCGATGTCGACCGGCTCGTCGCGGCCGATCTGCAGCCGTTGCAGGCGGCCGTCGCTGCGGAAGCAGATGGCGTCGCCGCTGGCCGTGAAGCTGGGCGACTCGAGCTTGCTGTTCCAGTGATACAGCACGCGGCGGCTCGGCGAATCCGGCGCCGCGACCTCGATGGCGTACGTGGGTAGTTCGGGCCGCTCGGCCGGCTTGCCGAGCCCGACGTGTTTGAACGTCGCGGTTTCGAACGCGTTCGCGTCGTGCGCGCAGACGACGAGGCCGGCGTAGAACGTGCCCTTCAGTGCGACGCGAATCGCGCAGCCGGACGGCTCGTACGCGCCCACCGCGTTCTGCAGGCCGACCTGCACGTACTCGCCGCGTTTCTCGAGCCGTACCGCGGCCGGCGCCTGTAGCGCGCACTGGATCTCGCGCGTCTCGCCGCCGGCGACCACACGGTACTGCAACGAGGTGAGGCCATTGCCGTGGACGACGACGTCGACGTACGCGGAATCCGGCGCCAGCGATTGCCGGAACATCACGCCGGCCTTGCGATGCTCCTGTGCGCCACCGGCGGGTAGTTCGACCCGGGCGGCGAGCGTGAGATCGCCCTTCGCCGTCTTCCACAGGAACCCGAACGCATCGCGTGCGCCCCAGACGTTCTCGCCGCCGGCGCCGATCACGTAGGCGCCGGGCAACGATTCGAACCGTGCCTCGACCGGGCGATTCACCGCGCCCACGTCCGACGCCTGCGTGAAAGCGCCGATGCCGCCCCCGTGGGCGGCACCGGCCATCAACAGACTCGACAGTATCAGCGAGCGGCCGCGATCCATGCGGCCATGTTAGTCGAGTCCCATGCAGCTGGCGTAGTAGCTGACGGTCGCCGGCCAGTCGGAGAACACGCCGATCACGCCGACGTCCTGCGCCAGCGCGTCCAGCGCGAGGTACATGTCGCTGTCCTTCTTCACGACCCTGCCCTGCGGGTCATAGGCTGCGTAGAAGCCGCCGAACGCCGCGCCGCGACGCAGGTCCGCGCGCTCGAAGCTCCACGTGATGATGTCGAGGCCCGCGCCCTTGATCTCCTCGGCGTACTGCGACGGCACCAGCGTGTTCGTCGCGTCGTCGACGGCGAGCAGCGCCGGGATCGGCGGCGCGAAGATGCGCACGCCCTGGCGGCGGATGTCGCGCAGCTCGGCGACGGTCAGCGGCGGGATGCTGACGCTGGGATCGACGTCGTCGAGGTACACGGCCTGGCGGCCGAACTTCGGCTCGTTCCTGATCCAGTACAGCACGTCGTCGAGATTGAACGACTGCGCCCAGACGTCCTTGGGATTCACGCCGGCCTTCTTGAACTCGTCGATCATCGCCTGCGCGTATTTCGCCTGGCTGCCGAACACCGCGTTCACTCGCGCGGGGTTGCCTGCCTTGAGCTCGGGCGTGTGGCCGACGCCGTTCTTGCGGTTCAGCGCGATCGATTCCTTCAGAGTCAGCAGCGTGCCGCGGCTGTTGTACAGGTCCGTCCGCCAGCTCGCGGTGCCGCCGAGGTATCCGGCCGCCGTGGTCGCGGCGGGATTCGACGCATCCATCTTGCCCTTCAGCGACTTGAACTGATTGAGGGTCAGATCGCTGGCGCAGCAACGGGGAGCCGAACCCGCGCCGGACCACGGCGTGGTGCAGCTCGCGTTGAGCGGCGTGTCGACGATGTTGGTCGTGGTGTGCAGATCGCACTCGTCGTGACGGCACACGAGCGCGCCGTCCTTCGTGAACGTCACGTCGCACTCGACGATGCCCGCGCCCATGCGCGCGCCCGCGTCGTACGCTTCCTTCGTGTGCTCGGGGAACTGCAGCGGCGCGCCGCGATGCGCGATCGAGAACTTCGTGCGGCGCACGAGATCGTTCGAGCACTTCTGCAGCTTGCGCTTGAGGTCGCTGTCGTCCATGCCGGAGACGAGGAACATCGGGCGCACGCCGACCTGGATGGACGGATCGCCGCGATCGTCGCGATGGCCGTCGTCGTTGCCATTGCCGTTCGCGTGGCCGGTGAACGACACGGACAGCATGGCGAGAGCGAGACAGGCGAGAGTGGATAGCGAGTGGCGCATGGAGACTCCCTGGGTTTGGTGGAGCGCGCATGCTGGGTGGCCGCGGTGTCAGCGGCGTGACCGGGTGGTGACACGTCGCGCGGCGCCGGGTAAAAGACGGCATGAACCTACGAACGTATGCGCTCTCGCTGCTGCTCGCGTTACCCATGATGGCCTGCGGCCAGAAAGCGGCGGACGCGCCGCCATCGGCAGACGCGGCGGCCGCGAAAGACCCGCCGAAGTCGCCGATCGAGCCCGTGGACGAAGCGCCGCCAAAGAAGCTGGTGATGCCGGATGCGTGCGGGCTCGTGACGGTGGAAGAAGTGGCGGCCGCGGCCGGCTGGAAATCCGCGCAGGCGGTGCCGGTGAAGACCGGCGCGGAGTGGCTCGCCGCGTGCAACTACGTGGACGCCGCGAACGCGGCGCACGTCGTGAACGTCGCACTGGCGTTCGGCGCGCTGATCCCGGATGACGCCGCGCAATACGCGAAGCTCGTCGGCACGAAGGACGGCTATCTCAAACAACCCGCGACGCCGGTCACCACGTACGGTGTCGATGCGATCGAGATGGATGCGGGCGCGAACGGTCAATCGATCCAGACGCGCATCGTGCCGACGTCGGAGCTGACGGTGACGTCGCCGCTGATGCCGACGTCGCGCGTGTTGTTCCCGAAGGCGCTGAAGCGGCTGCAGGCGATCCTTACGACGTCGTAACGATTCGTAATGCAACCGCGCGGGAGCGCGAAAGTCTAGCCAACACTTGCCTCACACAAGGAGTTGGCGATGAAAACCTCACACACGTCGATGATCGCGGTGGCGCTGGCCTGCGGTGCCGCGGGCGCGGCACAGGCGCTGCCGTTGTCGGACCAGACCAGTGTCGAACTGTTCGTCGGCGGGAATACCGTCATGCCGGGATCGTTCCACGACGGCAGCAGCGCGCCGCTGGATTCCGCGCCGGGCGGCGACATCGCGTTCGACCGCGTGCACTTCGACAGCGCCTATGACAACCGTTACGCCGCGGGCGCGGAGCTCGACTACGCCGTCGACGACCGGCTGACCGGCTTCGCGCGCGCCGCCTATTCGCAGTTCGACGGGCGCAGCCGCGACGTGGGCTCGCAGATCACGGGTGAGGGACGCGTCCCGATCGGCGCGAACTTCGACGACAACCACATGCGGCAGCTCGATCTCGGCGCGCGTTACACGTTCGCACCGGGCGCGCGGCTGCGGCCGTTCGTCGGACTGGGGCTCGGCGCGGCGGATCTCGCGGCGACGCGCGCGACGATCGACGAATCCGGCACCGCGACGCGGGTGGAGCTCGCGAAGGGCGGCACCGTGTTCGAGCAGCGCGTCGAGACCGGGCTGCAGTTCTCGCCGTTGCCGAACTTCGATCTGCGGTTGACGGCGGCCGCGCTGCATCTCGGCGGTCAGCACGCGTCGGACGATCCGAATCTCGACTTGTTGGGCATCTCGCCGTCGCGCAGCACCGTCGGCAGCCGCTGGGACTATCCCGCCGAGCTCGGCGCGGTCTGGCACTTCTAATGGGGACTGTCCCCGTTTGCCAGGAAACGAGGAACGGCCCAAGGGGCCTGACCCCATTACGAGCGGAAGCCTATCTTCTCGTGGGTGCCGTCGCAGAAGGGCTTGTTCGCGCTGCCGCCGCAGCGGCACAGCCGCGCGGACTCGATCCGCGCGACCACGCGGCCGGTGCCGGAGATGATCTCCAGGTTGCCGCGCACCTGCAGCGGCCCGTCGGTGAGCGGCGTGACCTCGAGCGGGCCGTCGCGCACCGGCAGCATGTCGGCCTTGCCGGTCGGCGGTTCGCCGCTCGCGGCGAAGTGCACGTCGTGATGCGAGCCATCGCAGAACGGCTTGTTCTTCGACGCGCCACACCGGCACAACGTGTAGCGCGTGTGGCCGGCCGGCGCGCCGTCGAGGCGGATGTCCGCCTTGATCGCGTACGGCCCGCCCTCGCGCACCGAGATCAGGTTCACCGGCGGCGCCGCCTCGTCGGGCTGCCCGTCCTTGCGCTTGTAGCGAATGGCGCCGGACACGCAGACGTGCGCGATCTCCGTCAGCGCGTCCGTCGACATCGCGTCCGGGTTGATCCACGGCCCCTTCACGTTCGCGATGAACACCTTCGGTCCCCACGTCACGCAGAAGCGCGAGTGGATGCACTTCTTGCCTTCGTAGATGAGCGTGAGATCGCGACCTTCGATGTAGTCGACGTCGCCGACCGTGCGCGGCGTGGGCGCGACGTTGCCCGGTTCGATCACCGCGCTGCCTTGTGCGGCCGGGGTCGCGGTGGCGGCGATGGCCGCGACGACGGGAGCGGGCGTCGCCGCGGCGGCGCTCAGCACCACCGGCGCTTCGTGCTCGATGCTCGCGAAGCGGCGCTCCGCGCGCTGCGTGAGATCCGATATCACCTTCGCCGCCTGCGCGACGCGGGCATCGCCATTGCGCGACAGCGCCGTCACCGCCGCGATCAGCTCGCGCAGCCGCTCGACGAAGAACTTGCCGGCGCTGACGCCCGGCGGCAGCGGCGCGGCGTCGCGTAGCGCGGTGAACGACATGCCGGCGTTGCAATCCGGGTTCGCGGGTCCGGCCGGCAGGCGCGCGGCGCGTTCGGCCAGCGGCGACATCGCGCGCATGAGGCCCAGCGCGAGATCGATGCACAGCGCCTTCGCCGGGTGCGGCCGCGGCACGAGGTACGAATGCGAGATCAGCCGCAGCATCAGCATGTATGCCGTGTTCGCGACGTCGACCGTCTGCGCGGCTTCCTCGTTCTCGATCCAGACGCGGTGGCCGGGACGCACCGGCTTGCGCAGCACCGGGTTCACCGCCGCCGGATGCGCGGGCTTGAAGCCGGGGTTCGCGCGCGTCAGCGCGGCCAGCTCCTCGCGGATCTCGATGAATCGGCAGTAGTGGGATTCCTTGTTCGCCTCCGACGCGCCTTCGCCCTGGCTGACGATCGCGTCGAACGCCTTCAACGCCGTGATCGAACAGATGACCGGATCGCAACCCTGGAAATCGATCTCCTTTCGCGAGATCTGCAGGTTGCGGTCGCCGCAGAAGGCCTCCTTCTCGCCGACGCGCGCGACGAACGCCTTCACGTTGCCCGAGAGGTTCGCGTAGAAATCGCCGACGGTCTCGTAGTCGATCGGCATCGGCGTCAGCCGCGGCGCGGAGACGCCCCGCGTGAAATGGAAGTCCGCGGTGAAGCCCGCGCCATCCGGCTCGGTCGAATCCTTCGGCCGCTCGAGGAAGATGAAGTGCTGCAGCACCGCTTCGCTGAACGGCGCGAGCCGCACGACCACGCTGGCCGGCAAGCCACCCGGATCGAGCGGAAAGTTCAGCCGGCCGAACCGCGGGCTGCCGCCGAGCGCGGCCGTGATGTTCCACACCGCGGTGAGATGCCCCATCTCCTCGATCGCGACCTGCAGCATCGCGCGGCGCCACCGCGCGGTCGCGGCGGCTTCGTCGGGCGTCAGCCCTTCGTCCACGCCCTGGCGCAGGCTGAACGCCGCGTACAGGTACGTGCACATCAGGTTGTGCTCGAGCTCGGCGGCTTCGTACAGCTGGTGGATCAGCGCTTCGCGCGAGACGGGCGGCGCGACTTCGGTCGGCGCGGACAGGACGGTGCTCATGTCGACTTCTCCGGATCGTGGGACGGCGCTCCCCACAACACCGCGACGCCGATGATGGCCGAAAGCACCGACGCCGCAAAGACCGCGATCTTCGCGGCCGCGAAATCCGCCGGCACCGGGAAGGCCTGCCCCGCGATGAACAGCGACATCGTGAAGCCGATGCCCGCCAGCGCGCCCGCGCCGGCCAGCTGCCGCCACGAATACGCGGCCGGTTTCTCGGCGACGTTCAGCTTCACGGCCAGCCAGGACGCGAGCATGAAGCCCAGCGGCTTGCCGACCGTCAGGCCCGCGACAATCGCCGCCATCAGCCGTCCGTGACCGCCGAGCACCTCGGCCGCGATCACCACGCCGGCATTCGCCAGCGCGAAGATCGGCAGCACGAGATAACTCGAACGCGGCGCGACATGGCGCAGCAGCCGGTCCGCGGGGGACTCGAGCCGGTCGTGGATCGCATCGAGCTCGCGCAACGCGGGCGCCGACGGGCCCTGGCGGAACTGCTCGCCGCCGTGGCCGGCCTCGGCCGTGAGGATGGCGTCGGCCTGCGCAACCAGCGCGCGGTAGTCCGGCGGCGGCCGCGTCGGGATGAACGCCGCCAGCAACACGCCGGCCAGCGTCGCGTGCAGTCCGCCGGCGTGCACGCAGGCCCACAAGACGATGCCCGTGATCACGTACGGCGTGGCGCGGTACACGCCCGACCGGTTCAGCAACACGAGGAAACCCACGGCCGCCAGCGCGCCTAACAAGGGCGCGAGTGCCAGGCCGTGCGAGTAGAAGATCGCGACGACGACGATGGCCCCGATGTCATCGACGATGGCCGCCGCGGTCAGGAAGATCCGCAGCTCCACCGGCACTCGCGCGCCCATCACCGCGATCAGCGCCACCGCGAACGCCGTGTCCGTCGCCATGGGCACGCCCCAGCCGATCTGCCAGTCCCCGGCTGGCACCAGCGACACATATATAAGAGCAGGCACGGCCATGCCGCCGATGGCCGCGGCCACGGGCAGCGCGGCGCTGCGCCGCGTGGCGAGGTGCCCGACGGTGAACTCGCGTTTTATCTCGAGCCCGACGACCAGGAAGAACACCGTCAGCAACGCGTCGTTGACCCAGCTCGCCAGCGGCAGCCAGAAGCCGGAGTCGCCGAACGACAGCCCGACACGCGTCGCCCAGAAATCCGCGAATGCCGGGCCCCCGGCGCTGTTCGTCACGAAGATCGCCGCCAGGGTCGCGAGCAGCAGCAACACACCGGTCGATGGCGCCCAGCTCGCGAAGCCCAGCGCCGCCGTGCGCACGCGGTGGCCCAGCGAGCCCAGCATCGCGTCGGTGAAAGAGGCCTCGTCCCAGGGTCCGTCGTAACGCATCGAGTTGATGAAGAACGTCGGCGTGAAGCGCACGCCGCTGGCGTGCGAGCTGGCGATGTCGGCGTCGACGCGCGCCTTCGCTTCGTTCGCGATGCGCGTGCCCATGTCGTCGGCGCGGTCCGCGAGGCGCAGGTCCTCGGCCACCGCCACGAGGTCGTCCTCCGTCAACGTGCGCGAGCGCGTCATCAGCGTGACGTGTGCCGCCCAGAACGCGTCGGCGGTCGGCGCCTGCTCGACGAGGTCGGCGGCGCGCCGCGCGATCTCGCTGTTCGTGATCGGCCGGTGGCGGAAGACGTAACGCACGCGGTCGCCGAGCTGGTCGCGGACCTCGGTGATGCGCGCATTCGCGGCACGGCAGTGCGGGCAGTCGTAGCTGCCGTACTCCACCAGCGTGATCTCGGCACGGCCCGCGCCGACGACGTGGTCGCGCGCGGGATCGACGGGGCGATCGAGTCGGTTGCTCATGAACCCCTAAGCATCAACGCTATGCGCGGCGCGCGCAATTGCCGGTTGAGCTATCCTCGCCCGCAGCCGAGGGGAGGGGACGAGTGCACGTCACCGACGAGCTCAAGCCCGGTCGAGACTTCATCATCGCGCTGGCCGTCTGCGCGCTCGCGGGCGCCGCGATCTTTTCCGCGCCCGGCCCCGGCTTCCCGGTTCTGCACACCATCCTCAACACGGGCATCGCACTGGTGACCGTGCTGCTCGCGCTGTTGTTCTGGGATCTCGGCTGGCGCACGGGCACGCCGCAGGTGCAGTTCCTGACCATCCTGTTCGGCGTCGCGGGCGTGCTCGAGATCCTGCACGTGCTGGCCGCGCTAGAGCCTGCGTCGGCGCTGCCGTCGCTGAACCAGGTCATGCGCGGCCTGCGCTCCGGCACCTGGGCGCCGCCGGCCTATCTACTGCCGCTGGGCGTCACCGCCTTGCTGCTGCTCGAGCCGACGGCGCGCACGTCGAAGCTCGCGTTCGGCGTCGTCGCCTGCGCCGTGGCGGCGGGGCTGTTCGCGCTGTTCCAGGCGCTGCCGCGGTATTCCGCGCCGGTGGTGTTCGGCATCATCCGGCCGAGCCTCGCGTTCGTGCCGCTGCTGTGGATCCCGGCCGCGGTGTTGTGGTGGCGGCGGCGCGGCACCGACCGGCTCGCCGACGCGCTCGCCTGGTACGCCATCGGCACCGCGCTCGCGCACTCGCTGATGCTGTATTCCGACGAGGCCACCAGCAAGTTCGCGATGGCCGCGCACTTCGGCGTCTTCGGCTGCAGCCTGTACCTGCTGCTCAGCCTCGTGCAGATGGGCACGCTCGACACGTCGCGCCGCATGCGCGCCGAGCTCGCGCTGCGCGCGATGAACGAGACGCTCGAGGCGCGCGTCGCCGATCGCACGAAGGCGCTCGAGTCGTTGAACGACGACCTGCGCCAGGAGGCCGGCGTCCGCCAGCAGGCGGAGAGCCGCGCGCTGGTACAGCTCGCGCGACTCGAGCTGCTGCGCCGGATCACGCACGCCATCGCCGAGCGGCAGGACCTCGACAGCATCTTCCAGGTGGTGGTGCGCAGCGTCGAGGAGCACATGCCGGCGGACTTCGCCGCGATGTGCAACTACGAGAACCACGGCGGCACGCTGACGGTGTCGCGCGTCGGCGTGCGCAGCGCGCCGCTGGCGCTCGAGCTGGCGATGACCGAAAGCGCGCGCATCGAAATCGACCAGAACGGCCTGTCCCGCTGCGTCGCCGGACAGCTCGTCTACGAACCCGACATCACCGGCATCCCGTTTCCGTTTCCGCAGCGGCTGGCCGGCGCCGGGCTGCGTTGCATGGTGATCGTGCCGCTGATCGTCGAGCAGCGCAGCGGCGTGTTCGGCGTGCTGATCGTCGCGCGCCGCGACGCGGACGCGTTCTCGAGCGGCGAGTGCGAGTTCCTGCGCCAGCTCTGCGATCACGTGTCGCTGGCGGCGAACCAGGCGCAGTTGCACGAGTCGTTGAAGCAGGCCTACGAGGACCTGCGCCTCACCCAGGACGCGGTGATGGAGCAGGAGCGGCTGCGCGCGCTGGGGCAGATGTCGAGCGGCATCGCGCACGACATCAACAACGCGATCTCGCCCGTGTCGCTGTACGTCGAGGCGCTGCTGAACCACGAGAAAGGCGTCAGCGACCGCGGGCGCAAGCAGCTCGAGGTCATCCAGCGCGCCATCGACGACGTCGCGCAGACCGTGAAGCGCATGGGCGATTTCTACCGGCTGAAGCCGCAGCAGCTCGAGCTCACGGCCATCGAGGTCGAGCCCGTGTTGCGCGAGGTGCTCGATCTCACGCGCGCGCGCTGGTCCGACATGGCGCAGCAGCGCGGCATCGTCATCGACGCGCGCATCGAGACCGCCGCCGAGCGAACCGTGGCGATGGCCATCGAGAGCGAGCTGCGCGAGGCGCTGGTGAACCTCGTGCTGAACGCCACCGATGCGATGCCCGACGGCGGCACGCTGACGCTGCGCACCGGTCACACGCTCGAGGCCGGCAAGGGCGTCGCGCGTCGCGTCTTCATCGAGGTCAGCGACACCGGGCTCGGCATGGACGAGGAGACGCGGCGCCGCTGCCTCGAGCCGTTCTTCACGACCAAGGGCGCGCGCGGCTCGGGGCTCGGGCTCGCGATGGTGTACGGCATCGCGCAGCGGCTCGGCATGGACATCGAGATCCAGAGCTCGCCCGGCTCGGGCACCACGTTCCGTCTCGTGTTCGCGTTGTCCGAACCCGCGCCGCAATCCACCGGCAGCCTGCGCATCCAGAAGATCCCCACGCACACGAAGATCCTGGTCATCGACGACGACCCGGTGTTGCTGATGTCGCTGCGCGAAGTGCTGGTGCACGACGGTCACCAGGTGCAGACCGCGAATGGCGGCCGCGCCGGCATCGAGGCGTTCCTCGACGCGCAGAAGGCCGGCAAGCCGTTCCCCATCGTGATCACGGATCTCGGCATGCCGCACGTCGATGGCCGCGCCGTTGCGGCCGCGGTGAAGACGGCGGCACCCGGCACGGCCATCCTGCTGCTCACCGGCTGGGGTCAGCGCTTGATGGGCACGGGCGAAGTGCCCGCCGAGGTCGACGCGGTGCTGAGCAAGCCGCCGCGCATCGCCGAGCTGCGGCAGAAGATCGCGGACATCACGACCGCGGGCGAATAAGTAACGGATCGGCCCGCTTGACGCCGGGGTCGCGAGTACCGTGTACTCCGGCGTCCGGGCTCGCGGCAGGGATGTCCCCGAGCCCTACATATAAAAGAGGGGCGTTCTCATGCTGAGCAGACGTGGGTTTCTCGTGTCGGCGGGGGCCGGCATCGCGGCGGGTTCCATGATGTCTTCGTTCTCGTTCGCCGCCGCGGGCGGCCACGTACCGCTGGGCATCCAGCTCTGGACCGTCAAGGACGAGGCCGCGAAGGACCTCGAAGGCACGCTGAAGGCGGTCTACGCCGCGGGCTTCCGCGAGATCGAATTCGCCGGCTTCTACGGCAAGACCGCCGCCGAGATCGGCGCGCTGCTGAAGGGCATCGGCTTCTCGCTGGTCAGCATGCACGCCGGCGCCGCGGACATCGCGAAGAACGGCGCGCAGATCCTCGCCGACGCGAAGACGCTCGGCCTGCGCCACGTCGTCTGCTCGTCCCCGGGCGTGAGCCCCGAGAAGGACAAGCTGCCGTGGGAAGAGCGCATGAAGGCGGTCGACCTCAACGACTGGAAGTGGAACGCCGATCTCTTCAACAAGTTCGGCAAGCAGGTCGCCGACGCCGGCATGTCGTTCGGCTATCACAACCATTCCGCCGAATTCAAAAAGTTCGACGGCAAGACCGCGTTCGATCATCTCTACGAGATGACCGATCCGAAGCTCGTGAAGATCGAGCTCGACGTGGGTTGGGTGGTGGTCGCGCAGCAGGACCCAATCGCGATCCTGAACAAGTACAAGGACCGCGTGATCGCGCTGCACGTCAAGGACGTGGGCAAGCGCACGTCGCCGGATCACGATCCGGCGTCGGTCGCGCTGGGCGAAGGCGTCATCGACTGGAAGAAGGTCATCGGCACGGCGAAGTCGCACGGCACGAAGGCGTTCTTCTACGAGCAGGAGGCGCCGTTCACGCGGCCGATCCTCGAGTCGGTGAAGATCAGCGGCGCCTATCTGCAGAAGCTCGAAGTCTGAGCGGCTTCCCGGCTTTCTCCACGGTGCTGGCGTGAAGACGATCAAGGGTCCCGCGATCTTCCTGGCGCAGTTCGCGGGCAATGGCCCGCACCTGCAGAACTTCAATGACATGTGCAAGTGGGCGAAGGAGTGCGGCTTCGTCGGCGTGCAGCTCCCGAGCTGGGACGGCCGTGTCATGGACCTGGCGAAGGCGGCGGACAGCAAGACGTATTGCGACGAGCTGAAAGGCGTCGCGGCGAAACACGGCATCGAGATCACGGAGCTCGCGGCGCATCTGCAGGGCCAGCTCGTCGCGGTGCATCCGGCGTACGACCTGCAGTTCGACAACTTCGCGCCGAAGGAAGTGCACGGCGCGCCGGGCAAGCGCCAGGCCTGGGCCGTCGAGCAGATGAAGCTGGTCGCGAAGGCCAGCCGGAATCTCGGATTGAAGAACGTCGCGGCGTTCCCGGGCGCGCTGGCCTGGCCGTATCTGTATCCGTGGCCGCAGCGGCCGCCTGGCCTGATCGAAGCGGCGTTCGACGAACTCGCGAAGCGCTGGAAACCGTTGTTGGACGTTTTCAAGGACAACGGCCAGAACTGCTGCTACGAAGTGCATCCGGGCGAGGATATTTTCGACGGCACCACGTTCGAGATGTTCCTCGAGCGCGTGAACGGGCACGAGGCCTGCCACATCCTGTTCGACCCCAGCCACTTCGTGCTGCAGCAGCTCGACTATCTCGCGTACATCGATTTCTATCACGAGCGCATCAAGATGTTTCACGTGAAGGACGCGGAGTTCCGTCCCACGGGAAAACAAGGTGTGTATTCGGGTTACGCGTCGTGGAAGGACCGCGCCGGCCGCTTCCGTTCGCTCGGCGACGGGCAGGTCGACTTCACCGGCATCTTCAGCAAGTTCGCCGCGTACGATTTCGAAGGCTGGGCCGTGCTCGAATGGGAGTGCGCGCTCAAGCATCCGGAAGACGGGGCGCGTGAAGGCGCGCCGTTCATCCGGAAACACATCATCCGCGTGACCGAGAAGGCGTTCGACGACTTCGCGGCCGGCGGCGACAACTCCGTTGCACTGAAAACACTGGGTCTGAAGTAATGCGTCAGCTTCGTTGGGGAATGATCGGGGGCGGTGAAGGCGCGTTCATCGGCGCGGTGCATCGCATGGCGGCGCGGCTCGACGGGCGCTACCAGCTCGTCGCCGGCGTGTTCTCGTCGGACGCGGAGAAGACGAAGCGCTCGGCGGTCGCGCTGGGTGTGGACCCCGCGCGTGCCTATCCGTCGGTCGACGCGATGATCGCCGGCGAGAAGGCGCGGCCCGACGGCATCGAGGTCGTCAGCATCGTCACGCCCAACCACGTGCACTACGTGCAGTCCGCGGCCTGCCTCGAGGCCGGCCTCGACGTCATCTGCGACAAGCCGCTGACGACCAACCTGCCGGACGCGGACAAGCTGGTCGCGCTGGCCGCGGCGCAGAAGCGGTTGTTAGGGGTCACCTTCAACTACACCGGCTACCCGATGATCCGCCACGCCAAGCAGCTGATCGCCGACGGGCTGATCGGCACGCTGCGCGTCGTGCAGGTGGAATACCCGCAGGGCTGGCTCGCGACGGCGCTCGAGAAGACCGGGCAGAAGCAGGCCTCGTGGCGCACGGATCCGAAGCTGGCCGGTGCCGGTGCGCTGGGCGACATCGGTTCGCATGCGTTCCAGCTGGCCGAGTTCGTCACCGGCGAGAAGGTCGCCGAGGTCGCGGCCGACGTGACCGCCATCGTCCCGGGCCGCCCGATCGACGACAACGTGAACGTGCTGCTGCGTTTCGCCGGCGGCGCGCGCGGGTCGCTGTGGGCCAGCCAGGTGGCCATCGGTCACCTGAACTCGCACCGGTTGCGGGTGTACGGAGAAAACGGCTCCGTGCAGTGGTTCCAGGAGCGGCCGGAAGAATTGCTGATCGTCGAAGCCGGCGAGGCGCCGCGCTTCGTGCGCCGCGGCGATCCGGAGACGCCGACCAGCTCGGTCGCGCTGCCGGGTGGCCACCCGGAGGGCTTCATCGAAGCCTTCTCGCAGCTCTATACGGATTTCGCTGAGCGCGTGCTCGCGCGCATCGAGAAACGCTCGCCGAAGGCGGCGTCGCTGTTCGCGCCCGACGCCGTCACCGGCGCGCGCGTGATGGCGTTCATCGAGGCCGTGTTGAAGTCGGGCCAGGCGAACAGCGCCTGGACGAAGATCTGATCCGGTTCGGGGAACCTAACTAATAGACGAGGGGGTTGGGACAATGAGTACAGAAGCCGCTATCGGCGCCGGCGCAGTGCCGGCGTCTGCCGAGGCCAAGAAGACCTTCGCGGTGTGTTTCGCCGCGCTGGTCGCCACGTCGTTCTGCTTCATCCTGCGCGCGTTCTCGATCGGCGCCTGGGGCAAGGAGTTCGACCTCAGCCAGACGCAGATGGGTGAGCTCGCGGGCGTGGGCCTGTGGCCGTTCGCCATCAGCATCGTGCTGCTCTCGCTGATCATCGACAAGATCGGCTTCAAGATGACGCTGTGGTTCGCCGCGGCCTGCCACATCGTCGGCCTCGTGCTGATCCTGCAGGCGAACGGCTACTGGTCGCTGTACTGGGGCACGTTCGTGCTGTCGCTGGGCAACGGCGCCGTCGAAGCGGGCATCAATCCGCTGATCGCGCGCGAGTTCCGGCACGACAAGGTCACGTGGCTGAACCGGCTGCACGCCGGCTGGCCCGCGGGCTTCGTCATCGGCGGTCTGCTCGCGATGATGTTCCCGGCCGGCATGGGCTGGCGCGCGCAGATGGGGCTCATCCTGATCCCCGTGATCACGTACATCGTGATGCTGCTGCCGCGGCAGTTCCCGCCGAGCGAGCGCGTCTCCGCCGGTGTCTCGTATCGCGAGATGCTCGCCGAGGCCGGCGCCGTCAGCGCGTTCGTGGTCGCGTTCATGATGATCTCCGAGCTGTCGCGCGTGTTCGGCTGGGGTGATGGCGTGAAGTGGGGCGTGATCGCGGCGATGACCATCGGCTACGGCGTGTGGTCGCGTTCGCTGGGTCGCCCGCTGTTCATCGTCATGATCCTCGTGATGATCCCGCTGGCGATCACCGAGCTCGGGACGGATAGCTGGATCACCGAGATCCTGACGCCCGCGATGACCGACCTCGGCCTCAACGCCGGCTGGGTGCTGGTGTACGCGATGGCGTTGGTGCTGGTGCTGCGGTTGTTCGCGGGGCCGCTGGTGCACCGGTTCTCGTCGCTGGGCCTGCTCGCCATCTCGGCGCTGGTCGCGGTGGCGGGGTTGTGGATGCTGTCGGGCGCCGCGAGCGCGGTGGCGATCGTCGTTGCAGCGACGGTGTACAGCTTCGGCAAGGCGTTCTTCTGGCCGACGTCACTGGGCGTGGTGTCCGAGCAGTCGCCGAAGGGCGGCGCGATCACGATGAACGTGGTCGCGGGCATCGGCATGCTCGGCGCCGGCGTGATCGGCGGACCGCTGATCGGCCAGGTGCTCGACCGGCAGCTGGTGCACGGCGTCGCCGCGTACGACTCGCAGCACAACACGCAGCTCGTCGAGACGCTGAAGACCAACCGCACCGGCATCTTCGGCGACTACGTCGCGGTCGATCCGTCGAAGCGCGCCGCGTTGACCGGCGACGAGAAGGTCGGCGTGGAAGCCGCGGATCGCGAGTCGAAGCACGAGGCGCTGCGCACGATCGCGTGGCTGCCGGTCGGCATGTTCGTGGTTTATCTCGGCCTGATCCTCTACTTCCGCAGCCGCGGCGGCTACAAGCCCGTGGTCCTCGACCTGAAGTCGTAATGGGGACAGTCCCCGATTGCTAGCAAAAGGGGACAGTCAGACGAGAGAAAGGCGGGCAAAGGTCCGCCTTTTTCTTTTCCGGTTTCGATCCTTGAGCTAGAGTTCCGCGCGATGGATGTCTTGAAGGAAGCGGAGCTCGCAGGGTTCGATCTGAGTCTGATCGACGAAAACTTGCGGCTTTCTCCGGAGCAACGAGTCATCCAGCATCAGGCGGCATTGGAATTCGCGCTCGAGCTCGAGAGGGCTGGAAAGGAACTGCGTGAACGAGATCAATCAGCTCCTGCGTCGGCTAACCGAAGCTAAGCTCGATTACGTCATCGTTGGCGGGTTTGGCGGGATTGTCCACGGGTCGAGTATGGTCACGCGCGATCTCGATGTTTGCGCGGTCCTGACTCCCTCCAGCGTCGAACAGCTACGAGTTGCATTCCGCGACATCCACCCGATCCACCGACACAATCCGAAACGGTTGTCGTTTCTCGACAATCCAGACCCGAACGTGGCCATCAGGAATCTTTACCTGACCACAGACCTGGGCCCCGTCGATTTGATCAGCGAGATCACCGGAGTTGGAGACTTTGCGCGAGTCGCATCTCGTGCAATCGAAGTCGAGCTATTCGGTCAGCGTGTCCGCGTGATTGGAATAGAAGATCTGATTGTTGCCAAAGAAGCCCTCGGCCGCGAGAAGGATCTCCTCGCTGCCAAAGAGCTGCGGGCAATACTCGAGAAGCGGCGCCGCTAGGCTGCAGTCGGAGGCGTCTGCGAATCCAGCGCTTCGCCCAGCGCCTGCGTCGCATCCTGCTGCGCCGGCGTCACCGCCGCCGACGACAACGCGCTCACCAGGAACTGCACCTTCCAGTGCATGGAGAACTTCGCGTAGCTCGTGTCGCCACCGGTAGATAGCCGCGCCAGCACGTCCTTCGTGAAGCTCGCGATCGTCTGTCGCGCGGACGGCGCGTCGACGACCGGCGCGGGCGTAGCCGGCGACTCCGCCGCCGGCGCATCTCCCACCGCCGCAGTCGACACCGGCGCCGACGTGGAGTCGACGACCGGCGCCGGTGTGGCGACGTCAGCAAGCTTGGTCGGCGTCGGCGCTTTCGCCGCCGCGGCCGGGCTGGTCGGCGCCGGCGCAGGCGCTGCGGGCGCGGGCACATCCGGCGCCGCCACGCCGCCCAGTGCCGCGGTGTTCGCATACGCCTGCGCGGCCACCGTTCGTGAATACGAGAGACGCAGGCTGAACGCGCTCAACGCGTCCGATTCGAGGCCGACGCGCGACGCCGCGGCGAACGCTTCCTGCACGTCGCCGCCGAAGAAGTCCTGCGCGATGTCGTCGACCTTGTCCAGCAGGTCGCCGATCGCCGCCTGCTCGGCGTCGTTCAGATCGCCGTCGACTTCGACCTTGAACCGGCCGCGCGAGATCACGCTGCCTTCCACCGCGGTCGCCGTGTTCGTGCCGTCCGACACCTGCGCCGCCGCCACGTTCGTCACGCTCACCGACTTGAAGCGGATCGACACGCGATCGCCTTCCGCCGTCAGGATGTCGAGCGAGAACTTTTCCTTCTTCACCTCGCGCGCCGCTTCGGCGATGGCCGTGCGCTGCGCGGCGCCCGTGGTCACGGCGTCACCGCCGGCCGAGGGCGCGTTCCTGCTGGCGAGGTCGTCGATCTCGCGCGCGAGCCGGTTGCGGAACTTCGAGATCGCCGCGTCGATCTCGTCCTGCGAATAGCCCTGCTCGGCGAGATGTTTGGAGGCCGCATCGAGCGCCTTGTCGATCTTCGTCTCGAGCGCGTTGGCGTCGTCGCCACGCGCGAGCGAGTCGCGGATCGCGAGCACCATGCCGTGCAGGCCGTGGCCCTGGCGGCGCACGTCGAGCGCCTGCGAGACGCTGGCGCGCAGCGCTCGCTGCAATTGCTGGCCGGAATCCTGCTGATGTGAAAGAGGAGTCGCCGCTGCGTCGCGGCTCGCGTTCACCGTATTCATGGCCGAATCCAGTGGGCCGGGCGGCCCGTCACGTTATGTCCGTGACCCGGGAAACGGCGGAGTGCGGGAAAACTTTAGATGTCTCCCGGAGGAGACGGCGGCAATCCGTTGCCGCCGGCCGTTAGTTAGTACGTCAGCCGCACGCCGGCCCGCGGCAGCATCCCGCGCACCTCGTTCCCGACGAACTCCTCGTACTTCTCGTCCGTCAGGTTGTCGATCGCGACCCAGGCTTCGAACCGCGGCGAGAACGACCAGGCCGCGCTCACGTCCACGCGCGTGTACGGGTCCACACGCACGTCGCCCGTGGCGATCGACGAATCCAGCGAATCGCCGACGTACGTCGCCGCCGCCGACAGTCGCAGCGCCGCGACCGGCGCCCAGTGCGCGCCGACGCCGGCGCGCCACTCCGGCCGGTTGCGTAGCTCGCCGCCGCCGGCGATGCGGTTCTTCATGTTCGTCACGCTGGCGTCGAACGACACGGCTTCGCTCAGCGAGTAGTTGCCCGCCAGCTCCACGCCGTGCGTATCGACGCGATTGCGGTTCACCAGCGTCGCCGTCTCCGAATCGAAGTCGATCGCGTTGCGGAACTCGCCGTCGAAATACGTGGCGCTCCAGCGCGCGCGGCCGCCGAGCAGCGTCTGCGCCAGCTCGATCTCCTGCGACTCCGCGCGCTCCGGCACCAGGTCCGGATTGCCGACGATCGGATGCCCGAGCGCGTACATCGACGGTAGTTTGAACGCCTTGCCCCAGGCGCCGGCCACGGAGAAGCCCGTGTCCGCGAATTCGTAGGCCACGCGCAGCCGCGGGCTCGTCACCGAGCCTTCGCCGTCGGGCTTGTCGACGCGCACGCCGGCCTGCGCCGACAAGCCGGACGCGGACGCGATGCGCACCTCCGCGAACGGCGCCCAGGTGGTGCGCGTCAGCTCGAACGTGGTCGGCAGCACGAAGCCGCCGCCGAAATCCAGCGTGCCGTCGCTCGTGCCTTCCTCGCGCATCCAGTCGACGCCGTACGCCAGCGTCAGCAGGTCCGAGACCTTCTGCGTGCCGGTCAGCGTGGCCGTATAGCGGGTGAGGTTCGTGTCGACCAGCGACGGCGGCACGCCGAACGGATCGCGCACGCCGGGCGCGACGCCGGGCGAATCGATGTCGTCGTCGCGATCGAAATATCCGAGCGTCAGGCCGAACGTGGAATCACCCAGGCGCGTGTTCACGCCCGCGCCGAACACGGCTTCGTTCGACTCGCGATGCTCCGTGTCCCGGATCGCGGCGAATTCGTAGCCGCCGCTGTCGTCCGGCCACGCGTCGCGATCCGTCTCCGAGTAGCGGCCCGTGACGAACAGGGTGGTGTCGGCGCCGATCTCCGTATCGATGCTCCCCGACACGCGCTGCCCGTCGAAGTGGTTGCCGCGTACGGAAGCGCCCTCATTCGAATCCGATGCACCGAAGTTCCAGTTGCCGTTGCCCAGCGGTCCGCCGGCGTTCAACGACAGCTCGTGCGTGTCGTACGCGCCGCCCATCGCATCGACGGACACACCGGTCTTCTCGCGCGGCGCATGGCGCGTGACGATGTTGATGACGCCGGCCAGTGCGTCGCCGCCGTACACGGCGGAATACGGCCCGCGCGCGATCTCGACGCGCTCCACGTCCGCGACGTCCAGCGCCGCGAAATCGAAGGATCCGCCGCGTGCGTTCGTCGGGTCGTTGACGCGCACGCCGTCGACCAGCACCAGCGTGTAGTTAGGATCGGCGCCGCGCAGGTACAGCGAGCCCGTGCCGCCGCGCCCGCCGACCTGGTCGATGTGCACGCCGGCCACGCGACGCAATATGTCCGCGAGCTTCGTCGGCTTCTCGACGTCGAAGTCCGCGCGTTCGAGCACGGTGACGTTCGCGCCGAGCTCGGCGGGATCCGTGGCGACGCGCGATCCGGTCACGACGATCTCGGGTTGCGGAGGCGGGGTCTGTGCGATGCCGTCAGCGGCGAAGAGAATCCAAAGCAATGGCGTGTCTCACTCGTGGGATTGGGTTATTTTAGCCGCACCGAAGGGGGTTCCATGACGAAGTTCCGCCGCCAGTTCGCTGGCGTTCTGACCGCTCTTGCGCTCGCGAGTTTCACGGTCCTCGCCCAGACCAGTTCGACCACCACGATCTTCCGCGAAAACAAGGCCTGGACGCAGTCGGACGGCGCCCTGACCGCCACCCAGCCGTCCACGATCGAAACCGCGCTGATGACGCGCGGCGCCTCGCAGGACAGCACGGGTTCCCTCGAATTCAAGGCGCCGAAGGGTGCGCGCGGCGAGCTGTTCACGATGGGCCGGTACGCGATCGCGCTCGAGGGCACGGGCGACTGGACCCCGGTGTCGTGGCGCTTCCGCGCCCCGCGCTTCGACGAGGGCTATAACAAAAAGGACAACGCGCTATTGCTGGAAGCACATGTCGGCGCGCAGACGCTGCGCAACGTCGTGTACCCCACCGTCAGCCCCGGTGCGCGCTGGGAGAGCGAGGACTTCCGCGGCCCGACGGTGATCTTCGTGCGCCAGGGGCCGCTGTCGATCCGCAACGTCAGGCACGAAGCCGCGGACTACGCGCAGGTCACCGTTCCCGCCGCGACCGGCGGTGAGACCAACGAGAAGTCGCTGGTCGACACCGTGGCGCTGGGCAAGGAGCTGTTCACGTCCGTGGGTTGTGAGGCCTGCCATCGCGTCGCCGCCGACGACGCCGGCGTCAGCTCGGGCCCGAACCTCTTCGGCCTGTTCCGCCCCGATCCGCGCCAGCGCGAGATCGTCGAAGGCGGCGAGGGCCATCGCTTCACGATCAAGGCGAACCGCGACTACCTGCGCCACAGCCTGCGCGCGCCCGCCGACCAGCTCGCGATCGCCGAGCGCGGCCCGACCGCCGGCCAGGCCTATCTACCCGTGATGCCGCCGTTCACGCCCGAGATCCTCAGCGACGCGCAGATCGACGCGCTCGGCGACTACCTCACCACGCTGAACGAGCCCGGCCAGCGCGGCCCGGTCACGCGCCTCACCGCGCTGACCGCCAGTGCGCCGTACGACCCGATGACCGACGGTCTGCAGTGGCTGGTCGACGGCGAGGTGCGCCTGCAACGCGGGCCGCTGCCCGGCGTGTCCGCGCGCAGCATCCACGTCGGCAATCCGAACGGCATCCACTACACCTTCGATCCGCGCCTGCTGGCCGTGGCCAAGGTGTGGCAGGGCGGCTTCCTCGACATGTCGGGCGAACTGGTCGGCCGCGGCGGCAAGGGGCTGGCGCTGGGTTACGAGAGCCGCGAGATCTCGTTAGGCGGCCACGAATACCTGGTCGCACCGCTGGATCCGGCCGGCAAGGCCATCGACTTCTCGTTCAAGGACGCGAAATTCGGCGACAGCGAACGCCTGAAGGCGGCGCTGAACGCGAAGGAGGACCAGGCCGACCAGATCAAGGCGGTCGACGCGCAGTTCCTCGGCTACTCGCGCGATTCGAAGAACAAGCTGGCGGCGCCGGCGTTCCGGTATCGCGTCGGCAGGAACACGGTGGAGATCGCCACGAGCTTCGCCGACAGCGGCGCCGCGAGTGTCGTCATCGGCGGCACGTTCACGACGCCGCAGACGTTCACGGTGAACGGTGACGTTCTGAAGAGCGCCACGGTCAGCGCCGGCAAACTCGACGGCGACCGCTGGACGCTGCCCGCCGGCAAGACGAAGGCGACGCTGACCGCGCAGGTTGGCGTGGCGAAGACCGCGTGGAAGCCCGCCGCGTCAACCTACTCGTCGTACAAGGTGGCGCCGGTGCAGAAGGCGCCGGCGAAGGCCGCGATGCCGGCCGGCTACAGCATCGAGAATTACTACCCGCCGAAGGACAACTACGGCCGCGACCAGCTGTTCGAGGCGCTGGGTCTCGCGGTCGCGAAGGACGGCACGATCGTCGTCGCGACCCGCACCGCCGGCATCTGGCGCCTCGTGAACGGCGAGTGGCGCAAGTTCGCGGAAGGGTTGTTCGACAGCCTCGGGGTCGTCGTCGAGGACGGCAAGGGCCTGGTCGTCGTCGCCGGTCAGAAGGCCGAGCTCACGCGCATCAGCGACACCAACGGCGACGGCATCGCCGACCGGTACGACACCCTGTTCGACGCGCACTCGTACCACGGCAACTACCACAGCTACATGCACGGCCCGGTGCGCGGCGCCGACGGGTCTTACTACCTGACGCTGAACCTGGTGCACGACGGCAGCGGCGCCGCGTGGATGGGCGGCGGCAACGTCATGGGCACGTACGGCGGCTACAACGGCTGGGCGGTGCGCGTGAAGCCAGACGGCAGCTACGAGCTGTTCGCGAACGGCCTGCGCAGCCCGGCGAGTCTCGGCGTCGCGCCGGACGGCCGCGTGTTCTACACGGACAACCAGGGCGACTTCAACGCGACGTCGAAGATGTACTGGCTGAAGAAGGACGGCTTCTACGGCCACCCGGCCGGCCTCGTCGACCTGCCGGGCATGACGCCGGCGTCGCCCGAGATCCAGTGGCCGCAGGTGCTGGGCCGCAAGGAGCAGGCCATCGCGCTGTTCCCGCACAACCGCGTCGCGAACTCGCCGGGCAACCCGGCCTGGGTCACCAGCAACAAGTTCGGGCCGTTCAACGGCCAGATCCTGATCGGCGACCAGACGCAGTCGAACCTGCTGCGCGTCGCCGTGCAGAAGATAGGCGACGTCGAGCAGGCCAGCGTGATGCCGTTCTTCGACGGGCTCGAGTCCGGCGTGATGCGCCCGGTGTTCCTGCCGGACGGTAGTTTGCTGCTCGGCCAGACCGGCCGCGGCTGGCAGGCGAAGGGCGGCAAGGTCGCGAGCCTGCAGCACGTGCGCTGGGACGGGAAGACCATCGCGCCGCAGATCCTCGCGGTCGCCGCGACGCACACCGGCTTCCGCGTCGACTTCACGCAGCCGCTGTCGAACGGCGTCAGCGAGAACATCCTGCGCTCGGCGCTGTCGCTGGAGTCGTGGACGTATCGCGACGCGCCCGACTACGGCTCGCCCGAGCTCGACCTGCGCAACGACACCCTGGCGAAGCTGACGGTCAGCGCCGACCGCAAGTCGTTGGCGATCGACCTCGCGTCGACCGAGATCCCGCAGGCGCACCCGGTGCAGACCGCGCGCGTCTACCACGTGAAGCTGGCGTCGCAGACCTTGTTCGACGTCAACGCGCCCGGGCAGCTAGATGCGTATGCGACGGTGCGCCGCTTCCCGTGACGGCCGTGCCAGGTCGGCCCGAGACTCTCGCCAAGGCCGGGGCAGCGCCGCCGGTTTGACAGTCAGCCCGCCCGCGTAGGACGCCGACTACGCGAGCGCGCGGCGGGGTCAAGGCCGCCCGCGCCGCGCGCGCGGCGCAGAATCGGCGGCGCATGAACCTCGTGATCCGGCTGTTCCAGGACTTCTCGGCGCGCGCTCGCCGGAAGCGCGCCGTGCTGTTCCGCGAGGCGTTCGCGCTGCGGCCGGATACGAAGATCCTCGATCTCGGCTCGGAGTCCGGCACCAACATCCACGCGGTGTTGTCCGGCACGCCGGTGTTGCCGCAGAACACCTACATCGCCGACATCAGCGCCGCCGCCGTCGAGCGCGGCGCGAAGAACTTCGGCTATCAGCCCGTGCTGGTCGGCGAGAACGGCAAACTACCGTTCCCGGACGGCTACTTCGACATCGTCTACTGCTCGTCCGTCATCGAGCACGTCACGCTGCCGAAGAGCGAGATCTGGACCACGCGCTCCGGCCGGGAATTCCGCGAGCGTTCGCTGCAGCACCAGCGCGCGTTCGCGCGCGAGATCCAGCGTGTCGGCCGTCAGTTCTTCGTCCAGACGCCGTATCGCTGGTTCGTGCTCGAGAGTCACAGCTGGCTGCCGTTCCTGTCGTGGCTGCCGCGGCGGATGATCATCCCGATCCTGAAGGCGTCGCGCGGGATGTGGCCGAAGTGGACCACGCCCGACTGGTACCTGCTGACGCGCCGCGAGCTGGCGGGCATGTTCGACGGCGCGAAGATCCGCGACGAGAAGTGGCTGGGCATGACCAAGTCGATCATGGCCGTGAAGAGCGATGTCGCGCCGGTGCGCGACGTCAGAACGGAATCCGCTCCACTCGGGGCACCAGCGCTCCGCGGTTGACCGCCACCGCGAAGCGGCGCAGCACGTCCTCGCGCGCATCGGGTGACAACCGATCGATTTCCTCGCGCAACGCGGCGGCGTCGGCCGCCGTCCACTCGTGGCGCGCGATCGCGGAGTCGACGACCGCGTGAGCACGTTGCGCCGCTGCCAGTGCCAGCACCGGATCCGGTGCGGAGGGTGCGGGCGATGCGGGTGATTCGGGTGATGGCGCCGGGCCCGGTACGCCGGCGCCGGTAGTTCGATCGTCGCCCGTCTCGACCCACGTTGCCGACGTGGCGGCCGTCGCGGTTGCCGGGACGGCCGGGATTTCGCGGGAACGAAGCGGCGTCGCGGCCGTCTCCACGACCGCGACGCCTCCCTTCATCGAAAACCACGTGACCGCGCTGCCGAGCGACGCGCCGACCAGTGCGGCGCCGACCAACCCTGCTGCGCTGAGTCCGCGCCCGCTCAAAGCTTGGGCGCGAAGGTCGACGAGTGCTGGACGGTGATGCTGTCGCACACGCCGCTGGCATTCCACGTGAACGACAGGCGCACGTCCGGCCCCACCGCAGCGAGCGCTTCCGCGAGGAAGGCAGAGCCCGTCGTGCAGAAGGCGAACTGCTCCGTTTCCGACCGCGCGTGGCACATCACGCTCGGCGCCGGGCCCGCGGTGTAGTCGCAGCCGATGTACTGCGTCTGTGCCGTCGAGTTCCAGATGTGGCCCAGGTAGCCGCTGGCGGACCCCGCGCCGGTGGCCTGGGTCGTGATCGTCACGGCGCCGGAGCCGACGAACTTGGTACCCGCATCCGCGTGGCCCAGAGATAACGCGAGCGCCAGCGCCGCGAGAATTACCGATGTCTTTCGTTTCATTCGGGTCTCCCTAGCGCTTCGGCGTCATCGACGCGGATTCATAGACGACGATCCGCGTGCAGGCCCCGGCGGCGTCGTAGCCGAAGCCCAGGATCGCGTCGCCGGTGGCGGCGCCGAGCCCGCGGGCGATGTCGGGCGACGCCGTCCTGCAGACCGCGGACGTGCCCGCGGCGTCGCGCGCCGTGCAGGTCACCGCGAGCGTCTGCCGCGTCGGGCGGTTGCTGGCGTCCAGGATTTCGCGCCGTTGCAGCGTGCAGGTGATGTATTCGGCGGCGTTCGCCGAGTTGCGGACATACCCGAGGCCGCCCTCGGCGTAGCCGCCGCCATTCGCTTCCGCCCGGATGACCACCGGGGCGACGTACACGCTGCCGGCGCCGGCCGTGCCGGCCAGCGTGGCCAGCAAGGCCGTCGCCGCAACGTGGATGGACCGAATTCTCGCGCTCATCGTTCAGACTCCCTTCCGACCCAAGTAGTTTGGGCCGCGCATCTTATGCCGCGGCCGCGGACGGCGGAGCGAGTCGCGGTTCGGCGACGGGTTATGTCCGGCATTTCGCTCCGTGCACAGCGGGGTTGCGTCGGCGGTAGATAGGAAGGGCGGCGCAGCCGATGCCGGGGCGCGGCAGCCGCGCGCGGGCGCGGTGCTGCCGTGCTGGTAGACGGCGCTGCCGCGCAAGGACGCAGCGCCGCCCGGCAACCGGACATCGCGCGCCAGGCCGTTCGCCTTCGTCGCGCCGCCGATTCGTTTCGCCGCAACCGGTGTTCCGCGGCCGGAAAACGGCGCGACACTCCGGCCAACACCGGGTCGGGAGGCCGCCATGTCCAACAACACACGATTCCTGCCAGTCGCGCTGCTGCTCGCGGCGGCGCCATTCGCCGCGAGCGCTGCGGTACACGAAATCCCCGTCACGACGAACAACGCCGAGGCGCGTCTCGCGTTCGACGCCGGCCAGGCCGCGCTCGACCGCGGCGACGGCGCGCAGGCCAACGAGCTGTTCCGCACGGCGGTCGCCGCCGATCCCGATTTCACGTACGCCTGGGTCAATCTCAGCAACGTCACGTTCTCGACCGAGGAGTTCAACGCCGCGTTGAAGGGCGCCGAGCGCGGCGCGGCGAAGGCCAGCGACGGCGAACGGATGCTGCTGCAGTTCAACCAGCTGTTCCTGACGAACAACTTCGGCGCGCAGCTCGATCTCGCGAAGCAGCTGGTCGACAAGTATCCGGACTCGCCGCGCGCGCGGCTGCTGCTGGCCGGCGCGCACGTCGCGTTGAACCAGTTCGCCGAGCAACGCGCGGAGCTCGAGAAGACCATCGCGTTGGCGCCGGGTTTCTCGCCCGCGCCGTTCACGCTGGCCACGTCATGGCTGTTCAACCAGCCCACGGATTTCGCGAAGGCGGAGAAGTACTACCGGCTCGCCGTCGCCGACTCGCCCGGCACGGACATGTACTACTGGGCGCTCGGCGACGTGTATCGCGGCTCGAACCGGCTCGAGGACGCGCGCCGTTACTACCAGCTCGCGTTGCAACTGGATCCGAAGGATCCGACCGCGCCGGTGAAGCTGGGCCACGTCAATTCGTTCCTCGGTCGGTTCGACGAGGCGCGCGCGAACTACGACGCCGGCATGAAGGCGGCGAGTCCCGCGACCGCGGCGTTCCTCGGCCCGTTCAAGTCGTTGACGTGGGTGTACGCGGGCGATCCGCAGGCGGCGATCCGCTCGCTCGAGGACCTGGTGCGCGACATCGACGCCTCGAGCGCCGGCGCCGACCAGAAGCTAAACGCCCAGGTCGCCGCGCTGACCAACGCCGCGCAGATCGCGCTGCACTTCGGCCTGTACGACGACGCCGACCGTGTGCTCGCGGCGCGCACGAAACGCTCGCTCGACAACGCGAAGTCCGTCGGCACCGACGCGTTCTCGAAGATCCAGGAATCGCAGGTCGTGTTCTGGGATGCGATGGTGGCCGCGTACCGTGGTGACTATCGCGCGGCGAGCGCGCTTGCGAGACGCAACGCGGACCTGGTGGCCGGCGAGAACAATGCGCGCAAGCTGGAGCCGTACCACGAGGTACTGGGTTTCGTGGAGCTGCGCCGCAAGTCGTTCAAGAAGGCGATCGCGGAGCTGCAGCTCGCGGACCAGACGCAGCTGCACAACCGCTACTGGATGGCGCAGGCGCTGGAAGGTGCGGGACGGAAAGAGGAGGCGATGACGCTGTATCGCGAGATCAGCGTGAACAACTTCAACACCGTGGATTTCGCGCTGGTGCGCGCGGAGGCGTTGAAGAAGGCCGCGCAGGGCTGAGGCGGCGGAGGTTCGAGGGAAACGCGGGCCGAGGCGGTCCGCGCTTCCAGGCGGCAGCGGCCGCGGGAGGTCTCGCCGGATCTCCCGCGGCCGTTTTGTTACAGGCTAAATGGGGTACGTCCCCAATTTCCTGTCACGAATCAGGCGGCCTTCTTCGTCAGGCCTTCGGCCGCCAGCGCTTCCTGCACTTTCGGACGCGCCGCGACGCGTTCCTGGAACGCCTTCAGGTTCGCCCACTTCGAGATGTCCATGCTGAGGAAGTTCGCCCAGTTCACCACGGTGAACAGATAGGCATCCGCCACGGTGAACGTGTCGCCGGTGAGGTACTTCTTGCCGGCGAGCTGCTTGTCGAGCCAGTCGAACTTCTTCTCGAGGTTCTTCGACGCGTACGCCTTGACGGCCGGATCGTTGTCGCCCCACAGCGGCGAGAAGCCCTTGTGGATCTCGCTCGTGACGTAGTTCAGCCACTCCTGCACGCGGTAGCGCTCGAACGAGCCCGCCTTCGGCACGAGGTTGCTCTCCGGCTTCTGGTCCGCGATGTACTGCATGATCGCGACGCCTTCGGTCAGCACCTGGCCGTTGTCGAGCTTCAGCGCCGGCACGGCGCCCTTCGAGTTGACGGCGAAGTAGTCGGAACCGTCCTCGAGCTTCTTCGTCTTTGTGTCCGCCTTCTTGAGGTCGATGCTCACGCCGGCTTCGCGGGCGGTGATGTGCGAGGCGAGGGAACAGGCGCCGGGGGAATAATACAACTGCATGGCGGACTCCTTTGTTTGGCCGTTCGTTGTTCGGGGTCGGGATCATGGCGATGCGCCCACCGGGCCACAAGTACTTACCTCGTGGTAAGTGTCGGAGCGGGGGTACTTACCCGGCGGTAAGTGTCGAACCTGACGAAAACGTAACGCCGCTGTGCTAGCGTCGCGCCATGCCGAAAACCAGTGTCCAGCCGAACATCTTCAGTTCCGCCTGCCCGTCGCGCCGCGTCATGGCCGTGCTCGCCGAGAAGTGGACGTTGCTGATCGTGACCACGCTCGCCGAAGGACCGAAGCGCACCGCGGAGATCCGCCGCTGCGTCGACGGCATCTCGGAGAAGATGCTCATCCAGACGCTGCGCAAGCTCGAGGCGTACGCGCTGGTGAGCCGGCGCAGTTATCCGGAAGTGCCGCCGCGCGTCGAGTACAAGCTGACGCCGCTGGGCCGTTCGCTAGCGCGACTCGCGGGGTTGTTCGGTCGCTGGGTCGAGCGCAACGTCGTCACGCTGCTGCGCGCGGAGAACGACGGAAAAGCCGCCTGACATTGCGTCAGGTTGTCTCGCGAACGTCACAATCGGCGCCGCGCGTACGCGGAAATTCGGCATAAGTGCGCACCGTGATGGTGACGTGAGAAAAATTCAGCGCAGTTAAAGTGCGCCGCCGACGCAGTTCGCAGAGTTGGAGAATGGCGGTGGCGCGTCGTGCGCGCGTTTCGTAATTTTCGCGCCATGAAAACTTCGACGAAGAAAATTTCCTGCGCTCTCGTCCTTTCTCTCGCGATGTCCGTGCCGGCGTTCGCCGTGTGGCCGCCGCCGGCCGCCGAAGGCGAGGAGCTGGCGGTGTGGCAGGCCATGGCCGGCACCATCTCGCGCGACAACACCGGGAAGCCGCTGAAGATGTGGTACTCGCAGTCGGACTTCACCGCGAGCTCGTTCATCTCGAGCGCGCTGTCCGACCCGGATCGCGACGAGTTCTGCGGCCTGAACGGCGCCGAGGTGAAGCAGATGGTGTCGCGGTTGAAGTCGCTGAGCCTGGAGCCGGTGCAGCTCGACGACGATGTCGCGAAGGCCGCGGGTTTCAAGATCGCGCACAAGAAGAATCCGCGGGCGCGCTACTTCGCGATGTCGCGCGTCGTGTTCGATGCGTCGGGCAACAAGGCGTGGGTGTCCGTCGAGCTCAACGGCGAGCGCGGCTCGATCGTGCAGATGCAGAAGGTCAACGGGGAGTGGAACCGGACGTCGCGCTGCGGCGGCTGGTACATGCCGCAGGATTAATGGGGACAGTCCCCGTTTCCTAGCAAACGGGGACTGTCCCCATTACGGCGCCATCAATCGCGGATGCCGGCCTGGTCGAGGATGAAGGCGTACTGCTCGGCGTATTCGCGGTAGTGCTCGAAGCGGCCGGACTTTCCACCGTGGCCGGCTTCCATGTTCGTGCGGAGCACGACGAGGCTGTCACCGGTGCGGCGGACGCGCAGGCGCGCGACGTACTTGGTCGGTTCGAAATACTGCACCTGGCTGTCCCACAAGCCCGAGTGCACGAACATCGCGGGGTAGTCGTGTTTGCCGAGGTTGTCGTACGGTGAATACGAGAGCATGTAGTCGTAGTAGGCCTTTTCTTTCGGATTCCCCCACTCGTCGAACTCGTTCGTCGTCAGCGGGATGCTTTCGTCGAGCATGGTCGTGACCGTATCCACGAACGGCACGCCGGCGACGAGACCGCGGTAATCCTGCGGCGCCATGTTCGCGATGGCGCCCATCAGTAGGCCGCCCGCCGAGCGGCCGATCGCGAACACGCGTTTCGGATCGGCGTACTTGTTGGCCACGAGCCAGCGCGTGACGTCGATGAAATCGGTGAACGTGTTCTTCTTGTGCAGCAGCTTGCCGTTTTCATACCACGCGCGGCCCATCTCCTGGCCGCCGCGGATGTTCGCGATGGCGTAGACGAAGCCGCGGTCGAGCAGCGACGGCGGTAGATAGGAGAACTCGGGATCGTACGAGTGGCCGTACGAGCCGTAGCCGATCTGCAGCAGCGGCGCGGTGCCGTCGCGCGGCGTCGTCTTCGCGTACACGATGCTGACCGGCACCTTCGTGCCGTCGCGCGCCACGGCCCAGGCGAACTCCGTCGCGTACTTCGCCGGATCGTAACCGCCGAGCACCGGCTCGCGCTTCAGCAGCTCGCGGGCCCCGGTCTTCACGTCGTAGTCGTACGTGGTGCGCGGCGTGACCAGCGACGTGTACGTGTAGCGCACCTTGTCGCTGTCGAACTCGCGGTTCACGTCGAGCGCCATGGTGTAGCTGGGCTCGTCGGCCGTGATCAGCACGTCTTTCCCGCCCGACCACGCCCGCACGCGCAGCTTGCGCAACCCGCCCGAGTGCTCCTCGACCGTCAGGTAGTCTTTCGCGACGTCGTACGCGTCGACGAACGCGTCGTCGCGATGCGGCACGAGATCCATCCACTTCTCGCGATGCGCCTCGTCACCGGGTTTCACCTCGACGAGGCGGAAATTCTTCGCCTTCCAGTTCGTGCGCACGATCCAGCGGTCGCGGGCGTGCTCCACCTGGTACTCGTGGTCGCGCTCGCGTGGCAGGAAGACCTTGAAGGCGAGCTTTGGATCCGCTGCATCGGCGACCCAGGTCTCGGAGGACACCGTGCTCTGCGTGCCGATCAAGAGGTATTTGTCGTCCTTCGTGCGCGAAATGCCGGTGTAGAAGCTGGCGTCTTCCTGCTCCCAGACCAGCGGATCCGCGGCGACGTCGGTGTGATTCGCGCTGCCCAGCGCATGCTTGCGCACCTTGTAGCCGAGCAGCGTCTCCGGATCCTTCTCGATGTACAGGAACGTCTGGTTGTCGCCGGCCCAGACGACGTTGTTTTCGACGTTCGCCAGCGCGACCGGATACACCTTCTGCGTCGCGATCTCCTTCACGCGCACCACGTACTGGCGCCGGCCGACCGTGTCCTCCGCCCAGGCCAGCAGCCTGCTGTCCGGGCTGATCGCGATGTCGCCGATCTCGAAGAAGTCGTGGCCCTTCGCCATCTCGTTGCCGTTGAGCAGGATTTCCTCGGGCGCGTCCTTCGTGCCCTTGCGCCGCGCGTAGACCGGATACTCCTTGCCGGTCTCGAAGCGGCGGTAGTACCAGTAGCCGTTCATCAGGTACGGCACGGTGGAGTCGTCCTGCTGCAGCCGGCCGACGATCTCGTCGTACACCTTCTTCTCGAGCGGCTTCACGTGCGCGAGCATCGCGTCGGCGTAGGCGTTCTCGGCGTTCACGTACGCCAGCATGCCGGCGTCCTTGCGCGTGTCGTCGCGCAACCAGTAGTACTCGTCGTCGCGCACGCCGTTCGGCGACTCCACCGCGTGCGGCCGCTGCTCGGCGACGGGCGGATTCGGGACGGTGGCGGAGACGGCGGCGGATGGCTTCATGTTGTTGTCGCAGGCGGTCAGGGAAATGAGGAGGACCAGGACGCAGAGGCGGGCCGGCATGGTGGACGCTCGGGGCTGGAGTTGCCGGGATTCTAGTGCATGATGCGCGCATGCAGAAAATCGGGAACCCGCTGAATTTCGCCGCCTTGCGCGATTTGTCGCGCGGCGGCGTTTCGTTGTCGATCTCGGACGAGGCGGGGCGCGCGATCGAACGCGGCGCCGCCGCCGTCGCGAGGATCGTGAAACGCGGCGAACCCGCGTACGGCATCAACACCGGCTTCGGGCGGCTCGCGCAGACGCACATCCCCAACGACCAGCTCGAGCTGCTGCAGCGGAACCTGGTGCTGTCGCATGCGGTCGGCGTCGGCGAGCCGCTGCCCGCGCCGGTGGTGCGGCTGATGCTGGCGCTGAAGATCCAGTCGTTGTCGCGCGGGTTCTCCGGCGTGCGCCGTTCTCTCGTCGATACGTTGATCGCGCTCTACAACGCCGACGTGTTGCCGCGCGTGCCGTCGAAGGGCTCGGTCGGCGCCAGTGGCGACCTCGCGCCGCTGGCGCACCTGTCGGCCGTGTTGTTAGGCGTCGGCGAAGTCGAGTGCGGCGGACAGGTCATGTCCGCGGACGACGGGTTGAAGCGCGCCGGCCTGTCGCGGTTCACGCTGGCTGCGAAGGAGGGCCTCGCGCTGCTGAACGGCACGCAGACCTCGACCGCGCTGGCTCTGGTGAACCTGTTCGCGATCGACAACCTGTTCCGCACGGCGCTCGTGTCCGGCGCGTTGTCCGTCGACGCCGCCGAAGGGTCGGCCAGCCCGTTCGACGCGCGCATCCACGAGCTGCGCGGACATCCCGGCCAGATCGCCGCCGCCGCCGCGTATCGCGAGCTGCTCGCGGACAGCCCCATCAACAGCAGCCACCGCGAGTGCGGCAAGGTGCAGGACCCGTACAGCCTGCGCTGCCAGCCGCAGGTCATGGGCGCCTGCCTCGACCAGATCGAGTCCGCGCGCGCCGTGTTGCTGCGCGAGGCGAACGGCGTCACGGACAACCCGCTGGTGTTCGTCGGCGATGGCGCCGACGGCGAGGAAGTGCTGTCCGGCGGCAACTTCCACGCCGAGCCGGTGGCGTTCGCGGCGGACAACCTCGCGCTGGCCGTCGCCGAGATCGGCGCGCTGGCCGAACGCCGCATCGCGCTGCTGATCGACGCGACGTTGTCGGGACTGCCGCCGTTCCTCGTGAAGGATGGCGGCGTGAACTCGGGCTTCATGATCGCGCACGTCACCGCGGCGGCGCTGGCGTCGGAGAACAAGCTGCTGGCGCACCCGGCCAGCGTCGATTCGCTGCCGACGTCCGCGAACCAGGAGGACCACGTGTCGATGGCCACGTTCGCCGCGCGCAAGCTCGGCGAGATCTCGGCCAACACCGCCAGCATCCTGGCGATCGAACTACTCGCCGCAGCGCAGGGCGTCGACCTGCGCGCGCCGTTCGAGACGTCGCCGAAGCTGCGCGCCGTGATGCGCGAGATCCGCGCGCGCGTGCCGCACTACGACATCGACCACTACCTCGCGCCCGACATCGCGTCGATCACCGAGGCGGTCCGCGCCGGCGTCATCGCGAAGCACTGTCCCGCCCCCGGCTGACGCGGCTGCTCAGCGCGCCAGCCCCAGCTCATCGGCCAGCGGCTGCGGCAGCAGGGCGACGTCGCCGTGCGGGATGTCGTCCTCGGGATCGGCGGCCGGCAGCGGCACGGCGCCCAGTGCGGCGGCCGACGACCGCGCCGCCACCAGCACGAACAGCGCCAGCACCCAGTGGAACGCCACGGGAATCGCGCCTTCGCGCCAGAAGTCGGCGCCGTTGTCGTTGAGATTGACGCCGAGCCGCACCGCCATCACGACGAAGTAGAGCCCGGCGAAGATGCGCAGCGCGCCGGCGACGCGCGGGTTCGCGCGCGCGAACGCGCCGTTGCGGATGCGGCGGTTCCACGCGACCGCGGCCATCAGCATCAGGATCGCGATCTGCGCCGGCAGCAGCAGTGGATAAGGCAACAGGCCCGAGTACCACGCGTCCATCTCCGGCAGCCAGGCGGGCGCGAGGATCAGCGTCTCGAACTGCCCGATCACGCGCGCCGCGAACAGCGCGATGCAGGTCCACATCAGCAGTCGTGCCGTCTTCATGCGAACAACTCCGCCAGGTGGTGATACCAGTCGCTCTGGAAGACGCCGTGCGGATCGAAGGAGCGCTTCGCATCGAGGAACGCGCGCATCGCCGGGTGCGCGGCCTCGACCTGCCGGCGCGTCGCGAAGCGGTGATACGTCAGGAAGTAGCTGCCGTCCCGGCGCAGCGCGTGATCGATCAGCCGGCGGAAATGGTTCGCCGCGATCGCGATGTCCTGCGGGCGGTGGTCGATGTGCAGGTTGAACACGACGCAGGCCCAGGGCTCGCGCGCCCACGGCAGCGCGCTGTCGCGCTCGGCGGCGATGAGGCGGATGGTGCCGTAGATGAAGTCCACGCCGTTGTCGCGGAAGTCGCGGCGCACGTCGTCCATGAACGCGGTCAGCGCGGCACGCGGCACGTACAGCTCGGTGATCATCTCGCTGCCGCGTACGCAGGCGCACAGGCGCCGGTCGAGCGCGCCGTGATAGTCCTCGAGATACAGGTTCAGCTGGTGCGTGTCGCTCCAGTACACCTGGCCGTGCGTGGCCAGATAGAAGCGGGTGAACTGGCGGAACGCTTCCTGTTTGTTGGTGTGCGCGAGCGTCAGCAGCTCGTTCCAGTCCGATTGCGAGAGTCGGCGCTGGTCGGCCGGGATCGAGCGGTCGGCGGCGACCGGCCGGTAGCTGGACAAGACGCCGGTGCGCAGGAACTCGCGGCTGCCGGGCGCGGTAGCGAACTGGAAATCTCCGTACAGGTGGCCGGCGGCGATGCGTTCGTCGAACGCCTGCACCAGGCCGTCGATGTCGAGCTGCGCGACGCAGCGCTCCACCTTCACGCGCGGCACGAGGCGCAACGTCGCCGCCGTGACGACGCCGAACAACCCGTAGCCGCCGACCACGTGCCGGAACAGCGCCGCGTTCTCGTCGCGGCTGCACCGCACGATTTCGCCGTCGGCGGTGACCACCTCGAGTGCCTCGAGATCGCCGACGAACGGCTGGGCGGCGAGACCGCGGCCGTGGATGTTCGAGCCGACGGCGCCGCCGATGGTCAGGCGATCCGCGCCGGTCTGCTTCTGCCGGATGCCGACGCCCGGACCGGGCCCGCGTTGCAGCGCCAGGTAGCCGCGGATGACGTCGGGCCAGGTGATGCCGGCCTCGACCTCGAACAGCGAGTTCGCGCGGTCGAACCAGCGCACGCCGTTGAGCTTGCGCATGTCGAGCAACGTGCCGCCGGACAGGAACTGCTGGCCGCCCATCGAGTGGCGTCCGCCCGCGACGGCCAGCGGCTCGCCGCGCCGCCGGGCCTGCGCCACGGCCGCCGCCACGTCGGCGGCGGTGCGCGGTTCGATGACACGTGACATACGGGTGCGATTCAGCGCCGAGTGGGTGTCGTTCACCCAGCGCGGCATCGCGACCTTGCGGACGTGGTCGGGTCTCGCGTTCATGGCGGCGAACGCTGCGCCGCGCCGGCGCTGCCGGCAATACCCGGAAATCCGGTATTGCATCCCGATACCAGCGGTACGGCGCCAAACGGCGACCGGTTGGGGCAGAATCCGTCGCCATGGGAGAAACGAACCGCATCATCCTCGCGCTGAAGCGCGCCCTGCGTGCGCGCGGCATCACCTACGCGATGCTGGCGAAGAAGATCAGCCTGTCCGAGCCCTCGGTGAAGCGCATCCTGTCGCGCGGCTCGCTGAGCCTGCCGCGCCTCGAGCGCATCTGCGAGGCCACGGACATCTCGCTCGAGGAGCTGGTCCGGCCGGTGTCCGGCACACCGACCGAGACTTCGAGCACGTTGTCGATGGCGCAGGAGACGGCGCTGGCCGCCGACCCGCAGCTGCTCGGCTGCTTCTATCTACTGACCAACGGCCACACGCCGCGCGAGGTCGCCGGCGAGCTGCACGCCGACGAGAAGCTGCTGCGCCGCTGGCTCGTGAAGCTCGACAACCTCGGCCTGGTCGAGCTGCGCGCGCGGCTCGGCGCGCGGCTGCGCGTGCATCCGCCGATCTCCTGGCGCGAGGACGGCCCGATCCGCCGCACGTACGAACAGCAGGTGCGCGACGAGTTCATGCGCTCGACCTTCCTCGCCGCCGACGAGACCTTGAAGTTCCGCTCCGCGGAGCTGTCCGAGGCGTCGCGCCTGGTGCTGGAGCGCAAGCTCGCGCGGCTGGCGGTCGACTTCAACGAGCTCGCGGAGCTCGATCGTCACCTGCCGAGCCGCGAGAAACGCAGCGTCGCCATCCTGCTGGCCTGCCGGCCGTGGGTGTTCTCGATGTTCGACGGACTGAAGCGCCGTTAGGCGGTCGTGGCGCGCGGCGCGCCGCGCATCAGCATCCAGCCGACGACCGCCATCACGGCGAACGCAGCCAGCCACACGTAGTAGCCGATCCACAGCTCGCGGATCGAGCCGTCGCGCATCATCTGCACCGGCCAGTAGAGATTCACCAGGAAGCAGGCGAGCGCGGCGCGGAAGAACAGGCCGGGGCGGGTGACCTTGCCGGCGAGCAACAGGCCGAACATCACCGGGAAGGCCACGTTGGTCAGCGCGCTCAACACCTGGGGCGCCGCGTCCTCGACGCCATCCGCGGTGCCGCCCGAGCCGTAGGGCCACACCGGCGAGAACGCGTAGCGGAACGCCATCCACCCCGGCACTTCGCTGGCGGCCGGCAGGAACCAGCCCGCGACGAAACAGGCGGCGGCGAGCCAGCCGAGATTGCGCATCGAGCCGGCGGCGGGCATCAGGCGGGCGAGACGATGAGCTCGATCGTCGCGGCCTCCTGGCCGCTGATCTGCAACGTGAGCGGCCGCCCGGCCGGTAGTTCGAACTCCACGACCTTGTGCAGGAGCGCGCATCCGGCGCGGCCCTGGTGATCGAGCGAATCGATGACGGTGGCGCCGTCGAGCACGTCGATCCAGTGGCTCGAGGACAGGCCGATGCGGTATCTGCCGGCCGTCGGCACCGTGAACGACACGAGGCCGGCGGTGGGTTTGTCGGCGCGCGGCGGGCGGGCCGGCGGGTGCGCGAAGTGGATGTCGGGCTGCGGTGCGAGCGTGAGCGAGTAGTGTTTGCCGATGTCGATTCGCGGCGGCAGTTTCGCGGGGTCGGTGCCGGCGTGCAGCGCAGTGCCGGGAGTGCGCATCGCGGCGAGGGCGGTGGTCAGGTCCCAGGTGAACGCGTCGCAGCCCTCGTCGGTGTGCGCGGTGGCGGGCGTCGCGCTGCCGAACAACAGCGCGGCCGCCGCGGCCACCCACAGCGGGGTCCGAATTGTTCGCGCTGGCGGCAGGTGACGGCTCGAATTCATGCGCGCCACCGTATCAGCCGGAGGCGGGAATGCAACCGGGCGTCGCCGGCCGTCAGCCGGTCCGCAGAGCGCGGCTCGTGACTGTCCCCTTTTGCCAGCAAACGGGGACTGTCCCCATTTACTGGCGGGGGAACTCCGCGTTGATCTCGCGGCGGGACTCGGACATCTCGCAGCGGCCGGCGCCGCCGCCGGTCATGCCGCGCGCCGGGCTGATCAGCGTGAACCGGCAACGCATGTGCTCGCCGTCCTCGGAGTGCAGGTTCGCGAGGACGCGGCCGCTGTACGTCTTCGCAAAGCCGGGACCGGGGTCGCGTTCCCAGTAGCGCCAGCTGCCGCGTCGCGACGAGCGTTCCCAGCCGTCCCAGAGCGGATCCAGGCGCTCCGCGCGCGTGTCGCTCGTGATCTGGAAATACTTGCCGCGGAAGACGCGGCCGGTGCCGAAAGTCGCCGTGATGTTGCCGGAGTCATTGCCCGAGCTCTCCCAGGTGAAGGCGACGGGCTTGGTCGAGCCGCGCACGTTGCCCGAGCCGGTGCCCGCCGAGTTCGAGGTCTCGCAGGCCGACATCGCGAATGCCGCTGCGCTCGCCAGTGCGCCTAACAGGATTCTGTTCATGCGCGCATCGTGGCGCCGCGACTCGCGGCGAAATGCCGGACGAACCGGAAACCGCTTGTCGGCCTATTCCCCGGCCGCGCGTCCGACGCGGGTGAAACGTGTCCGGCTGTACGTCTCCAGCGGCTTGCCCGGTTCCGCCACCTCGAAAGTCTCGACGAACTCGTCGTTCGACGACAGCTCGTACGTCTCACGTGCGCCGTAAGCCGCGTCGAGGTTCTCGAAGCTTTCGCTGTCGAACACCAGCACGTTCGCGCTGCTCTCCGCCGCGTTGAACGCGTACGTGTTGACGAAACCTTCCTGGTGGAACTGGCGCAGCACGAGCCTGCGCCTTGCGCGGTCGTAGCTGATGAAGCTGCGATGTTCGTGGACCTCGCCCTTGCGGTTCTTCTCCTGCGCCGGGTAGGTGGACACGTTCCGCTCCTCGATGAAGCGGTTCCCCAGCACGAACTCGTAGTTGCGCGCGACGGTGCCGTTGCCGGCCTCGCCCTGCACGGTGCCGCGCCACTTGCCGAGCAGGAAGCGCACGGGTTGCCAGGGGTCGGTGGCCGGCGTTGGCGGTGAGACCGTCGCCGGCGCTGCCGGCGCCGATGCCGGCGCCGATGCTGGCGCCATTGCAGGAGCGGGCGAATCGGCGCTCGCTGCCATCGCCGCCATCACCGCGATGCCCAGCGCCAGCGCCAAGCGCCACACCGCCGCCCGCGCGCGCACGACGCTCAATCGCCCGCCGGCGACAGCCGGAACTCGAGCACGGTCTGGTTCTCCTCGAGCCAGCGCGCGAGCCGGGCAGCCGCGCCGCGGTCCGTGGTCTGCAGCGTCATCTTGTGCCGCAGCAGGCGGTCGGCGCCGACACCGTCGAGCCGGTAGCTGAAGTTCGCCATGCTGAAGCCGAGACGGATCAGCAGCGCCTTCATGTTCTCCTCGGAGAGGTTGCCCTCGCGCGAGTACTGCACGTCGAAGTGGTAGTACATCTGCGTCGGCACCTTGTGCTCGACCCAGCGGAACACGGAGAGCACGACCAGCGTCAGCAGCGACGAGATCACGAGCGGTAGATAGAGCCCGACGCCGGCGAGCACGCCGATGGCGGCGGTGATCCAGATCGACGCGGCGGTGGTGAGGCCGCGCACGTTGAGACCTTCCTTGACGATGACGCCGGCCCCGAGGAAGCCGATGCCGGTCATGATGCCCTGGGCCATGCGCGTGGGATCGAGGCGCATCTCGCCCTGCGTGCGCACCCAGTGGTCCTCGTAGACGGTGACGAGCATCAGCAGCGACGAGGCGAGGCAGACGAGCACGTGCGTGCGCAGGCCCGCGGGCCGGCCGTGGAACGAGCGTTCGTAGCCGATCAGCCCGCCGGCCGCGACGGCGGTCAGCAGGCGCACGATCATCTCGACATGTTCGGGGCGCAGGTCCATTGCGGCCGCCGGCTCAGCGTGGCGGAAAACTCGCCGAGGGCAGCGAGCCGCCGACGCGCTCGTAGAACTGCGTGACGTCGAAGTACACGCGCTTCGACTCGTTGTTCGGGCCGACCAGCGTGATCAGGTTGTACATCTTGCTGCGCACCGTGTCGGGGATCAGCTCCTGGTCGGTGATCGTGAAGCCGGGATGATTCGCGCGGATCCAGTCCTTCATCAACACGCCGCCTTCGGTGCCGCTGCGCGTGCGCACTTCGACCGCGGTCGCCATGGTCTGGCCGTCGGTGTTGCTGTACTTGAAGCTCTTGGTGCGCGTCGGTGTCGGGTTCGTGGCGCCGTTCGACTGGCAGCCGGCGAGCGACAGGCCGGCGGCCAGGACGCTGAGGACCAGGACGGTGCGGGCCGTCGTTTTCATGTTCTTCTCCGGGTAATCCCCTGTCTGCCCGAAGAGTCGCGCGAGTCGCGACCGGCGTCAATGCGTGTCAGTTCGTCCTGGCGCGTCCGCGGCGCGCGAGCGCGCGCCTCACCAGCGTCCACCAGTTGGCGAGCGACAGCGGGCACAGGCAGACGAGCATGTCGCCCTCGGCGTGGCCCGGATTCGCGGTCGCGAAGAAGCGGATCTCAGGGCTGGTGTCGGCGCCGAGCACGAGCGGCGCGGCTGCGGCGCGCAGGCGTTTCTGGCCGGAACGCACGGCGATGCCGCGCGACGGGCGCCACGCGGGGCCGTAGAGACCGGTGGCCAGCTCGTCGATCAGCGCCGCGCGCGGTTCGGGCGTCGGCTGGTCGTGGCGCGGCCAGAAGTGCCGGAAGTTGCGCGGCAGCAGCAGGTAGCTCTTGTAGCTGAACGTGTCGAAGAACCAGTAGATAGGCCGGAACGGCCAGCGCAGCCGCGCGCGCAGGAAGGTGCGGAACCCGAGCTTCTGCAGCAGGTTCATGCCGCGCCAGTTCTCGCGGATCAGCACGTGCGAGGTGTTGATCACGGCGATCCGCCGGCCGCGGAACCTGGCCGCGTAGACGCCGATGGAGGCCATGCCGAGCAGCGCGTCGTTCATGCGGAACAGCGCGATGTTCCCGCGCTTGCGCAGCTCCGCCTCGGCGTAGCCGCGCTCGACGTCGTAGAACTCCTCGGTCAGCGTCCAGATGTCGTCCCAGTCGCGCGCGCCGAGATCCTGCGTGCGACGGACCAGCGTGACGACGCGATCGCGGGCCGCCATGGTTCCTCCCCGAAGATCCTCCCGAAAAATCGGCCCGAATATGCCACCGGGCGTGTGCCGCCGCGATTGGGGGCAGGACGATGCCGTCGGCGGCGTCCAGTATCCGGCGAAGGTGGCTACTGGATGGACGGGGGCGACACCCCTATATAAGGTGCCGCCATGCCGCTCCCCCAGTTCCATCCCGCCGTCCAGGCGTGGTTCTCGAAGACGTTTCCCGGCGGGGCGACACCCGCGCAGCTCGATGCATGGCCGGCGATCGCCGCCGGCGGACATGCGCTGATCGCCGCGCCGACGGGCTCGGGCAAGACGCTGGCCGCCTTCCTCGCGGCCATCGATTCGCTGGCGCGCGAGGGCGCGGACGGCCGGCTCACCGACGCGACGCGCGTGGTGTACGTGTCGCCGCTGAAGGCGCTGTCCAACGACGTGAACCGCAACCTCGAGCTGCCGCTGGCGGGCGTGTCGCAGGAGATGCTGGAGCACGGCTCGCAGGCGCCGGTGATCCGCGCCGCCGTGCGCACCGGCGACACGACGCAGACCGAGCGCGCGATGATGCGGCGCGTGCCGCCGCACATCCTGGTGACGACGCCGGAGTCGCTCTATCTACTGCTGACGAGCACGTCGGGGCGCGAGATGCTGCGCTCGGTGCGGACGGTCATCGTCGACGAGATCCACGCGGTGGCGCAGACGAAGCGCGGCGCGCACCTGGCGCTGACGCTCGAGCGGCTGGTGGCGAACGCGGATCAGCCGGTGCAGCGCATCGGGTTGTCGGCGACGCAGAAGCCGATCGAGGAGGTCGCGCGGTTCCTGTTGGGGACGGTGAGTGGAGAGGCGGTGTCAGAGGGGCGTAACAGGCATAACTCGTCGCCGCCGGCGCAGGCCCAGCAGACGTTGCCGCTCGACGAGTCATGCCTGTTACGCTCCTCTGACACCACCTCTTCCAACGTCACCATCATCAACAGCGGCCACGTCCGAGAACGCGACATCGGCCTCGTCATGCCGGCGGCGCCGCTCGAGGCGGTCATGTCCGGCGAAGTCTGGGCCACCGTCTACGACCAGCTGGCCACGCTCATCGACCAGCACCACACCACGCTCATCTTCGCCAACACGCGGCGCATGGTGGAGCGCGTCTCGCGCCACCTCGCCGAGCGCCTCGGCGAGGACAACGTCGCCGCCCACCATGGCAGCCTCTCGAAGGAAACCCGCTTCGACGCCGAACAACGCCTCAAGGCCGGCAAGCTCAAGGTCATGGTCGCTACCGCCTCGCTCGAGCTGGGCATCGACATCGGCGACGTCGAGCTGGTGTGCCAGCTCGGCACGCCGCGCAGCATCTCGGTGTTCCTGCAGCGCGTGGGCCGCGCCAACCACTCGGTGGGCGGCGTGCCGAAGGGCCGCATCTTCCCGTCGAGCCGCGACGAACTCATCGACTGCACCGCGCTGCTCGATTCCGTGCGCCGCGGCGAGCTCGACCGCCTGCACATCCCCGAGCACCCGCTCGATGTGTTGTCGCAGCAGATCGTCGCCGAGGTCGCGGCGCGCGAATACGGCGAGGACGAGTTGTTCGATCTCGTGCGCCGCGCCTATTCCTACCGCAACCTCGAGCGCAAGGACTTCGACGCCGTCGTGCGCATGCTGGCCGAGGGCATCGACACCAAGCGCGGCCGCCGCGGCACCTATCTGCATCGCGACGCCGTGAACAAGCGGCTGCGCGCGCGCAAGAGCGCCCGCCTCACCGCGATCACCTGCGGCGGCGCCATCCCCGACAATGCCGACTACCAGGTCATCCTCGAACCCGCCGGCATCTTCGTCGGCACGCTGAACGAGGACTTCGCCATCGAGAGCCTGGCCGGCGACGTCTTCCAGCTCGGCAATACGTCGTACAAGGTGCTGCGCGTCGAAGCCGGCCGCGTGCGCGTCGAAGACGCCAAGGGACAGCCGCCCTCGCTGCCGTTCTGGCTGGGCGAGGCGCCGGCGCGCACCGCCGAGCTCAGCGCCTCGGTCTCGCGGCTGCGCGAGGACATCGAGGCGCTGCTGCCCGAGGTCACCGCCGACACGATCGCGCGCGCCATCGACGTCGTCGAGGAAAAGTACCGCCTGCCGCGCCCGGGCGCGCACCAGCTCGTGGAATACCTGGCCGGCGCGAAGGCCGTGCTCGGCAAACTACCCACGCTCGACACGCTGGTGTTCGAACGCTTCTTCGACGAGTCCGGCGGCCAGCAGCTGATCATCCACGCGCCGTTCGGCGCGCGCATCAACCGCGCGTTCGGCCTGAGCCTGCGCAAGAAATTCTGCCGCACGTTCAACTTCGAGCTGCAGGCCGCGGCCACCGAGGACGCCATCATCCTCTCGCTGGGCGAGACGCACAGCTTCGAGCTGGCGAGCGTCGCGCGTTTCCTCAACAGCAAGACCGTCGAGGACACGCTGATCCAGGCGATGCTCGATTCGCCGATGTTCACCGCGCGCTGGCGCTGGAACGCGAGCATCTCGCTGGCGATCCGCCGCTCGTCGGGCGGCAAGCGCACGCCGCCGCAGGTGCAGCGCATGGCGTCCGAAGACCTGATCGCCGTGTTGTTCCCCGACCAGATCGCCTGCGCCGAGAATCTCAGCGGCCCGCGCGAGATCCCGGATCACCCGCTGGTCAAACAGACCCTGCAGGACTGCCTGCACGAGGCGATGGACATCGATGGCCTGCGGGCCGTGCTCGTCGGCCTCGAGACCGGCGCCATCGACGTCGTCGCGCGCGACCTGCCGCAGCCGTCGCCGCTCGCCGCCGAGATCCTGACCGCACGGCCTTACTCCTACCTCGACGATGCGCCGCTCGAAGAACGCCGCACGAACGCCGTCGCGCAACGCCGCTGGCTCGATCCCGAGAGCGCCGCCGACATGGGCAAGCTCGATCCGGCGGCCATCAAGCTCGTGCGCGAGCAGGCGTGGCCGGAAGTCACCAACGCCGACGAGCTGCACGACGCGCTGCATGCGATGGGCGTGATCACCGCCGACGAAGGCCGGCGCGAGAACTGGGCGCGCTGGCTCGACGAGCTGATCGACGCGAACCGCGCGACCCGCCTGACGACCGGCGCGTCCACCTTCTGGACCTGCGCCGAATGCCTGCCGCTGATCCAGGCCGTCTACCCGCAGTCCACGCTCGACCCCGTGATCGCTGCGCCCGCCGAGAAGGCCGAAAAGGTCTGGCAGCGCGAAGCCGCGATCACGGACCTCGTGCGCGGCCGTCTGCAGGGGCTCGGCCCCGTCACGGCGCGCGACCTGGTCGACTCGCTTGCATTGACGCCGTCCGAAGTCTCCATCGCGCTGATCGAGCTCGAGAGCGAGGGCTTCGTGCTGCGCGGCCGCTTCACCGAAGAGGCGACTGCGCCCGAGGCCGTGCATGCCGGCGACGCCACCCTCGAGTGGTGCGAACGCCGACTGCTGGCGCGCATCAACCGCTACACCATCAAGACGCTGCGCGCCGAGATCGAGCCCGTGTCGGGCGCCGACTTCATGCGTTTCCTGTTCGAGTGGCAGGGCATCACGCGCCAGCCGAAGCCCGAGGGCGTCGAGAGTCTCGACGCGGTCATCAAGCAGCTCGAGGGTTACGAAGTGCCCGCGGCCGCGTGGGAGAGCGACGTGCTCGCCGCGCGCCTGCACGACTACGACCCGCACTGGCTGGACAGCCTGTGCCTGTCGGGCCGGGCGTTGTGGGCGCGCCTGACGCCGGCGAAGAGCCTGACCGCCGCGCCGGTGCGCACCACGCCGATCGCGCTGATCACGCGCCGCCACTGGAGTCTGTGGAATTCGCTCGCGGCCGCGCCGCGCGAGGAAGTGCAGCTGTCGCACGGCGCGCGCGCGTTGCACGACTATTTCCTGGCGCACGGCGCGTCGTTCTTCGACGACCTCGTCAGCGGCACGACCCTGCTGCGCTCGCAGGCCGAGACCGCGCTGGGCGAGCTCGTGTCCGCGGGCCTGGTGAACGCCGACAGCTACAGCGGGCTGCGTGCGCTGCTGATCCCCAGCGACAAGAAGCGCCAGCTCGTCGCGCGACGCCGGCGCATCGCGTTGTTCGGCCTCGAAGATGCGGGCCGCTGGAGCCTCGTGCGCAAGAGCACCGCGAAGGAGGGCGCCGCCGATACCGACGCACTCGAACAGATCGCCGAGATCCTGCTGCGCCGCTACGGCGTCGTGTTCCGCAAGGTGCTGGAGCGCGAGGCCGACTGGCTGCCGCCGTGGCACACGCTGCTGCGCGTGTTCCGCCGGCTCGAGGCGCAGGGCAAGATCCGCGGCGGCCGCTTCGTCAACGGGATGGCCGGCGAGCAGTACGCGCTGCCGGACGCGGTGGCGTCGATGCGCGCGATCCGCAAGCTGGAAGCGAAGGGCGACCTCGTGTCGCTGTCGGCCGCCGATCCGCTGAACCTCACCGGCATCGTGACACCGGGCGCGCGCGTGCCCGCGCTGACGAAGAACCGCGTGCTGTATCGCGACGGCGTCCCGGTCGCGACGCACGCGGCGGGGCAGTCGGATTTCCTCGTGCAGCTCGAGCCGGGGAAGGAGTGGGAGGCGCGGCAGGCCTTGCTGCGCAAGAGCATCGTCGCGGGATCGGCGCGGCCGAGCTGACTAACTAGTGCGGCGGCGCGTCGGCCCAGGTCACGCAGGCCGGGATCTCGTTCGACGCCGTGAACTCGTTCAACGCCGCCATGCCGTCCTCGCGCGCGATCAGCGCCCAGCGCGGGCACTGCAGGACCGTGCCGACGTCGCGCGAACACGGCACCGTGCCGCGCGCCGCGGGATCGCCCTGCGTGAGGAACCGCGCGTCGACGTCGCCGGCATAACGCCAGCCGAGCAGCGTTTCCGCACCGCCGACCAGGATCGAGAGACGGTTGCCGTTCGCGGCTTCGAGATCGACCAGGCTCATCGTGCCGGCGCGGTCGGCTTCCTGTTCGGCGGTGCTCAACGCGGCCTGCACCTCGGCTTCCGTCTCGGCGACGATGCGTTTTCGGGCGGCACGGAATCGAATGGCTAGGGGCTGCATTGCGCTGCGATTTTGCGCGTTCGCCGTTGCGCACAACAAGCGGCGTGCGACAGAACGTCTGGTCTGACAAGTCGTCAGCGCGCCAATGTGGCTAGCCCTAACCGGAGAATTCCGCGTCGCGCGTCGCGGCAATCCCCGCGGGCGGCGACCGCCGCCCGCGGGTGATGGTGGCCCGGCGTTCCCGCCGGGAACGTCGCCTCAGCTCAGCTTGGCTTCCAGCCGCGTCGCGAGATCCGCGATCGACGCCTTCACCGCGCGGGCCTTGCGCAGCGCCTCGGCGGCCTTGCCCTCGGCGAAATCGGCGCCGGCCTGCGTCCACTGCGTCTTCAGATTGTCGAAATCCGTCTTCGCGGTCTCGAAGCCGGCCTTGTCGAGGCCCTTCGGCAGCTTCTTCGTCTTGGCGATCTGGTCGACGCGCTTCTGCAGCGTGTCCACCTGCGCCGGCAGCGCCGCCGTCAGCGAATTCCACTCCTCGGTGGCCGCGGCCAGCATCTGCTCGGCGTCCACCTTGCGCTGCGCCACGGTGTCCTTGAGCGAGTTGACGGCATTAAGGACCGGCGTGCCGCCCTGGACCACCGCGCCGTAATCCTGCTTCGCCAGCTGCTTCTTCAGGTTGGCGACGGACTCATCGACGGACTTGAGCTCCTCCGCCGCGTATTTCTCCGCGTCGGCGCGGAATTCGGACAGCGCGCTGTCGACTCGGGACACGACCTGCTCGGCCGGTTCCTTCTGGCTGGCGCAGGCCGCGAGCACGAGGAAGGTGGCGGCCAGCGCGACGAGGGGCTTGACGGTACGCATGGAGGTACTCCTGGTTGTTGTTAGCCCGCGGAGTTTGCGCGCTCCGCGAGTCGGCATCAGTCGGCGCAAGCCTACGCCCGGCGGTCGCGTCGCGCTCGCTGACGCGACGCAGCATTCATGCCCGCAGAACCGGCGGCGCGCCGCGCACCACTCATGAGGGCGAAACCAAACTCGTGAAGGAGAGGGGCAATGAACATTCGATTCCAGCGCGCGGTCGCGGCGATCGTCCTGACCGCATTCCTCGTCACCGGCTGCGCCACCACGCAGCCCGTGGCCGTCGACGTCAGCGGCATGCCGGGCAAGACGCCGGCCGTGCACGTCGGCGAGTCGGTCGTCGTGAAGACCGTGAACGGCGAGACGCGCCGCTTCACCGTGACCGGCGTCGAGACGGATGCCCTGGTGGGCAAGGACGTGCGCGTGCCGTACGCGGACATCTCGACGCTCGACGTGAAGCGCCCGGGCGAGCACAAGCTGAGCACCGGCGCGATCGTCGGCATCGTCGCGGCCGTGGGCGTGCTCGCCGTCGCGATCGGCTCGGGTGGCGGCGGCAGCGGCTCGGGTTACTAGAGCGGGAAGGGGTTCGGCCCGTCGTCGTCCGTCGGGTCGAACTGCCGGTTCTGGATGCGGAAGTACACGCGGCGCGACGGGTTCTGCGTCGAGCTGATGAACACCACCGCGTAACGTTCGTCGCCGAGCTCCATGAACTGGATCGGGTCGGCATCCCAGCCCGGGTAGTGCGTGCGCAGCCAGCGGCTGATCTGTC
>DATJTW010000072.1:0-12998 GCA_035502995.1 Steroidobacteraceae bacterium | reverse complement strand
TTCGGCTCAGTGAGGTTCGGCACCAAACGCCGGTTTGGGGCCAATCCCCATCCATCCATGTCCGACTCCCGACGAAAAGTCCGTCATACCTTGCAGAGCGTCCGGATCCGGCGGCGCGCCAGAACCGGCGCCGGCTGCCCGGCACTCACCACAGACTCCGTGTCTGTCCGAGGTGTGCCGTGTCCGCATTCGTTCCCGTTCCCGTCTCCGCTTCCGCCGAGCCCTGGACTGTTCCCGCGACGGGCGCGCGCGCCGACGAGCGTGCCTATCGACTGACCTCGATCGACATGCTGCGCGGGCTGGTGATCGTCGTCATGGCGCTCGACCACGTGCGCGACTACTTCCTCGCCGACCTCGATCCCAACTTCATGGACGACCCGGCGGTGAGCCCGGCGCTGTTCTTCACGCGCTGGATCACGCACCTCTGTGCGCCGGTGTTCGTGTTCCTGGCCGGGACCAGCGCCGGACTGATGGTGTTGCGCAAGACACCGGCGCAGCTCGCCGGGTTCCTCGCGACGCGCGGCCTCTGGCTGATCCTCGTCGAGTGGTTCGTGATCTCGACCGCGTTCAGCTTCGCGCCGTTGGGCAGTCCGGGTCTCGGCGGGCGGACGCTGGTCGTCCTGCAGGTGATCTGGGCGATCGGCGCGAGCATGCTGGTGCTCGCGTTGTGCCAGTTCCTCGGCCGCCGCGTATGCCTGGCGCTCGGCGCGGTGATCGTGATCGGACACAACGCGCTGGATGCCGTGTGGCCGTCGCCCGATTCGTTCGCGCCTGCGGCCACGCCGCTCTGGGTCGTGCTGCACGCGCGGTTGCGGGAACCGCTCGGCCCGCTGTTCGTGGTGTTCTCGTACCCGGTGCTGCCGTGGATCGGCGTGATGTTGTGTGGCTTCGGGTCGTCGGCGCTGTTCGAGCTGCCGGCTCGACGCCGGCAGGGTGCGTTGCTGCTGGCCGGCATCGCGATGATCCTGGGCTTCCTGCTGCTGCGCGCGTTCGACGTCTACGGCGATCCCAACCACTGGCGGGAGCAGCCGGGCAGCGCGCTGCGCACGGCGCTCGACTTCCTGAACGTGACCAAGTACCCGCCGAGCCTGGACTATCTACTGGCGACGCTCGGCCCGGCGGCCATCGTCTGCGCGCTGGCCGAACGCTGGAGTGGCGGATTGAAGGACCGGCTGGTGCTGCTGGGGCGGGTCCCGTTCGCGTTCTACGTGGCGCACTTCTACCTGATCCACGCACTCGCCGTGATGCTGGGCGCGTGGCAGGGATTCCCGGCGGCGGATTTCTTCGACATGTACTACTTCTTCCCGAAGGGATACGGGCTGCCGCTGTGGGGCGTGTACGTGGTGTGGGCGCTGGTGATCGCGCTGTTGTACCCGTGGGCGCGGTGGGTGGCGGGCGTGAAGGCGCGGAGTCGGGCGTGGTGGTTGAGCTATCTATGAATGGGGATTGGCCCCAAACGCCGGTTTGGGGCCAATCCCCACCATCTTCCGCCGCAGCACCAGCGTCAGCACCGAGCCGGCGAACAGGATCCCCGCCAGTAGATAGAGCGGGCTCTCGAAGCTGCCGGTCTGGTCTTTCATGTACCCGACCATGTACGGCCCCACGTACCCGCCCAGCGCCGCGAACGCGTTGATCAGCGCGATGCCGGCCGCCGCGCCTTCGCCGGTCAGGAACTTGCCCGGCAGCGCCCAGAACGGCCCGCGCGTGCTGTAGTCGCCGACCGCGGCGATCGACAACGCCACCATTGCCGGCCACGGCGAGTGGATCAGCGCCGTGCCGATGAACCCCAGCGCGCCGATCGCCGTCGGGATCGCGAGATGCAGGAAGCGTTCGTTGCGCAGGTCCGAGCTGCGCCCGACCAGGATCATGCCCAGCGCCGCCGCGATGTACGGCACCGCCGAGAACAGGCCGACCTCGAAGTCCGAGAACCCGGACAGGCCCTTCACGATGGTCGGCACCCACAGCGTCAGCCCATAACTGCCCGTCTGGCAGCAGAACATGATCACCGCCAGCAACCACACCGTGGGATGCGTCAGCGCGTCGCGGAAGTTCAGCCGCCGCGCGCCCGGCGCGACGACGTGCTCGGCCGCGATGCGCGCGCTCAGCCACTCGCGCTGCTCCGCCGTCAGCCACTTCGCGTCGGCCGGCTTGTCCGTGAGATAGCCCAGCACCACGAAGCCGAGGAACACTGCCGGCAGGCCCTCGACCAGGTACAGCCACTGCCAGCCCTGCAGGCCCAGGTGGCCGTCGAAGCCTAACAACCAGCCGGACAGCGGCCCGCCGAACACCACCGACAGCGGGATGCCGATCATGAACCACGACACGGCCTTCGCCCGCCGTTCCCGCGGGAACCACTGCGACAGGTAGTAGATGATGCCCGGCAGGAACCCCGCCTCGGCGACGCCGAGCAGGAAACGCATCACGTAGAAGCTCCACTCGCCCTGCACGAACATCATGCCGGCGGAGATCAGGCCCCAGGTGATCATGATGCGCGCGATCCAGAGCCGCGCGCCGAACCGCACCAGGAACCAGTTGCTCGGGATCTCGCAGAACGCGTAGCCGATGAAGAAGATGCCGGCGCCCAGGCCGTACATCGTGTCGCTCAAGCCCAGGTCCGCGTTCATCTGCAGCTTCGCGAAACCGACGTTGACGCGGTCGAGCCACGAGACGATGTATAGCAACAGCAGGAACGGCAGCAGCCGCCAGGTGACGCGTTGCATCGTGCTGTGCTCGAGACTCATGCGCGACAGTGTAGGGGATATCATGTCGGCCATGAACGAACCCGGTGAGTGGATCGACGTGGGGGCCGCCGAGGATTTCAAGCACTCGGCGTTGCGCGAGGCGAAGCTCGGCGACCGGCTGGTGGCCGTCTCTTATAAAGAGGGGAAGTTCGGCGTCATCTCGAACGTCTGCAACCATGTCGGCGGGCCGCTGGGGCGCGGGCATCTCGAAGGCGAGTTCGTCGTCTGCCCCTGGCACCAGTACCGCTTCCACCGCTGCACCGGCGAAGGCGAGCCCGGACACGAGGCCGACAAGGTGCCCGGCTACGCGGTGCGCGAGGAGGGCGGGCGGTTGTTAGTCAGCGCGAAGCCCGTCAGCAAGCGCGGCCACATCCCGCACGATCCGCATCCGCTGACGCGCTCGACCGAGCGCGCGCCCGGGCCGCTGCGCATCGGCGGCATCTCTAGCACGGTGATGGACGCGAAGTACCCGCGGTTCTCCACGTCGCAGCACCTGCTCGAAGTCGCGCTCGACCATGCGCGCACGGAGCTCGGGGCGGAGACGCGGTTGTTGATGCTCAACGGCCTGAAGTTCCGCGCCTGCGAGGGTTACTACTCCAAGGCCGCGAAGGCCTGCACCTGGCCGTGCTCGATCACCGCCGCGGATCCCGCCGACGAGCTCACCGAGGTGTACGACACCGCCGTGCACTGGGCCGACGTGTTCCTCGTCGCGACGCCGATCCGCTGGGGCGCGGCGAGCTCGCTCTATTACAAGATGGTCGAGCGGTTCAACTGCATCCAGAACCAGATCACGATCAACAACAAGGTGCTGATCCGGAACAAGGTGGCCGCGTTCATCATCACCGGCGGACAGGACGGCATCCAGTCCGTGGCCGGGCAGATGATGGGCTTCTTCAGCGAGATCGGCTTCCTGCTGCCGCAGTTCCCGTTCGTCGCGCATTCGCTGGGGTGGGAATCGGAAGACATGGAAAGGAACGTCGAGTTCGTCGAGGGCAGCGACAAGTTGCGCGCGGGCGCCCGCGACCTCGTGAACCGTTGCGCGGATCTGGCGAAGTGCCTGCAGGAACGCGAGCTGGCGCGGGCGACGATCGAGCGCGGCGGTCGCAAGGCGTCGGCCTAGCTACTGGAGCGTGATGCGGCGCGCGCCGGCGGGCTCAGCCAGGCTTGCCGCCGGTCGAGCGCAGATAGGACTCGAGCCCCGCGAGCATCTCCTGCTGGAGCTGGATGAACGCGGCCAGCTGCTCCGGCGTCAGGATGTCGGCCGCCTGGCCGCGCAGCCGCTCGGCATACGCGTTCGCGGACGCCATCTGCTCCGCGATGCCGCCGTCGCCGGAATACCAGAGCATGCCGGTGCCGTTGCCCCAGCCGCGCAGCGCCGAACCGGACTGGCCCGCTTCGGCGCGGAACCGCTCGCGTTCGCCGGACAGCGCGCTCAGCAGGCGCTCCGCTTCCGGATCGCGCAGGTAGCTCGACTCCGGCAACCGGCCGCGCAGCTGGACGATGGATTGCCATTCGGGCAGCGAGCTCTGGAAGGCGCGCAGTTCGCCCACCCGGCCGCCGAGCAGCGCGGTCAGCTCGTCGCTGCGGTCGCGCGGCTGTGTGATCTTCGACGTGTCGCAGGCAGGATCGACGAGGCAGCGGAAGTAGTTGGCCTGCTGCTCGAGCTGCTCCTCGGCGAGCAGGCCGACGAGCTGGTCGAACGTCCGCGCGTCGATCTTGTAGCGGTCGCGGAACCGCGCGTACTGCGCCTCGATGCCGCCGCGCGTGTTCGCGACCAGCGTCGCGCGCGTGGCGGGGCTGTCGTACTGCTTGAGGAAATCGCGGCCGAAGGCGATGGTCATGGCGCGGCCGGCGTCCGTGTCGGGCGGAGTGGCCGGAGTGGCCGTTGCGGCGAGGTTGCCCGTCGTGGCGCCGGGCTTGGCCAGTGCGACCGGGCTCGCGGCGACGGTTCCGCCCGACGCGGGCGAGGCCGTTGCCGGCGGCGATTCGACGACCGCCCCGGAGGGGCCGGCAGGTGCGCCCGCCTCGAGCCCGTTCACGCGCCAGGCGAGCCACGCGGTGCTCGTGGCGAAGAGCGCCGTGGTCGTGGCGAACGTCGCAACCAACTTGTTCATGCGCTCGATATATAGAGCGGGCGCCGGCGGTCGTCCAGCGCGGCGGCCTGACTACCCGCGTGACTTCGCGAGCTCGTGCCCGGACCGGCCCGTCATGCCGCGCCTTCCAGCCACCAGGCCAGCCAGAACGAGGCGACCAGCAGCAACAGTGCCGGCGCGAGTCGCAGGAAGTACCGAGCGCCCCCGACCCACGCGAAACCGAGCTTCGACAACGTGTTCGTCGTGACGATCAGGCCGACGGCGATCGCAGCCAGCTCGGGTGCCATCTGCGCCTGCGCGGACAACGAGCCCACTGACGCCGTCGTGGAATGCGCGTCCGCGAAGCCACCGACCACCACGCCAGCCAGCGCCCACGTTGCGCCGAACGACCGCTGCAGCCACGCGACGAGCAGGGCGACGGCCGTGAACGCCGCCGCGAACGACAAGGCCGTGCGCAGCCGGAACGCGCGGCCGCCCGGCGTCGGTGGCGGTGGCGCGGCGTGGGTGCGCGAGCGCAGGACAACGAGACCGCCATACGCCGCCATCGACATGCCCATCGAGATCAGCGACCCGCCCAGCCGCTGCAACAGCGCGGGGTTGCTCACCGCGAGCACGAGCGCGAGTTGCACCACGGTCGCGATCTGCGACAGCGCCGCGCCGGCAACTGCCGACGGGCAGACCGACGGGTCCTGCCGCGCACGCTTGCCCATGGTCGCGACGACGGCGGTGCTCGAGACGAAACCGCCGAGCAATCCCGAGATCGGCAGACCGGCGCGCGCGCCGACCAGCCGCTGCGCCACGTAGCCGGCGGAATCGACCAGCATGATCAGCACGGTGAGCTTCCAGACCAGCCGCGGATTCACGACGCCCCAGGGATCGACCGGGTGGTCCGGCAGGATCGGCAACACGAGGATTGCCGCGGCGGCGAGCAGCACCGCATCCTGCAGCTCCCGCTCGGAGAGCTCGCGGCGCGCGAAGCCGTGCAGCGCGCCGCGGGATACCAGCAGGATCACGACGAGGACGCCGGCCGCCGCTGCGAGCAACGGGTTGGACGCGGCCAGCGCACCCGTGAGGAACGTCGCGAGCAGCGCCATCTCGGTAGTGAGTCCGGGATCCGCGTCACGTGTCTTCGAATACGAAAGCGCCGTCAACGCGATCACGCCGGCGGCGACCGCGCCGAGCAGGACCGGCGAGCCGGCCAGGGCCGCGAATACGCCTGACAACGCCACGATGGCGAAGGTGCGCACGCCCGCGGCGGCTGGCACGTCTTCTTCCCGGGCGCGTCGCTCTCGATCGATGCCGATCAGCAGGCCCGCGCCCAGGGCGACCAGGATCGAGGCGGCGACCGGCGGCACGCTGAAATCACCCATGCGTCCTCAACATGCCGCGTCGACGGCCGGCACTGCGGTCAGGCGGCCTTCTCGAGCAGCAACAGGCCGGACCCGGTGTTCGACACCGGCACGTGATAGTTGCGTTGCAGCTGGCGGACGTGCGCACCGAGCGCGCCACGCATCACGAGCCACTGGATCAGTTCGGGACCCTGAGTGCCGGCCTGTGCGACGAGCTCCCGGATCGTGAGCGACGCGAGCTGCTCGGGTTGATGGACGATCTTGTCGAGGCAGTAGAGATCGAAGGGCTTGTTGATGAACCCCGCGCGGCGCCCATCGAGCTGGTGCGACAGACCGCCGGTGCCGAGGACCAGCACGCGTTCATCGCGCGGCCAGGCCTCGATCGCCCGGCCGAGTGTCTCGCCGAATCGCAGGCAGCGCGCCGGACTCGGCAGCGGATGCTGGACCGTGTTCACGTGGATGGGAATCGTGCGCACCGGCCAGTCGCTCGTGTTAGGCCACAGCAACTGCATCGGCACCACGAAGCCGTGATCGACGAGCATCTCCTGGCACGTGGTGAGATCGAAATCGGCGGCGGCCAACGCCTCGATGAGGTGCCACGACAATTCCGCATCGCCCGGGAACGACGCGAGCGTCGGCAGGCCCCATCCCTCGTCGGTGTTGCGGTACTCGGGAGCGGCACCGATGGCGAATGCCGGCATCTTGTCGAGGAAGAAATTCAGCCCGTGGTCGTTGTAGACGACCACCGCCACCGTCGGCCGCGCGTCGGCGAGCCAGCGCCGCACCGGGGCGTAGGCGTCGAAGAAATCCTTCCAGTAGGGGTCGGCGCACTGGTGGCGTGCCATCGCGAGCCCGATGGCGGGGATGTGCGACGTGCCGATTCCGCCGATGATGCGCGCCACGTCAGCCACCCGCCCCGAGCAGGCGGGCGCGGAAAGCGTCGACGCTCATGCCGGTCTGCTGGGCGCCGATGTCCTGCACGCCGAGTCCGAAGATGCCCGCGAGCTTTGCGAGGTAGTAGATGTTGCCGCCGGCTTCCAGCATCGCGAGCACGTCGCGGTCGCGTACCGCGGCTCGCTGTCGTTCATCCAGGCCGTACCGGCGACAGTAGGCGTCCTCGTCGCGGCGGAATTCGTCGCGGTTGGCCGCGTCGTTGAACGAGAAGCACATCTTGTTGAGCGCGAAACCGCGCCGGGCGGCGCGGCCGTCGAAGAGGGTGGTGCCCCAGGGCTCGATTCGATCGTCCATGGGCGCAGCATCGACGCCAGGCGCGCGCCGCGCATTCGTAAGGCTACCTACGCGCCGGCAGGCATGCCTGCCATACGCGCCCGTGATGGGATCAGCGCTCGGCCGCCTCGCCGAACGACAGCGAGCTCTGCCGCTGCGACTGCGTCTGGGTCTGCGATGGCATGCGCCGCAGCTCGGTCGGGCTCGACGGGAAGTAGGTGGTCGCGAGGCCGTCGTGCACGTCGCTGATGCGCAGCTGGATCTTGTCGATCAGCTCGTGCAGGCCGGGCTGGTCGAGCGTGCCGAGCGGCGCACGCTCGATGAAGCGCTTCGCGGTCTCGAGCACCTCGAGCGCGCCTTCGCTGCGCGGCAGGGTCGTCAGCGAGGACTCGAGCTGCACGAGGCAGAACTGGCACGAGCGCGGGAACTGATCGTCGCGCAGCAGGAACTGGAGCACGTCGGCGCGCTTGACGCGCGAACGCATTTTGAGCCGGTACATCTGGTAGCCGGACAGCGACTTCAGCACGCTCATCCACTGCACGCTCTCGAACGGGCGCAGCTCGGGCGTCTCGGCCGGCAGTAGTTGGGCCGAGCGCACGTCGACGATGCGGCTGGTCATGTCGGCGCGTTCGAGGTTGCGGCCGAGCGTGAGGAACGTGTGCGCGTCGTTGCGGTTCATCGTGCCGTCGAGCATGCCGGCGATGGTCTGCAGCGTGACGACGATGCGCTTGAGGAACTCGAAGCGCGTGCGCTTGTTGATGCCGGTCGGCAGATCCTTTTGGAAGTCCGAGAAGAACTGGTTCAGCAGCTCCCAGGCCTCGGTCGGCAGGATCTCGCGCAACGTGCGGGCGTTCTCGCGCGCGTAGTTGAGCGACGAGCAGATGGAGCCGGGATTGTTGGCCTCGGCCATGAGGAAGTGGACGACGTCGCGCTCCTCGCCCTTGGTGCCGCGCGCGTCGAACTCGGCGCGGTTGCCGGATATGTCGACCAGCGGCAGCCAGCCCGGCGCGATGCCGCCCGGGAGGTCGAGCAGCAGGTTGGTGTTCACGCCGATGATGCGAGCGGTGTTCTCCGCGCGCTCGAGGTAGCGGGAGAGCCAGTAGACGTTTTCGACGACGCGGGCGAGCACTAACTCTAACTCTCCGTATCCACGATCCACGTATCCTTGCTCCCGCCGCCCTGCGACGAGTTCACCACCAGCGACCCCTTGCGCAGCGCCACGCGCGTCAGGCCGCCGGTCGTCACCGCGGTCTGCGGCCCCGACAGGATGAACGGCCGCAGGTCCACGTGCCGCGGCTCGAGCCGGTCGCTGACCAGCGTCGGCACGGTAGATAGAGTGACCACCGGCTGCGCGATGAAGCTGCGCGGATCCGACTTCAGGGAATCCGCGAACCGCGACCGCTCGACCTTCGTCGACATCGGCCCCATCAGCATTCCATACCCCCCCGAGCCGTCCACCGGCTTCACCACCAGCTGGTCGAGGTTGCCGAGCACGTGGTCGAGTTGTTTGCTCTCGCCGCAGCGCCACGACGGCACGTTCGGCAGGATCGCGTCCTCGCCGAGGTAGTACTTGATCATGTCCGGCACGTACGTGTAGACGAGCTTGTCATCGGCGACGCCCGCGCCGGGCGCGTTCGCCAGCGCCACGTTGCCGCGCGCCCACGCGCGCATCAGTCCCGGGACGCCGAGCGAGGAATCCTTGCGGAACACCTCCGGGTCGAGGAAGTCGTCGTCGATGCGCCGGTAGATGACGTCGACGCGCGTCCAGCCGCGCACCGTCTGCATGTAGACGACGTCGTCGCTGTCCACCGCGAGATCGCGGCCCTCGACGAGCTCGCAGCCCATCTGCCGCGCGAGATAGGCGTGTTCGAAGTAGGCCGAGTTGTAGATGCCCGGCGTCAGCACGACGACCTCGGGGCGCGTCTCCTTGCGCGGCGACAGCGCCGCCAGCATGTCGTAGAGCTGCGAGGGGTAGTCGTCCACCGGCAGGATCGCCGCGCTCTCGAACAGCTCGGGGAACACGCGTTTCACGACCTGGCGGTTCTCGAGCATGTACGAGACACCCGACGGCACGCGCAGGTTGTCCTCGAGCACGTACACCGTGCCGTCCTTGTCGCGGATCAGGTCCGAGCCGCAGATGTGCGCCCAGGTGCCGAGCGGCGGCTTGATGCCCTTGACCACCGAGCGGAAGTTCTTCGACGTGGCGATGATCGACGCCGGCATCAGGCCGTCGCGGATGAATTTCTGCGCGTGATAGACGTCGTCGATGAAGAGGTTCAGCGCCGCGGCGCGCTGGATGAGGCCCGCCTCGATCTTCTGCCACTCCTTGCGCGTGATGGTGCGCGGGATGATGTCGAGCGGCCAGGCGCGGTCGATCGATCCGTCCTGCTCGTGATAGACCGTGAACGTGATGCCCATCGCCTTGATCGCCAGCTCGGCCGCCTGCTGGCGCAGCGCGATCTCGTCGCCGTCCATCTCGGTCAGATAGCGCATCAGCGCGCGGCCCGCCGCGCGCGCGCCGCCGCCGGGGCCCACGAGCTCGTCGTGGAAACCGGGAGAGGGGTATGAGGTCCAGTCTGTTTTCATCGTTCGCCGGAGTGGCGATCCGAAAATACCAGAGCCGATCCGGCGTGTTCAAAAAAGTGCGTGCGACCGCGCGGGTCGCCTCGGGATGGTGCCGCCGCGCTGGTTTTGGCGCAATTTGGTGCGCGGCAGCCAAACAAGCCCGCTGTGTAGAATGCCGGCGTGTCCATCCACGTCGCACTCAACCACGTCACACACTATCGCTACGACCGGCTCGTCTCGCTCGGGCCGCAGGTCGTGCGCCTGCGACCCGCGCCGCACTGCCGCACGCGCATCGTCTCGTACTCGCTGAAGGTGACGCCGGCCAATCACTTCATCAATTGGCAGCAGGACCCCGAGGCTAACTACCTCGCGCGTTTCGTCTTCCCGGAGAAGACCGACGAGCTGCGCATCGAGGTCGATCTCGTCGCCGAGATGGCGGTGCTGAACCCGTTCGACTTCTTCCTCGAGCCGTACGCCGAGACCTTCCCGTTCGCGTATGCCGGCGTCGACAAGCGCGATCTCGCGCCGTATCTCGTCATGTTCCGCGGCGAGCCGCTGTTCAAGGAATACCTGTCGACGATCCCGCGCCACCGCCAGCGCACCATCGATTTCCTGGTCGGGTTGAACGCGAAGCTGGCGAGCGACATCAAGTACCTCATCCGCATGGAGCCGGGCGTGCAGACGCCGGAGCTCTCGCTGCGCAAGCGCTCCGGTTCGTGCCGCGACTCGGCATGGCTGCTGGTGCAGCTGCTGCGGCACATGGGGCTCGCCGCGCGGTTCGTCTCGGGTTATCTCATCCAGCTGACCGCCGACATGAAGTCCCTCGACGGTCCGTCCGGGCCGGAGCGGGATTTCACCGACCTGCACGCCTGGTGCGAGGTCTATCTACCGGGCGCCGGCTGGATCGGCCTCGACCCCACGTCGGGCCTGCTCGCGGGCGAGGGCCACATCCCGCTGGCCTGCACGCCCGAGCCCGGCGCGGCGGCACCGGTCACCGGCGCGGTCGACAAGGCCGAAGTCCGGTTCGAACACCACATGAAGGTGGAGCGCGTGTGGGAAGCGCCGCGCGTCACCAAGCCGTACACGGAAGACCAGTGGGCGGAGATCGAGAAACTCGGCCACGCCATCGACGCCCAACTACTCGCCGGCGACGTGCGCCTGACGATGGGCGGCGAACCGACGTTCGTGTCCGTCGACGATCCGGACGGCGCGGAGTGGAACACGACCGCGATGGGGCCCAACAAGCGCCGCCTCGCCATCGACGTGTATGCGCGCCTCAAGCAGAAGTACGCGCCGCAGGGTTTGTCGCACTTCGGCCAGGGCAAGTGGTATCCGGGCGAACAGCTGCCGCGCTGGTCGCTGAACTGCTTCTGGCGCCGCGACGGCGAACCCATCTGGATGAACCCCGTGCTGCTCGGCGACGAGAAGCGCGACCTGGGCGTGACCGCCGAGGTCGCCGGCGTGTTCCTGGCCGGCGTCGCGGAGAAGCTCGGCCTCGCGCCGGAGCACATCTTCGCCGCCTACGAGGACGCCTTCTATTACCTGTGGCGCGAGCGGCGGCTGCCCTCGAACGTCGACCCGTTCAAGTCGAAGCTCGAGGATCCGCAGGAGCGCGCGCGGCTCGCGAAGGTCTTCGAGCAGGGCCTGGACGCGGTGATCGGGCACGTGTTGCCGGTGTCGCGCGATCCGTCGGGCACACGCTGGCGCACCGGGCCGTGGTTCCTGCGTCGCGAGCGTTGCTACCTGATGCCGGGAGATTCGCCGGTCGGTTATCGCCTGCCGCTGGATTCGCAGCCCTGGGTCACGAAGGGCGAGTACCCGTACATGTACGAGCCCGACCCGATGGCGCCGCTGTCGCCGTTGCCGCGCGCCGCCGACATCCGCCGCCAGTTCGTCGGTGACGGCCGCGATGGCCGTGACGCCGGCGACGCGGACGCGGGTAGTTCGGCCGCCGGCGGCGATGGCGCCGGTGGTCGCGATGGCAGCGACCGCGCTCGTGCGAAAAAAGGCTCCGTCGCGCCGGACACCGCGCCGCGCTTCCTGCAATCCGCCGCCGACATCACGCGCACCGCGATGTGCGCCGAACCGCGCGCCGGCTCACTCTATATATTCATGCCGCCCACCAACCGGCTCGAGGAGTACCTCGAACTGGTGGCCGCCGTCGAAGCGACCGCGGAGATGATGAACATCCCGGTGGTGCTCGAGGGCTACGAGCCGCCGAAGGATCCGCGGCTCAACCGCTTCAGCGTGACACCCGATCCCGGCGTCATCGAGGTCAACATCCATCCCTCCGGCAGCTGGGACGAGCTGGTCGACCGCACCACGCATCTCTACGACGTCGCGCGGCAGAGCCGCCTGACTACCGAGAAGTTCATGCTCGACGGCCGGCACACCGGCACCGGCGGCGGCAACCACTTCGTGCTCGGCGGCGCGACGCCCTCGGATTCGCCGTTCCTGCGCCGGCCCGACCTGCTGCGCAGCCTGCTGGCGTACTGGCACAACCATCCGTCGCTGTCCTATCTGTTCAGCGGCTTGTTCATCGGCCCCACGTCGCAGGCGCCGCGCGTCGACGAGGCGCGCAACGATTCGCTGTACGAGCTCGAGCTGGCGTTCAAACAACTGCCGCCGCGCGGCACCGTGCCGCCGCCCTGGCAGGTCGACCGCCTGTTCCGCAACCTGCTGATCGATTCCACCGGCAACACGCACCGCGCCGAGTTCTGCATCGACAAGATGTTCTCGCCGGACGGGAATACCGGGCGCCTGGGGTTGCTCGAGATGCGCGCCTTCGAGATGCCGCCGCACGAGCGCATGAGCCTCACCCAGCAGCTCCTCGTGCGCGCGCTGGTCGCGAAGTTCTGGCAGCAGCCGTACCGCGCGCGGCAGGTGCGCTGGGGCACCGAGCTGCACGACCGCTTCATGCTGCCGTACTTCATCGAACAGGATCTCCTCGAGGTGATTGCCGAACAGAACGCGGCCGGCCATACGCTGCGGCCTGCGTGGTTTGCGCCCCACCTGGAGTTCCG
>DATJTW010000071.1:0-9047 GCA_035502995.1 Steroidobacteraceae bacterium | reverse complement strand
TTGGTGCCGAACCTCACCGTCGAGTGTCGATCGTCCCGCCAGCCTGACGAGGTTCGGCACCAAACGCCGGTTTGGGGCCAATCCCACTCTTACCGCCGACCGATGGCAGCAATCTTCTGCGACCACTCCGCCGGCCCTGTCTGGTGCACCGACGTCCCGTTCGCATCGACCGCCACCGTCACCGGCATGTCCTCGACGGTGAATTCGTAGATGGCTTCCATGCCGAGATCCTCGAACGCGACCACGCGCGATTTCTTGATCGCCTTCGACACCAGGTAGGCCGCACCGCCGACCGCCATCAGGTACGCCGCGCGATGCTTGCGGATCGCTTCCACACCCGTCGGCCCGCGCTCGGCCTTGCCGACCATCGCGATCAGCCCGGTCTTCTCGAGCATCATCTCGGTGAATTTATCCATGCGCGTCGCGGTGGTCGGACCCGCGGGACCGACGACTTCGCCGCGCACCGGATCCACCGGGCCGACGTAGTAGATGACCCGGTTGCGGAAATCGACGCCGGCCGGCAGGCCCTCGCCCTTCGCGAACAGGTCGGCGATGCGCTTGTGGGCCGCGTCGCGGCCCGTGAGCATGCGGCCGTTCAGCAGCAGCGACTCGCCCGGCTTCCACGTCGCGACCTCGGCCGGCGTCAGCGTGTCGAGGTTCACGCGGCGCGCGTCGGCCGCCGGCCGCCAGTCGATCTTCGGCCAGTCGGACAGTTTCGGCGGCTCGAGCACCGCCGGCCCGCTGCCGTCGAGCGTGAAGTGCACGTGCCGCGTGGCCGCACAGTTCGGGATCATCGCGACCGGCTTCGACGCCGCGTGCGTCGGGTATTCGAAGATCTTCACGTCGAGCACGGTAGACAGGCCGCCGAGACCCTGCGCGCCGATGCCGAGCGCGTTCACCTTGTCGTACAGCTCGATGCGCAGCTCCTCGGTCTTCGTCGCCGGCCCGCGCGCCTTGAGCTCGGCCATGTCGATGGGCTCCATCAGCGATTCCTTCGCCAGCAGCATCGCCTTCTCGGCGGAGCCGCCGATGCCGATACCCAGCATGCCGGGCGGGCACCAGCCGGCGCCCATCAACGGCACCGTCTTCAGCACCCAGTCCACCAGCGAATCCGACGGATTCAGCATCACGAACTTCGACTTGTTCTCCGAACCGCCGCCCTTCGCCGCGACGGTGATCTCGAGTTCGTCGCCCGGCACCAGCTGCGTGTGGATGACCGCCGGCGTGTTGTCCTTCGTGTTCCGGCGCGAGAACTGCGGATCCGCGACGATCGACGCGCGCAGCTTGTTGTCCGGATGTAGATAGGCGCGGCGCACGCCCTCGTTGATCATCTCCTCGAACGACAGCTGCGCGTCCCAGCGCACGTTCATGCCGACCTTGGCGAACACCATGACGATGCCCGTGTCCTGGCAGATCGGGCGACGGCCCTCGGCGCACATGCGCGAGTTCGTGAGGATCTGCGCGATCGCATCGCGCGCGGCCGGCGACTGCTCCAGCTCATAGGCCTTGCCCAGCGCGCGGATGTAATCCGGCGGGTGGTAGTACGAGATGTACTGCAGGGCGTCGGCGACGCTCGAGATCAGGTCGTTCTGCGTGATGGGTTTCATGGAGTCGCGTTCTTCAGTTTCACTGATGTCCGCGCAAGATTTTAGCGCGGCGACACGCGGCCGTTTCAGTAAACTTTCCGCATGGACAGGCGGAAACTCGTGGTGATCGGTGGCGGATTCGCCGGGCTGTGGGCCGTGCGCCGCCTCGCGAACGCCCCCGTCGACATCACGCTGATCGACCGTTCGAACCATCACCTCTTCCAGCCGCTGCTGTACCAGGTGGCCACCGCCGGCCTCGCCGCGCCGTCGATCGCGGCGCCGCTGCGCCACATCCTGAGCGGCCAGGAGAACGTCACCGTCCTCATGGGCGAGGTGTTGCGCGTCGACGCCGGCGCGCGCCGCGTGGTGCTCGCGGATCGCGAGGTCGCCTACGACTATCTGCTGGTCGCGAGCGGCGCGACGCATGCGTACTTCGGGAACGACCACTGGGCGAAACACGCGCCGGGTCTCAAGACGCTGGACGATGCCTTCCTGATCCGCCGGCGCGTGTTGTCGGCGTTCGAGCACGCCGAAGGCGCGTCGGTCGACGCCGAACGGAACGCCTGGCTCACGTTCGCGGTGATCGGCGCCGGCCCGACCGGCGTCGAGCTCGCCGGCACGCTGGCCGAGATCGCGCGCCACACGCTCGTGCACGACTTCCGCCACATCGACCCGCGCAAGGCGCGCGTGTTGCTGATCGAAGCCGGCCCGCGCGTGCTCGCGACCTATCCGGAAGACCTTTCCGGCAAGGCGCGCAAACAACTCGTCAAGCTCGGTGTCGACGTGCGCACTGGCGCCCCCGTGACGGACCTCGGCGCCGACTTCCTCGAAGTCGGCGGTGAGAAGGTGGCGGCGCGTACCATCCTCTGGGCCGCCGGCGTCGCCGCCTCGCCGCTCGGCAGACAACTCGCGGAGTCGACGCCGGGCGTCGAGACGGATCGCGCGGGGCGCGTGAAGGTCGCGCCGGACCTGTCGCTGCCCGGCCGGCCCGAGATCTTCATCGCGGGCGATCTCGCCAGCGTCGTGCAGGACGGCAAGCCCGTGCCCGGCGTCGCACCGTCGGCGAAGCAGATGGGAGCGCACGTCGCCGACGGCATCCGTGCGCGTCTCGCCGGCCGCGCCACCACCGCGTTCCGTTACCGCGACTTCGGCTCGCTGGCGACGATCGGCCGCCACTCCGCGATCGCCCAACTGCCGAGCCTGAAATTCTCCGGCATCTTCGCCTGGTGGTTCTGGCTGCTGCTGCACATCTATTTCCTGATCGGCTTCCGCAGCCGGTTGATCGTGCTGATCAACTGGGCCTGGGCCTATTTCACGTACGCGCGCGGAGCGCGCATCATTCTCGGCACACACGAGGACGACGATGGCCGCCAGAAAGAAAACCGCGCCGAAGGCTAAGGGCCAGAGCAAAGGCAAGGGCAAGCGCGGCGTGAAGCTCGCGCCCAGCGCGACCCGGCGCGGCTTGTCCGCGGCCGAGGTCGCGTTGCCGCTCGATCATCCCGATCTCGCCGAAGTCGTCGCGCTGGTGACGAAGGCCGGCGGTGCGCCGCTTGGCGCGTACCGCGAGCCGCTCGGCGGCCGGCCGCTGCTGCTGGCGTCGCTGCCGTTCAGCGCCGTGCAACCCACGCCGTTCCAGCGCGATCTCTCGCCGACCCACGCGAAGCGTCTCGCCGGCGCCATCGAGGCGACGGCCGCGTTCCTCGACCCGCTGATCGTCGTGCGCGGCGAGGACGGCCGCTTCTGGACGCCGAACGGGCGGCATCGTCTCGCGGCCGCGAAGATGCTCGGCCTCAAGCAGCTCACCGTGCTGATCTCGCCCGACGAGACGCTGTCGTACCGCATCCTGGCGCTGAACACCGAGAAGGCGCACAACCTCAAGGACAAGTCGCTCGAGGTCGTGCGCATGGCGCGCAATCTCGCGAAGCGCGAACCCTCGCGCACCGAAGCGTCGCTGGCCGCGGAGTTCGAAGCGGCCGAGCTGCTGACGCTCGGGCTCGTCTACGAGGACAACCTGCGCTTCGGCGGCGGCGCCTACAGCCCGGTGCTCAAGAAGGTGGACCGGCTCACCACGAAGCCGCTGCCCGCGGCGCTGCGCGAGCGCGAGGGCTACGCGAAGCGGCTGGCCGAGATCGACGCCGAGGTGAAACGCATCGTCGCCGAGCTGCAGGCGCGCGGCATGAAGTCGCCGTACCTGCGCAGCTACGTGGTCGCGCGCATCAATCCGGTCCGCTTCCACAAGGTGAAGGCCGGCGACAAGAAGCCGGTGATGCCGATCGCACAGGCGCTGCTGAAGATGTTCGCGTCGGCGAAGAAGTTCGATCTCGCCAAGGTCAACATGAGCGACCTCGCGTTCGTCGCCGCGGGCGCCGAATCCGCCGAGTGAACGGGCCGCGGCTGCACGAGGTCGCAGACATCGCCGCGGCGCTCGGCGCCGGCATGGAGGCCGGCGGCCTGCTGCTCGACGAATCGCAGCTCGGCGCCGATTTCTTCGACCTGCGCACCGGACTCGCGGGCGAGGTACTGCAGAAGTTCACGACCTACCGCGTGAAGCTGGCGGTCGTCGTGGACGATGCGGCCGCGCACGGCAGCCGCTTCTCCGAGCTCGTGTACGAGCACCGCAACCACGCCTGCGTCCGGTTCTTCGCGACGGAACAGCTCGCGCGGCGCTGGCTGGCGTACAACCCGATCGTCAGGTGCTGAGCCGGCGCGGCGGCCGGGTCCGCCGTCCTGTCAACGATGCCGTGGCAAGCGGGACGGTGTCGCCGATTGCGCCGTCTCCGCGTACCGACGGTGCGCCATGGTAGTTAGTCACGTAGACTAGCTACCATGAAGACCGCCATCATCGCCTGCCTCCTCGCCCTGGGCCTCGCCGCCTGCGGCCGCCACCAGGACGTCCGCCTGGAATCCGCGTCGCTGCCCGTGACGGTCGATGGCGCCCTGCACTGGGAGGTCCCCGACGAAGGCGATGTCGTCGACGTCAATGACGACTCGGACTCCGACGACTCGGGCACCGATGGCGAATCCCCGCCCGGAGATTTCACGGAAGAGGTGATGCTCGGCACCCTCGAAGTCGACGGCAAGGTGTACCCCATCGAGGTGTCCACGACCGTCATCTCCCAGCTCGGCATCGTCGACGTGGACCCCGTGCCCGTGCGCGCCACGCTCGGATCGCGCGGCGGGTCGCACCAGGAGGCTTACGTGATCACCGCGCTGAAAGCGCTCTGACCGATCCCCCGCTGGGAATCCGCCGTCTCCCCGACGGCGCGATGAAACGTCGTCCGCGGTGGGAATTCCTACAGCAGCCGGGTCCGCGCTCCGGGCACGCTGATCCCATGCCGCCCGTACCCCGAGGTCTCGTCTACGTCAGCGACCAGTCGCGAGGCATCCGCCGCGTGCGGCGCGGTTCGAAGAAAGCCCCGCGCTTCGAATATTTCCTCCCGTCCGGCGGCCGGCTGCGTGACGCACGCGCCCTCTCGCGCATCGCGAAGCTCGCGATCCCGCCCGCCTACGAAGACGTCTGGATCTGCCCCAGCCCGCGCGGCCATCTCCAGGCCACCGGCCGCGATGCGCGCGGCCGCAAGCAATACCGCTATCACCCCGACTTCCGCGCGGCGCGCGACGACCACAAGCACTCGCGCATGCTGAGCTTCGGCAAGGCGCTGGGCCGCCTGCGCGACGCCGTGCGCCGCGATCTCGCGCGTCCCGGCCTGCCGCGCGAGAAGGTGCTGGCGCTGCTGGTCAAACTACTAGACGCGACGCAGGTGCGCATCGGCAACGCCGAGTACGCGCGCACCAACGGCAGCTTCGGCCTGACGACGCTGCGCGACCGCCACGCGAAGTTCCCGGCGCGCGGCAAGGCGCTGCTGCAGTTCCGCGGCAAGGGCGGCACGGAGCACGACGTGCTCGTCGACGACGCGCGGCTGGCGAAGCTCGTGCGCCGTTGCCAGGAGCTGCCCGGCCAGGCGCTGTTCCAGTACGTCGACGAGGACGGCGGCCATCACGCGATCGACTCCGGCCAGGTCAACGACTACCTGCGCGAGCGCATGGGCGGCGAGTTCACCGCGAAGGACTTCCGCACCTGGCACGCGACGCTGCACGCGCTGACGCTGCTCGACGACGTGCCGTTGCCCGAGAAGCGCAGCGAAGCCGCGTTGCGGCGCTGCATGAACGCCGTGGTGAAGGACGTGGCCGCCGGGCTGCGCAACACGCCAGCGGTATGCCGCAAGTCGTACATCAATCCCGCAGTGTTCATCGCCTGGCAGAACGGCGAGCTGCGGCGCCGCGCGGCACACGGCCGTCCGGCGAAGGCGTTGTTGGCGCTGCTGGGGCGCTCCGGCCACCGCGCGTAGGCGGAGATTGCGGATTTCTTAAACTTTTCCGCGAAACCACCACTCGTCGTCGCCCTTCAACCGCCCGGCGCAATTTTCCAGGATCGCTTGCAACCCTTTTCCCCGGTCGCGCGTCTATATCAGCGAACCGATTGAATACGTAGCGAACTCTTCACTCACGCCGGCAAGCGTCGAGTCGAAACGGACGAATCGGCAGTTATCCGCAACCTACACCGGAGAAATGCCATGACCCGCCTGAGTTCCGCCTTGCTGCGCCGCGCCTACGAACACGTGACCGCGAGCGCCGCCGCCATCGCCCTGACCGCCGCCTTCCTGCTGACCGTGAACGCCCATGCCGGCAACCGCACCGTGACGCCGAGCGTCACGATCCAGGTGCCGACCGTCGAGATCGAGATGCTGGACAACGACTCGCAGCCGGCGCACGCCGCCCGCGTGATCGGATGAGAGTGGTGAACCCTTCGGGTTTCAGGACCGCGAACTGAAACCCGAAGCGGCCGGACCCGCGCCGGCCCCGAGGTCTTGATTCCGCGCCGGCGTCCGCCGCGCGCTCAGCGATACAGCAGCAGATCCGCCCGCTCTTCGAGCCAGGCCTTTTCGTCCGCCGTCGCCAGCTTGTCGAGATCCGACGGCGTCGCGCCCGGATCGTCCACCCACTGGCGCAGCAACTCGCTGCCGTTGATCAGGTCGATCGCGAGACGCGTCTTCTCGTATTCGTAGTGGAAGTCGCGCCACAGCGGGTATTCGCCGCGCAGCCGGCGGATGCACTTGAACGCCGCGGCGATCAGCCGCCACGGACGGAACTCGCCGTGATGGTACGCACCGTCGTCGACGTGGATCTGGAAGCCCGCGCACAACTTGCCCGAATGCTTCTGGAACGTCGGCTCGAACCAGCACGGCCGCAGGCGGCAGCCGCGCAGCCACGCCGGCATCACGCGTTCCATTGCCGTCAGCAGCGAACGCGGATCGATGCCGGGCGCGCCTAACAACTCGAGCGGCCGCGTCGTGCCGCGGCCTTCCGACAAGGTCGTCCCTTCGAGCAGCACCGTGCCGGCATACGCGCGCGCCATTGACAGGTTCGCCGCGTTCGGGCTCGGGTTCACCCACGGGCGCTCGCCGATCGGCCAGCCGTAACCCGGCGCCTCGTCCGGCTTCCAGCCCTTCATCGTGATCACGCGGTAGTCGACGTTCAGCCGGAACTTGCTGACGAACCAGATGCCGAGCTCGCCCAGCGTGAGGCCGTGGCGCATCGGCATCGGGCCCGCGCCGACGAAACTTTCCCAGCCGTCGCGCAGCGTCAGTCCTTCGACCGGCCGGCCGGCGGGGTTCGGCCGATCCAGCACCCACACCGTCTTGCCCTGCTTCGCGGCCGCTTCCAGCACATATAGAAGAGTGGTGATGAACGTGTAGATGCGGCAGCCCACGTCCTGCAGGTCGACGAGCAACACGTCGAAGTGGTCGAGCATGTCGTCGGTGGGCCGGCGCACCTCGCCGTACAGGCTGAACACCGGGATGCCGTGCACCGGGTCGCGGAAGTCCGGCGACTCGACCATGTTGTCCTGCTTGTCGCCGCGCAGGCCGTGCTGCGGACCGAACGCCGCCGTGACGTTCAGGCCGCGGATGTTGCGTAGCGCGTCCAGCGAATGTTCGAAGTCGGCGGTCATCGACGCCGGGTGCGCCAGCAACGCGACGCGCCGGCCTTCGAGCTCGCGCTGCAGCTTGAGGTCGCTGAGCAGCCGGTCGATCCCGAACTGGATCACGCGCGCACCTCAGTCGAGGGGCACCACAAAGCCTTCTGCATGGTGGAAATCGGGCTTCTCCGCGGGATGTCTGAGCGCCCAGTATGACATCGCCCGCGCCCGGTCTTCGATGACGGCCGACACACCCAGCACGGTCGGAGAGATGGTAGTCCGCGACAGCCAGGAGAGATCGACCGCCACCGACAGCTCGAGCAGGTCCGGGTGCTCGCGCGTCGAGATGACCGGCGGCGCGCCCTTCATCAGCGGCGCCATGCCCTCGCGGTAGGCCGTGAAGTGATAGGCCGCCCAGGCGCGGGAGGGCGAGAAGTTGAATTCCCAGTACCCCGGGGCCTCGGTCTGGCCGATGAACGCCTCGAAACAGGTGTGGCGCCACAGGCCGTCGGCGCGGACCGGCTCGCGCACGTCCGGGATGCGCAGCTCCTGCAGGTCGGCTTCCAGGCGGTAGTCGAGGGTCAGCAGCTCGGCGGAGGGCCGGTTGATGGCCACGGTGAGCGTGCGCACCGCCGGCGCCGCGGGTTGCGCCGGATGGGCCACGAGCGCGCGGCGCTCGCCGGAAATGGCGGATGACATGGGCGGGAGAGCATACGCCCGGACCGTCAATCGAGCGAACTGAGGAATTCCCTTAGCGCCCGGCGTTCGTCGGTAGTTAGTGCCGCGCGGCGCAGGCGCGGGTCGGCGGCGGGGTCGGCCGCCAGCGTTTCGTAGTGTTCCAGCACGGCGTCGAGCGTCGCGAAACGGCCGTCGTGCAGGTAGGGCGCGGTGGCGGCCAGGTGACGCAACGTCGGCACCCGCACGGATTCCCCGGTGCCGTCGTCGGCGAATATGGGCTTCGCGGCCAGGTGGTCGCGGTCCACCCAGTCGCCCGCGAAATCGATGCCGCCGTGGCAGCCGGAGCAGCCGGCGCGGGCGGAGAAGAAGAGATCCATGCCGCGTTTCTGTTCGGCGCCGAGCGCGTCGTGCTGGCCGGCGAACACGTAGCGGTCGAACGGCGAATCGGCCGACAGCAGCGTGCGTTCGTAGGCGGCGATGGCGCGGATGACGTTGTCGATGGTCACCGGCTGCGCATCGGCGGGGAACGCCGCGAAGAACGCGCCGTGCGTATCCGGGTCGGCTAACAAGCTGCGCTCGACTTCCGCCGCGCGCCCGGCGAGCCCGAGTTCGGGCGGGTGTTCGTTGAACATCGGGCCACGCATCTGCTGCTCGAACGTCGTGATGCCGGCATCGTGCCAGCCCAGCGAAGGTGAATAGGCGGCATTCAGCAGCGTCGGCGCGTTCAGCGGCAGCTCCGCGCCGGTGGCACCGACCGAACGCGCGCGCCCGTCCGTGAACGCGCGCGCCGGATCGTGACAGCTCGC